>NZ_JAUMZU010000017.1 GCF_030527965.1 Neisseria sp.
GTGATGTTATGGAAGATTTGATAGAGAAAAAGACACTGACTAAATATTATTGGAAGGCTCGTTATCCTTATTCTCGGAAGGATGACGGTTCTATTTCCCTGCAAAATGACGGAATTGAAGGAATTCCAGAACAGGCAATTGGTTATACCGAATTTGGTTCTGATTCTATTAATGATTTCAGTGCTAAAAATCAGAAAAATTTATTTACTATCACTATTTCTCTTGAGGGGCTTACAAAATGACTAGACCCAGCACTCAGCAATATGCCGCAACAGTCGCCCGTCAAAACATAAAGCCGTCTGCAAAAGGCAGGTTGGCTGTTTCCCGAGTGAGTTTATAATTAAGCCGTTTGAATGTTGTTCAGACAGCTTAATTATCCATTCATAAAGAAAAGGTGCTTTATGAAACGCATTGTTTCCCTATTAACTTTATCCTTATTATGCGCCGCAAATTTGAGTGCTTGCAGCGAGCCGGAGAATGGTATGAGTAGTATCCAAGAGCAAACGGAAAAGCGCTTTCAGCTAAATCCCCATCCCAAGCAGGCCTATCGGATTAAAATCAAAATCAACGATGCGCCCGGGCCATTGAAATTAATGCAGGATATGACTATCCGATACATGGCTAGAAACTGTTCATATATTATCAATAAATTTGAAGGAGCATCTACCGAACCAACAAAGCGTATTTCAACTAAGCTGCATCAAATTGGGCAGAATGAGTATGAAACGGTTGTTTACTTTGATGCAATGCAAGATGAAAATTATTTTGGACAAGGGGTGTGTCAATGGCAGCCAGATGGTTTCGGTACTTCGTTTAAAGCAACAGGCAAGCCAGAGGAAACGACATTTAATGTCAGTGATTTGATGGAACATCTGACAGAGAAAAAAGCGCTGACTAAATATTATCTTAAAGACCGTTATCCTTTTCCTATTACTCGTCAGTATGACTACACAGATTTTGGTAGTGGTTCAATTGATGATTTTAGCGCAAAAAACCAGAAAAATTTGTTTACTATAACGGTTTCACTTGAGGAGATTAAATCATGAGTAAGCCAAATGCCCAAAAATGTGCGGATCTTGCAGCAGATGCTTATAATCCGCGTAAGGAAACCACTGGTGACGATACAATTAAAATTGGTGGACATGAATATAAAGTTTTAGCTGTTCATAATAATGATAAAACAGGCTATTACGGTGCGGTTTATCAAGATGTTAAAACCAATGAAATTATTGTTGCCCATCGAGGAACACAATCTATTCGCGATGGTGCGGTAGATGGCGTTATGGTTTCCAGCCGTTACAACCTGCAAGCCGATGATGCAATCATATTAACTCGCAAGGCCATGGAGAAAGTAACAGAGATTCAGCAAAATAATCCTGATTTACCCAAACTCACCTTTACCCACACAGGCCACTCCCTCGGCGGTACACTCGCCCAAATCAGCGCCCATTATTTCAACCAGGAAGGCATCACCTTTAATGCCTACGGCGCTGCCAGCCTCGGCCGCCTGCCTAGAGGCGGCGATAAAGTCATCAATTATGTGAAAGCCACCGATGCCGTATCGGCCGCCAGCCCGCATTACGGCAAGGTGGTAACACTGGCGGATAAAAGCGATCTTCTGATGTTGACTAGCGCGGGCTATACCAACAGTAAAGTTGCCAATGCGCTGTTGCCGCATAATACGGTTGGCACGGCAGTTACTTCTGCTTTTTCCGCCCATTCGATTAGCAATTTTACCGGCCCCCATTCCATCTTATCCGATCCGAATGCGCGCAAGCTGGCTGAGGATAACAAAGTGCAGATTGATGCTTACCGTTCGGGTGTCGAGCATACCCGCATCGGCATCAGTATTTTGGGCATCTCGCCTAAGAATGTGGTTGATTTCTTCAGCCCCGAGCGGCGCCCGGGCGAGCCGGCTGAAAAAAACCTGCCGCCGTTAACGCAGGATATTACGCAGCCGCTGCCTAAAAATGCTTCGGGTCAGGAATTTACCGATTACGGCTTTGCCGCGCTGTTGTCGGATGATGACGATCACCGTTTCGCCGCTTTGGATAGCCTGATGGATTCGCAGGTTGGCCAGCAGCTACAACAAGACGCCCGCAATGCAGCTTTGGCTTTCGACCGAGAACAAGAGCAACTGCGGCAGCAAAATGCGCCGGTAATGAAAATCTGATTGGGATCGTTAGCCTCAAACCCGTCAAATGCCTGTCTGAAAACATTTTCAGACAGGCATTTGAATCTTCACATGTGCTGCCGCTTCATTTCTGCGCTTTGCCATAATTGTTGCCGTAGCCATTGGTGGCCGGCGCTATGGTGCGTGCGTTCATGCCATACCATCAATTTACTGAATCCGGGTACTTCCAGCGGCGGCGCGCATCGGAAAAGCCCGGGGCTATCCCATACCAAGCGCTCGGGAACCGTGGCAATCCAGTCGCCGGACCGCAGAATGTCAGGCAGAATGAGAAAGCTGCTTACCGAGAGGCTGACGCGCCGGCGTCTGCCAGATTTAGCCAGCATATCGTCGATCAGGCCGTTGAAAGGTTCGCCCTGATAAGACACCAGTGCGTGATCCGCCTCGCAAAAGCGGTCTAAATCCAAGCGGCCTGCCAGCGGATGATCCGCGCGCATCACGCAAACATAACGCTCGTCATACAAGCGGCGTGTGCGGAAATCGGCGAAACGCTCGTTCGGCGTAACCAGTGCCACGTCCAATTCGCCTTTACCCAGTTGCAACGATACGGCTTCCGAAGAACCAAGCGGCAATAAGGCGATTCTAATGTTCGGTGCATAACGTTTTACTACGGCCAGAAACGGAGCTGCGATGCTGTGAAAAGTTGCATCGGTTGCGCCGAGGTAAAACGTCATATCCGCTTCGGCCGGATCAAATTCCGGCGGCTGCCATAAATGATGAATATCGGCCAGTATTTGTTTTAATGGCTTTTGCAAGGCCAAGGTACGCGCCGTCGGCATCATGCCGTATTGCCCGCGCACAAACAGCGGCTCTCCGAAACATTCGCGCAATCTTGCCAACATGCCGCTCATTGCGGATTGGGTAACCGAGAGTTTTTCCGCCGCGCGGCTCACGCTTTGCTCGTCTATCAAGGCATCCAGCGCTTTGAGCAGATTTAAATCCAGCAGCCTCAATGGGGGCATGGTATTTTCCTTCTTTATTAACCAAATGATAAATAAAAGATATTCATATTTTTTATAATTTATATCATTTTTATCTGTTTCACAAATTTCTGCTGAAAGACGATAATCCTGCCATCGCGTTATCTAACGCTACTCTTTCATCTATCTAAGGAATTTAAAATGAGCAATCAACAACCCGCCATCATTTGGCCCGAGCAATATACCCCGGGAGAAACCGATAATTTCGCTTCCAATGAAGTCATCGTTAAAGGCTTGAGCGTAGCCGATGTATGGCCTTATTTAAACGATACCAAAGCATGGCCCGTTTATTATGAAAATGCTTCGAACATTGTGGTGGGCGACAGCAGCGACAGTAGGCTTTTTGCCGGCGCGCAATTTGTTTTCGATACGTTCGGTTTTCATGTTGAATCCGAAGTATTGGAATACCGGCCCGCCGAAGGTGGCAATCCGGCTCGGCTCGCTTGGCGCGGCGTATTCGGCGAAGGCGATGATTTTTGTGATGTTTATCATGCTTGGCTGCTGCAAGATTTGCCCGGCAACCGAGTGCGCATCCTGACTCAGGAATCCCAAATCGGCAAACCTGCGCAAGCACTGGCCAAAGCCACGCCCAATCCGATGATTAACGGCCATCAGGCTTGGCTTAACGGTTTGGTACACAGCGCGCAAAATCGTACGCCGTTTTGATTATCGACCGGCCGCAAAACCCTTTCCCCCTATAAAGAAAGTTAGGTCGTTTTCCCACAAATACGGCCAATGCCTGTCTGAAAACATTTTCAGATAGGCTTTTCCTTATCCTATCTCCGAAGCAAAATCACACGGTTTGTTCAGAAACCCGTCTCCTGTGTTAGAATACGCCCCGTTTTTCACTCCAAGTCCTGCGCAGAGGATGCAGGCAACCATCATGGACAGTCCCAGTTCATCACCAAAATCACATTTGCCTAACCTGTAATTCCCGTCTCGATACGCCCCGCGCGCCTAGGCGGGCGGAGTATTTATGAGCACCGAAAATCAACCTGAAGAAGCTGTTGAAACACTCGAACGCCAGCCGCTCGATATCGGCCATATCCATCATTTGGCCGAAGCGTTGATGCCGGCCTACAGCCAGATTGACGAACACGCCTCCCTATCCGACCCCGAGCTGAACCAAAAGCTGACCGAGCTAACCGGCATTCTGCGCGACTTGCACCCGGCCGACGTAGCCGTTGTGCTGGAATCCTTGCCGCCCAAAGAGCGGGTAATCGTTTGGAAACTGGCCGAGCCTGAAGACGACGGCGACGTTTTGTTGGAAGTATCCGATGCCGTGCGCGAAACCCTTATCGAAACGATGGATAAGGACGAATTGCTGGCGGCAGTGGAAGATTTGGATGCCGACGATCTGGCCGAGTTGGCGGAAGACCTGCCGCAACACGTTATCGCCGAAGCCTTGCAAACGCGTGATGCGGAAGAGCGCGCTCAAGTGCAGGCCGCCTTATCGTATGAAGACGACCAAGTCGGCGCCATTATGGACTTCGAACAAGTCAGCGTGCGCGCCGACGTGGCCTGCGAAGTGGTGCTGCGTTACCTGCGCCGTTTCGACAGCCTGCCCCCCCATACCGACAAAATCTTCGTGGTGGACGAAAACGATGTGTTAATCGGCGTTTTGCCGATTCGCAAACTGTTGGTTTCCGACCCGGAAGAAACGGTGGAAAACGTGATGGCCAAAGACGTCGTTCGCTTCAAGCCGACCGACGACGTGGAAGAAGCTGCCCAAGCGTTCGAGCGTTACGACTTGATTACCGCGCCCGTGATTGATGAAAACAAAAAACTCGTCGGCCGCATTACCATCGACGATATGGTCGACGTGATTCGTGAAGAATCAGAAGCCGACATGCTGAACATGGCCGGTTTGCAAGAAGAAGAGGATTTGTTTGCGCCGGTATGGGATTCGGTGAAAAACCGTTGGGCTTGGCTGGCCATCAACCTGTGCACTGCTTTCGTTGCCAGCCGCGTGATTGGCGCATTTGAAGGTTCCATTTCAAAAATTGTCGCACTGGCGGCGCTGATGCCGATTGTGGCCGGTATCGGCGGCAACTCGGGCAACCAAACCATCACCATGATTGTGCGTGCGATGGCCGTCGGCCAGATAACCAACCAGCAGGCGTGGCGGCTGTTGAAAAAAGAAATCGGTGTGGCGCTGGTTAACGGCGTGATTTGGGGCAGCGTGATGGGCGCCGTCTCATGGGTGCTTTATCACAGCATGGGCATCGGTTTGGTTATGGTGGCCGCCATGACGCTGAATCTATTGCTGGCCGCCATCGTAGGCGTATTGATTCCGGTGGTGTTGGAAAAAGCCGGCCGCGACCCGGCCTTAGGCAGCTCGGTATTGATTACCGCCGTTACCGATTCCGGCGGCTTCTTGATTTTCCTCGGCTTGGCAACGATTTTCCTACTGAATTAAACATACGTTTTCCTTGCCAACAAACCGCATGCCCGAAATATAGAAAGCCTGTCTGAAACCCATGACGCTCAAAGATTTCCTCCGCCAAACCGCATTACCCAAACACGAAGCGCGCATGCTGGCTCAAGCGGTAACCGGCTACAGCCGCGCCCAACTGATTACGCGAGATAACGAAAGCTTGTCTGAAACGCAGCTTGCCGAATTGCAAAGTCAAACCGCCCGCCGCGCCGCCGGCGAACCGCTGGCCTATATTCTGGGCTGGCGCGAATTTTACGGCCGCCGCTTCAGCGTTACCCCGGCCACGCTGATTCCCCGCCCAGAAACCGAACATCTGGTCGACGCCGTCTTGGCACGCTTGCCGCAGGGAGGCAAAGTGTGGGATTTAGGCTGCGGCAGCGGCGCCATCGCCGTTACGGTGGCGCTGGAGAGGCCGGATGCGGCGGTGTACGCCAGCGACATCAGCGCGGCCGCCCTGGCCGTTGCGCAAAATAATGCCCGCGCTTTAGGCGCTGCGGTTGGTTTTAGCTGCGGTTCATGGTTTGAGGCCGATAGCCTGTCTGAAAAACACAGCTACGATATTATCGTTTCCAATCCGCCTTATATCGAAGCCGGCGACGCCCATTTGGCGGAAGGCGACTTGCGCTTCGAGCCGCAAACCGCCTTAACCGATTTTGCCGACGGCTTAACCTGCATCCGCACGCTTGCTGCCGGTGCGGCCGACCGTCTCAAACCGCAAAGCTGGCTTTTGGTCGAGCACGGTTTCAACCAAGGCGCCGCCGCCCGCGCCATTTTTCAGCAAGCCGGTTTTTTGCAAGTGCATACTTTGCCGGATTTGGCCGGGCTCGACCGCATCACGCTGGGCCGTACGCCTTAACATCACTGCCCATCCAATATTGTCTTGTGCCAAAATCATAAAATGCCTGTCTGAAAATCTGTTTCAGACAGGCATCTGTGCAAACTCGCTCGGCTTTTATTTTAAGGTTTGAAATCTTCGATAACGTAACGCGAAGGCTTCTTCTTTTTCGCCTTGCCGACATCCGACATCACCAAAAGATACGATTGACCGCTTATCTGGATGGCGCCGGCCGCTTCCGCGTTTTTCATCTCATCTGAACCGCTGAACTCAAACGGACGTGCCGCCGCCTGCGGCTTACCATCCCACAGCCACAAGCGGGCGCGCGGTTTTTGATGTTTCTGGCTGTCCGTTTCGTTGGCAATCAGATAAGTCTCGGAGGCGGCCAGATAATCCAGCGAACGGATGCCCCCGCCGGCTAAATCCAACAAAGCCACTTCGCCGAACACCGGTGCGGCTCGATGCTCGAACAATGCTTTCGGATTATTGATGGAAATTACAATGGAATATTTATCCGCCAAAGGCTCGCGCAAACCCAGTAACAGCCGCTCCTGCTTAGTATCGTAAGCCATGCCTTCGATATTCAGCCGGTTGAAATCCACCCGCTGCCCGGTTTTATTCATAATGGCTTTTTGCACCGATTCAGCTTTCAGCAAGGCGGCTTTTAAGTTGACCGCATCTTTCATATCGCGCGCGCGGTTGCCCCGAATTTTAAAGCGCACCAACCGCTCCCGCTCAGGCAGGCGGCGGCCGTCTTTCAGCGTCGCGTAGGAAGTGGCGGCATAGATATAACCTTCTTTATCCATGGCCAAGGCTTCCAAATCATCCAGTTTGCCGTTAAGGCTCTGCATCAGGGTTTTACTGGCTTCTTCATCTGTTTTCAAGGTTCGGTCGGGCTTGACGCTAAGCAGGCTCAACGCGTGGGCAGCCTCGTCTTCCACCACCAGCAGGCGGCCGTCGGGCAGTTGTTGCACGGCGGAAGGTTCGTAAATTCCCGCCAGTTCGTGATAAACATACCGATCTTCGCCATACGGCGCAGCCAGCGCAAAAGCGGCGGCCATCGCAATGGGTATGGCCGCCCAAGCCAGAATTTTTCGTATGATAAACATAATACTTCCTCGTTAATCGCAAGAGACCTCAGGCATCATGCCTGTCTGAAAGACAAACTGGATGCTGCCGACGGTTCGTCCGGTTTGGCGGCACGGGCTTACAAATCGTTATAATCCACCAGCATGTATTTGGCGGAAAGCTTCTTAGTGGCATCGCCTTCGTCGCTCATCAACACCATGCGCGGCTGGCCGTTAACCATTACCGAATCGACGGCTTCAACGTTAGTCATATGGCGCAGGTTCGGCAGTTCGACAGGTTTGGGCGCATCTTTGGGATTGCCGCTCCAAGTCCAGAGCTGGGAAAATTTGCTGCCGTCGTCATCTTTCACTTCATTGGTCAGCACAAACGTTTTCAGCACCGGATCGTAATTCATCGAACGAATGCCGCCGCCTTTGATGTCGATGAACGCCACCTCGACAAAGTTCGGCTCCGCCTTCTGCTCAAATACGTCTTTCTGATTGTCAATCGATGCGACAAGCGAATAATTGTTGAATTCAGGGTCGCGGAAACCCAGCATCAGTCGGTTTTTAATCGGGTCGTAGGCCAAGCCCTCGATATTGATGTTTTTAAATTCCAGACCGGTGCCGATTTTTTCCTTAATCAGCGCCTGCAATTTTTCCGATTTTTCCAGCACGTCGGTCAATTCGTCGAACGAGCTCAAATCACGCACGTCGTTGCCTTGAATTTTAAAACGCAGCATATGCTCGCGGTCGGGCCGGCGCTGGCCTTGGCGGTTGCGGGCATGGGAAGTAATCGCATAAATATAGCCGTCTTTGTCGCGGGTCAGCCCTTCCAGATCACTCAGCTTGCGCTTCAAACCGCGGATGATGCGCGCATCCACAGCTTCATCTTCTTTCAAACTGCCATCGGAAGCGAAAGTCAGCAGGCTGGCGGCACGGGTTGCTTCGTCTTCCACCACCAGCAAGCGGCCGTCGGGCAGTTGTTGCACGGCCGAAGGCTCGTAAACGCCCTTAAAGGTGTAAATGCCGAAATCACGCAGCTTGGACGCTTCCTGCTCGGCCTGCATCGAAGGAATGATGCCGGGCAGCGTTTTCACGCCGATAAAGGCAATCACCGAAGCCAACAAACCCCAGCGGAAGGCGCGGTAAGACATGTTCAGATATTTGAATTGCTTGTTTGCCATCAAGCCGAGCCAATAAAGCTCGTCGCTCATTTTCTGGTAAACCTGCTCGCGGTCGGCCATGATGTCCTGCATCATTTCCCAGAAACGCTCTTTGGGAATTTTAACCCTGTCTTCATAAATCAAGATATTGGGCGACTCACCGAAAAAATGGCCTTCCGGGCGGTTAACGCGTGTTTTAAAATCGCTGAAGGTGGCTCGCCGGCGGATAAAGTCGCCCAGCCATTGCCATGCGGCGCTGATTTTACCAACTCGGTCGGGCGAAGCCGAAAGCAGTGCAAACACGATGGAAGCGGCGGCGGTTACCATAAAAATGCCGGCCGGTATCAAAAATTCGGGCGACGATGAAAAAATGAACGCCCCGGAAACCATCAATGCCGATACAATAAATCCGTTTAAGGAAATCATGATATTGGCTTTGGTAGCTGCCAACGCCAAAAGCTCCATCTCAGTGCGAAAAGCATTGCGAAACATGGTTTCCACGCCTTTAGCCGTACCTAATTGGCCGAGGGTAGTGGCTTCGGCTGAATTTGCGCCGGTGTTTTTTTTCTGCTTTTTCTTCTTTTTGTTGCCTTTCTTTGATGGCTGATTGCTATTTTCTTCCGCCTGCTCTTCAGGATTGGCAGCGGCGGCCGAATCGGCGGGCATCAGGCCTTCATTCTCGCCTTCTTCATCCGGCAAGCCGGTTAACACGATTTCAGGCTGGAGCATGGGCACGCTATGCTGCGAAGCGGATGGCTGCGGCGTATCCTGATTCCCTGATTCTGCAAGAGTTTCTTCGAAAGGGGGGTTGTTTTCGGATTCTGAAGTCATTATTTTTCCTGTGTGTGGTATTAAAAGAAAACAAACGGGACGGCCTCGAATTTGTTTTTCTTAGTATTCAAATGATTTAAAGCTGTATTTATAAGCAATTTGGACTGTTACTTTGGAAGAAAAGTTTCAAAAGTCATTTAATATGAAAATAGGGTAAAAAATAGATGATTCGATTCGGGCGAAAATCGGTTTCGACTTCAGACGCTATGGCGGGCGTTTTGCTGTTTGTTATAGCCGCGTCAACTGCGTGCTTGCAAACAAAATGCCTGTCTGAATGTTTTCAGACAGGCATTTTCAGCAGCCGCACTCGGGAGCGCATCTAATCTGTATGTTCGGCCAGAAAGCCGCCGCTTTGGTGCGCCCATAATTTGGCATACAAACCGTTTTTCGCCAACAATTCGGCATGGTTGCCTTCTTCTACGATGCGGCCTTTATCCAACACAATCAGGCGATCCATCGCGGCAATGGTCGACAACCGGTGTGCAATCGCAATCACGGTTTTGTTTTCCATCATTTTATCCAGACTCTCTTGAATGGCGGCTTCCACTTCCGAATCCAACGCGCTGGTGGCTTCGTCCAGCAATAAAATCGGCGCGTCTTTCAACATGACGCGGGCGATGGCAATGCGCTGCCGCTGGCCGCCGGAAAGTTTCACGCCGCGCTCGCCCACATGCGCATCATAACCGCGCCGTCCTTTGGTATCGTATAAGTTAGGAATGAAATCGGCCGCTTCCGCCTGCTGTGCCGCCTGTATCATCTCCTCATCGCTTGCTTCAGGGCGGCCGTAAAGAATGTTGTCGCGCACGGAGCGGTGCAACAGGCTGGTATCTTGGGTAACCAAACCGATTTGCGCCCGCAAGCTCTCTTGGGTGATGTCATTGATGTTTTGACCGTCGATGCAGATTTTTCCGCTTTGCGGCTCGTAAAAGCGCAACAGCAAATTCACAATAGTGGATTTTCCGGCGCCGCTGCGCCCGATTAGGCCCACTTTTTCCCCGGGCTTGATGGTCAGGTTGAAGCCATTAAGCAAAGGTTTGCCCGATTCATAAGAAAAATCAACGTGCTCGAAGCAGATTTTTCCTTCCGTAACGTTCAGCGGCAGCGCACCGGGCTTGTCGAGTATGGTTTGCGGTTTTGAAAGCGTGTTCATACCGTCGCTGACCGTGCCGATGTTTTCAAACAACATGGCCGATTGCCACATCACATATTGCGACAAGCCGTTTACCCGCAGAGCCATGGTGGTGGCCACCGCAACCGCCCCAACGCCGACTTGGCCTTTCAGCCACAGCCAGATGCCCAGCGCCGTAGTGAAGAAAACCAGCATGGCATTGACGGCAAACGAGCAAAAGTCGAGCAAGCTCGCCAGCCGCATCTGGGCATGCACGGTTTGCATGAATTCCTGCATGGATTCTTTGGCATAACGGGCTTCCCGCGCGCCATGCGAAAACAGTTTGACCGTTGTGATGTTGGAGTAGGCATCGGTAATGCGGCCGGTCATCAGCGAGCGGGCGTCGGCTTGGCGCTGCGCGGTTTTGGCCAGCCGGGGAATCAGCAGCCGCATGGTCAAACCGAACAACACAATCCAACCCAGAAAAGGCACCAGCAACCAACCGTCGAGCGCGGCCAAAATCACACCGGTGGTTAAAAAATACACCAGCACGTAAACCACCATATCCGCCAGTGTCATCACGGTTTCGCGGATGGCCAAAGCGGTTTGCATCACTTTTGCCGACACGCGGCCGGCAAATTCGTCTTGATAAAAACTGAGCGACTGGCCAAGCATCAAACGATGGAAATTCCAGCGCAGGCGCATAGGAAACACGCCTTGCAAAGTTTGCAGGCGCACATTGTCGGTTAGAAAACGCCACGCAATAAAAAACAGCAGCATCAAGCCCATGCCCGCCAAAGCCCAGCCTTTTTCGGCAAACAGGTTTTGCGGCGTATAACGGGTAATCCAATCAACCACTTTACCCATAAACTGAAACAGCAGCGCTTCCATGATGCCGATGCCGGCCGAACACACCGCTAATATCACAATCCACTTGCGCATCCCTTCGATGCTGCTCCAGATAAAGCGCCACAAGCCTTTTTCAGGCGTTTTCGGGGCGGTATCGGGATAAGGTTCGATACGGCTTTCAAACCAGTTGAAAATTTTCTGAATCATGATGTCTTTCGTAATATACGGTTTCACAGAAAGAAACGGCATACGGCGCGCATCCTCGGCAAACCAATCCAATAATAGTGAAATTTTACTGAAAAAAGGCACTTGCATAAACCTGATTCTAGGAAAGACGGTTTTTCCTGAGCCGATTCACAAAAGAGCAAAAGCCCGAGGCAGCCTGTTGTCAAAAATAAAAAAGCCTGTCTGAAAATCTCATGTTCAGACAGGCTTGGTTTTAGTGGAAACACGCTTCATAAAGCGGCTGTAAAGCGCGTATTTGTTGCACCGTCCATGCTACGCAGTCGGCCTGATTCAGCGTTTGCCGCTCAATATGTTTACCGATGCAGAAAAAATCTTCATCATCCCGCAGCGTCAGTCCGCCCGCAGCATAAGTCTGCGCAACGCTAAAATAATCCGCATATTCGCTCTCATCGCCGTGCCATATCTCGAAATCGGCATATTTATCCGCATCCAAATCGTTCAACCACTGATTGTATTGCGGCAGCGCAATGGGCGACACGCCGGCTTTATAACAATGCCAGTCAAGGCTTACAGTCAGCCGACGGCGGTTGAGCAACAAGGATAAAATCGGCGCCGATTGTGCGTGTTCCGCATATTTGAAAAACGCAAAAAAATGCGCACGAACTTGCCAGCCGTTGCACCAACGTTCGATATGCGGCGCATCAAACGGCGCACCCAACAACGCAGAAACCTGCAAAACCATTTGCTGCCATACTCGCCAAGCCGCCTGGTAATCCGCTTTAATCTGCGGAATGCTTTCCGGTTGGTATTTTTTCAACTGAGCAAACTGAAAAAACGGTAAGTTAAATACATCGCAATGTTGTGAAGTCAGCATGTCATACCTCAAGGGCGCGTTTTAGATTGGAACAATGGATTTCCCCCATTATTAACCGTTTTATTTCCGCAGGGCGATGCCTTTTCTTCGGAGGGCTAATAAGTTCCATATGCTCAAAATATATCGCATTTCTCAATAATATCAGCCCGTGAAACTACTCCTTCTCCGCTTCACATCCTCGAAGCGGTTGCGTTCCATATCGATTAAGCAGCAAAGCATCGTTTTCAGACAGGCATTAAGGTTGTTTCAATACCCGTTTCATTGGTAAGATGGAGCAAGGCTATTTTATTCAAAAAGGAGCAAACATGAATACCCTTCTTTTGGCGCATTACGCATTGGCCGCATTGGGCGGCTTGATATTGGGCATACTTTTTACTTGGCTGGCGATGCGTGGCAACAAAACCCTCATTCAAGAAAAAACACGTGAAAACGAAGCACTATCGCAACAATTCAACGAATACCGCAGCCAAGTCGACCGCCATTTCGTCGACACCGCCGAAGCGGTCGACGAGCTCAACCGCAGCTATCAGAAAGTGGTGCAGCATCTAAGCAACGGCGCCCAAAGCCTGATGGGTAAAGAAGCCCTGCAAGAGCAACTTACCCTGCGCAGTAACAAAGCAGTTACCGTAGCCTACCTGGCCGACGCCGCAGAACTAGAGCAAACCGAGCTTCAAGCAGATATTATCGAAGAAGCCGCTCCCACAACCGAACCCCTCCAACAAGAAACGCAGCCTGTCGAAACACCCGAGCAAGAAAGCGAAGCACAGGTCGATGAAATATCTAAAACAAATGGCTCCTCTCAAACTTAATAAACTTATCCTCAAAACAAATTCCTAATTAAGTAAAAAATTACTTTACCAGCCCTAGCATCAGCTGAGATTAAATCTTATGAAAACAAGATGCCTGTCTGAAAATTTTCAGACAGGCATCTTGTTTAATCTATGAAATTAGAAACTGTAGAATAGCGTTTAGCTTAAAATGTTTTTAAAAAAACATTTTGTCTCGTTCCGGATCAATTGCCAATGGCTGAATCTCATCTCCACTAATTAGAATACATATATTTTTAGCTCCTTTGTTCTTAAGCTCTTCAAAATCTTGATTTGGATTCAGATTTCTTCGCGGGCAAAACAATTTTTTTTCACCTAGATTCCAAGCCATATAACCGTAAAACCAATTATCTTGGGTACTTATCTTTTTCATGCAACTATACTCTTTACAGTCTTTATCTTTTCTTTTAGTAAAATCATTCCTTAAATTTAGAAGGTATTGTTTTGGTAGATCATTTTTTTCAAAAAACGATTTATTAATCGTATACCATTGGGCATCATTAGATGATTCTACAAAACCAATGATTGTTAATGAAAGCTGTGGCATTGATATATTTGAAATAGCTAATATTGTCATGAATAAGCAGAGAGGTATCAGAATAAGGGATAAATATCTTTGCTGCGTTTCCATTTTCTCAAAATATTTAAAAAAATAAACAGAAAAACAAATGTTTATAAAATTAACGAATTGCAATAAGGCATATATCCCCCATTGCCTATATTCAGAGAGTTCCCTTGATGCAAGGAATAACGGAAATAATCCATAGAAAATATTAATTAAAAAAACGATCAAGAAAATAGTCAGTAAATCATCAAAGCATTTTCTTTCTTCTTTATAAGTCCATCTCCAAAATAAAAAAGAAGGAGGAATAAGAATATAGATAATGAGAATGATGAAATAACAATAGTCTGAAATCCAGCTTGTCTGATATTTGTTTTTAAGACACAACAAAATAATCGTTAATATTTGAGGAACAATTATTAAATATGACAAAATATTCTTCGAGAGATATTTTATAAAATCTAAAAATGCCCTTATATGATTAATTTTTTCACCATCAACTTTCCTAGAATGATACCATAAAAAAGAAAATGCATAAGGCGAAGCATATGAAAGAAATATAAGAATAAAAAATATCGAAAATATAATTGCCAATGCAAAAGTTGGAGAGGTAAGTATATTAGATATTAACCGAATTTCTTGAATTGATTGAAGATAATAAAATATAATTGCAGTCCCTGATATAATACCAATAGATATCACCATCGTTATTAACTTAGGGAAAATTTCTAATATAGGCATAGACGATAATTTCTTAATCAATTCTTCCATTCTAGCTTCCTCAAAATCAAAAATACTTATTTAAAAAAAGTATACCATCCTTTTATATTAAAATAATGATATTTAAATATTAATGCGTTTTAATTTGCTTCCCCATGATTTAACGTCATGCAAAGTCTTGATAGTGAATATTTAATATTATTTTTCAGAAAACAAATTTTCCCTTTAATAATTATATTTCACAATATAACTAAATATGCTATTGTCTTTCCCGTCATTTCTTCCGCAGAAAGCCCACTATGGCAGAAAAAAACCATTACGAAATACTCGGCGTTGCCAAAGACGCTTCCCTAGACGACATTAAAAAAGCCTACCGAAAATTGGTACGCCAATACCATCCCGATGTCAGCAAAGATCCCGATGCCGACAAAAAAACCAGCGAAATCAATCTGGCTTACAACACTTTGAAAGACCCGGAAAAGCGCGCCGAATACGACCAAATGCTGGCCAATCCGTTTGCCGGCAAAGCGCAAGGCTCAGGGGCGGGCGGATTCGATTTCAACCCTGATCAACAGGGCGGCTATCAATATTACGATTTTGACAGCAGCCGCTTCGGCGACGGTCAACCTTTCGGCAGCGGTGATTTTCGGTTTGACGACATCTTCTCCGCCTTCGGCCATGCCCGCACACAGAGAGCCTCACGCCCCACCGGCCCAATACCAGGCGAAGACCAACATGCCGAATTGAGCATCGACATTGCCGCCGCCTACGAAGGCAGCGACCGCAGCCTAAGCATCGACATGCCCACGCTCACACCCGAAGGCGAGATGACCTACGAGCACAAAACCTTGCATGTCAAAATTCCCAAAGGCATCGTCGAAGGCCAACAAATCCGCTTGCGCGGCCAAGGTCTGCCTGGTTTTAACGGAGGAGGAAACGGCGATTTATATCTGAAAATCCGCTTCCGCGAATCCGAAAACCTATATGTGAAAGATAGAAAAAACGTTTATCAGCGCATCGAAGTCATGCCGTGGACGGCAGCCATCGGAGGTAGCATGGAAGTCAGCACCCCGGCAGGCCGGTTAAACATCAATATTCCCGCCAATAGCCGCAACGGACAAAACCTACGCCTCAAAGGCAAAGGCATTCCAGCCAAAGAAGCAGGCGACCTCTACCTAACCATCCAAATAGTATTGCCCCGAGCAGAAAGCGAAACCGATAAAACAGCCTGGCAAAATCTGGCGTCACACTATGGAGCGAAAGGATAAACATCATGAACCAAGAACACGATCAAGACATCCGTTTAAGCTTCCAAGAAATCGTACATGCCTGTGATAACGACACAGAATGGCTCGTCAGCATCATAGAAGAAGAAGTTGTCAGCATCAGCGGCAACCCGCATGAAACCAGTTTTAGCGGCTTCCAATTGGCGCGCATCCGCCGCGCCCGCCGCATCAGCCGCGACTTCAACGCCAGCGCCGCTGCGACTGCGCTAATTCTCGATTTGCTCGACGAATTGGAAGATTTGCGCAAAGGCTAAAAATGAAGGAAACGAATATACCGGCCAATGGTATATCTGATTAAATAATACTGTTTGTTAAGAAGATGCCTGTCTGAAAGTTTGTTCAGACAGGCATCTTATTTTTACTAAAGAACACAGTGATGTTAAAGCTATCGAAAATAATAAAGAAATGCTGAAGGCTGCCTGAAAATTTTCAGACAGCCTTTGTTTATCCGATTTACGCTATAATTCACTCTTCAATTCTTTAGTTTTTTCAAAGCACAAACCATGACCCAACGTAAAATCCTCGTTACATCCGCCCTACCCTATGCCAACGGCAGCATCCACCTCGGCCATATGGTCGAGCATATCCAAACCGATATCTGGGTGCGCTTTCAAAAACTACGCGGCCACCAGTGTCATTACTGTTGCGCCGACGATACCCACGGTACACCGATTATGCTGGCGGCGCAGAAGCAAAACCTGTCGCCTGAAAATTTGATTGAGAAAGTACATGCCGAACATTTGGCCGACTTTACCGGCTTCCTTATCGGCTACGATAATTATTACAGCACGCACTCACCCGAAAACAAACAGCTTTCCGAGCAAATCTATCTGGCCTTAAAAGCCAATGGAAAAATCGAAAGCCGCACCATCGAGCAACTTTTCGACCCCGAAAAACAAATGTTTCTGCCCGACCGCTTTGTTAAAGGCGAATGCCCCAAATGCCACGCGGCCGACCAATACGGCGACAACTGTGAAGTATGCGGCACCACCTACGCTCCCACGGAGCTGATTAAGCCCTATTCCGCCGTATCCGGCGCCACTCCGGTGTTAAAAACGTCCGAACACTTCTTTTTCAAACTGGGCGAATGTGCGGATTACCTCAAAAACTGGACGTCCGGCCATACCAAACTGGCCGACGGCCGCATTCAAAGCCATCTTCAACCCGAAGCGCTTAACAAAATGAATGAATGGCTGGGCAACGGCGACAACGGCGAAACCACCCTGTCTGACTGGGATATCTCGCGCGACGCCCCTTATTTCGGCTTTGAAATTCCCGGAGAAGCCAATAAATACTTCTATGTCTGGCTCGATGCGCCGGTGGGTTACATGGCCTCGTTTAAAAACCTGTGCAGCCGCATCGGGTTGGATTACAACGAATACTTCAAATCAGGCAGCGAAACCGAGATGTATCACTTTATCGGCAAAGACATCTTATATTTCCATGCCCTATTCTGGCCTGCCATGCTCCAATTCTCCGGCCACCGAGCACCCACCGGCATATTCGCCCACGGCTTTTTGACCGTTAACGGCCAGAAAATGTCTAAATCACGCGGCACTTTCATCACAGCCCGCTCATATCTGGACAGCGGCCTGAACCCCGAATGGATGCGCTATTACATCGCCGCCAAACTCAACAGCAAAATCGAAGACATCGATTTGAATTTGCAAGATTTCATTTCCCGCGTCAACAGCGATTTGGTCGGCAAATACGTGAATATCGCCGCCCGTGCCGCCGGTTTTATTACCAAACGGTTCAAAGGCTGTCTGAAAAACGTTTCCAACAGCCCATTGTTGGCGAAACTGGCCGCAGAAAGCGAAGCCGTTGCCGCCGATTACGAAACGCGCGAATACGCCAAAGCCTTGCGCGACATCATGGCGCTGGCCGATACGGTAAACGAATACGTCGATGCCAACAAACCTTGGGAACTAGCCAAACAAGAAGGGCAAGACGAACGCCTGCACGAGGTTTGCAGCGAGCTTATCAACGCCTTCGCCATGCTAACAGCCTATCTTGCTCCCGTTTTACCTGAAACGGCACGCAGCGCCGCCGCATTCCTCAACCTACCCACCATCAACTGGGAAAACACCCGCCGCCCATTAGGCGATCACACCATCAACCCGTACCAACATTTAATGCAACGAGTGGAGCAAAAACAAGTGGAAGACTTAATCGAAGCCAACAAACAAAGCATTGCCGCCGCACCTGCCGCTGCCGAAACCGCAACACACACGCCGGTAGCCGAACAATGCGCTTTTGATGATTTTATGAAAATCGATATGCGCGTCGCTAAAGTATTAAGTTGCGAAGCAGTGGAAGGCAGCACCAAACTATTGAAATTCTCGCTGGATTTCGGTTTTGAGCAGCGAACCATTTTCTCAGGTATCGCCGCTTCCTACCCCAATCCGGCCGAACTAAACGGCCGCATGGTTATTGCCGTTGCCAACTTTGCACCGCGCAAAATGGCCAAATTCGGCACTTCCGAAGGCATGATACTGAGTGCCGCCACCGCAGACGGCAAACTCAAATTGCTGGATGTCGATTCAGGCGCGCAGCCGGGCGATAAAGTCGGCTAAACCAAGCCTGTCTGAAACACAAACTGCACCCGTCAGATTGAGCATATTTGCTCTTTCTGAGTGGGTGCAGTTTTTTCATATAAGGCAGCATAGCAAGCACGCTTAAACGCAAACCAAGAGCCTCGGTCGTATACTTTTTAAGGTAGTTAAGCCGGATACACCAAAATGGAATGATTTGCGCCGGATTCGTCTGGTAGGGATTATTGCGCATTTAAAAATTAATCGGATTCGATTTCCCCGAAACAAAGAGCAGGTCGGAATAATATATTCCGACCTGCTCTTTGTTTTAATCTGGTGGAGGTAAGCGGGATCGAACCGCTGACCTCTTGCATGCCATGCAAGCGCTCTACCAACTGAGCTATACCCCCTTGAATGGTGGCGAATCAGGGACTCGAACCCCGGACACAAGGATTATGATTCCTCTGCTCTAACCGACTGAGCTAATTCGCCTTGTTTGAGACCGCGTAATTTATCGGTTTGCCCGGCATTTGTCAAACAATATTTGATTGAAATTTTTCTATATTTTGATTTTATTGAAAATAATGCCTGTCTGAAAACCATTTTTCAGACAGGCATATCAATATCACATCACAATTTGTGGCAAATATCACCGTAAGTAAAACCCGCCCAATCCACTTCGATTTGCTTGCCGAAAGCAATCACTTTGAATAACTCGCCCATTTCATGCTGCGCAGTAAGCTGCTGCAAAGCGGCCGCTTCTCGAACGTATTCCGGCGAGCCGGTGTGCTCGGGCGAAAATTGCTCGGCCAAAAGCTCGGTAATACCTAAATTCAATAAAAACGCCGCTTGGTTGGCATAACCGATTAAATCCAAACCCACCTCGGTACCTGCTTGGGCAATATCGGTGAAATTAACGTGGGCGGTCAAATCGGCCAGTCCTATCTGAAAAAACGGATCGTGCACGGTATGGTGCCGGTAATGGCCGATGAGTGTGCCGTCGCTGCGTTGCGGATGGTAATACTGAGCCGCATCAAAACCATAGTCGATCAGAATCACAGCACCGCGCTCCAGCTTTTGCCCGAGCGTGCGAACAAAACCGTGCTGCTCTGGATGCAGTTCGCTGGTATACCCTTCTTGCGGCGGAATATATTGCATAGCGGCTTGCAACAGACTCTCATCTCTTAACACACGGGGTTCCAAAACAAAATGCCTGTCTGAAACAGCAACACCTATCCGCTGATACTGCTGGCTGCTGTAGGCAACTCGTTCGCAAGGCATGGCATCCAGCACTTCATTGCCTATAACAACACCATCCAAAACTTCCGGCAAAGTCTCGAGATGGACGACCTTGTGAACATATTGCGGCACCCGACTGGCTAAGCACGCTCGCTGGCGATCTGCCAATTCAGGAGAGAGCTCGATAATGTAATAAAACTGAATTTCAGGGCAGCTTGCCAGCAAAGACGCAGCCAAATCGCCCGTTCCCGCGCCAAATTCGTAAACATTGCCCGCAGTTTGCGGCAGCAAGCGGGAGAACTGCCTAGCCAAAGCACGGCCGAACAACGGAGTCAACATCGGCGCGGTAACAAAATCGCCGGCCGCACCGATTTTATGAGAGCCCCCCGTGTAATAGCCATATTGCGGCGCGTAAAGCGCCAGCGTCATAAAACGGGAAAACGGAATCCAACCGCCGCTATCATCAATTTCTTGGCGAATAAGGCTTTGCAGCTTCTCACTGGAAACCAGAGCTTCGGCAGAAGGAGACGGAAGTGTTGTTTTCATAATGTTAAAATATGTAAAAAAATAAAGTTGTTTTCTTTATTATACCGCGCATCGCATCATCGCATGCAAATGCTTCAACGGTGGGCTTTCAAACCCATTTCCTGCCTATGTGCCCATGTCTATTGGGTTTTTCGGCAAAACAAGGGGTGTAAGAATAAGCATAATCTTAGTAATTCAAGGTAAGTGCTTGTGCAAACGGTTGTTTTCTAAGACAGCATGCGTTTGACCTTAAAAGGATTTTTTTTTATAGTGTGCAAATGTGGGGCAGGATGTATTAAAGTGTGCCTAAATCCCAAATCTTAAACAATACCACTTTGGAGTAACAAATTTTGTTTGGCGGCGTTCATGAATTAAGCATAGACAGCAAAGGACGGTTGGCAATTCCTGCCAAGTTCCGTGAGCGTCTGCTGCGCCGCTATACACCTTCTGTTGTGGCCACATTGGATTCGCGCCTCCGCATACTGATTTATCCGGAAAGCGTATGGGAAGGTGTTGCAAACCAGCTTCTGGCTTTGCCCGTCGCAGGAAAGCCGGTTTTACAGCGCTACCAAAATCTGCTTTTACACAATGCGGACACTCTGGAATTGGATGCTGCCGGACGTATTCTTCTCCCTGCAAATCTGCGCAAGCGCGTTGATTTCGATAAGGAAGTGACTTTGGTCGGCCGTGCCAACCGCCTTGAGCTATGGGGCAGAGCACATTGGGAAGCTGAAATGGATCAGGCTTTGGATGCCGATCCTGAAGATTTGGAAATGGAATTGGCTCAAACGGAACTGCAATTATGACCAGCCCGTCAACAGGGCGGCACATTACCGTATTGTTAAACGAAGCGGTAGATGCATTGCTCATACGTTCGGACGGAATCTATGTAGACGGCACATTCGGTCGGGGCGGGCACTCCCGCTTGATTTTATCCAAACTCGGCGCAAACGGTCGCCTGATTGTGTTCGACAAAGACCCGCAAGCCATTGCAGCGGCCCGTGATTTAGCCCTGCAGGATAACCGCCTAAGTGTCATACACAACGGTTTCGCTTCATTCCACGCCAGCCTAAAAGAGCTGGGTATAACAGGAATAGACGGCGCTTTGTTTGATTTAGGTATTTCCTCGCCTCAGATTGACGATGCGTCACGCGGCTTCAGCTTCCGCTTCGATGCCCCGCTGGATATGCGGATGGATACCACACGCGGCCTGTCGGCGGCTCAATGGCTGGCCGGCGCCGATGAAAACGAAATTCATGAGGTGATTAAGAATTATGGTGAAGAGCGGTTTAGTCGCCAGATTGCGCGCGCCATTGTTTCGCAACGCGAAGAACAACCCGTTGATACAACCGGCAAGCTGGCGAAGCTCGTGGCACAAACCGTCCGTACTCGTGAACGCGGTCAAGATCCGGCGACGCGGACGTTCCAAGCCATTCGGATTTTCATCAACCGTGAGCTTGAAGAAATAGAAGCGGTGTTGCCGCAGGCGGTAATGCAGCTGAACAAAGGCGGCAGGCTGGCCGTGATTGCTTTCCATTCCTTGGAAGACCGTATTGTTAAACAGTTTATCAAACAGCATTCAACCCACGCCCCACTGCCCAAATGGGCTGCGATTCGCGAAGCTGATTTGCCTCTTCCACCGCTAAAAGCAATAGGCAAAGCCATCAAGCCTTCGAAAGAGGAAATCGAATCGAACCCGCGCTCAAGGTCGGCGGTTTTACGGATAGCGGAGCGGACAGGCGGCATTTTTAGCCAGTCGGACAACCTATAAAGCAGTCAGCTTCGGTTTAGCCGAATGCCTGTCTGAAAAAAGATATGAATAAGTTGAACATATTGTTGTTGTTGCTTGCTTTGGTATCGGGCTTATCTGTAGTAGCCGTACAAAACCAGTCGCGCCAGTATTTTATCGCGCTGGATAAAGCGCAAAAAAACAAAGTAACGTTGGATCAGGAATATGCCCGCCTGAAATTCGAGCAGGCGAAACTATCCAATCACAAGCTGATTAAGGCAGCTGCGCAGAATCAAAACCTGCGGCCGCCCGAATCAGGGGATACCCAAATTGTAGAAGTGAAATAATTTAGCAGTTAAAGAGAACCGTTGCATGTTAATCAAAAACGAATATAAACCCAAAATGCTGGCCAAACAGCCCAATGCGCCCAAAACAATCGGCACAAACGGGCGGATTTTGTTTGTGCTCGGCGGTTTGGCAGTGGCATTCTCCGCCTTAGTCGGCCGGGGAATCTACCTGCAAACCAGCGAACATGCTTTTTTAAAAGATCAAGGGGATCGTCGGTTTGTGCGCACGGTGGCGTTAAACGCCTCGCGTGGTACGATTTCTGACCGCAACGGCGCCACACTTGCTTTAAGCGCGCCCACCGAATCGCTGTATGCCATACCTTCCGCAATGGACGAAATGCCCAGCCAAGCTCAGATGGCCAAACTAGCGCGTCTTCTCGGCATGAGCGAAAGCGAAGTTGAAGCAAAACTGGCGAAAAAAGACAAAGATTTCGTATACATCAAGCGCCAATTGCCGCACGAAACGGCCAAGCAGATTGAAGCATTGGGCATCAAAGGCTTTGCCTTTCAGAAAGAATCCAAACGGCAATATCCGATGGGCAACCTTTTCGCCCATGTTATCGGTTTTACCAATATTGACGGCAAAGGTCAGGAAGGGCTCGAGCTTTCCCGTGAAGATGAACTGCGCGGCATCAACGGCGCAAAAGTGGTTTTGCGAGACAACAAAGGCAATATCGTCGACAGTTTGGCTTCTCCGCGCAACAGCGAACCGAAAAACGGCAACGACATCGTCTTATCCCTCGACCAACGCATCCAAACCCTCGCATACGACGAACTGAACAAAGCCGTTGCATATCACCATGCCAAAGCCGGCAGTGCCGTTGTTTTGGATGCCAAAACCGGTGAAATTTTGGCTTTGGTTAACAGCCCTGCCTATGATCCCAACCAACCGGCCCAAGCCGGCAGCGAACAGCGCCGCAACCGTGCCGTGACTGACATGCTGGAACCGGGCTCCGCTATGAAACCGTTCCCGATTGCCAAAGCCATTGATGCAGGAAAAGTAAACGAAAACTCCTCATTCGATACCCGCCCGTATGCCATCAATGGCAACATCGTGCGCGATACCCATGTGTATCCTACATTAAATCTGCGCGGCATTATGCAAAAATCTTCCAACGTCGGCACCAGCAAACTGTCTGCCATGTTCGGCGCACAAGAAATGTATGACTTTTATAGCAGCGCGGGCATCGGTAAACGCATGCATTCTGGTTTCCCGGGAGAAACCGCAGGCATTCTGCATAACTGGAAACGCTGGCAGCCTTTCAGCCAGGCAACCATGTCTTTTGGCTACGGCTTGCAAGTCAGCCTATTGCAACTGGCGCGCGCCTATACCATCTTTACTGCAGACGGCCGCCTGCTACCGGTTAATTTTGAAAAACAACTGACTGTACCCAAAGGGGAGCAAGTCATCAAACCGGAAACCGCACGCACCATACGCAGAATCATGGTCTCCGTAACCGAACCGGGCGGCACTGGCGTAGCCGGCGCGGTAGAAGGATATAATGTTGCGGCAAAAACCGGTACGGCACGCAAACTGGTCAACGGCCGTTATGCGGATGATAAACATATGGCTACCTTCGTCGGCTTTGCTCCCGCTGAAAACCCGCGTGTCATCGTAGCAGTAAACGTAGATGAACCGAGCAAAAACGGCTACTACGGCGGCACGGTTGCAGGCCCTGTATTCAAAGGCATTATGTCGGGCAGTCTGAACATTCTGGGTGTGGCGCCGACCAAACAGCTAACCAATACAACCACCATCCACGTGGCCCAAAAATCAAATTGAAACATATGATTTAAACAGATAAGAGAAGTATTCAATATGTTCAGCGACCTTATTCCTCCAGCTGAAACCAACCTGCCGTCCCTGCTGTGCGAAAACGCAGCAGGGCGTTTGTTGCATTCGGACAGCCGTAAAATCCAACCCGGTGATATCTTCATCGCCTGCCAAGGCGAGTATGTTGACGGCCGAGCTTACATTCCCGCTGCGATTGCCAACGGCGCGTCTTTCGTATTTTGGGATGATGACGGTCAATTTACATGGAACCCCGAGTGGAACATAGCCAATCAAGGCATCAAAGATTTGAAATTCTGCGCCGGCATAGTGGCGGCACAAGTGTACGGCAATGTTTCAGACAGGCATTCCAATGATTTGACCATATGGGGCGTAACCGGCACCAACGGCAAAACCTCGATTACACAATGGCTGGCACAAGCCGCAGATATTTTAGAGCATCCCACCTCCTGTGCCATTATCGGCACCGTCGGCAACGGTTTCTGGGGAAATTTGCAGGAAGCCACTCATACCACGCCCGATCCCGTTGCCGTACAAACTCTACTGCATCAGTTCAAACAACAGGGCGCATCAGCCGTTGCCATGGAAGTATCCAGTCACGGGTTGGATCAATTCAGAGTTAACGGCGTAGCGTTTCAAACTGCCGTCTTAACCAATCTGACCCGCGATCATCTCGATTATCACGGCACCATGGAAGCGTATGGCGCCATCAAATCCCGCTTGTTTTATTGGCAAGGTTTGCAACATGCCATCATCAATGCCGACGACCAATACGGCTTGGAACTAATAGGTCGTCTGAAAAAAGACTGCCCTCAACTCGCAGTATACGGCTATGGTTTTAACGAGCAGGCTGATATACGGATTACTCATTTCGCAGCTTCCTCAAACGGCATGGAGATCACGCTCCACACATCTTGGGGAAGCGGACAATGCACAACCCGCCTATTGGGTCGGTTTAACGCGCAAAACCTGGCCGCTTGTGTTGGCGTATTGTGTACCAGCGGCTATCCGCTCGAACAGGTTTTAAACGCTTTGACTCAAATCAAACCGGCCACCGGTCGCATGGATTGCATCATGAATCCGGGCAAACCGTTGATTGTCATCGATTACGCCCACACGCCCGACGCGCTTGAGAAAGCGCTCGCCACCTTGCGCGAAATCAAGCCTCAAAACGCCAACCTCTGGTGCGTATTCGGCTGCGGCGGCAACCGTGATAAAGGCAAACGCCCGCTTATGGGGGCGGCTGCCGTACGCAACTCAGATAAAGTTATCGTGACCAGCGACAACCCGCGCATGGAAGACCCTCTCGATATCATTAACGACATTCTGCCCGCCGTACCGTCACCAGAACACGTTGAGGCCGACCGCCGCGCAGCCATCGAGTACGCGATACGACACGCCGCCAGCGACGACATTATTCTGATTGCCGGCAAAGGCCATGAAACATATCAAGACATACAGGGCATAAAACATCATTTTTCGGATTTTGAAGTAGCCGAGGAGGTTTTATTGCAAAGATAAATAGCTTTTCACTCAGAATCAAAATTAGTTAATCTCCGTCTGAGATAAATGGCTTAGACCAATCTTTGATATTCATTAATAACAGTAAAGCTTTAATTCTAATTTCATCAAAAATTATGAGAAAAAAAGATGTCCAAACAATTAAAACCGTGGCTTGATTTTCAAGATCAGGTCAAACTTTTACAACGCAGAGGAATGACAATCGAGGATGCCGAACGTGCAGAAAAATATTTACGCCGTATCGGTTACTACCGTTTAAGTGGATATTTCCACGTTTTACGACAATGGGACCAAGGGCAACAGGTCTTGTTAGACCAATTTATATGTGGAAGTGATTTTGAAATCGTATTATCACTTTATCTATTTGATAAAAAACTACGTTTTTTAGCTTTAGACGCATTAGAACGGATTGAAACTGCGGTTCGAGTGGATATTGTGCATATCTTAGGGAAACGTGATCCAATGGCACATACGAAACCTAATCTTTTTCATGGTAACTTTGCAAAGAAAGTGAATCCAATAGATGGTAAAACCGAACATAACAAATGGCTAGAAAAATTCAATATTTTGGAACAACGAGCTAAAAAGAGAAATTTACCGTTAGTAAAACACAATATAGATACATATGGGATGCTACCTATTTGGGCTGCAAGCTGTCTATGGGATTTCGGCCTAATGTCTTGGCTCTTTAAAGGTTTAAAACACAATGATAAAGATAATATTGCGAAAAAATATGGCGCTGTGAATGGAAATACCTTTTCCAAATGGTTAAATAGTTTGAATGAAATTCGGAATATCGCAGCACATCATGATCGGCTGTGGAATATAAGCGTATCCCGTACATCCACACCAATAAGCCAAGATCAATACTGGGCAAGACTTGATCATACAAAACCATTTTTCTATTTTTGTATCATGCAGCAAATGATGAAAGCACTATGTCCTAATTCAGGATGGGCTTCACGGTTTGAGAGTTTGTTGGCTGAATTCCCTCAAGACAACCACAATAGTAAAGTTAGTTTAAAGAGATTCGGACTAATTACAGAACTAAGTAAATATGATCAAAACGGGGATTTTACGAAATGGGATCTTAAGCAATGGGATTTATGGAAAAGATAAAAACTACTGCGTACACAGTTAATGTGCAGAGGCAGTAGTCATGTCACTCAGAATATTACGCATAAATTTTGTGAAAATCAACCAAAATTTTTAGGCAGGCAGATTTAAAACTATGGTTGTCTAGAAAAGAAAACAAATATCAATCATGAAACTTTTAGATTTAAACTTTATCTGCCAAACCCTCGGCTTATCGCTTCCACTCGAAAACCGTGATGTGGCGCGCATTGTTACCGACAGCCGTGATATACGGCCGGGCGACGTATTCTTTGCCTTGGTTGGAGAACGCTTTGATGCGCATGATTTTGTCGCGGAAGTATTGGCAAAAGGTGCGCTGGCAGCCGTAGTATCGCGCGAAGATTGTGCGGCGTTGCCAGGCGCATTGGCGGTAAACGATACATTACAGGCTCTGCAAACGCTGGCGAAAGCATGGCGCTCGCATCGAAATCCGTTTGTTTTCGGTATTACCGGTTCCAGCGGGAAAACGACGGTCAAAGAAATGTTGGCGGCGGTGCTGCGGCACAATTTCGGCCATGATGCGGTACTGGCTACGGCCGGCAATTTTAACAACCATATCGGTTTGCCGCTGACGCTATTGAAGCTGAATGCTCAACACCGTTATGCCGTGATTGAAATGGGCATGAACCATTTCGGCGAACTGGCTTTATTAACCCGCATTGCCCAACCTAATGTCGCTTTGGTTAACAATGCTTTGCGGGCGCATGTCGGTTGCGGGTTTAGCGGCATCAACGATATTGCCAAGGCCAAAAGCGAGATTTACCAAGGTTTGAATGCAAACGGTTTGGCGCTGATTCCGATTGAAGATGCCAATACGGCCACCTTTCAAACCGCTGCTCAAGGTCTGGAGCAGCAAACTTTCGGCATCAATCACGGCGATATTCATGCTGAAAACATCGTGCTCAAACCGCTTTCAAGCGAATTTGATTTGGTTTGCGGCAACGAGCGTGCGGCGGTTACACTGCCTGCTCCGGGCAAACATAATGTTTGCAATGCGGTGGCCGCCGCCGCTTTGGCGCAAGCAGCCGGATTGCGGCTGCAGCAGATTTCAGACGGCCTTTCCGGTTTTGCCAATATAAAAGGCCGCCTGCAAATCAAACGGGGCATCCGAAACGCCACGATTATTGATGACACGTACAATGCCAACCCCGACAGCATGAAAGTGGCCCTTGATGTATTGGCCCAACTGCCCGCGCCGCATGTGTTTGTAATGGGCGACATGGGCGAGCTCGGGGAAACCGAAGCGGCCGCCATGCACGCCGAGGTGGGCGCTTATGCGCGAGAAAAAGGCATTGAAGCCGCTTATTTTGTTGGCGAAAACAGCGTTGAAGCGGCGGAAACATTCGGTGCGACCGGTTTGTGGTTTGCCGATAAAGATCCACTGATTCAGGTGCTGAGCCATGATTTGCCGGAAAAGGCGAATGTCTTGATTAAAGGTTCGCGCTTTATGGCGATGGAGGAAGTGGTTGATTCCCTGATTGAGAAAGATGAAATGCCTGTCTGAAAATCAACCAAAGGGAAACCAGTAACCTCGGGATTCCTACAAAACAACCGTTTTAAATAACAAACACCAACCAAGAAGGAAGTATCAATGCTTTTATGGCTTGCCCACTTCAGCAGCTGGATTTCAGCGCTGAATGTTTTTCAATACACCACGTTTCGTGCGGTTATGGCTGCGCTGACCGCTCTGGTGTTCTCTCTGCTTTTAGGGCCGTGGACCATACGCAAACTTACTGAGCTGAAAGTCGGCCAAGCCGTACGCCACGACGGGCCGCAAACCCACTTGATTAAAACCGGCACGCCGACCATGGGTGGCTCGCTGATTCTCACCGCGATTACCGTATCGACACTGTTTTGGGGCAATCTGGCCAACCCGTATATCTGGATTCTGCTGGCCGTGATGCTGGCCACCGGCGCGCTGGGTTTTTATGACGACTGGCGCAAAGTGGTCTACAAAGACCCTAACGGCGTTTCGGCCAAGTTTAAAATGGTGTGGCAGTCTTCCGTGGCCATTATTGCCGGGCTGGCCTTATTCTATTTGGCCACCAATTCCGCCAACAACATCTTGATCGTGCCGTTCTTTAAACAAATCGCCCTGCCCTTGGGTGTGGTCGGTTTTATGGTATTGGCTTACCTAACCATCGTCGGCACTTCGAATGCCGTTAACCTTACCGACGGTCTCGACGGCTTGGCCGCCTTCCCCGTCGTACTGGTGGCGGGCGGGCTGGCGATTTTCGCCTATGTCGGCGGCCATGCCCAATTTGCACCCTATCTGCAATTGCCGCATGTACCGGGGGCAAACGAAGTGGTTATTTTCTGCACCGCCATGTGTGGCGCCTGTTTAGGCTTTTTATGGTTTAACGCGTATCCCGCCCAAGTATTTATGGGCGACGTCGGCGCGCTGGCGCTGGGCGCAGCTTTGGGCACGGTTGCCGTGATTATCCGTCAGGAATTCGTGTTGGTGATTATGGGCGGATTGTTTGTGGTAGAGGCCTTATCGGTCATGCTGCAGGTAGGCTGGTACAAACGCACGAAAAAACGCATTTTCCTGATGGCGCCGATTCACCACCATTACGAACAAAAAGGCTGGAAAGAAACGCAGGTGGTGGTGCGATTCTGGATTATTACCATTGTTTTGGTGTTAATTGGTTTGAGCACGCTGAAAATCCGTTGATAAGGTGCTGTGATGGTTGTTTCCGTTTAAGCAACCTGTACCTGTAGGGAAATCACTATGCAAATTACTGAAACTTTAGCGTTAGCAGATTTAACAGCCGTATTTTCTGCAGCGGTGGCCGCCACTGTGGCCGTTACCAGCTACAGAAGTACTCGTCATAGTGCCCGCCAAACTTTTGACAATTTTACGCTGCGCTTTATTGAAACAGAAAACGCCGATAATCGTTTGCATCAAGCTCGCTTATGGGTGGAGCACGCCTCAGAAGATCCGCAACAAGCGCTTGCTTTGTATGCCGATATCGGGCGCTTTTTTGAGTATCACGGGCAAGCCGAAGCCGTGCATATTTCGCGTGATGCCTCCGGCAACGTGCTGCATTACCATACCGACGGCAGTGAAGCCGCCTCGGTTTTGCTACAAAAATATCTATATGGCAAAGAACAGCTTGCCACTATAGTTGAAGCGCGTAATACCGCCGCCGAAGCCTTGCTGCACGGTCTTTTGGAAGAGCAAGCCTATCGGCTGATGCGCCGCCGCGCTTTTACCAACGATTATCACCGTTTGCACGATTTTCTTCTCGCCCGACAAAAAACGGACCCTACTTACGGCCAAGCGTTTTGCCAACTGATCACACGGTGGAACGAATCTGCTGCCTAAAAAAAATGCAGGATAAGGTAAAATGGGAAATCAGGCGGCTATGAACGCAGCATGGCATAAGGAATAAAAAATGAATTGGCAAAATCAGAAAATTTTAGTCGCCGGCTTAGGCGGCACGGGCGTTTCCATGATTGATTTTCTGCGGCGGCAAAATGCGCAAGTCGCTGCTTACGATGCCTGTCTGAAACCTGAACGCGAAGTCGAATTACAGCAGCGTTTCAGCGACTTGCCATGTTACAGCGGCAGTTTGAACGATGCGCTGGCGCACGGTTTCGACATGCTGGCGTTAAGCCCCGGCATCAGCGAACGGCAGCCTGAAATCGAAGCGTTCAAGCAAGCGGGCGGCTGCGTGCTGGGTGATATTGAAATCTTGGCCGATATTGTTAATCAACGCGGCGATAAAGTGATTGCTATCACCGGCAGCAACGGCAAAACCACCGTAACCAGCTTGGTCGGTTATCTTTGCCAACAATGCGGGCTGGATACCGTTATCGCCGGTAACATCGGTACGCCTGTTTTAGAAGCCGAATTGCAGCGCCAAGGCAAAAAAGCCGATGTATGGGTGTTGGAGCTTTCCAGCTTTCAACTTGAAAATACCGAAAGTCTGCGCCCAACTGCTTCCGTAGTGCTGAATATTTCGGAAGACCACCTCGACCGCTACGACGATTTGCTTGATTACGCCCATGTGAAAGACAAAATCTATCGGGGCGAAGGCGTGCAAGTGCTCAATGCGGATGACGTTTTATGTCGCGCCATGAAACGCAGCGGCCGCTGGATAAAATCATTTTCGCTGCAACAGCCTGCCGACTATTGGGCGGATACGCAAAATGCCTGTCTGAAAGCCGGCTCGGACGATTTGCTGGACGCTGCCGCCATTCCGCTGCAAGGCCTGCATAATGTGGCCAATGTATTGGCGGCGCTGGCTTTATGCGAGGCAATCGGTTTGCCGCGCGAAGAATTGTTGCAACATGTGCAAACCTTCAAAGGTCTGCCGCACCGGGTGGAAAAAATCGGCGAGAAAAACGGCATTGTTTTTATCGACGACAGCAAAGGCACCAATGTCGGCGCCACTGCAGCGGCGATTGCCGGTTTGCAAAGCCCGTTGTTTGTCATTTTGGGCGGCATGGGTAAAGGGCAGGACTTTACGCCGCTGCGCTCCGTGTTGCACGGCAAAGCCAAAGCGGTGTTGCTTATCGGCGTGGATGCGCCGCGAATCCGTCATGATTTATCAGAATGCGGCGTCGAATTAATTGACTGCGCCACGCTACCGGAAGCCGTGCAAACCGCCTATGGCCGTGCGCAAAGCGGCGACGCGGTTTTGCTTAGCCCCGCCTGCGCCAGCTTTGATATGTTTAAAGGCTATGCCCACCGCTCGGAAGTGTTTATCGAAGCGTTTGAGGCTTTGTAACGTTTTCAGACAGGCTTTTATCCTGAAATGCCTGTCTGAAAACGATGATGTGAAATAAATGAAACTGTTTTAATGATTACCGAATCCAAACTCCTTGACCGGAAAATCCTGAAAAAAGGCTACCGTTACGATCAGAATCTTATCTGGGTCGTGGTTTTGATGACCACGTTCAGCCTGATGATGATTTATTCGGCATCAATTGCCTATGCCAAACACGACGGCGGCACCGAATGGCATTATCTGGTACGCCAGTTGGTTTTTGTCGGCATCGGCTCGGTGCTGGCATGGGTTACGGCAACGCAAATTCCGATGCGTTTCTGGAAAAAACTGACTCCTGCACTATTGCTATTCAGCCTGTTGTTATTGCTGGCGGTGCTTTTCGGCCGTGAAGTCAACGGTGCCAAGCGCTGGATTGGCGTCGGGCCTTTCAATATCCAACCCTCGGAAGTATTCAAGCTCACCACCGTGCTGTATCTCGCCAGCTTCTTTACCCGCCGCTCGGAAATTCTGCGCGATTTGAAAAAAGTGTGGTATGTCGGCCTGCCGGTAGCGCTCGGCTTGTTTTTACTCATGCTGGAGCCCGATTTCGGTTCAACCGTGGTGGCCTCGGTCATTTTTCTCGGCTTGGTTTATCTGGCCGGATTGCCATTGCGCTGGTTCGGCGTGATTGTATCGGTCAGCATTATCGGCATGGGCGTGCTGATTATCGCCGCGCCTTACCGCATGGCTCGAATGACTTCATTTCTCGATCCGTTTCAAGACCCGATGGGAAAAGGCTACCAATTGGCCCACGCTCTGATGGCGATTGCGCGTGGCGAATGGTTCGGTGTCGGGTTGGGCGCGAGTTTGGAAAAGCGCTTTTATCTGCCGGAGGCGCATACTGATTTTATTTTAGCCGTTATCGCCGAAGAATTCGGCTTTTTCGGCATGCTGGCCTTAATCTGCTGCTATGGCTGGCTGGTGGTGCGCGCGTTTTCCATCGGCAAACAAGCGCGGGACTTAGAACTTTATTTCAGCGCGTTTGTTGCCAAAGGCATCGGCATCTGGCTGGGCATTCAGAGCTTTTTCAACATCGGCGTCAACATCGGCCTGTTGCCGACCAAAGGGCTGACGCTGCCTTTAATGTCTTACGGCGGCTCTGCGGTGATTGTCATGTTGGTGTGCATGGCGCTGCTGGTGCGGGTTGATTTCGAAAACCGGCGCAAAATGCGCGGCTACAAAATAGAAGGATAAACCTATGGGCGGAAAAACTTTTCTGGTAATGGCCGGCGGCACCGGCGGTCATATCTTCCCCGCTTTGGCGGTGGCGCAGTCGCTGCAACGCAAAGGGCATCGGGTTGTCTGGCTGGGCAGCGAAGGCGCCATGGAAACGCAAATTGTGCCGCAGCACCATATACCGTTAGAAACTTTAGCCATCAAAGGCGTGCGCGGCAACGGCCTCAAGCGCAAATTGGCTTTGCCATTCACTTTGATGAAAACGGTTGCGGCGGCCAAAGAAATCATTAAAAAGCACGAAATCAACTGTGTGATTGGTTTCGGCGGTTTTGTTACCTTTCCCGGCGGCCTCGCCGCCAAACTGCTCGGCATACCGTTAGTGATACACGAGCAAAATGCCGTGGCAGGTCTGGCCAACAAAGTGCTTTCGCGCTGGGCGCGACGCGTTTTATACGCATTTCCCAAATCGTTTGATGCGCCCGACGGCTTGGTCGGCAACCCGGTGCGCGCAGAAATCGCGGCGCTGCCCGATCCGCAAACGCGCTTTGCCAAGCGCAACTGCCGCTTAAAAGTGTTGGTGGTGGGCGGCAGCTTGGGTGCTCAGGTGTTAAACGATACCGTACCCGCCGCCATAGGCATGTTGCCGCCGGAACAACGACCGATTGTTTACCACCAATCAGGGCGCAACAAGCTGGCCGCCTTGCAAGCGGCATATGCCAAACACGGCGCGGAAGCGGAATGCCGCGAATTCATCGACGATATGGTTAAAGTTTACAGCCATGCCGATGTTGTGATTTGCCGCGCTGGCGCGCTAACGATTGCCGAATTGACCGCAGCCGGAGTCGGCGCATTACTGGTGCCCTACCCTTATGCGGTAGATGATCATCAAACCGCCAATGCCCGCTTTATGGTGAAGGCCGACGCCGGTTTGCTGCTGCCGCAAAACGAGCTGACCGCAGAAAAACTGGCCGATATCTTGAGCGGTTTAACGCGTGCACGATGTCTGACCTGGGCGGAAAACGCGCGTGCTTTAGCGCTGCCTCACAGCGCAGATGATGTGGCGGATATTGCGGCACAAGTGGCGAATTGATTTTATTCACAATCAGATACACCGTTCTTTAATGCGAAGGTACAATCAGGCCTTTAAAATGTTTCGAATAATCGAAAAAGCCTGTCTGAAACATTTCAGACAGGCTTTTCGATTCTTTTAACATGTTACGACAAGCTCATCCCGCGCGATTGGCTTTGCACCATTTGCCGATTCTGCTCTTCCTGCTCCGTTTGCTGAATGCGGTTGACACTCTCCTCCACCGGCATAGTTATCGCTCTATCTACCTCCATCGAGGCCGTTATCAAACCCGGATTACGCTCGCCAATCAAAAACTGCCTGTTCTTAAAATTAAACAAAGGAATATCACTCATACCCTTTTCATAGCCCAAAGCAGTCAGCGCCATTGCCGCATTGTTCAAACTCTCTTCGCTATAAGATTGATTGTTTTTCTGATAGAAGGCTTCCAGATGCGCCTTGCCCGAATGATAAATTCTTTGCGCATTTTCAGGCAGGCTTTCCAACGAAATCTGCTGCGCAGGCGCCGCTTGCGCCAGCGCGATGTCTTCTCCCGATATCCGTTGCGCTTCAGCATGAAGAACGGCTCTTATCTGCGTGGCATGCTTAATCCAGAGTTGTGCATCTTTACGATCCTGTTCGTCAACAGAACGTATATCGCCACGCTCGCCGTAAATGGGTATTTGGTAAGAAGTCTGCGGGCCTAAAAAGGGGCCATTATAACGACCATTTTTATCAACGCTGATTACACCATCTGTAAAATCCGAAACCATTCCATAAAGCGCTAAACTTTCCACAATCGCAGCCGCACCCTCACCTTTCGTTTCCATCAGTCTTTGCCAAGCCTGATCCTGTGATTGCTTGCCATAGCCGTATTTGCCGGCCAGCTTCATCGGCTCTTCCAGTGTCCAGTTTTCAATACGTAATCCGTGTTTTACAAAAACTTGCTCGTGAAACGTACGCGCTTGAAAAAATGTAACATCGGTGTTGGTCTGCCCTGTCTTCTCCATATTGGCTTCCAAGGCATCCAGATAGCCTCCCGCCATATCAACGCGAATCGAGTTCAGCTCGCTTTCGCTGAAATGCCTGCCTGAAGAATCCTGCATAAACAGAATCGCCGCCTCGCCGGTAGGCGTATTACCTTTTGGCCACGCCTTTAGCCCAGCCGGCATAGTTATAACCCTTATCCAGCAGCTCGCTGTAAACACGGATAACGCCTTCCACGCCATGTTGCCGGATATCCTCGCGATAACGGGCAAGGTCATTTTGTTTAATGATTTCAGGCATCTTATTATCCTCTCATTTAATTTTAAAGTTTACGTTCAGGATGTTTGGCATTGTCGGCAAACTCCGCCAATATCGCCTGTACCCGCGCCTCTATCTTCCGCCAGTCTTTCAAACGATAACGGCTATACAATACATTGGTATAGACATAAGGGCTCATCTTCCAGAGAAATTTATGCATACAAGGAGGATTCGGCACATCATTATTGGAACACTTGATATAGCTGCTGACATTACCTTTCTTATCTCGGGCAATAAACAGCGTATCCGTAGAACCTGTATTGGGCTCTGGTTTAAGCTGGGTGTATACTTCTAAGCCATATTGTTTTTGCTTTGTATCACGAAACATCGGCTTTGCCCATCTTCCCTCCAAATCATCAATGAGCTTTTCACTAAAATAATCTGGGAGCAATGAAAAGTTATGCGCATAAAAACTGACGGAAGCCCACGGCGAATTCTTCATTTTCCGCTCCTCCGAACGATCGGAAAACGAATCCGTGCGGTTATCAAATACCTTCCCCGTATCCAGATTCACATCTATCCCAAAATCCCGAATCGGCGACTTCAGCGTACGCGGCGGACTTTTATAGTTTTCCCAATCCAGAGAAAATATTGTCGGCGTATCTTCATACGACATCGGGCCCGGGGTAATATATCCTGAGAAGCGGATGGGGATACCGCCCAAACTACCCACCCCATCATCGGCTGTCGGCCAATTTTCCGCTTGTTGTTGCGACGCCGAACCCGCCGCATTCCTCTGCGCCTGCGGGCAGGCCGCCAGCGTTAAAGGCAGCAAGCACAAGGCAATCAAGCGCAGCTTGTTGTTCATCAATCTATAAGGCATAGCATTTCCTTTCTTCTTAAAGGCAGCATTAAAGTTTACGTTCGGGGTGTTTGGCATTATCGGCAAACTCCGCCAATATTTCTTGCACCCGCGCCTCTATCTTCTGCCAGTCTTTCAGACGATAACGACTGTATCCTGCATTAGTATAAACATACGGGCTCATCTTCCAGAGAAATTTATGCTCACAAGGCGGATTCGGCACATCATTATTGGAACACTTGATATAGCTACTAACGTTACCTTTCTTATCTCGGGCAATAAACAGCGTATCTGTCGAACCGGTATTAGAGTCCGGCTCAAGCTGCTCATACACTTCCAAGCCATACTGCACTTCTCCCGTCTTCTTAAAAGTATATTCCGGAAGTTTGGGTTTAGCCCTCACATCATCGTCTAAATAGCTATTTAAAAAATCTAACACAGCCGTAGTATAAAAATTGACGGAAGCCCACGGCGAATTCTTTATTTTCCGTTCCTCCGAACGATCGGAAAACGAATCCGTGCGGTTATCGAATACCTTCCCCGTATCCAGATTCACATCTATCCCAAAACTATCAATCGGCGACTTCAACGTACGCGACGGGCTTTTATAGTTTTCCCAATCCGGCGAGAATATTGTCGGCGTATCTTCATACGACATCGGACCATGTGTAATATATCCTGAAAAGCGGATGGGGATTCCGCCCAAACTACCTATTCCATCCACCCCTTCATCGGCTGTCGGTTGGTTTTCCGCTTGTTGTTGCGACGCCGAACCCACATTCCTCTGCGCCTGTGGACAGGCCGCCAGCGTTAAAGGCAGTAAGCACAAGGCAATCAAGCGCAGTTTACATGTGATGACTAGATATCTCATACAGAGTTTCTTTTAAATGGGTAGTGTCTATCATATAACAATCGCATCAATTTTTTGTTAAATTTCTACCTAAATTTAAGCTATTGGGGAATAAATAAGCCATCTCTGCTCTGTTTTTTCCTGCCTGTTTCTTAACCGAAAAATATAAAAAAGCCTGTCTGAAAATGTTTCAGACAGGCTTTTTTACGCAATCGCTCTTTATAATTTACCCGAGCCTTCCACTTCGATTTCTACGCGGCGGTTGGGTTTGAGGCATTCGATAAGCTCTTGGCGTGGCAAGCTGCTGCACTCTTTAACCGGCTGGCTCTCTCCTGCTCCAACGGCGCTGACAACACCGGCCGGAACGCCTTTACCAACCAAATAACGGCGCACGGTTTCGGCGCGTTGCTGCGATAATTTTCGGTTGTATGCTTCATCGCCGAGGCGGTCGGTGTGGCCGGTAATGCGGATGGCGCTCAAGCGGTCGAATGCTTTGACTTTGTCGGCAAACGCATCAAGCTCCGCCCTGCCTGCCTCGTTAATGTCGCCGGAACCGCTTTTGTCGAATGCAAACAAGGCATCGGCCGCAATGGTGTAGCGGTGCGCATCTTCCGACGGTTTTACCGGTGGGCAAACTGCGTCTGCCGGATCAACGGCTTTCCAGTAGAAACTGCGGGCGAACTTGTCGCGGTCGTAAACGATTTTGAATTGGCAAGTGGTTACGTTGTCCGTACCTTGGCCCGGGGTGTGGAAATGAAAAACGTAATCCCATTCGCGCACCTGAAACATGCCTTCATTGAAATGCGGGCGCCCGAGCAATTTGTAAAACTGATCTTTGGTCATGCCGGCTTTGATTTGCGCCAATTCATCGGCCGTCGGGAATGTGCCGCGGTTGTGCGCAAACGACGGAGAAACATGTTTGACTTCGGGAAACACGGGATTATCGGTGGTGCCGTCTGATTTGACGTCGCTTTTGGTGGCGCAGGCCGACAATAATGCTGCCAGAATCAGGCCGCTTCCCGATTTGATGATATTTTCAAGTTTCATTACTTATCCTTTTCTGTTTTCAGACAGGCATGGAGAATGCCTGTCTGAAAAGGGTTTACGGTCGATTAATTACCACTGATAGCCTACACCGGCCGTTGCACCGAAATGACCGCGGGAGTTACCGCCGGCTGTACCTTTGATAATCCAGTTTCCGTTATCGGAAATGCTGGAATAACCAATGGCATAACCGCTCTCGCCTCGGTAGGTGCTGCCGGAAACGGCCATCATGCTCTTACCGGGCAGGTAAGCCTGCGGCAGACCGGCCATCGCCATGGCCGAAGCCGTACCTGCGTTGGCTCGTTGGCCGACATCATCAATTTTCTGGTTCAGCTGGTTGCCCAGATTGGCCGTGTAGTTGCCGATTTTGTTGATGGCTTCGTTGGTGTAATACAGCTGGCTGCCGTTGATGGCATCGGTACTGGTCGGTGCAACAACACCTGCCGCCACATTCTGCACCTGACGGGTTTTGCCTTCCGCACCAACGCTCACGACACCGACCACATCGTTTACGCCTGATACATTGGCATCATTGGCACCCGCATAGGTGTAATTGCCACCGCCGGCCGTCGTATGCACGGCGATAGCAGCAGACTGGTTACCCAGAATCACAGAATTAGCCAAAGTCTGCGTTACGTTGTTGCCGACCACGAAGGTATTGTTGGTGCTGACAGTATTGTCGTTACCCAACGCATAGCTGTCGCTGCCACTGATGGTATTCGGGTCGCCGATGGCACCGGAATTCTTACCGCTGACCACATTACCGGTACCGATGGCAATGGTATTGGTTTCCAAGGCTTGAGCACCGCTACCGATGGCAATCGAATTCTGGCCGCTCGCTTGCGTGCGCTGCGCTACCGTGTTGCCGCTGGCATCGGTGGTGGTATAAGTATTACCCATGGCCACCGCGCCATTGCCACTGGCCGAAGACTGATAACCGATAGCCGTAGCGTAAGCACCCGACGCGCTCGAATCCTGCGTATTATGGCCTTGTACAACTGGTTTGACGTTACCGTCGTTGGTATGGAAGAACTTAATACCTTGCTCGTTCATCTTACCGATAGCTTGAATCACATCGTTGGTAACGTAAGTGTTCTGGCCTTCCACGTTATAAGTGGTTAAGGTGTATTGGTTACCGCCTTTATCGGTAGCAACCGCAATCTTCTGATCGGTTTCCGTAGTCGTTGTTTTCGAACCGTCAGGATTGGTAACAACCGTTACCACCGTTCCGGCCGGTGTCGTATTGCCGCTGGCATCCGTATTGCTCGGCGCATCGATGGTGTTGATGTTGCTTCCGTTACCGCCTAGCAATTGGTAAACCTGATGCAGCTGACTACCGTTAATCGCATCTTTGCTGTTGGCAGAAACTTCTCCGGCGGCCACGTTGGTCAGTTTTTTACCACCCGCATCCACGCCATCAGAGGTGATGCTCGGGCCGTTGGCAATCGTCAAACCTTTGCCGTTCAACGTTGTATCGCCCGCAACCACGCTGTCCACTTTCAAATCTTTAGCCGTGGCGACGGTGTAGTTATTGCTGCCGTCGGCGTTTTTGTTTTGGGTAACCACAATGTTATCGCCGGCAGTAACCGTGGTTTTAGCTTGAACGGCAGCCTGATTAACCGCCTGTATCGCATCGTTTACATTGTTGGCGCCTGTTCCGCCCACATTGCTCATATTAATACTGCCGTCAGGATTAACTTGCGCATTACCGCCGAACACATTGGCAATAGAAGTCGCAGTATTATGCAATTGCCCGCCGTTAACAGCATCTTTGCTACCTGAAGCGATATTGCCGTCGGCCACATTGCTTACTTTCTTATTGTTGGCATTCAAGCCCGCGTCGGAAATGTAAGTATTGCCGCCTATGCTCACGCCAGCATCATCCAATGTAACCTGATTGGCGCCCTGACCGGCCTTAACACTGTCAAAGCCAACGTTTTTAGCCGTAGCCACCGTATAAGTGGTGCTGCCGTCGGCATTTTGATTTTCGGTCACTTCGATGTTGTTACCCGCTGCTACTTTATTACGCGCAGCAGCTGCAGCGGCATCCAATTGGCGTTTATTCACCGCATCGGTCGGCGCTTCACCATCAGCCACGCCGGTAATTTTGCCGTTGTCGTTAATGGTTACATCACCGAATTTCGGGCTTTCTGCCAGCTCAATCGTCATCACACCATTGTCTACCTTGGTGCGGATGTTGCGATCAGAAGCTGTTGCGCTTCCAGCCAGGCTTCCTTGAATGGTTAAAGTTTCGCCCAATTTTTTGGCTGTATTACCGCTGTTTCCGGCAAAAGTAATCGGTTTCTGGATTTCCGTACCGATATTGTCCAGCGCACCTTGAATGGTATCCGAACCGTCATACTTGCTGCCGTCGGCTTTGGTTACCACAAAGGTCGGCGCACTGATGGTACCGGTAGTCGGATCAACTTGTGTTCCCAATGCTTTCGCCAACGGCGTCAGTTGAGAGACGTTCACCGCATCTTTACCGTCTTTACCGGCCGCAACGTTGCTAATCACCTTGTCATTGGCATTCAAACCGTTACCGCTGATGTAAGTGTTGCCTCCCACTGTTACGCCGTCGTTACCCAATACCACTTGGTTATCGCCGCTACCTGCGGTAATGCTATCCACTTTCAGATCTTTGGCCAGATTGAAGGTAACGTTGTCAGAATCGGCTGTTTTGCTGATAACAATATTTTTATCAGTATTGTTCAAATCAACCGTATCGTTCGGCGCCACATTGCTGCTGTTTTGACCTTGTGCAGTCAGATTCCAACCTGCATTGGCAGTCGTATTGGCAGCTCTGATGGCTTCATCAATCGTCGATTTACCAGTTCCACCAATATCGCTCACGCTAACATTGCCACCGGTATTGGTCGCATTGCCACCCAAAATATTGGCCAGATTGCTTTGCGCTGCATCCAGTTGTTCTTCAGTAGCAGCCCTACCTGCGGCAGCAAAATCATTGCCGCCCAAGGTTTTGTTTTTCAGGCCGGTGATATCGCCGGTAGTACCGTCGATTACCGTATCACCCAAGGTTGCTTTCGTAAACTGAACCTCATCTTTCGTCGCAACGGTATAAGTGGTGCTACCATCGTTGTTTTTCTGCTCGGCAACTTCGATGTTTTTACCTGCAGCCACTTTGTTACGGGCCGAAGCAGTAGCAGCATCCAATTGACGTTTGTTAACCGCATCAGTATCCGCAGCGCCGTCCGCCACATTAGTAACCTTATTACCGCCATTATCTAAGCCATTTGTGGTCAAGCTAACCGGTTGGCCGGCCGCGCCGTTTTCGATGGTAATGCCTGCACCGTTTACCGTTGTGGTATGGCCGGCAGCATCTTTAAATTGCGCACTGGTCAGGTCGGTCAATTCTTTCGACAGTTTTACATTCAGCGTATCAGTACCGTCGGAAACCACGCCGATATTATTGTCAGACAGTTTGGTTTCATCCGCACCACCTTTGACATTAACTTTAGTACCTAATTTGCGGGTAAACTCATTGCCGCTATCGCCGCCAAAAGTAATCGGTTTCTGAATTTCCGTACCGATATTGTCCAGCGCACCTTGGATGGTATTTGCACCGTCATATTTGCTGCCGTCGGCTTTGGTTACCACAAAGGTCGGCGCACTGATGGTACCGGTCGCAGGATCAACTTGCGTTCCCAACGCTTTCGCTAATGGCGTCAGCTGAGATACGTTGACCGCATCTTTATCTGTCTTACCGGCCGCAACATTGCTGATTACCTTGTCATTGGCATTCAAGCCGCTACCGCTGATGTAAGTGTTGCCACCCACTTTCACACCTTCGCTATCCAATACCACTTGGTTGTCGCCGCTGCCTGCGGTAACTGTAGCGGAAGTGACGCTGTTAAAGTTCACATCATCTTTAGTCGCGATAGCAATCTTACCGGTTTCTTGAGTCAACTTGATGTTTTTGCCTGCTTCGTAAGTCAACGTTTCATCCGGCTGAATCTGATCACCTCCGCTAATCGGAGTTACTTGTTCACCATCGGCAGTAGCAGTAATCGCAGCTTTCCAGCCTTTATTCAGATGAGCCACAGCCTCTTCTACCGTATTAGCACCAGTACCACCGATATTCGACGTAGTTACCTTGCCTTCAGGTGTTACGGTCGCATTTCCGCCCAATACGGTTTTGATGCTGTCGGCCGTATTGAAGAGTTGCGAGCCGTTAACCGCATCAGTGCTATCTGCTGCGACCGTGCCAGCAGCAACATTGGTAATTTTATTGCCGCCGTTATCCAAGCCGGATTTAGTCAACTTAACTGGATTGCCTGCTGCACCGTTACTAATAGTCAAACCTTCTGTATTCAACTTGCTGTCGCCGGCAGTAATGCTATCCACATTCAAGTCTTTGGCCAGATTGAAGGTAACGTTGTCAGAATCAGTTGTTTTGCTGATAACAATATTTTTATCAGTATTGTTCAAATCAACCGTGTCGTTCGGTGCTACATTACTCTTGTTCTCACCCTGTGCAGTCAGGTTCCAGCCCGCATTGGCAGTAACATTCGCTGCTTTAATGGCTTCATCAATCGTTGATTTACCGGTTCCGCCGATGTTGTTGTTTGTAAACGAGCCATCAGTAGGGTTGTAGACAGTATCGCCACCGATAATGTTTTTCACACCTTCGCCTTGAGCATTCAGCTGACCGCCATTAATGGCATCTTTACTGTTTGCTTCAACAGTTCCGTCGGCCACACCGGTAATCTTATTACCAGCATTATTCAAGCCACTACCGCTCAATACCGGGCCGTTTCCGTTGACGGTAAAGCTGTCTGCTTTCAATGTATCAGTTGTAGCGACGGTTAGATTTTTACCGTTTTGGGTAATCTTGATATTGGTGCCATCAGTAAATTTAACGGTATCACCCAAACCGACTTTCTCAGCTTCGGTATCGTTCGCCTGAACTTTCCAACCGGTTTCTGCCAATGTTTTAACTGCATCTAGCTGCGATTTATTGACCGCATCTTTCGGATTTTCCCCATCAGCTACATTAGCAATTTTATTGCCGCCATTATCCAAACCGGCTTTCGTTAAGCTCACAGGATTATTAGCCGCGCCATTACTAATAGTAAGCCCGTCTGAAACCAGCTTGCTGTCGCCTGCGGTCACGCTGGTCACATTCAATTCCGGATTCAATTTCACTTGGATGCCGTCTGCCGTTGCGGCAGTCGTAATATTAGAATCCCCTGTTACAGACAGGCTTTCACCCAGCTTTTTAATGCCGGTTGTCGTATTATTGTCAGCAGTAAAGGTAAGGCCTTCAGTATCCACTTTATCTTTGGCTTGCGAACCTTTTTCGATTTTGGCTTTCGCCTCATCAGTTAGATCCACTGCATAATTGGTTACATCTTTGGCATCTTTGGCTCCTGCGGTAACCTTCACGTCTCCTGTGCCGCTAACCGTGGTTTTTTCGGCGTTCACAGTGTAAGTAGTGGTTTTGCCATTAACCGAGCTGTTTACCGAAGTGTTATTCCCCGCTTCAACAACAGTAGATTTAGCCGCACTATTAATCGCAGTAGCAACATCTTCTGCGGTAGCAAAATTGTCACCACTCGTGCCAGCCTCAACAGTGCCATCTGAACCCACGCTCAATGTCGATTTGTTTACAGAGAATTTAACAGTAGAACTTACACCATCTGCAGCCGTTTCAACCGCAGCCGTGGTGCCCGTTCCATTCACAAAATCAACTGCATCATTTTGTTTGACCACGTCTTTTTGCGAACCGTTACCTTTCAAATTCCAACCGCCGTTTTGCACTTCAAACAGTTGTTTGCCATTGACCGCATCCGTGCTGGTTTCAGAAACAACACCATCGGCTACATTGGTAATTTTTTTATCATTGGCATTCAAACCACCATTGTTGATGTAGGTGTTACCGCCTACTTTCACGCCTTCATTTCCCAAGATTACTTGGTTATCACCGTTGCCTGCCGTGACCGTAGTTGAATTGACGCTGTTAAAGCTGACGTCGTCTTTGGTTGCAACAGTAATTTTGCCGGTGGCTTGAGTTAACTTGATGTTTTTATCAGCTTCGAAGGTCAGCGTTTCATCCGGCTGAATTTGATCACTTTCTGCCAATGGGCTAGCCTCACCATTCGAAGTATTGGTTACAGCCGCTTTCCAGCCTTTGTTGACATGTTTAATAGCCTCATCAACAGTATCTTGATTGGTTCCGCCGATATTGCTCATCGAAAGATTACCCGAGCTATCTAATGCAGCATTACCACCCAAAATATTTTTAGTCGAACCAGCTACATTGCCGATGACATTCTGAGTCTGATAAAGCTGGCTGCCGTTGATGGCATCAGTGCTGCCTGCCTCAATACGACCCGCCGCTACATTGGTTACAGTGCGTTTAACTGTACTGCTACCTACGCTGACATTGGCCGTAGGGCTATTACCAGCAAAGCCGCCATAATTGATGCCATTAACCGTAGCAGAAGACGTACCTACTGCGGCTTCACTAACTGATTCAGCACCTAAAGCAACGTCTTTGAAATTAACAGCTCTGCTGTTTGCGCCCAAAGCAGTCGACTGTTCGCCTGCTGTTGCTGCACCGTAGCCGATAGCCGTTGTATTGGCGGCAGAAGCATTAGACAAATGACCCAATGCAACAGCTTCACTGGCAGCTGCTTTGGCAGTATTGCCTAAAGCAACCGAACTTACGCCAGAGGCGACAGCATTAATACCAATGGCTTGTGCGTATTCACTGGATGCATTGGCGTGACTGCCGACAGCAATTGTATTAGTTTTACTAGCAGAAGCTTCATCACCCAAAACTAAAGAATAATCGCCTGCGGCACCGGAAGCATAACCAAACGCTACAGAGTGTCTGCCACTGGCCGCAGCTTTATAACCTACGACAGTGGAATTCTCACCCGAAGCGGCAGCATCACTACCAAATGCAGTTGCCCTTTCCCCCGAAGCAGTAGCGCCAATACCGGCAGCCATTGCATTGAGACCAGTCGCACCATCGTTATTGTAGTTACCACCCTGAACGCCATTATCATTAACGCTATAATAATGAGTTAGTTTATTTTGAAGCTGATTGGTAACGGAATACAGTTGACTACCGTTAATGGCATCTGTGGATTCTGCAGTAACCGCCCCCGGAGCTACATGCTTGATTTGACGCTCGAAACCAGTATGTCCAACAGATATCAAGTCTCCATCCGATACATCTCCAGCTCCTGCAAAGTTACCATACGTGATTCCATTTATGGTGGCAGAAGTTTCTGTAGTTGCTCCTTTTTCCGTTTTACTACCTGCGCCCAATGCTACGGCATTCTCTTTAGTTGCAGTTGCACCTACACCTAGTGCAGTTGAAATATCCGCTGTTGCTTTAGCTTTAGTTCCCAGCCCTGTCGACAATGTACCACTTGCCTGCGCAGCTACACCAATAGCTACAGATGCATGGCCCGAAACAGTCGAGATATATTGAGTTTCATGACTAGTGTAATCAACCAGTTGCTCACCAGTAAGCCTATGATAAGCAATCGCTGTTGTAGATTGATTATCATTTGCAACTGTATTCAAGTCATCACCACCAATAGCAATAGATGAATCACCCAAACTAACAACATTATTTCCCAAAGCAGTGGATTGATCACCTTTTGCTTGAGCATTACTACCAATTGCTACACTCTGAACTTGATATGCTTGCGCTTCATAACCGACAGCAACTGCCTCTCTTCTAAGGGATTTGGAAGCATTACCAATCGCGACCCCTGCCCTCTCTTCTGCAACGGAGCTATGACCAATAGCAATAGTTTCTTCACTTTTTGCATTAGCATCATAACCTGTGGCTATTGCATATTCACCACTTGCTTTGGATTGATTACCAACAGAAACTGACCTAGAACCTCCAGCTTGGCTTTTATCACCTACAGCAAGAGCCTGCGAACCATTAGCTGAACTCTCAATACCCAAAGCGGTAGCACGCCAACCAGATGCATTTGCACCATTACCGGCAGCAAGAGCACCGTCTCCAGATGCGCGAGCAGACGTACCCAGTGCCGTTGACACACCACCAGATGCATTAGCGCCTTCACCAAATGCCGCCGAAGAAGTTCCGGTTGCTTTAGCTGCATGCCCTACAGCTGTAGCATTTGCACCTGCCAGCGTGTCATTACCTATCGCCGTAGATACGGCACCTGCCGCATTTGCTCCCGCCCCGAATGCTGAAGCTGCACTAGCACTGGCTTTACTCAAAGAACCGATAGCAATAGCATTGGTGCCCGATGCCCCTGAGTTTTGACCAACGGCCACAGCACCATCAGCCGTACTTTGCGCCTTCACACCCAAAGCCAGCGTATGATTCTTATTGGCAACAGCTTCATTACCGATAGCCACAGCCGCTTTTCCGTCTGCAGACGAGCTTAAACCAACCGTAATCGCACCGGTAGAATCACCTACTGTTGTGCCGATAACAGCTTTATCACCAATAGCAATCGTACTGGCTGCGGCGGCTTGTGCACTATTCCCAACAGCCACAGCATTGGTACCTGCCGCCGTTACATTTACCCCAGCTGCCAACGCATTGGCCCCTGTGGCACCGTCATTGTTATAGTTCCCCTCCGTTGTAGTCTTATTATTCACACTATAAAAATGGACTTTGGTATCTTCCAGCGTAGTAACACTGTGCCCTACGCGAACCAATTCTTTAGCTACGGAATAAAGCTGGCTACCGTTAATAGCATCCGTACTGCTCTCAGAAACCACGCCCGGCGCCACGTTTTTGAGCTGGCGTTCAAACCCTGCCGCACCAAATGAAACTTGGTCGCCAGCAACCAGCGTGCTGCCACCACTAAAATTAAAGGTAACGCCATTAATGGTGACACTTTGAGGAGCCGTAGCATCTACAGCAGTAGTCGAACCGGCACCGATGGCTACAGCATTTTCCTTACTTGCCGTTGCGCCCACCCCCAGAGCAACAGAAGCCACACCGGATGCAACCGCCCGCGTACCAAATGCCGTGGCCAAATCATCTGATGTTGAAGAAATACCTACTGCAACAGCACCGCTTTTCGTTGCAGTCCCACTATAACCTTTGTATAAATTATCACCTGTTAATTCATTATATTTACGAGCGGCTTCTGTAGTATTCGTTGCTCCTGCTACCGCTCTTAAATCGTCACCACCAATAGCAATAGAGTTATCACCTGTAGCCTTAGTATCTCCGCCTATCGCAATGGATTGCTTACCGCTAGCATTAGAATTAGGCCCAATAGCAACACTTTGGTCAGTACTTGCAACAGCACCGTATCCGCACACCATATTGTGCGCACCAGTCCTAGGTTGGCCCGTAGTAGTATTAGCGGTTGCCGTACCCTCCCATGTACAAACCAAATTTCCATTTGCTGCGTTCGCAGAAACAGACACCGTCATCCCCAATGCCATCATCAATGATAAGGCCACGGCATTCCAAGAAAAGATTTTCGTGCTGGAATGCGCTGCCGTTTTCCGGCTGCTTGAAGGCTTGCCTTTGGCAGATTCGATTTCAGAAACGGCAACCCATGCTTCCAAGGCGTCATTCCATATTGTGCGATAGCTTTTGTTCATAATTATTAACTCTCTTTACGAAAATAATTTTAATATTGTTAATTCTTAATAGAAATAATGATTTTCTATAATATTTTTTAGAAAATAGCCCTTTTTGTTACAAACTGACAATTTGTGTCACTGGGTAACAAAAAATACTGTTTTAACACCTGCACAAATCAGCATTGTTTTTTACACTTTTCTTGTAACCAGCAGAAAAATCAAAAGCCGATTATCTTAAAAACCAACCAAAGTATAAAACACAGGTCATTAAAAATTTAGAGCAATCCCTTTTAAATAGATTGATTCACCAATACACAAGCAAAAACTATGCCAAATATTTATTTTCATACTTTATTATTCCAATCTAATATCAAATAACAACCGTTCATTTAAAAAATAATCCGAAAAATCAAAACGCTTTACAAAGAGAAAGCCTGTCTGAAATTTTCAGACAGGCTTTCTCTTTGTTTTTTAAATATGCGGAGCAACAATATAATCCGGCTGCAAAGCACAATGATCTAGATTTTGCACTTCTGAAAACAGAATTCAGCGCTTTGTTCCTATAAAAATTACGGCTACATTAAAGTAGCAAATATTGAAAAAACGATTGGATGCAACTGCTTGGAATCATTTCATGATGACAAAAATGCCTGTCTAAAACTATTCAGACAGGCATTCCAGTAATGCGAATTTAAACTGTAAAACGAGGGAACAAACAGATAAAGAGCCTTACGCGGTGCGCGCCAATACTTCCTGAGCCAAGGCTTCATATGCCTGTGTGCCTTTGGCTTTAGCGTCATATGCCAAAATCGGCATGCCATGGCTCGGCGCTTCGGCCAAACGGACGTTTCGGGGAATGGTGGTCACAAAAAGCTGCTGCCCGAAATGCGCTTGCAACTGTTCCGACACATCCTGCGACAAACGGCTGCGGCTGTCATACAGCGTGCGCACGATACCGAGGATATCGAGCTGCGGATTAATGGCCTGGCGGATTTTTCTTACCGTGGCCACAAGATCTGAAATACCTTCCAAAGCATAATACTCACATACCATCGGAACGATTACGCCATTGGCGGCAACCAATCCGTTCAAAGTCAGCAAGGTCAGCGTCGGCGGGCAATCGATGAGCACGAAATCATAATCGTCTGCTACGTTTTCAAGCGCATTTTTCAATCTCATTTCTCGGGCGATTTCCTGCACCAACTCTACTTCGGCACCGGCCAGCGCACGATTGGCCGCCAATACGTCGTAACGGCCGCTTTCGCTTCGGATTACGGCTTCTTTTACGCTCGCATCACCCAGTAAAACGGCGTACACGCCGCTACTGATGCTGTTTTTCTCAATTCCGCTGCCGGTCGTGGCGTTGCCTTGCGGATCCAAGTCGACCACCAGCACGCGACGGCCAGCAGCAGCCAGCGAGGCAGCCAGATTGACTGCGGTGGTGGTTTTGCCCACACCGCCTTTTTGGTTGGCGATAGCAATGACGTTTATGCTCATAATAGTGGCTGATAAGTTGGAATGGGTGAAATTGTACCTTATATTCGCTGGAAAAAGGTATGCTCGGTCTAGGCTTCCGGCTTCATCAAAACCATATGGCGCTCAGCATCGAGCATAGGTACTTCCAGTTTCTGCACTTGAATGATTTTAACGCCGGCCGGAACGTGTTCTAATTCTTCATACGGATAAACGCCTTTCATCGCTGCCCAATAGCCGTTTTCATTTAACAAGTGTTTGGTCAGAAAAATGAAATCGGCTAGTTCGGCAAAGGCGCGGCTGGTTACAACATCGGCTTTCTTATCGTGTAATGCTTCTACCCGACCGCTGGCTACGGTAATGTTATTTAACCCTAATTCGATTGCCGCTTGCTGCAGAAAAGTGGTTTTTTTAGTGTTGGCATCCAATAAAGTAATCTGTAAGTCGGGGCGGCAGATGGCCGCGGGAATCCCCGGCATGCCGCCACCGGAACCGACATCCATCATGCTGCTGGCATCCTTAATAAAAGGCAGCAAGGTTAGACTGTCTAAAATATGGTGGCTGATCATAGACGCTTCGTCGCGCAAGGCGGTCAGATTGTAGGTGCCGTTCCATTTTTTCAGCAATGCCACATATTCAAGCAGCAGCAATTGCTGCGCGGTCGTCAGCGTCAGCCCCATTTGTTGCAGGCCAATTTGTAATTTTTGTTTGTTGTCCATGGGTTTTCCTTATTTTGATTTGCTCGTAATGGTAACGGAAAACAATCGATTCAGGGCGAATTGTTTGAATGCCTGTCTGAAAAAACACCATCCGTATTTTCAGACAGGCATCATTTAAAAATAGAAATAATAATCATAAATTTTCCTAACCAGCCGACAAAACAGTTATATTTCGATTTTGCAAAGCTTAATTCCTATATGTAAAAAGATTCATGAGCACACGGCATTAAGCATATAAACCAACAAATCCGACGACACATCACAAAGAATCAGTATGAAAGCACAACGCACCCCGATAAACGATATCGAGCAAAAAACCGATATTATCGAGCATATCAACGAAAACCACCCCGAGGCCGTGCTGAATCTGGCGCTTGCATACAGCAGCGAACAGCCGAAATCCGCCCGTCTTTTGGATATTTTCAAAGAAGGTTGCCTGCTGGAAAGCCTAAATGCCGAACAGAAAACCCAAGAATGCTTCATCCCTTTTTTATTGGAAAGCGACAATATCGGCGAGCAGATGCGCTATCTGATTTTCGATGCAGCAGCTCGGCAAGGCAAGCCGATAGGCAGCGGGAAAATCCAATATTTCACCGTATTGGCAACCAAAAAAGCCAGCTTACACATGCAGCGGCTGATCTTGCAAAGTGCATTGCCGATACCCGAAAACGAGCCCGGTTACGCCTGGTATTTCAACCTCAAAACCCATGCCAAACTGCCTGACAATCCGAAGCAAGTGCATCTCTCTGAAACAGAAAAAGCACAACAACAAGCGCTAATCCAACAAGCGCGCAATGTTTCGGCTGAGCAGCGCTGGCAATTATTGGATAAATTGTTTGAAGGCATGCGCTATTACACCCTGCGCAGCAGCAGTAAAAGCCGACCAGACCTAACCTTTAATGACACGGCAGTAGTTGACGTATTCCTACACGGCCAAACCGAAGGCAGCCTGTGGGCGGAGAATCTGAAACCGGGCGACATCATCCGCAGTAACACCGATTTCCATGAAAGCACCGGCCATCTGCATAGCGGGCAAGCCATACTCATCGGAGACGAAACCGCCCTTCCCACCGTAGCCGCCTTGTTGGAAAACTGGCAAAACCCATGCCCGCCGATTGTTTTCAGCATCACAACCGATGCGGCAGACCAAGCCTACCTGCCCGACAGCTTATTGCCTTCCGGCAGCGTATTGCACCGTATCAGCGGCTCTGCCAACATCGCAGAAGAACTCATCGGCCGGCTCAAAACCCTGCCTGAAATCAATGCGGCATGGGGCGCTCTGGAAGCCCAAGCGGCCGCCAACGTGCGCAAATACCTGCGCAATGAAGTCGGGCTGGACAGCAAAACATGCCGAATCAAAGGCTATTGGCGCAAAGCAGAAACCAAATAACCACACACAACACGTTATGCAAGCCGCTTGATAAGCCTGTCTGAAAACAGGTAAGATGATTTTCCCTCCATTTTTAAAACCCCCGTCATGATGAAAAAATCTTTAGTTACCACCGCCGTCGTTTTAGGTTTGAGTGCCTGCGCAGCCAACCAGACTTCCGTTTCTTCTGTCGCCGCCCAACACTATGATTTAAACTTCGGCAAACAAAGCGGCCAAGCCCAAAGCGCCGAAATCAACGGCAAAACCATCCAATACCGCGCTTACGAAGGCATCGTATACGTTCAAAACCCCGTCGACACCCGCTATCAAAGCATGAATGTTTATGTACCCGAGGCATACTATCAAAACGGTTCGATAAACGGCTTCACTGCCGACAACGCACCAATCTTTTTCCCTAACCAAGTAGGCGGTTACATGCCCGGCGAGCCCGGCAAGCCGGAGCTGGATAAGCGCCAAAACAACCAACCCAACTCCATTTTAACCGCCTTATCCAAAGGCTACGTGGTCGCCTCGCCCGGCGCACGCGGCCGCACCTCAGCCAACGGCAAAGCACCCGCGGCGATTGTCGATTTAAAAGCAGCCGTACGCTATCTGAAAGCCAATGACCGCGCCATGCCCGGCGATGCCAACAAAATCATTTCCAACGGCACCAGCGCCGGCGGCGCCCTTTCCGCTCTACTCGGCGCCAGCGGCAATGCCTCTGAATATCAGCCTTATCTGAAAGCCTTGGGCGCAGCCGATGCAGGCGACGATATTTTTGCCGTATCCGCCTATTGCCCGATTACCAATCTGGAAAATGCCAATGCCGCCTACGAGTGGCAATTCAACGGCATCAACGATTACCAAAAAATGAACATCACCCAGCTCGACTACCATGTTGAACGCAAGCTGGTTCCCGGCACGCTGACCGATGCGCAAATCAAACTTTCCGGCCAACTCAAACCCTTATTTTCAACGTATATCAACAGCCTGCATCTGAAAGACAGCAGCGGAAAAACATTGCAACTCGACAAACAAGGCAATGGCAGCTTCAAAGATTTGGTTAACCATTACATCATGCAATCGGCACAAACCCAGCTCGACCAAGGCAAAACCCTTACCGACCGCAAATGGCTCACCGTTAAAAACGGCAAAGCCGTTGCCATGAATTTTGCCGCTTACGCCAAAGCTGCCGGCCGCCAAAAAACACCGCCGGCGTTTGATGCCGTGGATCTCAGCTCGGGAGAAAACCAGCTTTTCGGCACCGAAACAGTCGATAAGCAGCACTTTACTGCATTCAGCCAAGCCAACAGCACGGTGCAAAACGCCACCCGCGTTGATGAAAAAATTGTCAACATGATGAACCCGATGCACTACATCGGCCGTGCCCAAAGCCCGCAAAACTGGCGCATCCGCCAAGGCACCAACGATCGCGACACCTCGCTGGCCATTCCCGTTATCCTTGCCACCAAGCTGCAAAACGAAGGCAAAACCGTTGACTTCGCTCTGCCTTGGGATCAGGCTCACGGCGGCGATTACGACTTGGAAGCTTTATTCGACTGGATGAAACAAGTCTCCACTCAAAAATAGAAAATCATTTCTTCCATAAACAATGCCTGTCTGAAAACACTTTCAGACAGGCATTGTTTACTTTTATTCGGTATTTTATTTAAACACCCTGTTTCAAACTGGCTTCGATAAAGCCATCCAAATCACCATCCATCACGGCTTTGATATTGCCCACTTCATGGCCGGTGCGCAAATCTTTGATGCGGGAAGAATCAAACACATACGAACGGATTTGATGCCCCCAGCCCACATCCGACTTACTGTCTTCCAACGATTGCTTTTCTTCGTTGCGCTTGCGCATTTCCAATTCAAACAACTTGGCTTTCAACATATCCATCGCCGCCGCCTTGTTGGCATGTTGCGAACGGTCGTTCTGACATTGCACCACGATGCCCGTCGGTTCATGCGTGATGCGCACAGCGGAATCGGTTTTATTGATGTGCTGACCGCCCGCGCCCGATGCGCGGTAGGTATCAATACGCAAATCGGCAGGATTGATGTCGACCTCGATGCTATCGTCTACCTCGGGATAAACGAATACGGAAGCAAACGAAGTGTGCCGCTTGTTATTCGAATCAAACGGCGAGTAACGTACCAAGCGATGGATGCCGGTTTCAGTGCGCAAAAGGCCGTAGGCATATTCTCCCTCCAGCTTGATGGTCGCCCGGTTAACACCGGCAATCTCTCCTTCGTCTTCCTCCAAAACTTCCAGCTTGAAACCTTTGCGCTCGCCATAGCGGCTATACATGCGCAAAAGCATGCCAGCCCAATCTTCAGCCTCAGTGCCGCCGGCACCGGCGGTAATGTCGATAAAGCAGTTGTTCGCATCGGCCGGCTGATTGAACATGCGCTTAAATTCCAAATCGGCCATCTGCGCTTCCAATACCGCCACATCCTGTTGCACGGCAGCAAACCCGGCTTCGTCGTTTTCCTCCACCGCCATCTCAATCAACATGCGATTGTCTTCGATACCGTTGCCGATATTGTCCAGTGTGAGCACGATACCTTCAAGAATTTTCCGCTCCTTGCCGATTTCCTGAGCCTTTTTCGGGTCGTTCCAGAGCTCAGGGTCTTCGGAAAGCCCAATCACTTCCTCCAAACGGTCTTTCTTGCCCTGATAATCCAAATAAACGCGAATGTCTGCGCTGCGCTGCTCCAAATCGTTTAAGGTATTGCTAAGCTGATTGATGCTTTCGGCTTCCATGATGTTCTTTTTCTCTTGAAATTTTAGGGGCGTATTGTAATAGATTGACGCGTTTTTTTCCATGCAAAGCCTGTCTGAAAACTTTCCATTCAGGCAGGCTTTATTAACCCGACACCGCGCCACGATAAGCTCATGCGGCAGAAGCATTAGCATGATTCACGCCAATCCACTAAAATCCGTTTATCATAAATATCAACCAGAACCCACCATAAACCATGCATTTAATTTACCTTCTCCTATCTCCAAGATAGCCTTATTAAACAATCGCAACATAGAATTACGGTAAAATATTTGGCTTTGATAAATAAATAGCGCCGCTTGAATAAATTGCCAAGCCAATAGCAAACTAAAGACATCACAAAATACATGATAAACTTCTTTACTATTTTTGCAGAATCAATTTAAACCGTCGCATCCATTAAAGCTCGGTTTGGTCGGGTAAGCAAAATAATTATATTGATAGTAATTCTCATTTATTTTATGATAGTAGATTAGCCGGTTACTTTTATCATTCATTATTTATGGAGAAACGAATGCGCCAATTATTGCCTGTGTTCTATATGCTCATCGCTTTAACCGCAACGACATCGGCTTATGCAAAATTAAAAGTCATCACAACCTTTACCGTGATTCAAGATATTGCTCAGAATGTTGCCGGCGATGCGGCCACGGTAGAGTCCATTACCAAGCCGGGAGCGGAAATTCACGATTATCAGCCGACACCGCAAGACATTGCCAAAGCACAAACCGCCGATCTGGTTCTGTGGAACGGTTTGAATCTAGAGCGTTGGTTCGAGCGTTTTTTTCAAAATGTGCGCAACAAACCGGCCGTCGTGGTCACACAAGGGATTGCGCCCATCTCGATTCACGAAGGCCCTTATCGCGGCATGCCCAATCCTCATGCTTGGATGTCTACCCGCAACGCCTTAATCTACGTAGAAAATATTAAAAACGCACTGATAAAATACGACCCTAAAAACGCCCCTATCTATACCAAAAATGCGGCGGCCTACGCCCAGCGAATTAAAAACCTCGACCGCCCGCTGCGGGAAAAATTAATGCGCGTGCCTCAGAATCAGCGGTTTCTGGTTACCAGCGAAGGTGCTTTCAGCTATCTGGCACGAGATTACGGTTTCAAAGAAGTTTATCTATGGCCTATCAACGCCGAGCAACAAGGCACACCGCAACAAGTGCGCAATGTGATTAATGTGGTCAGGAAAAATCATATTCCCGTGGTGTTTAGCGAAAGTACCATTTCGCCTCGCCCCAGCCAGCAGGTTGCGCGCGAAACGGGCGCGAAATACGGCGGGGTGTTATACGTAGACTCTCTATCGGCCAAGAACGGGCCGGTACCGACTTATCTGGATTTGTTAAATACAACGGTTTCTACGATTGCCAAAGGGTTTGAAAAATAATGTCTGAGCAAGCCACTGCCTCTATCAGTGTCGAATCGGTTACCGTTCGCTATAACAACGGCCACACGGCCATTCATGATGTTTCTTTTATGCTGGAAGGCGGCACCACTTGCGCTTTGGTGGGCGTCAACGGCAGCGGCAAGTCCACCTTATTCAAGAGCCTGATGGGATTGGTCAAACCGCGGCAAGGCAGCATCCGCCTGTGCGGTTTGACCGTATCACAAGCGCTTAGGCGCAACTTGATTGCCTATGTTCCGCAAAGCGAAGAAGTGGATTGGCAATTTCCGGTATCGGTTTATGATGTGGTGATGCAGGGGCGTTACGGATATATGAACTTCCTGCGCTTGCCCAAAGAGGCCGACAAACAGAAAGTACGCGAAGCGATGCGGCGGGTAGACATCGAGCATTTGGCCAAACGCCAAATCGGCGAGCTTTCCGGCGGGCAGAAAAAACGGGTTTTTCTGGCACGCGCGCTGGCACAGCAAAGCAAAGTCATCCTGCTGGACGAGCCGTTTACAGGGGTAGACGTCAAAACCGAAGATGCTATTGTCGAGCTATTGGGGCAACTGCGCGCGCAAGGCCACCTGATTTTGGTTTCCACGCACAACTTGGGCATGGTGCCTGATTTCTGCGATCAAGTGGTTATGATTAATCGCACCATACTGGCTTCCGGCGCAACGGCTTCCACCTTCAACCAGCACAATTTAGAGCTGACTTTCGGCGGCGTTTTACGCCACTTCCGCTTATCCGGCAGCGATCTTCATGAAGACGGCGACCAACGCGTCGTTACCGTTTTGACCGACGACGAACGCCCCGCCGTCTTCTACGGGCAAACCAAAAACGATCCTCCGGCCGCCAAATACCCCGAGCATCCTCCGGAAGCCGAAAAACAAAGCAAGGGAGGAGATGCCTCATGCTAGCCACCTTGCTGGAGCCGTTTACTTACCAGTATATGGTCAAAGCCATTGTTCTGAGCGCCGCCGTGGGCGGCATCTGCGCTTTCTTATCGTCTTATCTGATGCTGAAGGGCTGGTCTCTAATCGGCGACGCTTTGTCGCATTCGGTGGTGCCCGGCGTGGCCATTACCTATGCGATTGGCCTGCCCTATTCAGCCGGAGCCTTTGTATCGGGCATATTGGCGGCCCTGTCGATTTTATGGATTAAATCGATTACCCATCTGAAAGAAGATGCCGTCATCGGCTTTATTTTCACCACGTTTTTCGCTGTCGGGCTGTTTGTCGTTTCCGTTAATCCAACCTCGGTTAATGTACAGGAAATCGTATTGGGCAATATTCTGGGGATTTCCGACGAAGACATTTTTCAGGTAGCCATTATTATCGGCGTATGCCTGTTTTTTTTACTGTTCACATGGAAAAACTTGTTGCTGGTTTTTTTCGATGAAACGCAAGCAGTAGCGGTTGGCCTCTCGCCGATACGTTACAAGGTCTTGTTTTTCTGCCTGCTTAGCGCTTGTGTCGTATCCGCCTTGCAAACGGTCGGTGCCATTTTGGTTATCGCTATGGTTGTTACGCCCGGCGCAACGGCTTATCTGCTAACCGACCGCTTCGGCAAGCTGGTGTTGATTGCCGTGGCGTTGGGTGTTCTGACGAGCGCCATCGGTGCTTATGCCAGCTATTTTCTCGACGGCGCCACCGGCGGCATTATTGTCTGCCTGCAAACCGCCCTGTTTCTGCTGGCTTTCTTGTTTGCACCCAAATACGGCCTGTTTCGGCAAAAATCTCTGAATGCGGCGCTGGATGAAGCAGGAGAAGCCAATCATGTCTGAAATCATCAACTGGTTTGCCGAACCGCTCAGCTTCCCGTTTATGCAGAATGCGCTGCTGACTGCCATGATTGTCGCCATTACCTGCGGGCTGCTTTCCTGCTATCTAGTGCTCAAAGGTTGGTCTCTGATGGGCGACGCGGTATCGCATGCCGTATTACCCGGCATCGTGCTCGCCTTTCTGTTCAGGCTTCCGCTGTCGGCCGGCGCGTTCGTATCCGGCCTGTTTTGCTCAATCGGCGTAGGTTATTTGAAAAACAACAGCCGCTTAAAAGAGGATACCGTGATGGGCATTGTCTTTTCCGGTATGTTTGCTTTGGGTCTCGTACTGTTTACCAAAGTGGAAACCGACCAGCATTTGACCCATATTCTGTTTGGCAATGTTCTGGGGGTAAGCCGTGAAGAATTAATTCAAACGCTTGCTATCTGCACCGTCGTTACCTTAGTGATTCTGTTGAAACGGCGTGATTTCCTGCTCTACTGCTTCGACCCGGTTCAAACTCGTATTGCCGGGCTACGCCCCCAGTTTCTACACTACGGCCTACTGATTTTGCTCGCCCTAACCATCATCACCGCCATGCAGGTAGCCGGCGTCGTATTGGTGGTTGCGATGCTGATTTCTCCCGGCATTACTGCATTTCTGCTGACGAAACGCTTCGATCGCATGATGCTGATCGTTGTCTCCGCCTCAGTGCTCACCAGCATATTCGGTACCATTCTCAGCTACCACATTAATGCAAGCACCGGCCCTTGTATTGTCATATTGCAGGCTGTATTGTTTCTGCTCGCTCTCACATATTCCAAACTTTCCCACTCAAAAGCCTTCAGCCATCATGGTTAAAAAAGAAAAATGCCTGTCTGAAAATTTTTCAGACAGGCATTTCATCATGAAAGCACTTATTCGGTATCGGATGACAATCTCAAAAGCGCTTTCTGGCAAAATCATTGATTAACGAGGCGAACAATCTTTATAAATAATTTCGTCGTTAGGGTTAGTAATCATGATTGATTGATCACGGTATGATTTCGAATCCATATAACCGGTACCCAAGACATAACCGCCTTGTTTACCATAATAAGTTTCCTGATTATCCGAGCGGTTCAAATCAATAGGCATAGTCACACGTCTGCCTTTCACAACAGCAGATGCATAAGTAGTCAGGCCTTGTTTATTGAAGCCGTAGGTAACGGCCACACGATTGCCCTGTTGGCAACGATAGCTTACGGTTTTTTTAGCAACGGTTGGATTGTCAGATGCAGCCATTGCCGTACCAGTTACGGAAACTAACGAAGACAATACGATTACTGCTGATAATAGTTTCATTGAGAATATCCCACAAAAAAGATTTAATTAATATCTTACGATATACCACTACATGTGCTTACAAAGCGCTATAATCCTAATACTATCTATGTTTAAAATATAAATCCAAATTGTTAAATATTGTAAATTCAATTAATTCGTTATTCAATTGAATAACTTCTTTAACGAACTTGTCCCTTTGCACATACAACCACTCGACCATTATTCTCAAAATCCGCTTTTTTTCTCCTCTTTTACATAAAAAGAACATTCAGATACTTTCTAGATAAGCTCTGGCTGACATCTCAGTTGTTTAATTAAGGAATAGAAACGGCAAAGCTCAATTGCCCGAAAATAGCCGACATGCCAAAACAAGCCAGAAAGATTTTGCATTTAGTTAAAAACCAAACAAGCATCATTATCATATTTTTATTCAAACTTGCTTTTTTATGGAATTATTAACATTGAATACTGTCTACACGTAAGTTTATTCCAATCAGATAAACTTACGTGTTTTATTTTGTAATCTTAAATGAGGAGTAGGCAATATGGCATTACATAGAATTAACGGCACCAACAAAAACGATATTATCAACGGGACTTACTTGGCCGATCAAATTTTCGGCTTTAGGGGAAATGACACCATCAAAGGCCATTTAGGCGATGATTTAATATACGGTAACGAGGGAAACGATAATTTATATGGCGGGAAAGGCACAGATCGAATCTACGGCGGACAGGGCAACGATCTCCTTGCCGGACACGAAGGTAATGATTTCCTTAAAGGAGAGGCCGGCTCGGATACCATTTACGGAGGAATTGATAACGACCACCTTGACGGCGATGCCGGCAATGACATTCTTTACGGAGAGAGTGGAGACGACTTTCTTGACGGCGATTTGGGTGACGACAAACTGTACGGAGACGGTGTCGGCTCCGACAACTTAACAGGTAACGACACGATTCACGGAGGCCCCGGCAAAGACCAAATCTTCGGTGGCAACGGTGACGATAAGCTTTTCGGCGATGCGGGAAACGATAATATTAACGGCGGTTTAGGAAACGACACGATTTACGGTGGCACCGGCGATGATATGATTAATGATATTGCCGGAAACAACATCATTTACGGTAATCAAGGCAACGACACCATTCAAGGCGGTTCAGGCAACGATGTCATTTACGGCAACGAGGGAAACGACACAATCAACGGAGGAGGCGATTCTTACAATATTCATTATGATGTTTGGGCATACCCTTCATTCATCACTACAGGAGAGATCCGCCCTGCACCACAAGGTAACGGTTTTAGGCCGCACGACACCATCCATACAGGGTATATGGATCATCATAATCAAGAAGGAGATACCATCCACGGCGGGCAGGGGGACGATACCCTTTCCGGCGGTTATGGAGACGACACGATTTATGGAGGAGCAGGTAATGATATTATTTCCGATGACTCTGATTTTTCAGTCGATGTTATTGATAATAACCTTCAAGGAGAAGGCGACATTCGATATGTTGGCAGTAATGCGTTCTATGGCGGGGACGGCAACGATACCCTTTCGGCCTTATACGGAAGCAATACTTTAGACGGCGGAAATGGTGATGATATTTTGATTATGGATTCAAGAGGCGGATACGTATCCATTTTTCAAGGTTGGTTAGATATTGAACCCGTCTCAGATATCGTTTTATTTGACTCGTTTAATACTGTTACCGGAGGAAGCGGCGCAGATAAGTTCCGTTTCAGCTCAATCTTTTATCAAGATGATAGGGATATCATCACCGATTTCACTCAGAAATTGGATAAAATCCAATTAGACTCAGAGTATTATTCAGCTCTGGGCAACAGTGTAGACGCCAGTGAATTTACTTACGGAACAAAAGCATCCACGGCGAATCAACACATTATCTACAACAAGGCAGACGGCGCGCTTTATTATGATGCCGACGGCTCGGGAGACCGAAGAGACATTATTCAATTGGCCACCGTTTTAAATTCAGGCAAACCGGCCGAGCTTGACCACACCAGCTTTGAGATTATTTGATGAAGTTTGGCCTGAATTACGCGAAAGTTATCATGAGGCGATTTTCAACACAGTAAACTCAAAACCGCCTGGATAGCTCCAAATGTGCCCCGACAATTGAAAGGTGCTTCTCAAACCAAGAAACACCTTTCTTTTTCCAAGCGGCTCCGGCTCACAGAGTGAGAAAATTTTATTCAGAAAATAATGACTGAGTTTGGTGGTACTAAAAAAGAAAAAGCCTAAACGATTGTTTAGGCTTTTAAAATTTGGCTCCCCGACCTGGGCTCGAACCAGGGACCTGCGGATTAACAGTCCGT
>NZ_JAUMZU010000018.1 GCF_030527965.1 Neisseria sp.
ATTTTAAAACAATTAGTAAAGCATGATTTGTACTAGTTATCTAGGACAGCCCCAATAATTATCTAGTCATCAACTGAAGATGGAATTTTCTAGCATGTTAAACTTGGGCAGATCTGTTTCTTTGAAAATAATTGCTTATTTTTTATTTCTTGTTCTTTATGGTCTTGTTCTGATAACTCTACAATCAAAAATGAGTCAGATAAAGTAAGTTCTATCAATAGATATGTGTTCAGAGATATAGCCGATTCAATATACCATGATATTCCGGCACCTAAGTTCCTTGGATATGAAAATGGTGTAGACGTAACACGATTTTATAAGGGACAAATCCCTTCTGATATGAATATAAATTTATTAATACAACAACTTAATGATAATAACTATAGTACTAGATTTTTAAGAGAAGACAAAAAAATGACTGCGGCTTATCTTTTTTACACAAAAGGATTTATTAGAAGGGTAGAAACACAAATATATATTGAAGTTGACATAGATAATATTTCTAATTTTAAAGCAACTTATTTTAGTAGTTTAGATATTTAATGTGAGATGTTAAAAGGGATTAAAGAGAAATTTATTCAAGTAGGTTATAGGGTTACGGTGGATTTGTATGTTAGGGGCTTTCACTGGTAATTATCTTATTTTTTAAGTTTTAGTCAGCGATAAATATGCCTAATGAGAAACCATATGCTTGAATTACTAGGCTGGATGCTTGGTGTTTCAAGTAATTTATTGCTTTTTGTTTGATTTTTAGTGAATATGCCATGTAATGGGGTCTATTCAGTTAGAGTAGAGGCGTTATTTGTACTTTGATTAGCTATAGTTATTTTTATTTGACGATGTCTGATAAGTTATGCAGTCGTATTGAGTCTCATAATAAGCATAACGCTTGATGGGGGTGTAATGTCGAAAAAAGGAAAAGCCTAAACGATTGTTTAGGCTTGTGAAATTTGGCTCCCCGACCTGGGCTCGAACCAGGGACCTGCGGATTAACAGTCCGTCGCTCTACCGACTGAGCTATCGGGGATTTGAATTTTGAATTATAATTTAACTGAAAAACTTGTCAAGTATACGCGCCATAACAAAGAACCGTAAATTCCTATTGTATTGAAATCAAAAATAATTTTTCGGAAATAAAAAAGAAAATGTTGAGATTGCCTTGGTTGATATATAAGCTTTTGAAGAAAAAAGACAAGTTGATTATAAGAGGCTTGACTACAAATGAGGTTGCATTGGCAAAAAACGTATATGGCGATTTAATAGATTATCAAAAAGTAACGGTTATTAATTGTCCTTATTTGCCATGGCAGCCGTCAGGAACTTTTATGGCGCCTAATGGCTGTATTTTTGTATTTGGTAAGCATTATAAAGATGACTATTCTGTAGAAAATAGTATCTATCAGGGCATTTTTATCCATGAAATGGCGCATGTATTGCAATATCAGCGGGGCGTGAATGTATTTTTTTGGGGTGCATTACTGCAAACCGCTTACTATTTGAGCTTTAAGCGGTATAGCCCGTATCGCTACATTCTTCGGAAGGATAAGCCTTTTTTTGCTTATAATGTTGAGCAGCAGGGTGATATTGCACGTGATATCTTTCTTAAAAGAATCCCGAATATTTTGTTAAAGAATAAGCTGGAAAGATGAATGCCTGTCTGAAAACTTTCAGACAGGCATTTGATTTCAGGTGGAGAGGGTTAGTTATGTATGGCTTGTTCCACCGCTAATTTTTCTTGGCGCTCTGCTTCGGCCGTTTCCCGTTCTCGCTTGGTAGTTTGGCGCATCATGTACCAGTTGATGATGATAACCAGTGTGCCTACGATGGCAATGATGATGGTTGCCAGTACGTTCATTTGCGGATCCAAGCCTCGTTTGATTTTTGAGAAAATCACTTGGGGCAGTGTAGAAGAACCTGGGCCTGATAAGAATGACGTGATAACCAAATCATCCAGTGAGAGGGTGATGCCGAGTAAAAAGCCGGATATGATGGCGGGGGCAATCAAAGGCAATGTGATGATGAAAAAGATTTTTAACGGTCTCGCCCCTAGATCCATTGCTGCTTCTTCCAGCGACTGGTCAAGCTCCAGCAGGCGGGAGCGGATGACAACAGTAATGTAAGCCATACACAAGGTGGCGTGACCGAGGAATATGGTAAAGAAGCCCCGATCCAACCATTCTGCTTGTCCCCCTGTGATACCTTGAATCATGCCTTGCACTTGGATAATCAACAAAAGCAGAGATAAACCGGTAATGACGTCTGGCATAACCATTGGAGCTGAGACCATCCCCGCAAATAAGGTGCTGCCGCGGAAGCGCTTGATACGCGCAAGCGCATAGCCGGCTAAAGTACCGAGGATAACGGCAACGAAGGAAGAAACGACAGCAATACGCAACGATAACCAGGCGGCTTCTAAAATTTCACTGTTGTTAAGCAGGCGGCCATACCATTTGGTTGAGAATCCGCCCCATACGGTTACCAATCTGGAATCGTTGAATGAATAAATAACTAAGACAATCAACGGAATATAGAGAAAAGCCAAGCCGATAAACAGCATTATCTTTAGAAACCAAGATGTTTTCTGTTTAGCCATGTTTGGCTCCTTCTTCTAATTCACGGTTTTCGTAGTATTGAAACAAGGCAATGGGTACCACGAGCAGCAAGACCATAATGACAGCCAGTGCGGCGGCTAACGGCCAGTTGTTGGCATCGAAGAAAGTCATCCAAAGCGTTTTACCAATCATCAGATTGTCGGAGCTGCCCACTAAATCGGGTATGACAAATTCACCTACCGACGGCACGAATACCAGCATGGAGCCGGCAATAATCCCTGTTTTCGACAAGGGCAACGTGATGGTAAAAAATGATTTAATCGGCCCTGCACCTAAGTCGGAAGCGGCTTCCAAAAGGCGGCCATCGAATTTTGCCAACTGGGTATAAAGTGGCAGAATCATAAAGGGCAGGTAGGCATATACCATGACCAGGTTCAATGAAAAGGAGTTATAAAACATTTGTAACGGCTCATTAATAATGCCATATTTAATCAACAGGTTATTGATGATGCCGTTTTGGCTCAAGAGCCCCATCCATGCATAAACCCTCAGCAGAAAAGATGTCCAGAAGGGTAGCATGATGGCTAGAAGCAATGTATTCCGATAATTCGGCTTGGCGCGCGCAATAGCGTAAGCCATAGGATAGCCCAGTAGTAGGCAGACAAGTGTTGTAGTAATGGCGGTTTTTAAAGAAAGCCAATAGCTGCGCAAATATATATTGCTGCCTTCCACACCGCTGAAGCCCAACATGTGCTCAAGCGTGTTGAGAAAATTGGCAAAAATATCTTGGTAATTCTGATAGACGATGTGCAAAATTTGCTTGCCGGTTTCTTCGTCGTTCAGAAACAGATCGGTATAGGGAGGAATTTTTAATTCTTGTTCTGCAAAGCTGATTTTGAGCACAATGAAAAACGGAATTAAGAAAAGCACCAGCAGCCAAATATAAGGAATGCCGATGACAATACCTCGCCCCGGGCGCAAGCGGCGTTTGATGTTGATAGACATGGAATTTCCTTAATTGGTCAGCGGGGTAGGTTGGTTTTCAGGCCAGTCGAGATACACCTCTTCCCCCCACGTTGGCGGTGTTAAATTGCGCACATACCAATAAGGTGCGGGAACTTGGCTTTTAATGATGCGTCCGTTTTCCATTTGCACGTGATAGATAGCAAAGCTCCCCAGATAGGCGATATCTTTGACCACGCCCTTTGCCCAGTTGTGAGTATCGCGGTGTGCCGGTTTTTCTTTATGCAGATCAATATCTTCTGGTCGAATGCTAATCCAGATAGTCTGTCCTTCACTGCCCTGGAATTTTTGATCGGTATAAATTTTGCTCGGCAGTTCGGGGCAGTTGACCAAGGCATGGTTGTCATTCATTTTATCAACGGTACCTTCGAAAATATTAGTTTCGCCGATGAATTCTGCGGTAAAGCGGCTATTGGGGAAGTCGTAGATATTGCTGGGTGTGTCTACCTGTTTGAGTTGCCCGTCTGACATAATGGCGACTCGTGTGGCCATAGTCATGGCTTCTTCTTGGTCATGGGTAACCATGATGCACGTTACTCCAACTTTTTCTAATGTGTTGACTAATTCCAGCTGAGTTTGTTGGCGCAGTTTTTTGTCCAATGCACCCAGAGGTTCGTCAAGCAGCAAGATTTTGGGGCGCTTGGCAAGACTGCGTGCCAAAGCGACGCGCTGCTGCTGCCCGCCGGAGAGCTGATGAGGTTTGCGTTTGGCAAATTTAGTCATTTGAACCAGACGTAACATCTGCTCTACACGTTCGGCTATATCAGCTTTGGGTATTTTGTCTTGTTTAAGGCCAAAGGCAATGTTCTGCTCAACTGTCATATGAGGGAACAGAGCATAGCTTTGAAACATCATGTTGATAGGGCGATCGTAAGGGGCAAGGTGGGTAATATCTTGACCGTCAAGAATAATTTTGCCTTCGTTCGGCGTTTCCATGCCGGCCAGCATACGCAGTAATGTCGATTTGCCGCTGCCCGAACTACCTAGCAAGGCAAAAATTTCATGTTTTTCAATATTGAGGTCGATGTGATCGACAGCGTAATTGTCACCAAACTTTTTTACCAAACCTTGGATTTGCAGATAGGCTTGGTTGGCAGACGCAGTGGTCATGGCAATACTCCAATAAAACGAGTACCGCGAAGCGGAATTTCGCGAGGGTGAAAATAAAGCTGTTTGATTGCTTTCTGAATTTAGGGCCTTCAAGCGTTCGGGCAGCGCGAAAATGGAAACTTATTGTTTGAGAACCTGTAATTATATTTTGTTGTTGCCAATCGGGGCAATGGAAAATTTAATTTTTTATGTGGCAACTGGGGATTTTTATATCATTCAAAGTTGAGATTTTAAGGATTAACGCCTGTCTGAAAGTATTTTCAGACAGGCGTTGTAATTTTCGTATAAAAATCGCAGAAGCTTAGTTTATCAATCGAGATTTTTAAATTTTTGGTCGGAGTGAAAGGATTCGAACCTTCGACCCCTTGCACCCCATGCAAGTGCGCTACCAGACTGCGCCACACTCCGACTTGGAAAGGAAAAGGATTATATGAAAAGAATTACTGCTTGGCAAGGGCTTTCTCTATGCCAGACAGCATTTCCTCCAATGCACCTCGTACTTCTTCTGCGTCAGCAGCAGGATTGCCTTGGTAATCCAAAGCGTTGTGATTGAATTCATCAATAAAAGGCGCAAAAGTACCTTGAAGCTGGCGCAGCTTGACGATATCCTGCCGGGTATAATATTCGCCTCCGTAGCCGATAACAACACCGTTTGCATTTTGCCATTCCGCAAATTGAGCTGGGCTAATTTGCACTAATTCGCATAATTCGGTCAATGTGAAATAGCGTTTGGCAGGCAAGAGAGGAAGGGCGTTAGTGTTGTTTGTCATAGTAATGCTCTACCATGCCTTTTAATTTCTGGCTTGCATGGAATGTAACGACACGACGGGCGGAAATCGGCACTTCTTCTCCTGTCTTCGGATTGCGGCCGGGCCGTTGCGGTTTGTCTCGTAATTGGAAATTGCCGAAGCCGGAAATTTTGATTTCTTCTCCGCGCTCTAAGGTAGTGCGGATTTCTTCAAAAAAGAGCTCGACGATTTCTTTCGCATCGTTTTTGGATACGTTACTTACTTTTTCTACTAGAATATCGGCTAATTCGGCCTTGGTTAAAGTCATTTGATTACCTTTGTGTTTAGATAAGGGTGAGATTATCACTAGTTTTTATTTGAAATTCAAGTGAATATCTTAATTGCTTAAACTCTTAAGCGAGCATTTGTTGTTTCTGCCGCTTGAATCAAAGCGGCTATGACCGGTTCTACAACTTCATCGGTAAGCGTTGCATCCATGTCTTGAAGAATCACTTTTACTGCAATGCTTTTCATGCCTTCTGGCAATCCGGTGCCTCGATATACGTCGAACGCGCTGATTTCTTTAATTAACTGGTTTTTTACGTTGTGTAAAGCGGAAAGCAGCTGATCGTGGGAAACGCTTTCGGGCAGTACGAAGGCCAGATCACGACGGGAAGGCTGGTATTTGGAAACCGGTTGGTAGGTGGTTTTTGCTGCGTCTAATACAGTATCCATATTTAATTCAAATACCAACGGGGCTTGCGGCAAATCATATTTCTGCAACCATTTCGGATGAATTTCACCGATAAAGCCGATGATTTGGCCATTATAAATGATTTCCGCGGTGCGCCCGGGATGAAGCGCAGGATGTTCCGCTTTTGCAAATGTAATATCTTTACCGGCAAGCAAATTCTCTATATCGCTTTTGACATCGTAAAAATCGACTGTACGGTTTTTCTCGCCCCATTGTTCAGGGAATACGGTGCCGCATGCCAAACCGCCGATACGTTCATTCTGTATGAAGTTGCCGTCAGTGTTTTTAGCGAATGTGCGGGCAATTTCAAAGATGCGTACGCGGTTTTGCTTGCGGTTTAAGTTGTTTTTCAGAATTTCCACCAAGCCGCCGATGAGGGTGGAACGCATGACGCTATATTGTGCGGCCAGAGGGTTCTGCAGGCGTATGGGATTGGTATTTTGAGCAAAGTCTTGCTCCCATTGTTCGTCTACGAAGGCATAGCTGACCACTTCCTGATAATCGCGTGCGGCCATTTGGTGATAAACGGAGAAGCGTGAGCGGCGGGTTTCAGGCAGCTCCAACATGCTTAACTGGCCGGAAGTGTAATTGCTGGGAATGTTTTCGTAGCCGTACACTCGGGCGATTTCTTCAATCAAATCGGCTTCGATTTCAATGTCATAACGGAAACTCGGCGAGGTTACGGTAAAGCCGTTTTCGGTTTTTTGAGGATGGAATTCAAGCGCGTTGAGTATGCTCTCAATGCGTGTTTCGTTTATGGCAAGGCCTAATAATTTTTCAACCCTCTCGTTGCGCACTGTTACGGTTTTTCGACAGGGGAGGTTGCCTAAAGCTTCGGTTATCTTGCCTGCACGGCCTTGGCAGATTTGCAGTATCAATTCGCTGGTGCGCTCGATAGCGTCATGTTGCAGTTCGAAGTCTACGCCGCGTTCGAAGCGGAAAGATGAATCTGAACCGAAGCCATATTGGCGCGATTTTCCTGCTATAGCTGCAGGAGCAAACCATGCCGATTCCAATACGATATTTTTCGTATCATTTGACACGGCGCTTTCTGCACCACCCATTAGGCCGGCAATGCTTAATGCTCTTGTTTCATCGGCAACCACTAATGTGTTTTCAGACAGGCATACGGTTTTTTCGTTTAGGCATTCGAGCGTTTCGCCGCTCTTTGCTTTGCGGATAATGATTTTGCCGTTTAATTTGTCGGCATCAAAAACGTGCATCGGTTGGCCGAGCTCAAGCATGACATAGTTTCCGATGTCTACCAACGCAGAAACACTACGGATGCCGCTACGCTCCAAGCGCTGTTTCATCCAATCGGGCGTTTGGGCTTTGGCATCGACATCTTCGATAACACGGCTTAGAAAACGGCCGCAATCAGCGGGAGATTCGATACGGACAGGAAAAATTTTGTCACTTTGCACCGGAACCGATTTAACGGCTACGGGTGTGATTTCACATTGCGTCAGGGCGGCTGTCTCACGAGCCAAACCTTTTATGCTTAAGCAATCTGTACGATTCGGGGTGATTTTTAGTGTAAAAACGGTGTCATCCAAATCCAGATATTCTCGGATATTTTGGCCTATGGGTGCATCGGATGGCAAAATCAACAGCCCGTCGGCATTTTCAGACAGGCCTAGCTCTTTGGCCGAGCACAACATGCCGTTGGACGTTTGCCCGCGCATTTTGGTGGGCTTGATTCTGAAATTGCCGGGCAAGACGGCACCCGGTAAAGCACAAGGTATTTTGATACCCGCTTTTACATTAGGTGCGCCGCAAACAATTTGGATGATTTCGCCCGTGCCGGCATCCACCTGAGTAATGTTCAAACGGTCGGCATCGGGATGTTTTTCAACGGATTTTACTTCTGCGACGACAACGCCGGAAAAGGCGGGTGCAGCCAGATCAGCTTCTTCGACTTCAAGTCCGGCCATGGTTAGCATGTGTGCAAAGTCATTCGACGAGAGTTGGGTATTTGCCTGTGTTTTTAGCCAATGGTAAGAAAATTGCATTTTTTGTCTCTTGGATTCGGATTGCTTTGGATTTCAAATGGTTTGAAATATGATGGTTTATTTAAATTGTTTTAAAAAATTCAAATCATTATCAAAGAACAAACGTAAATCGTTGACGCCGTAACGCAGCATGGCGAAGCGGTCTAAGCCGATGCCAAACGCGAAACCGGTATATTGTTCAGGATCGATATTTACGTTTTGCAATACGTTGGGATGCACCATGCCGCAACCGCCGACTTCCAGCCATTTACCATTATCGCCCATGATGTCGATTTCGGCGGAAGGTTCGGTAAAGGGGAAGAATGAAGGGCGGAAGCGGACTTGTAAATCATCCCGCTCGAAGAAGCGGCGGATGAAATCGGTAAACACGGCTTTCAGATCGGCGAAGGTTACCCCTTCTTCTACCCACAAACCTTCGGCTTGATGAAACATCGGGGAATGGGTGGCGTCGGAATCAACGCGATATACGCGACCGGGTGCGATAATCCGAATGGGCGGATTCTTTTTGTCGAGCATGTAGCGGATTTGAATCGGCGAGGTATGGGTGCGCAAAACATCGCCGTTTTCTACGTAGAAAGTATCCTGCATGGCTCGGGCAGGGTGGTTTTGCGGAATATTCAGTGCTTGGAAATTGTGGAAGTCGTCTTCGATTTCAGGGCCGGCGGCCACCTCGAATCCTATGCTGTGAAAAAGTTCGACTACGCGTTGCAAGGTTAAGGTTACCGGATGCAGGCCGCCTGAGTTCTGGCCGCGGCCCGGTAGGGTAACGTCTAAGGCTTCGGCTGCCAGTTGGGCTTGCAATTTGGCCTCGCTTAATGCTTCGTGTTTGGCGTTGTAGGCCGTTTGGAAGCGATTTTTGCATTCGTTGATGTGCGCGCCGACGGTTTTGCGTTCTTCCGGCGGCATTTGGCCAAGCTGTTTTAATAAGGCGTTTAATTCCCCTGTTTTTCCCATGTATTGGGCTTTTACGAGTTCGAGGGTATTGAAATCCGAGGAGGATTCGATGGCGGCAATACCGGCGGCGGCAATGTGATCTACGTTTTGCATGGATGGTATTTCAAGGTAAATGGTAATGGCTTCAATCGATAGCAGATAGGACTTTTAAATTATCGGAAGCCCTAAGGCTAATTCAAAAGCCTGTCTGAAAAGCTGTGTATTGTAGCGTAAATATGTTTTTATAAACAGAACTATGGCATTTTTTAATGCCTATCTGAAAAATATCCGCTCAATAATAAGCAAAACCCGACTTGGAATGCCATTCATCTTCAATTGTGATTGCAAATTGATGAATATCACGCTTGACCTCAGCGGGTTTGCTTATTGTTTCAAAATAAATTTTTAGCGCAAAAGTAAACAATCGTACTTAAAGATTAATCGTGAGTTAATAACTTCAAGGCTTCCTGATATTTTTCGACGGTTTTTTGGATGATTTCGGCAGGAACGCGCGGCGCAGGCGCTTGTTTGTTCCAGCCGCTTTGTTCCAACCAATCGCGGATAAATTGTTTATCAAACGAAGGTGGATTGGTTCCTATTTGATATTGGTCGGCAGGCCAGAAACGGCTGGAATCGGGCGTAAGCACTTCGTCCATTAAGGTAAGCGTGCCGTTTTCATCCAGACCAAACTCGAATTTGGTGTCGCAGATAATGATGTCGCGCGTTTGGGCATAAGCAGCGGCTTCGGTGTAAAGGCGAATGGCTTTATCGCGTACTTCAGCCGCTAATTCTTTGCCTATGATGTTTTCGCATTCTGCAAAACTGATGTTTTCATCGTGATAGCCTACCGCCGCTTTGGTAGAAGGGGTAAAAATAACTTCCGGCAATTGCTGGGCTTCCTGCATGCCTTTTGCCAGCGGAATACCGCAAACAGAGCCGCTTTTCTGATAATCTTTCCAGCCGCTGCCGGCAAGATAACCGCGTACGATGGCTTCTACTTTTACAGGCGTAAGCTTGCGCGCAACCACGGCGCGTTTTTCTAGAATGCGCGCCTGTGCTTCGGGCAAAACGTTGTAAACCGTATCACCGGTAAAATGGTTGGGCATGATGTGGCTGAGTTTGTTGAACCAGAAATTGGAAATCTGAGTAAGGATTTCTCCTTTTCCGGGAATCGGATCGTCAAGAATTACATCGAATGCAGACAAGCGATCAGAGGCAACCATTAATATTCTTTTATCGTCTATTTCATAAAGGTCTCTGACTTTGCCGGAATAGATTTTTTTCAAACTGATATCGGCCATCATGCTGTTCCTAGAAAAATTAAGAAAAGGGGTGTTATTTTAACAGGATTCAGAATTGTCTTGCAGGTTAAGGCACAAAAAAACCATCCGTTTCGGATGGTTTGAGCTTGTTTTTCAGGCGATGGCGCTTTGGGCCTGTTGCTGGATGGTTTCCAAATCGCTGCTTGCTGGCAATGAGGTATAAAGGCTTTCAGTGGCTTGCTGAATTTGCTCGGACCCCCATGCCTCGCCGCTATTGAACAAGAATTCTTCAATTTGATATTCTTGCCCGTCGAACCATTGGCTAACGGTCAAAGTATCGTCAGAATCATGCAGACTGATTACTAAGTCGTTGCCGGAGCGGGATAATTCCAGATCGGATGCGCTAATTCCTTCTCCGAAGGAGATGCGGTCTTCGCTGCTTTCGGATGGATCATAATCAACGATGGTGTCGCAACCGTCGCCCTTGCCGAATTGATAAGTATCGAAGCCGAAACCGCCGTTGAGGAGATCATTTCCAGAGCCGCCGTTAAGCAGGTCGTTGCCATCGTGTCCGAAAATTTGGTCGCAACCGTCGCCACCTAATAAGATATTGTTGCCATCGTTGCCGTGCAATAGATTGTCTAAGCTGTTGCCGGTTAAGTTTAAGTCTTTATCGCCTAATAGGGTTAGGTTTTCAATATTGTCGCCGGCGGTGTAATCGATGGCGGTAAAAACGGTGTCGGTACCTTCTCCGTAGCATTCGACCACTGTATCGCCGATTTGGTCGACATAATAAGTATCGTTGCCTTCTCCACCCGCCATATAATCTGCACCGGATTCGCCGTCGAGAATATCGTTTCCGGCATGGCCGTAGAGATTATCGTTGCCTGCGCCGCCGCTTAAGTCGTTATGGCCGTCGTTGCCGTGTAAAACGTTATCTAGATTGTTGCCTGTTGCATTTAAATTGTTGTCGGTCAGCAGATGGACGTTTTCAACGTGATCGGGCAAGATGTAATTGATGCTGCTGAAAACATGGTCGTTACCTTCGCCGGCTTTTTCTTCGACTTTGTCGCCTGCGGCATCAACGTAATAAACATCGTTACCTGCGCCGCCGCGCATGGTGTCGTTGCCGGCTTCTCCGTCTAATACGTCGTCGCCCGAGCAGGCATTGATGATGTCGTTTCCGGCACGACCGGAAATGTCTTCGTCAATTCGGGTGCCGTTGATTACATCGGCTTTGTCGGTGCCGATAATGATTTTTTTATCGCCGGTACCGTTGTTGTCTACCCATGTTTTGTCGCATGAGCCATCGTTGCAGCCTGAAATTTGCTCTTCGGGCAGTAACCTCAGAGAATCGTTACTCATCATATACCTCGCTTTGGAAAAACGGCAGAATCATGCCGATAAATATGTCAATAAAATATAAAATTTGTATTGCATTGTAATTAATAGCTAGTTTATATTCAATATGGTTAGATATTTTTTTATGAAATTCGTATAAATATGTATGATTTTTGCATATTAGAAGATATTTAATTTTTAATGAGAATATGATTTTATCTTATCTGAAATGAATTGATTGCTCGTGTAAAATAACCGTTCTTCATAGCGTTAACTCAAAGCCGATAAAATTTGGTAAAATGATAGAAAATTGATTTAAAAGGTAAATTAAAAGTGAGTGTAAAATCAACCTCTGCGGCGGTCGCGGCGCTGTTGTTTATTGTTTTTAGTTTTAGTGCGCAAGCGGAAGAGGAAAGGCCGGTTTTGCCGACAAATAGCCGTGTGATTTATGAAGGTGGTCAGGCGGTTGGTAAAGGATCGGTGAGAGAGTATTCTGAATGGGTAGGAACGCCAACGCGTTTACTGTCAAGCGGGACTAGCTACGGTACGCGTATCGAAGTAGGTACGGTGTACCCCGATTCTTATTTTTATGACGATAGTCGTTATCCTAGTGGTTGGAGGGGCGATTATTTCCAGTGGCAGAATCGCATGCGTTTGAGAGAACATCGATTGGAAGCTCAGCATTTATCGCCGAATACGAACAATAAACTTTATAACGAAGTGGTAACCAAACAACGCTTGAAAGAGCGACAACAGCAAGGATTGGATAATAGGGAGCGACCGTACCCGCCGCCTCCGCCACCACCGAGACCTATTCCTGATAGAAACAGAATGTAACTTTTGGTTGGCTCGGTAAGCAGTAACTTTGAATTTCGGCCTTTCAGACAAGCATATGCCTGTCTGAAAGGCCGAATTTTTGATTGTTTATATGCCTGAACATGCTTTAGCTGGGTTACGAGGCAAAATTTTTGTTTGCATCATCGTAACCGAGCAACTCATTAAGCTGTTTGGTTTGCGGGTAGAAACCATAGGTTAAGCTTTACCGGTGCTGCCGAAGCCGCCTTCGCCTCGCTCGCTGGCGGCGAATTCGTTAACGATTTTAAATGCCGCTTGTACTACCGGCACGATAACCATTTGTGCGATGCGTTCCATTGGTTGAATGGTAAAGGCTTCTTTGCCACGGTTCCATACTGAAACCTTGAGTTCGCCTTGGTAATCCGAATCAATCAATCCGACCAAATTGCCTAATACGATGCCGTGTTTGTGGCCCAAGCCTGAACGAGGTAATAGAACTGCGGCATAGTCGGGCCTGCCCAGATGGATGGCCAAACCGGTGGGAACGAGATAGGTGTCGCCCGGCTGCAGGGTAACTGCTTCGTCGAGGCAGGCTCGTAAGTCCAAACCGGCGGAGCCTGGGGTTGCGTAGGCTGGAAGCTGCTCGGTCATACGGGGATGGAGGATTTTTAGTTCGACTTCTGTTTGCATAATTGGGTATTCCTGAAATTCGGTTTAATGGGAATGAACGAGGTAGGTTGTTTAATGCCTGTCTGAAAATTTTCAGACAGGCATTTTTATTCTTTGACTTTATGATGGTTAATCAATAACCGATATAAACGCTGAATGATAACAATAAAATCATCACAACGCTAAAAATCAGCATCAACGGCCAGACAAATTTTGCCCATTTGCTCCAGCCTACTTCGGCGGTTGCTAAGAAAATCAATAATGCGCTGGAGGTCGGCACAACCATGTTGCTCAAGCCGTTGCCCATTAGAAAGGCGAATATGGTGGTTTGCGGCGACACGCCAGTCAATTCGCCCATCGGGCCCAGAATCGGAATGCTGACTGCTACCTTTCCTACGGCGGAAGGCATTACAATATCCAGCAATAATTCTGAAATGAAAACGAAAAAAGCGGAAAAATAAGTGCCGTGTGATCCGATGGATTCGACCAGATAATAAATCAAGGTATCAAGAATTTTCCCTTTTAGTAGAATAATTTCCACTGCAGCGGCCAATCCGATAAGCATGGCGGCCAGCACCATTTTTTTTCGTTCCTTCAATAAACGCATCGGCACATTGATTGGCGCTCAAGCCGCTGAATAATGTAACCAATACGCTTAAAAACAGATAATAGCCTGATAATTGAGTAGTTTTTCATCCGAGATGGTTGGCGGCATAAACCAGAAAGCCGATGCCGATAACCATAATCCAAAGCATGGCGGAATGTCGGAACGAAAGTTTGGGGCTGTCGGCTTGAGTCGGCGCAGGCAGCAGCTGTTCGTTTTTCTTGATATACCACAGCACGAAGCCGATGCCTATCAATAGAGTGATGACATAAGTTGCGACTCTCAGGCCGATTCCGCTAAATACGGGCAAACCCAACATAGGTTGGGCAACCGGCAGGATGTAAGGGTTGGTAATCGATGCGATATGCCCGATTTGATTGCCGAGCGCAACGATGGCCAGGCCGACCAGATTGGATAGGCCCATTTGGTTGCATAAGGCCACAACCAAGGGAATCATCAGTACATATTCTTTAGAAAAGCCTAGAAACGTTGTGCCTGCAGAGAAAATCAACATCAGCACGGGCACCAATACATAAATGTTGTTTCCGGTTATTGCCAGCACGCGTTGCAACCAGGCTTCGACCATGCCGCTTTTGTTAAGAATGCCGAACATGCCGCCGACAAATAAAACCATAACCACTAGGGCGAAAAGTTTGGCAATGCCTTCAGGTATCGACATGAAAAAGCCGGAAATGCTGATCGGCGCTATTTTTTTGGCAACGTGCGGTGCCGTGCCGGATGTCGCCGTTGCCTCGATTTTTTCCGTTTCCTCGTTTGTTTTTTTAGCATCTGTTTTAGGCTTGTCGGCAGGAGAAACCAGTATGTTGCTCAAAGAGAAGTCTTTTTCGAGCACTTGATATGTGCCGGGAACCACCATTTTATTTTTGCGCTGGTATTCGCCCGAAGGTAATACATAGCTCATGATGGCAGCAATCAGTGCGATTGCCGCCATCAGTAGAACAGGATTGATGCCTGACTTTTTAACAGGGGTTGGCTCGTTTATTGGTTGAGGGATTTTTGTCATGAAGCAACTCTTTAAATTTTCGATTTTGTTAAAAGGTTGCGTTTTCCCACTTGTTTTTCAGACAGGCATTAGAATGCGGCCTATTCGTTTTTCATGATTTTGCCGGATTGTAACAGATTGTCGGTGATTTCGCGCCATGCCGCCAATTCCGGTTCGCCTTCCTGCCGTTTGCCGAAAATCTGAATGACTGTTTTGCGGCGGCTGTCGAAGCCTTCCAGGCAGGTAACGAAACCATCGCGTATCGGTCGGCGCACCACCCAAGTTTCTACGATACCTTCATCATTCAGATGCATGCTGAAGCCTTCTTCTTTACCGTCGAGCACATTAAGATAGCCGCGTGCACGCACGATATTGTGAAGCAAGCCGGTTTGGATTTGAACGATGCCTCGGTTTCCGACAAAAATCATAATTTCGATATTGTGCTCGCAGGCGGCTTCCAATGCTTGTTGCCATGCTTCATGGCTTAGCTGGCGGGTGGAGCCTGCGGGTGCATGCCGATAGGCGGTTTGTCGGTCGATGTCGAATGTTTCGAGCAAGCCGCTGAAATGATGGACGTCTTTCAGTTCTTGCCAACGTTCTTGGAAAGAGATTTCTTTTTCAGGAGAAAGGGCAGGGGTTGCAATAACGGGCGGCAGTTCGCCGGTTTGGAATTCCGGCTTGCCTTCTGTGCGGAAGGCATCAATCAAGGCGTGCCATTCGGTTTCTTTGCCGTCTTCTCGCAGGAATACTTTTTGTATGCAAACGCCGAATTCGTCGTAAAACTGAACGGAACGGCTTATTTTGTCTTTGTCTTGCGTGGTAACGGCGAGTATGTGGTGCCAGCGGGCGGGGAAAATGCGTAAATCAATGCCGCCGATGTTGAGTGCAATGCCTGAGGTGGGCGCCATGCTGACATTTTCGTAAATGCCTTTTTTTTCATGCACGCATACGCTGTTGCGTACAACGCATTGCACCAGCCCTAGTGTGTTGAGTTTTAACACGACATCGCGCACGTTGGCTTTCCCGCCGAGGTAAACGGTATCGGGTGCTTCGGCCATTAGTGCGCCTTCGCTTACGCCTAAGTCTTCCGCTCCTTCGCGGGGAAAATAGATGCCTTGTTTTTGCGTTTTGTTGCTTTGGTATTGTTGCCAGAGGTTCATAGCGGTACTCCTTTGAGGGTGTTCAGGCAGGCATTAAGATGAGAAATGCCTGTCTGAAAAGGTTTATGAATGACATATTTCTGGCAGTGTTTTGTGTTGCACGGCTATATAGACGTGAAGTTTTCAGTGGCTTAATCCGGCCGCTTGATGAGTTTTGAAGTAGGCTTTAAACATAAATGCCTGTCTGAATATTCAGACAGGCATTACCGTTTGATTATTTACCAGTGTAGGCTTGATACTGGTAGTAGTTTCGAGCAGTGCGTTCCACACCGTTGAAAATAATGCCTTCTACTTTGATACCGGCATTGTTCAGACGAGTCATACTGTCTTCAAGCTCGTCGTGAGAAGTTTTTCTGTAACGGGCAATCAACAGGTTGAGGTCTGCAATACGGCCAATGACAGAGCTGTCGGTTACGGCCAACACAGGCGGCGTATCAATGATAACGTAATCGTATTTATCTTTTGCCATGGTGATGAATTCTTTAAATTTATCACTCATTAGCATTTCAGACGGGCTTTGCGGTGAATGGCCGCGTGAAATAAAGTCCAAACCCGGAACATCGGTTTTCTTGATGCAGCTGTCCAAGCTCAACGAACCATCAAGAATTTCGGCCAAGCCGTTTTCTTCAGACAGGCCGAACGAATGATGCAGCATGCCGCGGCGCAAGTCGGCATCAACCAGTAAAACGCGCGAACCGGCTTGAGCAGTAACGGCGGCCAGATTGGATGACACGAAAGATTTACCGACGTCGGGCGTAGTACCGGCAATCATAATCATGCTGCTCTTATTGTTGATGGTTGCGAAATGAAGGTTGGTTCGCAAGGCACGGATGGTTTCAACGGCAACATCGTTGGTATGGATATTGGCCAGAAGGTATTGCGGGCGTTTGCTTTTGCTGGTGCTCAAACGAGTATAGCGTTTGTCTGCCTTCAATTGGGTATTGGAAACCGGAATGGTCGCAATCAGATTGTAGCCCATCGCACGGATATCGTCGGAAACTTTGATGGTCGGGCGAGCAATGGCACGCAGTACAAACAAGGAGGAGGCCAGTAAACCGGCAGCAACCGCAGACAATAAAGTAATCATGGCGCGGCGCGGCTTGAAGGGTTTTTCTTCTGCGGCAGCCGAGTCGATAACGCGGATATTACCTTGCGAGCTGGCTTTCAGAATATTCAACTCTTGTTGACGGTTCAGCAGTTGAACATAAGTGGCCTGATTGATTTCGACATCACGGTTCAAACGGATAACTTCTTGCTCTGTTTGAGGCAAGGTTGAAATCTGACGGTTAATTCTCTCTTTGGCGGTTTCTAAAACTTTCAAGCGGTCGCGAACCGATTTGTAAGTCGGATGTTCCGGTGTGTACAGCTCCGACATGCCTGCTTCTTCGGCACGTAAGGTGGTAATCTGAGTCTCGATATCGGTCAGGCTGCGCAAAGCGCCTTGGGCTTCGGAGGGAATGTCTACCGAGCCGGTGTGGGTTCGATATTGATTCAACTTGGTTTCAGCTTCTTGCAGCGATTGTTTTAACCGCGGTAATTCTTCGCTGATGAAAGCCAAACCGCTGGTTGCCATCTGAACATCGCGGTTTTTATTTTGGCTGACATAATTGTCAATGATATGGTTGAGAACCATTTCAATCTGTTTCCGGTCCGAACCGTTATAGCTTAAGGTAATCAGTGACCCCGCCTCGCTTTGGGTATTGGCAGACAGATTGTCGTTAACCGAATTGATGGCACGCAAACGGGAAAGTTTGGTAATCGAGAAAGATTGTCCAGCATCAGCAACCAATTGGTTAACAACCAATTCGCCGGTACCGATTTTTAATGGTTTACCAACTTTGCCTTCTAAATTATCACCGTCAGGCGTTGTCAAAGTATAAGCACTCGGGCTTTTGACATCCAATGTGAATTTTTTATTTTCAAAGTCTTCAGGAACAGTCATTCTCTCAATTTTGAGTTGAGGCTGGCCGGAGCTATTAAATTTGGCAAGTGTGGCACCGATGATGGGGGTGTACATCGGCTGAATCTCCAAATCGAGTTGGAGGTTGTCTACAGTTTGCCCGATAACGGAGCGCGACTTAATTAAGTCGATTTCAGCATCGGAACCAGTACCGTTAATGCCGCTGCGTTGAGGAACGTTGGCATTATTCAATTGCGGCAAAATTTGGTTATTTTGAGCTTCTACTGCCAAGAGAGCATCGGCACGATATACAGGTTCGGCAGACATGCTATACAAGCCGCCGATGATAAAGCCCGCTGCGACGGCCGTTCCAATAGGTAACTTATGACGATAAAGAATTGTCATTAACTGTCGTAAATCGATAGAACTTTCAAATGTTTGGGTGGATTTATTTGTCATTTATTTGTTCTCTAAAAGTTTAAGCAAGTTGTCTTTCGAGTAGATAAGCATTTTGGGGATATTGAGTGTGCCAGGTAGGCTAAAAAATAAGCTAATGCCGAAGTTTTTCAGCCCAGGCTTGGCAGGCCTTTTCAATTTGTTTGTATATCTGATCAAACGTATCTTGGCTTTTTTTATAAGGATCTCTGATAAATAAAGGGCTTATCCATTGGCCTAGCAACATTGTTTTACTGCGGGACTGCGGGCTGATTAAAGCAATATCATCAACATGAGATTCTTCCATTACTAAAATCAAGTCTGCAAATTCACACATTTGCGGTGTTAATTGGCGTGCAATGTGCGGAGTTATGTCAATGCCGTTTTTACGAGCCGATAGAATCGCTTCTGGTTCTGCCGGACGATCCGGCGTTACATTGATGCCTGCTGAAACAATGAATAAGTCCGGCAATAATTGCTTTAATACGTACTCCGCTGTTGGAGAGCGGCAGATATTGCCGGTGCACACAATCAATATCTTTTCATAACTCATGGTCTTAAATTTAGAACGAGTTATTAACAGCTGCAATGGTGTTTGCCGCACCGACAGCTTGTGCAACAACACGATCCCAACGAGTAATCGGTGCGGCGGTGATGTAGACTACATCGTTAGATTGCAACTTGAATCGGTTACCCAAAGCATAGGCGGTAGCATCTTTAAGATTCAGCTGATAAACGTGTATCGGTTTTTCCACATCGGAAGGTACGTTACGAATTACGAACACACCGCTTGCGTTGGCATGAATTTGATCCATACCTCCTGCTTCGCCGATAGCTTCGGTTAGCGTCATGCCTTTAGGTGTCATCCGCAAAGAGCTTTGTCGTGTTACTTCGCCCATCACAAAAACTTTGCTATTTTCATTTGACGGCACATAGACAATATCGCCATCGCTCAATAAATGATTCTGCGTTTCGTCGCCGTTGGCACGTAAATCTTCAACGGAAACCGTGTTGTCTATGCCTTTATGTGTCCATTTGACATGCTGCGGATCCGCCTGATCGGTAATGCCGCCAGCCAAATCAATGGCATCCAATAAAGTCATCGGCACGTTCGTAATAGGTAATTGCCCTGCTTGGCGAACGGCTCCAGAAACACTTACTTTTTGAGAGCGGAATTCGGCAATATTGACTTCGACTTGAGGGTTTTTAATATATCTTTTTAATCGAGAAGCTAGTTCGGATTGAACTTGGTTAATGGTTTTGCCGGCAACCAGTACTTCACCGACCAGGGGGAAGAAAATACGACCGTTATCGTTTACCCAAATGCCATTATTAGCTTGCTGGTTTTGTGCAATATTGGTAACGCCTGAATTTGGAGAAGGCGTATTGATACTGGCCGGTGTATTCAAGTCAGGATGGTACCAAACACGAATATTAAGAATGTCACCTTTACCCAAAGCATAGCGGTAGTTAGTTTTCTTAGAGGCTAACTCTCTATTTGAGCGATTAACTTTAGGCGGCAGCTCAATACTTTGCAGTAAATTAAGCGTAATGGGATAGATATTTACCCTGCTATCTAATTGTGCGGCGCCGTCGGCAACGTCATTTTCATGATGTACGATGGTTTTATGTTTGGTAGATAAACCCGAACCGGGAATAACCGTACAACCTGAAGCCATCAATATGACTGATAAGCTGATAAAAGTCAGTTTTTTCATGTTTGTTTAATTTCCTTACTTAAGTAAGCCCGTTTAAGGTAAAACGGTAACCAATTTTATAATATGTTTAGTATTTTATTTTTGAATTGAGTGTATGCTACATAGCTCTTATTCAGACATTGCTACCGAGTTGTTTTGCAACCCAAACAAGATCGCAAATATCATCTTTAGGTTTGAAGCCTGTCGGCGCGTCAAGCAATAATTGGCGTACAACCAATTGATTGCCTTGCGAACAAGCCTCGTCCATTTTTTGCAATATATCAGAAAGCTTTTCCCAGGGTAGCATTATCTCATTAGCGGTCATAATGCGAGGGTGAGTGGTTTTTTCGACCGCATCCCCGATTAAAAGTTCTTCGTAAAGTTTTTCTCCGGGGCGTAGGCCTGTGATTTTTATTTCAATATCACCTGACGGATGGTTGGCATCTTTGACTTCTAAGCCGCTTAAACGAATCATTTGGCGTGCCAAATCGATAATTTTTACAGATTCTCCCATATCTAAAACGAATACGTCCCCACCTTTGCCCATCGCGCCGGCCTGGATAACCAGTTGGGCGGCTTCAGGAATGGTCATAAAGTAGCGGGTAATGTCTTGGTGGGTTAAGGTTACAGGGCCGCCGGCGGCAATTTGCTTTTCAAATACAGGAACGACAGAGCCGGAAGAGCCAAGAACATTACCAAATCTCACCATGCAAAACCGAGTGTTGTGGTTGTTTTCTGCGGCCAAAGCCTGCAAAACCAATTCCGACATACGTTTAGAAGCGCCCATCGTATTGGTAGGTCGAACAGCCTTGTCTGTTGAAATCAATACGAAAGTTTCTACTTTTGCATCAATAGCCGCTTGTGCGCAGAACATGGTGCCGTAGATATTGTTCCGCACACCTTCCAATGTGTTGAATTCAACCATAGGAACGTGTTTGTAAGCAGCTGCATGGTAAATAGTTTGTACGCCGAATGCGGTCATAACGTTGTAAAGACGTTTGCGATGTTGTACGGAACCAAGTAAAGGCAAAACTTCAATATCAATCTTGTTGGCTTCTTTATATTCGCGTAGCTCCTTATCAATGCTGTATAAAGAGAACTCGGATAATTCGAACAAAATTAATTTTGCCGGTTTATTTCTAATGATTTGACGACATAATTCTGAGCCAATCGAACCGCCTGCACCAGTAACCATAACCACTTTGTTTGTGATGTCTGCGCTCATCAGATCGGGTTTCGGGGCAACGGGATCTCGGCCGAGCAAATCGAATACGGAAATTTTGCGCAAGGAAGTTACACTGATTTTTCCGTCTACCAATTCTTTCATACCGGGCATGGTCAATACTTCGCACGGATATGGCTCAAGGGATCGAATGATTTTTTTGCGCTCTTCTTGAGAGGCACTTGGAATAGCCAGTAAGATTTTTTCTACTTGGTAGCGCTCAATCAATTCGGAAATGTCGCCGGGTTGATGGACTGTCAAGTTGTTGATAATGTTTTTTTGCAAAGATGGATTGTCATCAACAAAGGCGACTGCATGATACTCATTAACCTGTTTAACGGCTTCTAATAATTGGCGGCCGGATTGACCGGCACCGTAAATGATGACGGGTGCCATGGTCTTTATATTATTATTGGTGCTATTTAAAATCGCCCTTAGCACAAAGCGAGAACCACAAGTCAATACCAGCATCATTAAGAAGTAAACAAATGAAGGAAGCCAGTTGATTTGCTGATGTAGAATTGATGAGCACATTGTCATAATGATAGTAGACAGCAAGCTGCCTAAAACAGCGGTTGTGATAACCTTGGTGCCCATAAAGCGGGTAACGGCGCGGTATAACCCTAATTTTACAAAGAAAGTAATGGTTAAGCTGGCGGTGAGAATGAAGGTAATCCAGTTGCTGATGTCGCTCCATTCATGCGAATAGCTTGCTTTTAAACTTAAGCTGAACCAAAAAGTGAAGAAAATGATTAATGTATCGTGAATAACAAAGAATGCTTTTTTTATACTTCTCGGCAAGGAAAGTAAATATGCTAAATTCATGATATTGGGTAACTTATGCTAGGTTGAGGGTAAGATTTACCCAGAGGCAGGTAAATCCGAAGCTGTATTATGCTTTCAGACGAAATTATTTGTTTGGCTTAATTATTTGAAACAAAAATGACAACATTTAATTATGAATAGTTATTTTAGGTAATTGGCTAGTGTGCGACATGAAACAAGTTAAAGTAAAAAGCTGGAACCGCCCGTAGCCACGGGCGGTGAACCTTGCTCAATCAAGCAGTTGCTTGAGTAAGAATGTCATTCAGATTTTTACAGCAGAATTGGATTTGTTCTTCTGTAATAGTAGGATGAACCAAGAACATCAAGCTGGTTTCTCCTAATTCAACTGCATTTTTGAGGCGCTCCTTGGGGCGCCAAGGTGTTTTGTCGAATGCTTTTTCTAAATAAACTTCCGAGCAGCTTCCTTGATAACAGGGAACGCCTAATGCGTTTAATTCATTTACGATGCGATCACGCGTCCACCCTGCGGCTAGGTTTTCTGGTTTCACAAAAGCATAGTATTTGTATTGAGCATGTTCGATATAATCGGCTACTTCGATTGTGCGGATTGATTTGAATTGTTTCAAAACTTCTTCCAATCGTGCTGCATTAGCTTGGCGTTTTTTGGTCCAATCAGCCATGCGTTTCAGTTGGATTCGACCAATGGCCGCTTGCATTTCCATCATGCGCCAATTAGTTCCGAAACTTTCGTGAAGCCAGCGGAATCCGGGCGGGTGTTGGCGGTTGTATACCGCATCATAACTTTTTCCGTGATCTTTATAAGACCACATTTTCGACCAAAGTTCTTTATCGTTGGTTGTTACCATGCCGCCTTCACCACCGGTGGTCATAATTTTGTCTTGGCAAAATGACCATGCACCAACATGGCCGATGGAACCTGCCGATTTATTTTTATATCGTGTTCCGTGTGCTTGTGCGCAATCTTCAATTACCCAAAGTTTATGTTTTTCTGCCAAGGCCATAATGTCATCCATTTCCGCAGGCATGCCGGCAAGATGTACGACGATAATGGCTTTTGTGTTAGGAGTGAGCGCAGCTTCTATGGTTTCGGCGGAAATGTTTTGGCTATTCAAATCGACATCTGCGAATACGGGGTTGGCACCTGCCGTTACGATGGCTGATGCAGAGGCCAAAAAGGTACGAGATGTAACGATTACATCATCACCCGGGCCAATATCCATGGCTTTTAGCGCAACGTCCAAAGCTAAGGTGCCGTTACCTAAGGCTACGGCATATTCTGTGCCTGCCCATTGTGCAAATTCTTTTTCAAATTCGCGGCATTCGGTACCGGTCCAGTAATTGACTTTGTTAGATAATAAAACCCGGGAAACAGCATCCGCTTCTTCTTGGGTGAAGCAAGGCCATGGTGCCAGAGAGGTGTTTAACATGTGTATTTCCTTTTATATTACATGGTGTGTTGCTGATAGCGGGGGCTTGGCGCAACATTTTTATAACAAAACAAATAATCATTATGCCGGTTGACGATGTGATTCAGAATGACAATGCGCTGTTCAATCTGTTTTCTTTTTCGTACCGGTGAATTTATTCATGGTAGCTTCACCTTCTGCGGCAATTCCTTCTTTTATAAAAACTTTTTTTACGGTTAGAAATAGAATTTTTAAATCCAACAAGAATGAGCGGTTGTCTACGTACCAAACGTCAAGTTTGAATTTTTCTTCCCATGACAGGGCGTTTCGACCGTTGACTTGAGCCCAGCCGGTAATGCCGGGACGAACGTCATTGCGGCGGCGTTGCTCGTCATCATAGTGTTCCAAGTATTCCATCAGTAAAGGGCGCGGGCCGACCAAACTCATTTCACCCTTCAATACATTCCATAATTCGGGTAGTTCATCTAGACTGGTGGCGCGTAAAGCTCTGCCGAAGGAAGTCAATCGTTCCTCATCCGGTAGTGGGTTGCCGTTTTGGTCGAGGGCGTCGCGCATCGAGCGAAACTTAACCATTTCAAACGGTACACCGTCTTTACCGGGCCGGATTTGTCGGAACAACACGGGAGAACCTAGGTTTTTTTTCACGAAATAGGCGAGTATCAGTAATACGGGCGAGAGAACCAGCAGGCCGATGAATGAGCAAATGATATCGAAGAGGCGTTTAATAAGGTCTGACATGTTTATCCTGTTTTTTATAGATGCCTGTCTGAAAGTAACGGAGTTCCAGACAGGCATGATTGGATGTTTTTGTTGGGTAAAGTTCTTTATCAAACTTTCATGGTTTGCAACATGAAATCGTTGATGATGTTTACATCATATTTGGTTTTTACGGTTTCGAGAGAGGCTTGACGCATGCTTTCAATCAAATCGGGATTTTCCAAAAAACGAGCCATTGTGCTGGCTAATTTTTCCGCAGATTGAACCGGAACTAAAAAACCATTATAGCCTTCGTCTACTGTTTGACGGCATCCGGGAGCGTCAGTGGTAATGATTGCACGACCAGTGGCCATGGCTTCCAAGACGGTACGTGGTGTTCCTTCACGGTAAGACGGTAGTACGAAAACATGGCAGGCGTTCAATGCAGGGCGAACATCGCTTAGCTTTCCCCAGAATTTGACAGTACCGTCATTTACCCATTGATCCAGTTCGGCTTGGGTAACGGAGCTTGGATTGCTGTCAAGAAAACCAACCATATTGAATACGGCGTTTGGGTATTTCTGCTTGATGAGGCGCGCTGCTTCTACATATTCACGCACGCCTTTGTCTTTTAAGAGTCGGCCGATCAGCAGAAAATGTACTTCATCGCCTTCTGGTAATGGCTGAGGGATGAATTTTTGGGTATTGACTCCTGAACCATTAACCACCACCGTGTTTTGTGACGGAGAAGTAATGCCTAAGTCGGCAAATAATTTTTGGTCGTCGTTATTTTGGAAAAACGTAATTTCGGTAGTAGATAGGGCTTGTTTATAGAGTCGGCGTGTAATCTGGCGTATCCAGCTTTTGGGCGTGCTGTTATCCGTATCTTGGAATGCATAGCCTAGACCGGTAATCAGCGCGATGCGGTGAGGCACGCCTGCCGATTTTGCAGCCAACATGCCGTAAATAACCGGTTTGATTGTGTAAGCCAAAGCATAATCAGGGCGAATTTCTTGCATCAGTTTGCGTAAAGCCAGGAGGGTTTTGAAATCTTCAATAGGATTGGTGCCGGTACGCTGCATAGGAACGTCGTGAACAATAAATCCGTGGCTCTGTAATTTATCTCGGGTCGGCGCATCTTTAGTAATTTCCGGAGCGGCAATGTGTACTTCCAAACCTTTGGCTTGAATGGCACAGATTAAATCCCATCGAAAATTGGTTACGGATTCGGCAAAGCCGGCAATCAGTAGGAATTTTTTCATCATATTTCTTAATATCAGCAATTATTTTTTAAATGCCTGTCTGAAAACAGGGATGTTCAATTTGAAGCGGCTTTACGCAGTAATTCGGTCAGCTTGGGTGCAGTTTTTTGGATGCAGAATAAATTTTCGGCATCTTGCCTGCCTCGTTCTCCGAAATGCTGGCGCAGAGAAGCATCCTTTAACAAGGTGCTCAATGCTTCTATCCAAGCCGTATCGTTATTGACTAAGAAACCATTTTTATCAGGTTCAATAATGTTTTTGTTAGCGCCGACATCCGAGCCTACCACTGGTAAACCGCAAGCCATATATTGGATAAGCTTATAACCGCATTTGCCGTTGGTCCAAGGGGTGTCTGGCAAAGGCATGATGCCGATATCGCATTCGGCTACGCGGGGCACTTCGGTATCTTCCGTCCAGTCGATACATTCTACATTGACATCTGGAATATCCAGTTTGGCACCGATTATGCGCAGTTTGTAAGGCGTTTGCTTGGCCAATTCCGCCAACGGTTTGGCAATGTCGTTCACATATTGTGCGGTAGAGGGAGAACCAATCCACACGATGGTTGGCGTCGTGCTGATTTTTTGCGGGTTGGTAAAATAGCGGTCGATATCAATGACCGTCGGAATGATTTCAACCCATTTCGCTCCGGCACTTATGGCTCGGTCAGCCAGATATTGGTTGCCGCAAACAACCAGTTTGGCCGATGCCATGAGCTTATCCAGCCTTTGACCGAATATTTTGCGTACGATCGGCAGACGGTGCATGTCGTAATTGTGGAAAAGCGCATCGTCGTAATCCAAAACGTAAGGTACGCCGGATAATAAGAATTTTTCAAACCATGCCGGAGTCCAAGGCAGGGCTTCTTTTTCAATCCAAATTAAATCGTATTCATTTTTTGCATTTAACAGCAAACGAACGCGGCGCCAATAGATTTTTAGCACTTCATTATTGCTGTAAGACTGCTTAAGGTATTTGGCCGTCAATGCTTCATCGCTGATCAGAGGAAAAACATCACAATGAATACCGTTTTGTTTCAACCAAGGGATGTATTGCATGGTACGCAAACGAGAGGAAGCGCCTTTGGGCCCGTATTTGGTAAGCATTAGGATTTTCATCGTGTACGGCCTCTCAAGACAGCCGGTAATGCTTTCCAAAGCATGCCGTAACCAATCCATGTGTTTTTAACATCGGCGGTAGAGCCCTTTAATAGCCCTAAAGCTGAGCGGGAAAAAGGCTCTAAAAATAAGGTAACGAATGTAATTCCGGCTGCCTTTAAAAACGACATGTGGGTAAAGCTATAAATCAAGCGGCTGCGCAAGGAATAAAACAAGCGGGTAGCCTTAACTTGATTGGAAGTACCGCCTCCTGCATGGAAAGCTTGTGCATCTGCCAGATACATACTTTTATAACCGGCTTGTTTGGTGCGGTAGGCTAGATCTAAGTCTTCAAAATAAACGAAAAAGCGTTCGTCGAAGCCTTTAAGCTGGTCAAAAATCGCGCGACGCATAAAGAAAAAGGCGCCGATTACTTGATCAACTTCACGGGTGCTCAAGTGATCCCATTCGCCCATGTGCATGTGCATGGATTTGAAGGATTTAAACGGTAGTTTGTTTAGGCCAAGGGCATTAACCGTAAAGGTGGTAAACGAGGGAAAACGGGTGCAGCTACGTGCAACATGATTGTCTTCTTCTAAGAGCTGGATACCGCAGATGCCGACATCCTTATGCTCAGGGTTTTCCATATATTCATAGGGAACGCGAAGAGAATTTTCGAAAAGCTGGGCGTCTGGATTCAGGAAAAGAATATATTTGCTGGAGCAAACCGAGGCGCCTTGGTTGCATGCTGCTCCAAAACCGTTATTAGTGGTGTTTTTAATAATTTTTAATTCAAAAGGAAAGTCGTTGCCTAATTCTTCAACGAGTTGAATCGAATTATCGGAGGAGTGGTTGTCGACAACCGCAACGGTCGCGACTAAATCGGAATGGTATTTAATAATGCTGACAACGGCATCGCGCAACAGGCTGCCTGCATTCCAGTTAACAAAAACGATATCTATCATGGAAGGTTCATCTCTCGGGGGTATTAATTTGTTGTAAGACTGATTTGATTACGCTGTGGTATGGCATTTTGGTTTTTATTTTTATCCAGTCTTTGCAATTGATTGAAAAATGAAATTGCAAAGAGTGTGATCGGTAGCATTCTCGGGTAAATCAGATTAGAAAAACCAATCTCGAAAATCAGATAAACGATCGTTAGGAATAAAGCAAATTTTCCTTGTATGTTTCGGAAGGTAAATCTGGTAAAGGCCCATATGATGGCAAGGGTGCCTAAGATTGAATTGCGTAATGAGTATTCCAAATAGCCCGAGTCGGCGTACATAAAGTTTGTGGTATAGCCAAAGCCGATTCCGCTAAGCGGATTGTTTAAAATATATTCCAGATTGTTTGCCAGATTACCGCCGTCGGCATAGCGCCCGCCTAAGCCGTTTCTGTGTGAGAACATTTTCATTAAAACAGAATCTATTAGCTCATTGGCGAATGGCAACATAATGAGCAGTGCGAGTAGCTCCAATCCGTAGATTAAATAGGCAAAATGTTTATTGTAGCGATATAGCTCCACTTGCAATACAACCAAGGAGAATAACAGCATGGTCAGAGAGGTTGAAGATTGCAAGAAAAATAGGAAAATTAAAAATAAAAAGGTAACCAACAAGAATTTTTTTTGGTGCGTATATTTAAACGCCATTAGGTTAAGCAATAGGAAAAGGAAATCGTAAAAACCTGCCACGGAGTGAGTGGCAAAGATTGCGACAGGCTTAAGCTGAAACAACATATTGGGAATCAGCTCGGGATAAAAAGCGGAATAATATTGGCGGATGATTTCAGTAATCGCCGGAATTTGAAAAATGATGCCCAAGGACAGAATAACCAGATAAATATCGGCAACAATAAGCACCGACAAATAGCTTTTCAGGTTTGACGGGTTATCGTTGCTGTTAATCAATAGCATACTGAAAAGCGTGATGAACAATAAACCGGTACCATATTTGTAAGAATAATATTGAGAGGAGAAGGTAAAAGCGGTAATTGCGATACCAAACGCCAATCCTAGAAATAAGTTCACTAAATCCAGTTTATTTTGCCTAAATAATAAAACCATCAAACAGGCTAAGCTGACAAAAGACGAAAACACCCCGAAAGTCGATGTGATTTGCCCTCCGACAGAGGCGGGTAGGAAAATGCCAAACAGGAATAGGGAACAGATAAGGTAATTATTCATAGTATTTGGGTCATCATATCTGATGTGGATATGGAAATTGGATTATTTTGTTTTCTGGCAGGCCAACATTAATAAACTTAAATCTAAAGTCATGCGGGCGGACCAAGCTACCGCCGCGCCAGCAATGCCAAACTTGGTTAGGGCAAAATACAAAAATGCGAAATAGATTGGAAATTCAATCATATGGAATTTTGCCGTAATAGAGGCTTTGCCTCGGGCGTGAAGTTGCGAATAAAACAATGCGGACAGAGAATTCAAAAATACGCCCACGCATAAAATTTGTCCGACTAAAACGGATTCTGGGTTGAAATTGGTTTTCAACCAGAATTTCAATACAAACGGCATCAAAACAGCCATGCTTGCGGATACCAGCAACATCATTCCGCCGACACGGAATAGCCAAGTATTGAAATAGCTGCGCCATTTTTCGGGCTGCTCTTGTATCAGCCGCGATAAGGAAGGAAAGATAACCGATGTGATGGCGCTGACCAGAATCAGGCTTTGCGCGACCAATTCGAAAGGCACGACATAAATGGTTACCGCAGAAGCGGAAATGAGTGCGGCAATCATAAAACGGTCAAGCTGAACCATCATAGGGCTCAGGATGCTGCTCACGGTTACCCAACCGCCGAAAGAGAATAAGGTTTTGGCGGTTTGGGTTGAGTAAACCAATTGGTTGGGCTGGTAGCCCGGTTCGTTTTCTTTCAGGCAGGCAAAGGCCAGATAACGGAATAGGAACAAGGAAGCGACGCGGCTGATAACCAAGCTGGCGATGATCCACGCCAAGTCGTTTGTGAAGTAGGAAATTGCCAAAGGCCCGGCAAAATTGATGGCACCTAAAAATACTCTCAATATGCTGATGCCTTTGAAATTCATATAGGCTTCGTTCATGCCGCGGTAAGTGGCACTCATGGCTTGGGCGGGCAAAACGATGGCTAACAGGAAAATGGCATTGCGGATTTCGATGTTGGGAATATGCTCGGTTTTAACCAAGCTGCTGCCACCGAGTAAATTGAAGACAATAATACCGACACTGCCGATTAATCCGGCAATCATGGTAATGCGCGAAGCCGTGGCCAATACGACGGGAACTTGATCGGTTTGTTGCTGGCCGCGCAACTTGGATACCATCTGGGTAAGGGCTCTTCCGATGCCCAAATCCAAAATGCCGGCATAAGTCATCATTGCCCATGCCAGCGCCAATAGGCCGAAGCGTTCGTTGCCAATGCTGGAAATTAATTGAGGAATAGCAAACAGGGCAATGAGCAGTGGTAATGCCAAGCCAGCCATGTTCCAGCCAATGTGTGACAATTTCAAAGGTATACTCTTTTCAGTTTAAATCAGGCAGGGTTATTCATTATTTAAAGTATTTGGGCCTGGTTAACTTTCGGAAACAGATTTCAGGCTGTGCGGGAATCAGGTGCTGTTCCGCACGTATTATTATTGGAATAGGTAAACCCGTAGTGAAGCGAATATGTTATATGATTAAAATTGGTTAGGTTTTTAGTTTTCAGACAGGCATTTAGGCCTGTCTGAAAATGGTGTTACCAATGTATCAGGTTATTTCAAAAAACCTTTATACCAAGGCATGGCTTTATGGATGCCTTGCTCAATGGTAAATTGCGGATCATAGCCCAGCAGCGTTTTCGCCTTGCCGATATCGGCTTGGGAGTGGCGCACGTCTCCGGCACGGAAATCGCGGTAAATCGCATCTTTATTATACTGGATACCGTTTTCAGCCAAGCTGCTTTTAATATAGGAGAACAGTTGGTTTAAGGTGGTACGACCGCCTACGGCAACATTGTACACCTGGTTGCGCGCTTCTTCGTCTTGAGCTGTGGCCGCAAGAATATTGGCTTGTACTGTGTTTTCAATAAAGCAGAAATCGCGGCTGGTTTCGCCGTCGCCGTTGATGAACAAGTCTTCGTCTTTAATCATCGCGGAAGTCCATTTCGGGATAACCGCTGCATATGCGCCGTTTGGATCTTGGCGTTTGCCAAATACGTTGAAATAACGCAGGCCGATGCAGGTAAATCCGTAAGTACGGGCGAACACATCTGCATACAGCTCGTTTACATATTTGGTAACTGCATAGGGAGACAAAGGCTTGCCGATTGTATGTTCCACTTTCGGCAGACCCGGATGGTCTCCGTAGGTGGAGCTGCTGGCCGCATAAACAAAGCTCTTAACTTTTGCATCGCGGGCGGCAACCAGCATGTTTAAAAAACCGTCGATATTCGCACTGTTGGTGGTAATCGGATCGTTGATGGAGCGGGGTACCGAACCCAGTGCAGCTTCGTGCAATACGTAGTCTACCGCTTCGCATGCTTGATGGCAGGCTTCCAGATTGCGGATATCGCCTTCGATAAAGGTAAAACGTGACCATTGCTCGGGTGTAACGGTGCGCTGCACTTCATCGAGGTTGTGTTGGTGGCCGGTTGCGAAGTTGTCTAAGCCTACTACTGTCTGATTGAGGGTTAACAAGGTTTCAAGCAAATTGGAACCGATAAAGCCGGCCACACCTGTGACCAGCCATTTTTTCGGTGATTGCTTTAAATCCTGTTGAATTTTTTCATATTTATTCATTAGGTATTTATTCCGTTTTCAAGAAACAATCATATTACGGTTATATTTTCAGAATTACAGACGCAAATCAGTTTCTTCTGCGGTAAACAGGTATTTCAAATCGTAAACAACATGATCTTTTTTACCAAGTTTGCGAATGTCGGCAATACCCATTTCTTTAAACTGGTTATGGGCAACGGCGAGCACGATACCGTCATATTTGCCGTTTTCCAAGCTGGAAATAGGCGTAATGCCGTATTCATGCTGTGCTTCGGCATGATCAATCCACGGATCATACACATCAACGGAAATATTGTAATCTTTAAGCTCTTTGATGATGTCGACCACTTTGGTATTACGTAAATCAGGGCAGTTTTCTTTGAAAGTCAGACCCATCAACAGGATTTTCGCGCCTTCTACCTGAACTCGTTTTTTCAACAGGGCTTTTACCAATTGTGAGGCAACATAGCTGGCCATGTTGTCGTTCAAGCGGCGGCCTGCCAGAATGATTTCCGGGTGGTAACCGATGCTTTGGGCTTTATGAGTGAGGTAGTAGGGGTCTACGCCGATGCAATGGCCGCCGACTAAGCCCGGGCGGAAAGGCAGGAAGTTCCATTTGGTACCGGCTGCTTTTAATACGGCTTCGGTGTCAATGCCCATTTTATTGAAAATCACGGCCAACTCGTTAATCAGGGCAATGTTCAAGTCGCGTTGAGTATTTTCGATAACTTTGGCAGCTTCCGCTACTTTGATGCTGCTGGCTTTATGAGTGCCGACCACGATGATTTCGTTGTAGAGGGCATCAACGATATCGGCAACTTCGGGTGTGGAGCCGGAGGTTATTTTCTTGATGGTGCTAACACGGTGCTCTTTGTCGCCCGGGTTGATGCGCTCTGGGCTGTAGCCTGCGTAGAAATCCTGATTGAATTTTAAGCCGGAGAATTTTTCCAATACGGGAACACAATCTTCTTCGGTAGCGCCGGGGTAAACAGTGGATTCGTAAACAACGATATCGCCTTTTTTGAGCACTTTGCCGATGGTTTCAGAGGCTTTGACTAAAGGAGTCAGGTCGGGTTGGTTGTGTTCGTCAATCGGGGTGGGAACGGTTACGATAAACACGTTGCATTTTTTGAGCTCTTCCAGATTGGCGGTGTAGCTCAGATGTTTGGCGCTGGCCAATTCTTCGTCATCCACTTCCAAGGTTGCATCGTGGCCTTGTTTCAAGGCTTCGATACGAGCCTGATTGATGTCGAAACCGACAACGGGGCGTTTTTTACCGAATTCTACGGCAAGGGGAAGGCCTACATAGCCTAGGCCGATAATGGCCAGATTGATTTGATCAGGTGTCATCATATTTATAATCTCAAAGTTCAGGGTAATAAAATTTTTCGTTGTTAATTTTCAGACAGGCATTACTGTTTGAGTTTAATTAAGGCGGCTGTTAACGATACAGTTCGCGTAACTCTTGCAATGATTTGCCTTGCTGGTCTTTAGCAGAAAGTAAAGGATTTGCTATCGGCCATTCTATGCCTACGGTTGGATCGTTCCACATCAGGCTGGCTTCGGCTTGCGGATTGTAATAATCGGTGCATTTGTATTCGAAGTCGGCAATGTCGCTCAAAACAACAAAACCATGTGCCAAACCGGGCGGAATCCAAAACTGGGTTTTGTTTTCTTCGCTCAAAATAACGCCTTCCCATTGGCCGTAAGTGGGCGAGTCGGGTCGGATGTCTACTGCAACATCAAACACTTCTCCGCGTACGCAACGAACCAATTTTCCTTGAGGATTAATGGTTTGCACGTGCAGGCCGCGCAAAACGCCTTTTTGAGAGCGGGAATGGTTGTCTTGCACGAAGTCTAAATCAATGCCGAGTGCTTCCCGGTAACGGTTTTTCTCAAAAGTTTCCAGAAAAAAGCCACGGTCATCGCCGAATACTTTAGGCTGGATGATTTTGACGTCTTGGATTTTCGTATCAATAACTTGCATTTTAAGTTCCATATTTTTCAGACGGGCGTTAGACAAGATGCCCGCCTGAAAGTTTTATTTTGTGTTTTCCAACAAGCGTTGAAGGTATTGGCCGTAACCGGTTTTGGAAAGCGGTTTGATTTTTTCTGCCAATTGAGCCTTGTTCAACCAGCCTTTGGTGAAAGCGATTTCTTCCAGACAAGCCACTTTCAGGCCTTGGCGGCTTTCGATGGTTTGCACGAAGTGGCCGGCTTCCATCAGGCTGTCGTGGGTGCCTGTATCAAGCCAAGCAAATCCGCGACCCAACAACTCAACGTTCAGAGAGCCTTCTTCCAAATACATTTGATTGATACTGGTGATTTCCAGTTCGCCTCGGGCAGAGGGTTTGACGCGTTTGGCTTTTTCCACGACGCTGTTGTCGTAGAAATAGAGGCCGGTAACGGCATAATTGGATTTCGGTTTTTCCGGTTTTTCTTCGATAGACAGAACCTTATTGTCTTTGTCGAATTCGACTACGCCGAAACGTTCGGGGTCGGCAACCTGATAACCGAATACAGTTGCGCCTTTGGGGCGGGCGGCGGCCTGCTCCAGCTTGCGGCCGAAACTTTCGCCGAAGTAGATGTTGTCGCCCAAAATCAGACAGGCACTATCGTTGCCGATAAAGTCTTCACCGATTAAAAAGGCTTGAGCCAAGCCGTCCGGGCTGGGCTGGATGGCATAACTGATGTTAATACCGAAATCGGAACCGTCGCCAAGCAGGCGCTGATAGCCCGGCATGTCATCCGGCGTTGAAATGATCAGGATGTCGCGAATACCCGATAGCATGAGTACGGAAATCGGGTAATACACCATCGGTTTGTCGTAAATGGGTAGAAGTTGCTTGGAAACACCGCGAGTGATCGGGTACAGACGGGTTCCGGAGCCGCCGGCTAAAACGATGCCTTTCATAGTTTCTCCAGTTGGGGGTTTTAGTTTTGTAAGCCCAGACGTTCGCCTTGATAGTTACCGTCTAATACGGCTTGCCACCATGCTTGGTTGTTCAAATACCACTCGACGGTTTTGCGGATGCCTGTTTCAAAGGTTTCTTGCGGCTTCCAGCCTAAATCGCGGCCGATTTTTGCGGCATCAATGGCGTAGCGATGATCGTGACCCGGGCGGTCGGTAACGTGGGTAATCAATTCTTGATAGGATGTGATGTTGGGTGTGTTCGGGTTTTGTGCGGCAGGGCGCAATTCATCCAGAATGCCGCAAATGGTTTTGACGACATCGATGTTTTTGCGTTCGTTATGGCCGCCGATGTTATAGGTTTCCGCAACTTCGGCTTGGGTAAAGACTGTCCACAATGCGCGGGCGTGGTCTTCAACAAACAACCAATCGCGGATCTGATTGCCTTCGCCGTAAACCGGCAAGGGTTTGCCGGCCAAGCAATTGAGAATCATCAGCGGGATCAGTTTTTCCGGAAAGTGGAAAGGGCCGTAGTTGTTTGAGCAGTTGGTCAGTACGACAGGTAAGCCGTAGGTTCGGTTCCATGCGCGCACCAAATGGTCGCTGGAGGCTTTACTGGCAGAATAGGGGCTGCTGGGTGCGTAAGGCGTGGTTTCGGTAAATAAGTCGTTGGTGCCGTGCAGGTCGCCGTATACTTCGTCGGTGGAGATATGGTGGAAACGGAAGGCAGCTTTGTCTTCTTCAGACAGGGTATTCCAATATTGGCGGGCGGCTTCAAGTAAGGTGTAGGTGCCGACGATGTTGGTTTCGATGAAGTCGGCAGGGCCGTCAATTGAGCGGTCTACATGGCTTTCGGCTGCCAAGTGCATGATGCCGCGAGGTTGGTATTGGGCAAAAAGCTTGTCCATCGCTTCGCGGTCGCAAATGTCGGTTTGTGAAAAGATATAGCGGGAATTGCCGGAAACGTTTTCCAGAGAATGTAGGTTGCCTGCGTAAGTGAGTTTGTCGATGTTAACCACCGTTACGTCGGTGTTGTTGATTAAATGACGCACAACGGCAGAACCGATAAAGCCGGCGCCACCGGTGACAAATACGGTGTTTTTTTGCATAATTTCAGACCTAAGGTTTTAGAAAAATAGATGATGATATTTTTAAAGTGAGATATTTGACGGCCTTCTTAATGAGGCAGATGATTTTATTATTTCTCTATTATAGAGTGTTTGAATGATATTTTGTTCCGTTAGGGTGTGAAATACCATGAATTTTGATAAGCGTGTTAATAATTTGTTTTTAAATCAAATTTTTACTTAACAATATAATTTTAATGTCATTTTTTAGCAGATTTGCGGCTACAGGGTGGAAGGCGGGCGGATTATTTAGGGCGGCAGGGTTTTCCGGCAAGGCAAATAAACCGCGGTTGCTTTGCCCTAAAATTTTGGCTGACTGGTAGAGTATGATTTCGTCAACCAGATTATTTTCCAATAAAGCGGCGTTCAATTGTGCGCCGGCCTCGACCAGCACTTCTCCAATACCTTTTCCGGCGAGAATGTGCATTAATTCTGGCAAATCAATGCGCCCGTTTTTTTCAGACAGGCATACAACCGACACATGAGGGTAAGCGAGGTAGGGAGCGTGCAGAGCGGTGTCTTTAACGAGTGTGGCGATGAGGGTGGAGCTGCCGCCATCTTGAATCAGATGATGGCTGATGGGCGTTTGCAGCTTACTGTCTAAAACGATACGGGTGGGTTGGCGCAGCGTGGGAAATGCGCGGACGTTAAGACGTGGGTTGTCTGCTAAAACGGTGCCGATGCCAGTCAGGATTGCGCAGCTTTCCGCCCGCAGGATTTGTACGTCTGCGCGGGCGTCTTCGCCGGTAATCCATTGGCTTTGCCCGTTACTTAACGCGGTTTTGCCGTCTAGGCTAGCGGCGCATTTCAGGCGGATAAATGGTCTGCCCCGTTCGATACGGGAAAGAAAGCCTCGGTTGATTTCACGTGCTTCTTGCGTTAACAGGCCGCTTTCTACGGTAATGCCGGCATTTTTAAGCAAAGCCAAACCTTGGCCTGCAACGAGGGGGTTGGGATCGGTCATGGCCGCAACGACGCGTTTGACTTTGGCTCGGATTAGGGCTTCTGCGCAAGGCGGCGTACGGCCGTGGTGGCTGCATGGTTCTAAGGTAACGTAGGCGGTTGCGTTTTGCGCCAGCGCGCCGGCTTGGTTTAGGGCATGTACTTCTGCATGAGGGCCGCCTGCTCGGATATGGAAACCTTGTCCGACAATTTGCTCGCCTTGTGCAATCACGCAGCCGACACGGGGGTTCGGGCTGGTGGAAAAGCGGCCTTGGCGGGCAAGGTTTAAGGCGGTTTGCATCAAACGGATGTCAGTTTCGGTGAACATGTTTCCAAATGGTAAAGAAAAACGATAAAGGCGTATTTTAAAATACGCCTTTGGTTTCGGGGAAATATTTTCAGACAGGCATTTAAGCTGTTTTTATGATTGGGGGTTCAGCTTGATGTCGTTCAGAACGCGTTCCAGTTGGTCAAGCGAGGCGCTCGGGCTGTTGGCACAGACATTGTAAAGACCTTCCGGAGAGTAAACGGATACGCAGGTTTCGTTTAGGATTTCTTCTCCGCTGGCTTGGCTGAAGTGATAGTCCATACGGTTTTCGGTGGCTACGCCAATTTTAATGTCTTTAAGGCTGCTATCCGATTCAATGGCTTTTTTCAGCTTGGCAAAATATTCTGTGGCCGGTTTTTTAGGTTTTCCAAGGCTGGTAACGTAGAGGGTAATATCTTGTGCTTCATCACGTTGTAGCAACACGATGTCGGCAGTATCGGCTCCGGGCGGAAGCTGATTTTTATCTGAAGAAACGTCGGTAAAGCTGGCGTTTTCAACGCGGATGCTGATTTTCCCGTCTTTGCTGGTCAGGGTTTGCACGGCACTTTCGGGAGTGGAAGCGGCTTCGTTGATGGCGGAAGCGGCTGATGAGGTGGTTTCGGGGGAAACGGAGGTTTCAGACTGTTGGTCGCAAGCGCTTAGGGAAAAAGCGGCTGCTAGTGCCAATAATGCGATTTTTTTCATGTTTTGTCCGTTAAATTGGGAAATAATTTTAACCGTGAGAAAGTATAGCAAAAACCGTGCCGCCCGAACAATTTCCCAGCATTGCTTATTATGTTGGAAAAAAGGATTTTCAGACAGGCACAACGCGTATGGGTCTTGTTTTTACTATGTTTAGACTTGCAGATGTGATGATTGGTAAAGAAGCAGGGCCAATATGCGTTTATGCGACAACTCCGGCGGCTCGGGCGATGGCAAGCCCCTCTTCTTGAGAAAGGTAATGGGGTTGGGCCGGGCAATCGCGTTGCGCAATGTCTCCTTGCCGGAAAGCGATTAATTCGTTACAGGCGAATTGCTGCCAAGTTTCGTTTTGTGTTAGCGGCAGCGTGGCGATAACGGCTACTTTGTCATTCGGCGTGGTAACGGCGGAAAAATCAACGGCAACATCGTCGTCTAACAAGCGGGCTTCGCCGAACGGGGCTTTACGGATAATGTAATAGAGTAAGGTGCTGGCATGGGCAAACATAACGTCGCCGTTGGATAGGATAAAATTAAACAGGCCGTATTGGCGGATATGCTCAGTCAATTCCTTAATTGTATCGAATAAAACGGGCAACTCCGGTTTTTCATCAAAACGGTTGCGCATTTCTTCCAATATGTGGCAGAACGCGGCTTCTGAATCGGTATTGCCGACAGGGCGGTAGTAACGGCCTTTGTTTGGGTGAAAACCGGTTAGGTTGCCGTTGTGGGCAAACAGCCAGTATTCGCCCCATGCTTCGCGTACGAAAGGGTGGGTGTTGGCCAGAGATGTGCGGCCTTGGGTGGCTTTGCGGATATGGGCGATGACGTTTTCAGATTTAATCTGGTAGGCTTTTACCAAGTCGGCCACTGGAGACTCGGCGCTGGGCTTGTCGTCGTGGAAGGTGCGGATGCCTTTTTGTTCGAAAAAGCCGATGCCGAAACCGTCGGCATGGTGGTCGGTAAGGCCGCCGCGTCGGCGGAAGCCTTCAAATGAGAAAACGATGTCGGTCGGTGTGTTGCAATTCATGCCCAGAAGCTGGCACATTGTTTTATCCTTTTTTTGATGAATGTGGCTGCACAAGCCGATGAAGAAGCGTAGTTTATCATCAACCGGTAAGACTGTCTTAGTGGAAAAGCCTGTCTGAAGATTTTCAGACAGGCTTTTTGTAGCTGCTTAATTTTTATAATATGTTATGAGGCGATGATAAGGCGATAACTATTTAAATACTTTTAAACATGTTTCCAGCCATTTGGGCCGGTTTTTGGGCGGGAAATGATTGGTTTTGCGGGTGTAATAATCTATCCAGTATTGCAGATATTCATAAGGATAAGAGAGATCATATTTTTTCATAAAATCAAATATATCTCGATATTCTTCTTCCGGCAGCGGATCATAAACAATCAAATCTTTCGGCGCGATTTCATGATCTATCTCTAGGTCGAAACCATGCATCGAAGCCAGTTTTGAATACATAACGATTTGTGGTTGTAGGTAAAAATCAAAATAAGATAAGGTTTCTTTGGCGGCAGCTCGGGCGATTTTAGGGATAAAAAACGGTTCTAATGCTTTTTTCATGCCTTCAATATCTTGCTCGGCAAAAGCCAAAAAGAAACGGTAGTCATCCAGTTTTTTCTGTAGAGATTTGCTCGGCGTCGGGTGTTCCAACACTTTCAGGCTGCGCTGCTTTAACCGTTCTACTTGCGTATTTTCCAACATTAATAGTGTATTAAAAATCATATGTCGGTTTAAATCATCAGGGCCTATAAAGTTTTCGGTGGGGTTGGATATTTCATTGATGTTGCTTAACAGAAATCTTTTGATTTGCGGGCTATCGCTCATCAACATTAAAAACATCGGATTCATCACGTTCCACATACCACAATGAAAGAAAAACGGGCAGGGGTGGGAATAGCTTATGCTGCTTAAAATATTCAGTTTAGCGCTGATATAAGCATATTGTTTGAACTTTTTCAGGTCTTTTTCAAACAAATAAGCGTAAGAAGCTGTTGCTTCAACATATATGTTCAGATTCTCCATTGCTGCAAGAGGAACGCCTTCTCTTTTTTCTACATATGGAAGTTTATCTTTATAAGCCTCATCAAGAACATTCTTTTTGCTAGTAATAACTTCGACAATATAATCGTGCCATTTCTTGGTGCTCATTATATTATTCATAATAATTCCTTAAATTAGCGATATTCGTTTTACTTGAAATCAAAAAGGTTAGTATGGCGGCCGACCTGTCAATATTAGTTATCATTGTTTAATATGTTAATTTTACCCGTATCTCTAAGTATTCCGATAGTGGAAAATCAATGCTTGTCTGAAAATTTCTTATGGCAAACTATTCATGATGCCCATTGCCAATACGATAGATTGAAAAACGATTAAAGCGCTAGCGGTATCACTTGATTTCGGCGTTTTTGTAACCATATAGCGGTTAATTCTTAATTAGTATAGAAAGTACGTAATGAATTCGAAGCCGGCTGTGTTGGTACGAGATGATTGCCGTAACCGTTTTATTTTTGACGATTTCCCGGTGCGCGGGCTGCATGTGCATTTGAGCGGGGTATGGCGGCATATTGTAGAGCGCAAGCATTATCCGATTGCCATCCGTCGGGCGTTGGGCGAGCTGGTGGCTGCGGGTGTTTTGCTTTCTGCGGATTTGAAGGCGGCGGGTACGCTGATTTTGCAGGTGCAAGGTCAGGGGAAATTGAAAATGCTGGTGGCAGAGGCTACATCGGGTCAGACTTGCCGTGCGACGGCACGTTGGGATGAAGAGGCTGAAATCGGCGACGAGGAAGATTTGAACAGCTTGTTGGGCGAAAACGGTGTGTTTGTGATGACGTGGCAGCCGCAAGACGGGGAACCTTGGCAAGGGGTTGTACCGTTGGAAGGCGGTAGTATCGCCCAAATGCTGATGTCTTATATGAAACGTTCGGAGCAATTGGAAACACATATTACGCTGGCGGCCGATGAAAATAATGCCGGCGGTTTGCTGTTGCAGCGTTTGCCGGAGCAGGGACACGACGAAGACGCTTGGACGCGGTTGGCTGTGTTGGCCGATACGGTAACGCCGCAGGAGTTGCTGGATTTGGATGCGCAGCATTTGCTTTACCGTTTGTTTCATGAGACGCCGCCGCGGGTATTTGAACCCGAGACTCTGGAATTTGCCTGTACTTGTTCGCGCGGTAAGGTAAGCGATATGTTGTTGCTTCTGGGGGTAAACGAGGTTGGCCCGATTGTGGCGGAGCAAGGCAGTGTTGAAATCGATTGCGATTTTTGCAATGAAAAATATGTGTTTGACGAGGCCGATGTGAATCTGTTGTTTGATGTGGATGTGATGTCGGTTGTTGAAGAGGCGTCGAGCCATCATTTGCAATAGTGATTTCAGCTTTGGGGTAAAGAAAAAATGCCTGTCTGAAAACGTTTTCAGACAGGCATTTTTTGATTTTTATTTAAGCTAAATGCGTGCTATTGCTGCTTATTTTTTCAATGAATCGCGGATGTCACGCAACAGCAAAACTTCTTCGGAAGGTTCGGCAGGTGCTTCTTCGGCCGGAGCTTGTTTTTGCATGGAGCTCAGCAGTTTGATAACGGCAAAAATGGCGGCAGAGATGATCAGGAAGCTGATGATGGTGTTGAGGAAAGTACCGATATTCAGGGTAACTGCGCCGGCTGCTTTGGCTGCGGCCAGTGAGGAATAGCCGTCTGCAGGGGGATTGGCGCCGTCTTTCAGGGTTAAAAACAGGTTGGAGAAATCAACGCCGCCAATCAGCAAACCGATGGGAGGCATAATGACGTCGTCTACCAATGATTTGACGATGCCGCTGAAGGCGGTACCAACTACCATACCGACGGCGAGGTCGACTACGTTGCCACGCATAATAAACGCTTTAAAATCTTGTGCTAAAGACATATTGGTTTCCTTTGATAAGTGATAAAAAAATGATAAAAAATCAATATAAATGGTTTTCGGACTATCCGCTGAGGAAGGGATTCTATAAAAGGCTTGGATTTTATGCCTTGTTGCGGGTTACATGGTCTGATTTCCCGCCAGTCGGTCGGTTTTTCAGGCGTAAAGAGGGGATTCGTATTTTATCCGGCCAAACTTTATTCACTTTGAAAAATTATTTCCGTTGGGCGGATTTTACGTGCAAATTGCATATTAATAAAGGCTGATTTGCCGCAATTTTCATTCGGCAGGCATGAAACCTGCCGAATGAACGGGCATTTGATGTTTTCAGACAGGCAATGATTACACTTCGCTCAAAGCGTTGATGCTGTAGCCGCCGTCAACATAAGTGATTTCGCCGGTAATGCCGGAAGAGAGGTCGGAGAGCAGGAAGGCGGCGGTGTTGCCGACTTCTTCGATGGTTACGTTGCGGCCGAGCGGATTTTGTTCGGCAACGTGGTTCAGCAGCTTGCTGAAGTCGGCAATACCGGATGCGGCCAGCGTTTTGATGGGGCCGGCGGAAATGCCGTTGCAGCGGATGCCGTCGCGGCCGACTGAAGAGGCGGTAAAGCGGATGGCGGCTTCCAAGCTGGCTTTGGCCAGACCCATTACGTTGTAATTTGGAATTGCGCGTACGGCGCCTAAATAAGAGAGGGCAACCACGGCGGATTGGCGGCCTTTCATCATCGGGCGGGCGGCTTTAACCAGCGCGGGCAGGCTGTAGGCCGAAACATCGTGTGCGACATTGAAGGCTTCGCGGCTGAGGCTGTCGAGGAAGTCGCCGTTCAGGGCTTCGCGCGGGGCGAAGGCGATGGCGTGTACCAAGCCGTCGAGGCCGTCCCATGATTTACCCAAATCGGCAAACAACTGTTCAATTTCGGCATCGCTTTGCACGTCGCAACGGAAAACCAGCTTGGAACCCAATTCGGCAGCCATTTTGCGTACGCGCTCTTCCAATTTGTCGACCACGTAAGTAAACGCCAGTTCGGAGCCTTGCTCGCGACAGGCTTTGGCAATGCCGTAAGCAATGGAGCGCTCGGAAATCATGCCGGTGATAAGAATTTTTTTACCTTGTAAGAAACCCATGTTTTTTCCTTGAGTATTGATTTTGAACCGTCGGGCAGACGCAAACTTTATTTTCAGACAGGCATTGAATAGTGTAGCACCCATCGTTATCGAAACAAGCTGTCTGCAATCAAGCGGCATTATAACGGAGTTTCGAAATAGCCTGCAAAACTTCCGGGCTGGCGATACAGGTGTTTCAAGGGGCGGCGGCTGGGTTACAATGCTTGGTAAACTGCTTGAAACGGATACGCCATACATGAAAAAACTGTTTGTTACGGCTCTATGCCTATTGCCCGCTTCGCTCTATGCCGCACCTAGCCTGAGTTTGGGGCAGGCGGCGCTTTACCAACCGGGCTTTACCCATTTCGGCTATGTGAATCCTTCGGCGCCTAAAGGTGGAACGCTGGTGCTGCCGGCATACGGCGGGTTTGACAGTTTGAATCCGTATACCCTGAAAGGCGATGCGGCAGATGGCATTGATATGCTAACCGTTGATAAGCTGATGGTACAGGGGGAGGACGAGCCGTTTGCGGTATACGGATTGTTGGCCGAATCGATAACCGTGTCGCCCGACGAGCGCTCCGTTATTTTCAAACTGAACCCGAACGCGCGTTTTCATAACGGCGATCCGGTGTTGGCTAAAGATGTGAAAACGTCTTTTGAAACGCTGACGCGAGATGAGGCCGCGCCGCCGATGTTTCGCCTTTATTGGGCTGATGTGGCGGGTGTTGACGAATTGGATGAGCGCACAGTGCGCTTCCGCTTGAAACAGCGTAATGCGGAGCTGCCTTTGTCGATCGGCCAATTGCCTGTGTTTTCGCATAAAAGCTATCCAAAAGGGCTGGCCGCCGCGCCCAATACGCCGCCCATCGGGTCGGGCCCTTATAAGCTCGGCAAAAGCGAGGTTGGCCGCAGTATTGAATTTAAACGCGATGCCGCTTATTGGGCGCAAAACCTGCCGACGCGCAAGGGTATGTTCAACTTTGATACCGTGCGTTTTCTTTATTACCGCGACAATGCGGTGCGCGTTGAAGGCATTAAAGCCGGTCTTTATGATTTTGTTGAAGAAAACACGTCCCGCGATTGGGCGCGCGCTTATCCCGAAGCGGTGCTTGAAAAGCGGCATCTGCAAAAGCATGAGTGGCAGCACAACAATGTGATGGGTATGCAGGCGTTTATCATGAACCAGCGGCGCCCCTTTTTTAAAGATGTGCGCGTGCGCCGGGCGATGGTATTGAGTTTTGATTTCGAGAGCCTCAACCAGCGTCTGTTTTACGGCTCATACAAACGGAGCAACAGCTTTTTTACCAACAGCGAAATGGCGGCCACCGGCAAACCGCAGGGGCAGGAGCTGGCCATTCTGGCACCGTTGCGCGCTAAATTGCCTGAAGCTGTGTTCAAATACGATGTGCCTCAGCCGCCGAAAATCAATATTCAGACAGGCATTCGCCCCAATTTGCTACAGGCGCGTGCTTTATTATTGGCAGCGGGTTACCGCTATCAACAGGGTGCGCTGGTTGGTGCGGATGGTAAGCCGGTGCGGCTGGAATATCTGACTCATGCAAAAACCCTTGAAAAAACAGTGGTAAAGTGGCAGCGTGATTTGGCGAAAATCGGTATTACGCTGTCTATTCGCGTGGTTGATGCGGCTTTGTATCAGCGCAGAGTCAACAATTATGACTACGATATTATCACGGGTGCTTATACTAACGGGGCTAGCCCAGGTAACGAGCAGTTTTCTTATCACAGCTGCCAAGCCGCCAAAACGCCGGGCGAGCATAATTATTCCGGTATTTGTGATGCGGGGGTGGAAGAGTTGCTGAAACGCTTCAGCAGCTTTAGAGACCGTGCCGATTTGGTGGCCAGCGCCCGCGCGTTCGACCGTGTGCTACGCTGGCAATATCTGGTGGTGCCCAATTGGTATGTGGATAAGAAACGGGTGATTTACCGTGATACGCTGGCTACGCCGCAGCGGCCGCCGAAATATTACAGCGCAACCTTATGGGCGCTGCAAACTTGGTGGGAGAAGAAATAAACAAAATGCCTGTCTGAAAACCGTTTTTCAGACAGGCATTGTTTTTTCAGACAGGCTTTATGCAAATTGAGCGATAACCGGTGCGTGATCGCTGGGGCGTTCGAGACCGCGGGTAACGGTGTCGACGCTGACGTCGGTTAAGCTGTCACGCAGTGCGGGGTTAACGAGGATATGGTCGATGCGCAGGCCTTGTTTGCGGCGGAACATGGCGCCGCGATAATCCCACCATGTATACATGACCGAATCGGGGTGGATGTGGCGCAGGCCGTCGGTTAGGCCGCAATCCAGCAAGGCTTGGAACCATGCGCGTTCGATGGAAGAGCAATGGATTTTTTCATGCCATTGTTTCGGGTCGTAGCAGTCTAAATTGGCCGGCGCGATATTGAAGTCGCCCAATAATACCAGCTTCTCATGGCGAGTCAGTTCGTCTTGTACGAAAGCAGTCAGGGCGGCAAACCATTGGCGTTTGTATTCAAATTTAGGGCTGTCGAGCGCCTCGCCGTTAACGCAATAAACATTAATCACGCGCACGCCGTTTACCGTAGCGGCAAGCACTCGCCGTTGCGGGTCGTCCGGCAGTTCGGGCAGGGCGGTGCAAACGTCAGCCGCTTCGTTTTTGCTGATAAGGGCAACGCCGTTATAAGTTTTCTGCCCGCTCCACTGGGCATGGTAGCCCTGCATTTGAAACACAGCGGCGGGAAACTGGTCTTGATCCAGCTTTAATTCTTGCAAAACCAAGACGTCGGGCTGGTGCTGCTGCAACCAGTCTTGCACTTGCGGCAGGCGAACTTTGAGGGAGTTGACATTCCAAGTGGCGATTTTCATGAAACAAACCTGAATTAGAGAGAAAGCCGGATTGTAACAAAAAACCGCGGCGGCGCCGAAAAGTTACTTTCAGACAGGCTGTGGCCAAACACTAGGATGACGGTCAAACCGTTTGCTCATGCTTGGGCAGGAGCCGATATCGGCGGTTTAAGTTGAGCAGCATTTGGTTTTGAACCGCTGCTGTTATTACGCTTCAGGCAGTGCTTTATGCGGGCTGACAGGTCTATATACAGGAAATCTATTTCAAATATCGGCGGAAATACTTTCCTGTTAAGAAATTCTTTCTTTTCGCAAGACGGCTTGGCTTGATGCAAACTTCGTTTGTATACTGTACACATTAGTTATTGGGTCAACCCGATGATATTCTTTTTTAAAACTAGAGGGTTAAATCATGTCATATCAAGATTTGCAGCAAGTTGCGCAGACGCGCCGTTCGATTTATGTTTTAAACAAAAATCTGCCGTTGCCTGAGGCAGAAGTGGCGGAAATTGTGAAACATGCCGTTTTGCATACGCCTTCTTCATTCAATTCGCAATCAACCCGCGTGGTGGTGCTGTTTGGCCGTGAGCACGATAAATTGTGGCAGATTGCCGAAGATGCTTTGCGTGCCGTCGTGCCTGCCGATAAATTCGAACCGACCGCTCAAAAGCTGGCGTTGTTTAAAGCGGCGGCCGGCTCGGTGCTGTTTTTTGAAGATCAGGATGTGGTTAAAGGTTTGCAGGAACAGTTCCCTTCTTATGCGCAAAATTTCCCGATTTGGGCCGAGCATACGGATGCGATGCACCAGTATGCAGTGTGGACAACCTTGGCCGCAGCCGGTATCGGTGCCAACCTTCAGCATTACAATCCGTTGATTGACGCCGGCGTCGCTAAGGAGTGGAATATTCCCGCCAACTGGACATTGCGTGCGCAAATGGTGTTCGGCGGCATTGGCGCGCCGGCCGACGAAAAAGCCTTTGCGCCTTTGGAAGGCCGCTTTGCCGTACACGGCCTGTAATATCGGGCTGAAACAAAGCAGCGTTTGCAGAGCGAAGTAGTAAGCAACACATAATGCCTGTCTGAAAACTAATTCAGACAGGCATTATGTGTTTTAGCGTGCATGATTTGCTAGTGATGACATCGTGCGGCATTTGAAAATTTGCATGGCTGATGTGGTTATGAAAAAGGGATTAGTGTTGTATTTTTCCCGATAAACATGCCTGTATGAATGTTTTCAGGCAGGTATGATGAGAAATAGCTTGCAAAATGAGGCGAAAGGTTATTATGTTTTCCATGCTTCGTCGGCCAACATGGCCGGCTGGAGATTTAACGATCAATTTTTTAGGAGTTTGTATGATGAAATTATGGCAACCTGCCGTTGCGGTTTTGGCATTAGGCATTTGTGCGCCTGCTTTTGCAGCAAGCCAAACGGTTTCTTATACTTGTCAGCAAGGTCAGAAAGTGAACGTGCGCTATCAGTTTGATGCTGACGGCAATCCGCTCAGCGCCGCCGCACGAGTGGGCGGGGCAAGCCGGTTTATGAAATTCGATTCGCGTCATTCTGATAACGTGAGCACTGCGTTTAAAGACGCCAGAGGCTATGCGCTGACTGCGGGCGACTTGAATGCCGATAATGTAGGCTCTGCCAACGGCATCAGCATTATGTCGCCGAAAAGCGAGATTCTGTTTAAAGACTGTAGCCCGAAACGGAAAACTTCGACTGCATCTTCAGGCCGGATAGATGCTTCTGAAGTGGTTAAAAGAGGCAGCGTGGCTTATGTTTGCCAAGACAACCGCCGGTTGAACGTATCTTACGGTTTTAACGCAGCAGGCATTCCCGTATACGCCCAAGCCAAAGTTCAGGGCCGCAATTACAAACTGCCTTACAACCTGGATCGGTCTGACCGCGTAGATACCGTTTTCTCCGGTTCGGGTTACACGCTGACGGCCGGTTATGTGGATTCGAAAAACTACCGTTCGCAAAGCGGCATCATGCTGACTTCGCCGCGCGACGAATTGCTTTACAAAGAATGCCGCCCGCTTCGTTAAACGTTTGGGTAAACAAAAAGCCGCAAGATTTTGCGGCTTTTTTTCAGACAGGCATTGGTTTGCCCTGCGTTTCTTTCGCCATATCGAGCAATTCGGCGGCGTGGCTGCGGGTGGTGTCGGTGATGGTTTCGCCGCCGAGCATACGGGCGATTTCTTCGATGCGGTCTTGGCCGGTCAATAGGTTGATTTCGCTGGTTGTATGATCGGCGGTGCTGCGTTTTTCCACCTTCCAGTGGTTTTCGCCGCATGCCGTGACTTGCGGCAGGTGGGTTACTGCTAAAACCTGATGTTTGCCGCCGAGCGCCCGCAAGGCTCGGCCTACGGTCTCGGCCACGCCGCCGCCGATGCCGGTATCGACTTCGTCGAAAATCAGCGTAGGCACTTGAGTGTAGCGGCTGGTAACCACTTGCAAGGCGAGGCTGATACGGGCAAGCTCGCCGCCGGAAGCCACTTTGTTAAGCGGTCGCAGGGGGCTGCCTTGGTTGGTGGAAACTTGATATTGCACCTGTTCCAAACCGGAAGCGGAAGGTGTGGAGGGCAGGAGCTCGATGTGGAAATTGGCCCCTTTCATGGCCAGATGCTGCATATGGCCGGTGGTTTCGCTGCTGAGCTTGGCGGCGGCGCGGCGGCGTTCGGCGGAGAGTTGCTGTGCCGCTTGCTGATAAGCGGCTTCGTTTTCCGATACGGCTTGTGCCAAGGCTTCAAGATCGGCAGCGGCATCCAGCGCTTGCAGTGCGGTTTCGAGTTCGGCTTGTTTTTCGGGCAGGGCTTCGGGTTCGACGCGGTATTTTCGCGCCATGCCCATCAATTCGCTCATGCGCGCTTCCTGCGCGGCCAATTCTTGCGGGTTGACTTCTACTTTGGCGGCAACATTGCGCATGTTGGCGGAAATTTCGCTTAATTCAGCTTCAATGCTGGCCAGCATATCAAGGCTTTCGGCAAACAGAGGTTCGATGCCGCTGAGTTGCTCCAGCGTTTTGCGGCATTGGTATAAACGGCTTTGGATGCCGCCGTCGCCTTCGATGGTATGCTCGGTTTCTTGTGCGGATTGGATGAGCTCGGTTGCGTGGGCGAGGCTGTCGTGATTTTGGCTGAGGCTTTCCCATTCGCCGTTTTGCAAATTGAGTTTGGCTAATTCGTTGGCCTGCCATTCCAGACGTTCGCGTTCAACGGCGATGCTTTCGGCTTGCTGCTTGGCATCTTCCAGCGCTTGCAGGGCGGCTTGGCGGGTTTGGTACGCTGCTTTTACCGAGGCGGCCAATGCGGTGCAACCGGCGAAGGCGTCGAGCAGTTTGCGCTGGGCGCTTTCTTGATTCAGAGAATGGTGGGTGTTTTGACCGTGGATGTCGATGAGGCGGCTGCCGATGTGTTTGAGCTGGGCGAGCGTGACCGCTTGGTCATTGACGAAGCTGCGGCTTTTGCCTTTGGCATCGATGATGCGGCGGATGGATAATTCTGCGGCTTCTTCGGATAAAAGCCCTTGTTCGCGCAATTCGGCTTGCAGATCGGGCAAATCGGATAGGTCGAACAAGGCTGAGAGGCGAGCTTCGGCGGTGCCGGTGCGGACTTGGCCGTAATCGGCTTTGTCGCCGAGCAGGAGGCCGATGGCATCGAGGGTAATGGATTTTCCGGCGCCGGTTTCGCCGGTCAGCACGGTAAAGCCTGTCTGAAAATCGAGGTTGAGCTGTTCGACGGTAACGAAGTTGCTGAGAGAAAGCGCCAGAAGCATCGGGGTATCCTTGTGTGGGAAGCGATTTGCTGAGTTTTTGCTGATTATAAATAAGTTTTTGGGCGGTTTGAACCGCTTTGCTGATTAAATGCCTGTCTGAAAACGTTCAGACAGGCATTTAATCAGGTCGGGCGATTGCTCGGGATGAACTCAAATAAGCTGCTCGCCCCAATGCAGTTTCTGGCGCAGAGTTCGGTAATATTGGTAATCGCTGGGGTGCAGTACGCGCAAGCTGTGCTGATAGCGGCGGATGCGGATTGTATCCATGCTTTTGATGTCGACGTAAGATTGGCCGTCGAGGTGTATGCGTGCATCGCCGGTTTTGGTAATCAAAATGTTGATTTCGCAGGTGTCGGCCACGGCGATGGGGCGGTTGGTCATGGATTGGGGGCAGATAGGCACCAGCGTGAAAGCGCGCAGGCTGGCCTGCAGGATGGGGCCTCCGGCGGCAAGGGCATAGGCGGTTGAACCGGTAGGGGTGGAGACAATCAGGCCGTCGCTGCGCTGGGTGTAAACGAATTCTTTGTTGATGAACACTTCAAATTCAATCATCTGTCCCGATGCGCCGCGCGAAAGGACAACGTCGTTTAACGCCAGCGAACGGTTGATGGTTTCGCCGTTTCGGATAACGGAGGCTTCCAACAAGATGCGCTCTTCGGCATTGTATTTGCCGGTTAGCATGTTTTTGATTTCTACATCCATGCTTTCGCGCGAAACTTGCGTCAAAAACCCTAAATGGCCTTGGTTGACGCCGATTAGCGGCACGCGGTAGGCGGCAACTTTGCGGGCAGCGGAAAGGAAGGTGCCGTCGCCGCCGAGCACGATGACCAAATCGCATTTCTTGCCGATTGAGCCTTTTTCTATCGTTTCACATTTGTGGCGATTGGCGGGCGAAACCAGATTTTCGTCTACGCTGTCTTTATCCAGATAAATATTGAGCTTTTCTGCGTGCAGGAGCTCGATCAGGTGATTAAGGCAATGTTCGATTTGCGGGGTTTGCGGACGGGCCACGATGCCGATGTGTTTGAATTGGCTGGTCATAGGACGTGCGTATTGAGTGGGATGTCGAAATTATAACGCAATCGGCAGGCAACGGGCTACATAGGGCTACAGCGGGCTATTTTTGCTGCCGTTTGCTTTGGAAAAAGCGTTGTAAGACGGCACGGCATTCTTCGGCCAGAATGCCGCTTTTGACGGCGGTGTGTTGGTTTAGTCGGATATCGCCAAACAGGTTGAGAACGCTGCCGGCTGCGCCGGTTTTAGGCTCTGTCGCGCCGTAGATGAGGCGGCCGATGCGCGCTTGGATGATGGCGCTGGCGCACATGGCGCAAGGCTCGAGCGTGACATAAAGGTCGCAGCCTTCGAGGCGGTAGTTTTGCAGGGTGCGGCCGGCGGATGATAAGGCGCGGATTTCGGCATGGCTGCTGATGCTGCAATCGCCGATACAGGTGTTGTGCTCCGCTGCCAGAACCTGCCCGTTTCGAACAATCACGGCGCCGACCGGCACTTCGCCCGATACGGCGGATTTGGCGGCTTGATCCAGCGCCAGCCGCATGTAACGTTCCATTTCTTCTTCTGGCGGAAACAGGCTGACCGGCGGATGGCGGTGCAGAGCTTGAAGTAGCGCTTCTTTTTCAGACAGGCTTATGTCTTGCGGGCGACGGTTTTCAGCCAGTGCGGTCAGTTGCCACAAGGTGCTGCGGGTTAGGGTTAGCCCTGCGGCTTTGAGCTTGAGGAAAACGGTTACAGCACCGTGCGCTTGCAGGTCGGCTCGGCTGAAGATGCCGAGCTTATGCAGAGCGTTGAGGGTTTTGGGGGCAATAGGCGGCGATGTAAGCATGGCGTTTCAGATAGGCATTGGGTAAGCGGGCGGTAGGCTATCCGCGCGGGTGGTGTTCTTGCACGATGTTTTTCAGCCGTTCGTTGGCAACATGGGTGTAGATTTGGGTGGTGCCTATGCTGGCATGACCGAGCAAGAGCTGGACTACGCGCAAATCGGCGCCGTGGTTGACCAGATGGGTGGCAAAGGCATGGCGCAAGCCGTGCGGGCTGAGGTGCTGTATGCCGGCGGCTTCAGCATATTTTTCAACAATCATCCAAGCCAGTTGGCGCGAAATGCCGGTGCGTTTCTGGCTGACGAATAGTTCGTTGCAGGCTTTGTCTTTAAGCAGTAGCTGCCGGGCTTCGGTTAAGTAACGCGTGATCCAGTAGGCGGCTTCTTCGCCCAGCGGCACGATGCGCTGTTTGTCGCCTTTGCCGATGGTGCTCAAGATGCCTTTGTTGAGGTCGATTTCGCTGATTTGCAGCTTGACGGCTTCGCTCACGCGCAATCCGGTGGCATAAATCAGCTCTAATAAGGCTTTGTCGCGCAGGCCGTGCGGCGTGTCGATGTCGGGCGCGTCGAGCAGCGCGTCGATCTGGCGTTCGCTGATAAGCTTGGGCAACGTACGGGCTTGTTTGGGGGCGGTTAGATTGCGGGTCGGGTTGTCGGTGCGTTGTTCGGTCTCAGCCAGCCAGAGATATAAATTTTTGCAGGCCGACAGAGCGCGCGCCTGTGAGCGCGGTTTTTCTTCTTGATGATATACGGCGGCGGCTAAATCGGTGCTTTGTGCCGTGAGCCAGTTTTGCCCCTGAGCTTGCAAGCGGACGGCGATTTTTTCCAGATCGCGGCGATAGCCTTCCAGCGTGTTTTGGCTCAGGCGGCGCTGGAGCCAGAGGTATTCGAGCAGGCGGTTAATCAGGTCATCCATGATGTGCGGGGCTTTCAGACAGGCTTTTCTGTGCGGTTAAACGGTTACGCCTTCGTGCTGCAACAGCCAGCGTTTGATATTCAATGCGTCGCCTTCACCGCTGGAAAAGCCGCCCAAGCCCTGTTTGGCGACGACTCGGTGGCAGGGAACGACGAGTGCCAGCGGGTTTTTGCCGCAAGCGCCGCCGACTGCGCGCGGATGGCTGCCGATTTGGCGGGCGATGTCTTGGTAGGTAAGCACTTCTCCGGCCGGTATCATGGCGATTGCCTGCCAAACTTTCTGCTGAAATGCGGTGCCGCGGGAGGAAATGGGATGGTTGAAATTTTTCTGGCGGCCTGAAAAGTAATCGTCCAGCTTGCGTTGCCAGCACTTGGGCAGCGGATAAGGTGCGTATTCCAGTTTGCCGTGCAGATGCAATTCGACGAGATTGTGCTCTTCATCGAAAATCAGGGTAATGTTGCCGAACGGGGCGGTGTAAAGACAGGCGTGGTTCATAGGGCGGATTTTATCATTTCTTAATCCGTTGTGCGTTGGCGGTAAATAATCAATGCCTGTCTGAACAGGTTTTCAGACAGGCATTGATGGTGCGAACGGTTTGGTTTGCCTTGGGTTGGCGGGTTAGGCCGGCAAATGCGAAGGGTACGGCTGATTATTTTTTAACGTAAATCTGGTCGAAAATCGCGCCGTCGCTGAAGAATTTCTGTTGTGCTTTTTGCCAGCCGCCGAATTGGTCGTTGATGTTGACCAATTTTAAATCGGGGAATTGCTGTTTGAATTCTTTGGCGATTTCCGGGTCGCTCGGGCGGTAGAAGTTTTTGCCGATGATGCGCTGCGCTTCAGGGCTGTAAAGGTGTTTCAGATAGCCTTCGGCTACTTGGCGCGTGCCTTTGGCATCGACCACGGCATCGACCATTGCCACGGGCGGTTCGCACAAAATCGATGAGGGCGGGGTAATGATTTCAAATGCGTTCGGATTTTCGTTGATGGCCAGATGAGCTTCGTTTTCCCAAGCCAATAATACGTCGCCTAAATTGCGCTGGGTAAACGAGACGGTGGCGCCGCGGGCGCCGGTATCCATAATCGGTACGCGGCTGTAGAGCGCTTTTACGAATTCGCGCGCGCTGTTTTCATCGGCATTGGGCAGGGATTGCGCATAAGCCCATGCGGCCAGAAAATTCCAGCGTGCGCCGCCGGAAGTTTTGGGATTGGGCGTGATGACCTGCACGTCACCTTTGATTAAATCTCCCCAATCGTGAATGTTTTTCGGATTACCTTTGCGAACCAGAAAAACGATGGTCGAGGTGTAGGGCGTGCTGTTGTGCGGCAATGATTTTTGCCACTCGGGGTTAATCAGTTGTTTGTTTTTGTTAATCGAATCGATGTCTCCGGCCAGTGCCAGCGTGGCCACGTCGGCCTTCAAACCGTTTTGCACGGCCAGTGCCTGCTTGCCCGAGCCGCCGTTGGATTGCTGGATGTTTACTTCGGTGCCGGTTTTTTGCTGCCAGTATTTTTCAAATAGGGCGTTGTATTCTTGATAAAGCTCGCGGGTCGGGTCGTAGGAAACGTTTAATAAGGAAACCCGCCCCGGTTTTTCGGTTTGGTCATTTTTCCCGTTTTCTGCGCCCGAGCCGCAGGATGCGGTTAACACGGCGGCGAGTAAAATGGCGCTGATGCTTTTGAGGGTCATGGTTGCTCCTTAATGAATAAACTTGTTGTTGATTAAGGTGCAATGTAACAGAGGGCGGGAGCGCTTAAAAAGAATGTTTTTACATGACGTTATAACCAAACTTCATGATGGAGCCGGTTACGGTTTCAAACGCGCGGCCAGATTGGCTTCGGCCTGCGGCCATTCTTCCCGTATCATGCTGTAGACAACCGTATCGCGTATGCTGCCGTCGCGTCGGGTTTGGAAACCGCGCAAGACGCCGTCTTTTTTGGCGCCGAGCCTTTCGATGGCTTGTTGCGAGCGGGTGTTGATGAGGTCGGCGCGCCAGCCTACGGTTTGTACGTTTAGCGTATCGAATGCGTGGTGTAGCAACAGGTATTTGCAAGTGGTGTTGACGCGGCTGCGCCAGTAGCTTTGCGCATACCATGTGTAGCCGATTTCAAGGCGTTTCGCGGTCTGAACGATATTGCAGTAGCTGGTGCTGCCGATGATGCGGTCGTTATCGGTTTCGTCTATCACGGCGAAGGCGATTCTGTCGGGCATGGCGAGCGCGTTTCGGATGTAGGCGGCGGTATTCTCGGGCTCCGGCACGGTGGCGACAACGAGTTGCCACAATTCGCCGTCTGCCGCGGCGGCGCGCAGGCCTGTTTCGTGTTGCGGGCCTAAAGGTTCGAGGCGAACGCCGTTCAGGCGCAGGGAAACGGGTTGAGGCGTTTGCATGGTTTAGGGTTTTCTTATCCGTTGGATTCGGGTTGTTGGCTTAATGCTTCCAATACTGCCTGCGCATGGTTGGCCACTTTGACTTTGCGCCATTCATGGGTGATTTCGCCTTGCCGGTTTAAAACGAACGTGCTGCGTTCGATGCCGAGCGATTCTTTGCCGTAGAGCTTTTTCAGTTTGATAACGTCAAACATTTTGCATACGGTTTCGTCTTGGTCGCTTAATAATTCAAATTGAAAACCTTGTTTGGTGCAGAAATTTTGATGCGATTTGACACTGTCGCGCGAGATGCCGACCACGGTGTAGCCGAGTGCTTCAAACTGGCTTAACCGTGCGTTGAAATCGATGCCTTCGGTGGTGCAGCCTTGCGTGTTGTCTTTCGGGTAAAAATAAACAATCAGCGGCAGATGCTCGTCGGAAATAAAATCGCGGCCGGTATTGGAAGGAAGGGTAAAACGGTATTGCGACATGATTGGCGTTTCTTTTATCGGGTTTCAGACAGGCTTTATCTTACGGGATTGTCGCTCGAATGCCAATCGGTTTGCCGGGTAGACTGAGGGTTGCGAACAAGTCGGGCGATGTTTGGGGCATGACGTTGATATGCGGTGTTTTTTTAGCTGATTATCATAATGTGCTTTATCCACTATATAATGCCTGTCTGAAAATATTTTTTAGGGGTGGGCTTTTATGATAAGCGTGTTAAACAGTTTGCTGGGTATGGCGGTTTTGCTGGCGGTGGCAGTGCTGCTTTCTTCCAACCGGCGGGCCATCAGGTTGCGTACGGTTGCGGGGGCGTTTCTATTGCAGGTGGCTTTGGGCGCGCTGGTGCTGTATGTGCCGTGGGGGCGCCGCCTGTTAATCGGCGTGTCAGACGGGGTGGGCAAAGTCATTTCTTATGGTAATGAAGGCGTGTCGTTTCTGTTTGGCGGCATGGTGTCGGACAAAATGTTTGAAGTGTTCGGCGGAGGCGGCTTTGTGTTTGCTTTCCGCGTGTTGCCGATGATTGTGTTTTTCGCTTCGCTGGTGGCGGTGCTTTATCATTTGGGTGTGATGCAGATATTGATTAAGCTGATCGGTGGGTTTCTGCATAAAGTGTTGGGCACTTCAAAAGCGGAGTCGATGTCGGCAGCGGCCAATATTTTTGTGGGGCAGACCGAAGCACCGCTGGTGGTGCGCCCTTATATCAAAAGCATGACGGAATCGGAATTGTTTGCGGTGATGAGCGGCGGCCTGGCTTCGGTGGCAGGCACGATTCTGGGCGGTTATGTCAGCATGGGGGTGCCGCTGCCTTACTTGATTGCCGCTTCGTTTATGGCCGCACCGGGCGGTTTGCTGTTTGCCAAACTTCTGGTGCCGGAAACCGAAACCGTGCGCACTGAAGTGGAGCCGGATAGCGCGGATGACGAGAAACCCGTTAATGTGATCGATGCGGCGGCGGGCGGTGCGATTACCGGGGCGCAAATTGCGATGTGCGTGGGTGCGTCATTACTGGCTTTTGTGGCGCTGATTGCGATGATTAACGGTATTATCGGCGGCGTGGCGGGCTGGTTCGGCCACGGCGATTTAACGTTGCAGGCGATTCTGGGCTGGCTGTTTGCGCCGCTGGCGTGGGTTATCGGCGTGCCTTGGAGTGAAGCGGGCATCGCTGGTTCGCTCATCGGTCAGAAAGTGGTCATTAATGAATTTGTGGCTTATTCGGAATTCGTGCAATATTTGAAGCCCGGCTCTGCCGTGAAACTTGATGAAACGACTCAGGCGATTATTTCTTTTGCTTTGTGCGGCTTCGCTAATCTGGGGTCGGTGGCGATTTTGGTTGGCGGTTTGGGCATTATGGCGCCAAACCGCCGCAAAGACGTGGCAAGGCTGGGGTTGAAAGCAGTAGTGGCTGGCTCGTTATCCAATCTGATGAGCGCGGTGATTGCCGGTTTGTTTATCGGGCTGTCGGGCGCCGCACTGGTGGCCTGATGCCTGTCTGAAAAAAAACATTCGGAAAGTAAATTATGTATATAGAACAAGTATTAAAGGTGTTGAAAACGTTGCAAAACCAAATATGCTCGGCGCTGGAAGGGGAAGACGGTAAAGCCGTATTTGTCGCCGATGCATGGCAAAGCCGTTTGGGTACGGGCGAGAGCCGCGTGTTGAAAAACGGTGCCGTATTTGAGCAGGCGGGTGTGAATTTTTCCCATGTGAAGGGAGACGCAATGCCCGCATCAGCCACCGCACACCGCCCTGAGCTGGCCGGCGCACCGTTTGAAGCGACAGGCGTTTCGCTGGTGATTCATCCTCATAATTCTTATGTGCCTACCAGCCACGCCAATGTGCGCTTTTTTATTGCTTATCCCGAAGGGCGTGATCCGGTATGGTGGTTTGGCGGAGGTTTCGATCTGACGCCGTTTTATCCTTTTGAAGCGGATATTTTGCATTGGCATACCGTTGCGCGTGATGTATGCGCGCCGTTCGGAGATGACGTGTATGCGACTTATAAAAAATGGTGCGATGACTATTTTTATCTGAAGCATAGAGGCGAAACCCGCGGAGTGGGCGGGCTTTTCTTTGACGATCTGAATCGTTGGGATTTTGAAACCTGCCTTGATTTTATCCGAGCGGTAGGAGAAGGCTACATAGCGGCTTATCAGCCAATCGTGGCGGCACGTAAAAATACCGAATACGGCGAACGTGAACGCAGCTTCCAGCTTTACCGTCGCGGCCGTTATGTGGAGTTTAATCTGGTGTGGGACAGAGGCACGCTGTTTGGTCTGCAAAGCGGCGGGCGTACTGAGAGTATTCTGATGTCGATGCCGCCGCTGGTGCGTTTTGAATATGCTTACGAACCGGAAACGGGCTCTGCGGAAGCGCGCTTGAATGAATTTCTGCAGCCGAGAGATTGGTTGTCTGAATTGGTGGATGCGAGATAAGTTTTATGGGAGTGTGATTTAACTTGAGAACAGTATTCCGCCTGTTTTTCGTTCTTTAACGGTTTAATGCCTGTCTGAAAACATTCAGACAGGCATTAAACATAAAGCGGGCAACTAAGATTTATTTAGTGGCAGATGCGGCTTCGGATGCGGCTTTTTCAGGAGCATCTTTCTTAAACCATTTGCTTTCAATCTGAGCATAGGTGCCGTCTGCCTTGATTGCGGCCAAGCCTTTGTTGATTTTTTCACGCAGGCCGTCATCGCGGCCTTTTTTGAGGGCAAAGCCATATTGTTCTTTCGGGAATTTGGGGTCGATGAACATATGGTAGTTTTTGCCCGGATTGTTGGAAACGAAGTTTTGTACAACGGCGTTATCGCCTACGGTTGCATCAACGCCGCCTGCTTCCAATTCTTTAAACGCCAGCGGCATGGTTTCGAAACGCTTGATGTTGGCGCTGTCTTTGCCTTGCAAATCTTGCAGGATAAGGTCGGCGGTGGTGCCGGTTTGTACCGAAGCACTGCGATTTTTCAGGTCTTTAAAGCTTTTGATATCGCTGCCTTTTTCGGCAGTAACAATCATTTGGGTCGCTTCGAAATAGGGGTCGGTGAAGTCGACTTGTTTTTTACGTTCGTCGGTAATGGTGATGCTGGCCAGAGCCACATCGCTATCGCCTTTGTCGACGTTGGCAAAAATGCCTTCAAACGGCGTGTTTACAAATTCAAAGTGTACGCCTTCTTTTTCACCGGCGGCTTTAAGAATATCGTGCGAAAAGCCGACAACTTGGTTGTTTTCCAAATATTCAAGCGGGGCGTAGGAAGCATCGGTCGCAACGATATAGGTTTTCTGGCCGTCGTTGGCTGCATCTTGGTTGCCGCCTTTGGAGCAGGCACCGAGCATCAGGGCGGAGGTTACGGCGGCTAAGAGTGTGATTCTTTTTAACATAATTCTCTTTCGTTTTCGTTATTCAGATAATCTTTATCATGAGGCCTGTCTGAAAATGTTCAGGCAGGCTTTGTAAGCCGGATCAGAATTTAATGCCTTTATGCAGGGCAACGATGCCTGCGCTCAGGTTATGGTAATCGACGCTGTCAAATCCTGCATCGAGCATCATTTGTTTAAGGGTTTCCTGATCGGGGTGCATGCGGATGGATTCGGCAAGATATTGGTAGCTGTCGGCATCTTTGGCAATCATTTTGCCCATTAGCGGCAGCAGCTTGAAAGAATATAAATCGTATGCCGGCGAGAGGGGTTTGTAGACTTTCGAAAATTCCAATACCAAAAGCGTACCGCCGGGTTTGAGCACGCGGTGCATTTCTTTGAGTGCGGCGTCTTTATGCGTCATGTTGCGCAGGCCGAATGCAACGGAAACCAAATTGAAATAATTGTTGGGAAACGGTAGTTTTTCCGCGTCGGCCAGCGACACAGGCAGAATCAAGCCTTCGTTAAGCAGGCGGTCGCGCCCGACCGTAAGCATGGATGAATTAATATCGGTTAGCCATACTTCGCCTTCTTTGCCAACCCTTTTGGCCCAGCCACGCGATAAATCGCCGGTGCCGCCAGCAATATCCAACACTTTATCGCCTTTTTTCAGATGGGCAGTGTTGATAGTGAAATGCTTCCATACGCGGTGCAAACCTCCCGACATGACATCATTCATGATGTCGTAGTTTTTTGCTACCGAATGGAAGACTTCGGCCACTTTTCCCGCTTTTTCGTTTTCATCGACGGTCTGGTAACCAAAATGGGTTTTGTGGTCGCTCATATTTTGCTTTCTGGTAATAATCCGAAATCTGTTTTAAATACTGGCTCAGTGGTGGCGGCAACCGCCGCCGCAAGAATGAGTATGCTCATGCGAAGCGGTTTGGCTGCTGGCAGAGGGAATCCTTGATGCGTTTGCTGCAGCCATGCGGCGTAAGTAATCGGCCCACATTGTATCGTATTCGTGCGCCAGTTGATACAGGTAATCCCAATCATAAAGGCCGCTGTTGTGCCCGTCGCTGAAAGTGATTTTCAGAGCGTATTGGCCAACCGGCTCAAGGCCGGATATGGTTACGTTGATTTTGCCTGTCTGCAAAACTTCCTGGCCGGGCGAATGGCCGCGCACTTCGGCGCTGGGCGAATAAACCCTTAGGTATTCGGCCGGCAGAATTTGTGTTTCATTGCCATAAACCAGAATCAGCGCGTTTTTGCCTTTTTGCAATCGGATTTCTTCAGGAAGAGGATGTTTCATAACGGGCTTTCTTTCTTTTGGCTGCTATTATAAAGTTGAACCCTCTGAGTCTGAAAGAATTTTATTTTCAGGCAGGCTTATAGGCGTTAAGATTAGCAATTCCCAACCTTTAGATTAAAAAGGAATATCATGAAAGAACAGGCTGTTATCCAGTATATAACCGATTGGCTTTCCGATTATGCAGCCCGTGCCGGCGTTAAAGGATTTGTTGTAGGCGTATCGGGCGGCATTGATTCGGCAGTGGTTTCTACGTTGGCGGCACGTACCGGACTGGACGTGTTGTTGTTGGAGATGCCGATACGACAAAAAGCCGATCAAATCAATCGTGCACAAGAACATATTGCCAATTTGCAAAACCGATTTGCCAACGTGCGTGCGCAACGAGTGGATTTAACGCCTGCTTTCGAAGCATTCGAGCAAACAGTAACTGTAAGCGAAGCCGATTATCCAGCCCGCAACCTGGCTTTGGCCAACAGCCGTTCCCGCTTGCGCATGCTGACGCTTTATTATTACGGCCAGATTAACCAATTGTTGGTTACGGGTACGGGTAATAAGGTGGAAGATTTCGGCGTTGGTTTTTTCACTAAATACGGGGATGGCGGTGTTGATATCAGCCCAATTGCCGATTTGCTTAAAACCCAAGTATACAAATTGGCGGCGTCGCTTGAGGTTGCAGAATCCATCAGGCAGGCCGTGCCGACCGACGGTTTGTGGGATACCGATCGCACGGATGAAGAACAAATGGGAGCAAGCTACCCCGAGCTGGAGTGGGCGATGAGCGTTTATGATACGAAAAAGCCGGAAGACTTCGCCGGGCGCGAGCGGGAAGTGTTGGAAATTTATAGCCGCTTGCATCGAGCGATGAAGCATAAAATAGATCCCATCCCAGTTTGTCGCATTCCGCAAGAATTGTTGTCGGCATGACTATGATGTTTTGTTGTTTGGTAAATTAAGCAATTTTTTATATCAAACTTTTTTGATAAAATAATGATGCCTATCTGAAAACGGTTGAGTAAGCTGATTTTTTAGGTGGGCATCATTATTTTAGGGGCTGTCCTAGATAACTAGGGAAATTCAAATTTAAGTTAGAATTATCCC
>NZ_JAUMZU010000019.1 GCF_030527965.1 Neisseria sp.
AGGAAGTTTACCTGTTCAACCCGTTTGCCGAAGACGGGCGTACCCATCGCTGGAACCCGTTTACCTATGTTTCAAAGGATAAAAACCAGCGCATATCGGATTTGATGTCGATTGCGGCGATGCTGTATCCGGACGGAGACAGTAAAGACAAGTTTTGGGTGGCGCAGGCAAGAAATGCGTTTTTGGCTTTTTCTTTATTTTTGTTTGATGAAAACGAATATTTAATATCTAGCTACCCTGACTTTGTAGATAATGAACCACCTTGTACGTTGGGTAAGTTATTCCGCCTATCTTCCGGCAATGGTATGGAGTTAAAAGGGTATTTTACACAACTGGCAGAACAAAGCTATCTCAGCACTGCCTGTAAAACTGCTTTTTCAGGGCTGGTTTCTCAAGAGAAAGAAACTTTCGGCTCTATTATGGGTACGTTCAAAGAGCCGTTGAATCCTTGGCTTAATCCTCTGGTTGATGCGGCCACTTCGGCAGACGATTTTTTCTTGACCGATGTCCGCAAAAAGAAAATGACCGTCTACATCGGTATTTTGCCGAATAAACTGGCTGAGTCAAGAGTAATCGTAAACCTGTTTTTCTCCCAGCTGATTAACCAAAACACAAAACAACTTCCTCAAGACAATCCTGCTTTGAAGCACCAATGCCTGTTGCTGATGGATGAATTTACCAGCATCGGCAGGGTGGACATCATTGCCCATGCCGTGAGCTATATGGCGGGCTACAACATCCGGCTATTTCCGATTATTCAATCGGTTGCGCAACTGGATGCGGTTTATGGCAAAGAATATGCGCGCACCATCATTACCAACCATGCCTTGCAGATATTGTATACGCCGAGAGAGCAGCAGGATGCGAACGAATATTCCGAGATGCTGGGCTATACGACGGTTAGGAAACAGAATGTAAGCAAAGGCCGAGAGCGCAGTGTATCGGAGAGTGAAGAGCGAAGGGCTTTGATGCTGCCGCAAGAATTAAAGGCGATGAGCCAAAATAACGAGATTATGATTTACGAAGGGATGGCATATCCTGCTAAGGTTGGTAAGATTCGTTATTACAATGATAAAACGTTTACTTCGAGGTTGAGGAAAGCGGTAATGATAAAACTATTGAACGTAAGTAGTAAATAGATATTTGATTTTTATTGAAATAAAGCAAGGAGTGGATAGTGAAAAAGCTAATGTTTATATTGTTAAATATTACTTCAGCATTTGTGTTTGCAGATACAAATGCTGATATTGTGCAACAATATATCCCAAGAGAACACAAAATATTGTTTTTGTCAGAAAAGGATGTAAGTGGAGATGGATTAGTAGATATATTGTTAGTTACAGAATCAATAGAAAACCCTAAAGAAGGCAGGATTTTTCAAATATTAAAAAAAACAAGTAAATCTTATCAGGTTTTTTTAAATTCTGGAATAATTCCGTGTAAACAATGTGGGGGACCATCAGAAGAACCTACGCTACGTGCGCTTAAATCATATAAAAATGGGTTTCATTTACAAATATTTTATGGAGGGATAAAAAATAGCTTTATTAAAAATTTTGATTTTATTTATTCTGCTAAAAATCATAATTGGTTCCTCAATGAATATAGTTCGGAGAAAATAGATAACATTGAAATTGGGAAAAAACCCATACCTAAGCATAAGCAGTTTTCTGGTTATAAAAAATCTAGACGCTTTGATTTAATTAATAAATATTATTGATATACAGGACGTTTAATAATGGAATTAAATGAACGCCAAGAGGCAATGGTACGTGCAGCTATTAATGAGGGCTTTTCTCCTAAGGAAACAGCAAATTTTATTGCTCAATTAAGTTATGAATCTCATCAATTAGAGAAATTGGATGAGAGTTTTATATATAAATCACAGAATGCAGTTGAAAATATACAGAAAAAAACCCCTTCTGTTTTAAGAAAAGGAAAAGAAGCCTTTGAAGATGCTCGTCAAGAAGCTTTAAATGGACATCCAGAGAAATTAGCAGAATTGATGTATGGAGGAAGAATAGGAAATAACGAAGAAGGAGATGGATGGAAGTATCATGGACGTGGCTATATACAATTAACAGGTAAGGATAATTATAGGGATGTTGGAAATCGTATAAAAGAGGATCTTTTAGGTAACCCAGATTTAGCTAAATCTCCTGAGGTTGCTGCTAAAATTGCTGTGGATTACTGGAAACATAATGTTCCTAACTCTCATAAGGAGGATGTAAGAGAAGCAACTCGTAGTGTTAACGGTGAGGTAGGCAAAGACTTTGTGGATCGTGAGCATTTTTTTGAGGAGTTACAAAAAATATTAACTCCTGATTATTTAGAGAAACTTAAAAATAATGATCATAAAAATCATGAGGCTTCTAACAAGTTAGAGCCCCTTTCTCCTCAAGTACAAAATTTGTATATTGCAGCCAAAGAGCACTTAGAAAACTATTACCAAAGAAATAACCTACCATACGAGAAAGAAGGTTTAGAGAATTCAGCGATGGCACTTGCTGCTTTAGGTTATGTAAAAGGTATGAACGATACACCTCTATTTAACGTTAAAGACGGACAATTTTTAATTGGTGAACGTAATCCGGGTTTAATTACAGCTTCAATGGATGTAGACAAAGCCATTTCCACTCCCGTTGAAGAGAGTATCAACCGTATTCAGCAAGTAGCGCAGGAAGAGCAGAATCGTCAAATCGCGCAAAATCATTCTCCTGAAATGGGCAGGTCTTAATCTTAAGAGTTAGTCGAGAATAAGATGGAAGTCTGTCTAAATATTTTTTAGACAGACTTGTTGTGCTGAAAAAATTTGAAGGAATATCAGCAAAAGCCCAGATCTATAAATTGAATGCTGTTCATAAAATAATTTATGATTATTACTTGCCTTCTAAATTGTTTCAACAGTATTATAGCGAAAGCAGGTTTCATTACTTAAAATTACCCAAACACGAAGGATTATTATGAGATTTTCCACTATAACTGGTATATTTGTTTTTTCTTTGCTTTCGGCTCAGCTAATGGCTAATTCTATTGCCGATAAAGCGAATGAAGCAGTTTCGAAAGAAGAACTTTTAACCGGAGACAAAAAATTAGCTTGTGAAGCTACTTTGTGCTTATCTAGCGGCGACAGACCTTCTGAATGTGAACCATCTATTCGGCGCTATTTCAGTATTCATCATAAACATTTTAAAGATACATTGAATGCACGTCGTGATTTTCTAAAAATGTGCCCGGCTAATGATGAAGAAAATATGCCGGCTTTAGTTGAAGCCTTGGTTAATGGTGCAGGCCGGTGTGATGCGCAAGAGCTGAATCGGGTTAACCGAGCGACTTACGTTGAGAGCGTGCCTGACAGAGTCGGCCGACGTAAAGACTGGTTTTATACCACGAAGCGTATCTCTTACATTCGCAATGCTAAACCGAATTATTGTCGTGCTTACTTTGAACATGGTTGGACAACGGTTGCTGAAAAAGTAAAATATGTTGGAGAAGAGAAAAAAGGTGGACGTTGGGTGGATGTGAAATAGTTATAACTAATTTTTCTTCTATATGGAATAAGACGCAATGGATAATTATTTACGGAAATAATCGCAAATATTGAATTCTATTGTGTTAAACGGCATCCGGTAAGGTTTTCTTCCTTTTTACCAGATGCCGCTTTTTATTTGGCTCGCGATAATATGCTGATACTTATTAGGCAGTTTGTGTTATTTAACTGGATTGAAATCAATGCCTGTAATATAACGCCGCCCAGCATGGGCTTTGATGTGTACTACTATATCAATGGTTTGTTTTAATAGAGTTTTGATTACACCGAATTCGAGTCCGCTTCCTTCTGGAGAGGCTTTAATCATTAACGCCAATTGATCCCATGTTTGTTCTGTGCTACCTGCGTGGCAACTGGTAATGGATCCCGGGTGGCCGGAGGCGCAATTTCGGATGAAATAAAACGATTCATCTCCCCGCAGCTCTGCAAGAATGATTCTATCCGGTTTCATCCGTAAGCAAGATTCCATACAGCTTTTAGCTGATACGTTTGTGCTACTCTGCCCGCCTTTTGAATACAATAAGTGCACAACATTTTTATGGGGAATAAAAAGCTCCCGGGCATCTTCGATACTAATTAAGCGTTCGTCTAAAGGAATATGATTGACCAAGGCTTTCATGAATGTTGTTTTACCGCTACCGGTAGCACCGGAAACCACAACATTCTTTTTATATTCAACAGCTTTTTTGAAGAACATTTCATACTGTTTGCTCTTCTTTAATTCAAGAAGCTCTTTATCGTGCTCGGGTAAATCTCCGCCCAAATCGATAATATGGCTGAAAAAACCATCTTCACTATATTGAGTTAAACTTTTAGTATGCTTTGACGGCAAGCGGATGGTAATTGATGCTTTTCCTGAGTCGCATGCCGGAGGAATAACAAATTGGGCACGCTGACCAGTTGGGAAGGTTAAAGAAACCATAGGATCAGTTTCGGTAATTCTCTGCCCAGTGTTACTTTCATTCACTACAGCTGTACAAAATTGGCGGGCCCTATCAAAGGTTAAGGTATCAACGGGCACTTTTTGCCACCCTTTAGAGGTTTCCAGAAAAACCTCTCCGGGCTGATTAATACAGATCTCTGTAACGTCAGGATCATTGAGAAAAGAAGAGATACCTAAAATATCATATTGATAGTTTAAAAAATCTATTGAAATATTTGAATTAAGTTCGTCCATAATCAGAAAATCTTTAGTAAGAGAAAAATCTATTCGTTTACCCCGAGTATCAAGCGAATAGGAAATTTTGCAGAAAACACCTGCAATTTTTTCATAATATATTTAGTTTGGTAAGCTAATTATAGCATCTAGCAATATTGAAAAGATTGCTTCTTCTGCAAAATCTGCTTGGAATACCTCCTAGTTGGTTTATTTATGAAAAAACAGTGTTTGATATAGAAAAGCCTGTCTGAAAACTTTTCAGACAGGCTTTTTTTAATCTTTTCCACCAATCTAAGAGATGCTTCTACCACGCGATTGCGAATGGTATTCGGCCAGCGCAATTTCACGTTGTTGCGCCTTCTGCGCCAATTCCTGCTCTGCCTGCCGCGACTGAGTAACACTCTCTTCTATGGGCGTTGCAGCAGCTTGGACGGAATCTAAAGAAGCATAGCTCAAAACACCTTGGGGTGTTAAATGCCCTACGGAAAGCAGACCGTCTTCCCTGATATGGAGCGATTGCACATGAGGAACGCGTTCCCGATAAGCGGCAACACCGATTGCTGCCGCCGTTTTATCCGCATCGGCTTCGTTATAAGCGATATCATTTTTTTTATAGAAATCAACCAAATGCGTCTTACACTCTCGGCAAAGCTGCTGTGCCTTTTCAGGCATATCGGCGAGACCCAAGGTAGGTGCGGTTTGGTTGTCTTCCATGGATAAGGGCGAATGTTTACGGATTTCTTTCAGCATCATTTCGGCAGGGCTGAAGCGCATGATGTCGCGGGCTTTCCGATTGACTTCGATACCGCCATGAACGCCTTCTCTGATGCTGGCGACATCGCTGCGAAAATCCTCAATCATATGTTTGTTGTCTTCCGCCAGCGAGCGGGCGTGGCGGAAATTCTGTCGGGAAAGAATCGAATCGGGGCCGACGAAGTTATCGATGGTATGGGCGGCACCCATAGTGGAAGCCGCGGCACCGAAGGCTCGGGTCAGCATTGTGTTGCTTTTATTGTTGTAGCCGTATTCGGCCAGACCGTTGAGCTCTTGCTGCGTAGCGAGAATTACGACTTTGCCGTAATGAGAGCTGGCGGCGGATACGACATCGGCGGCTGTTGAGAAATTGGTAACCATGCTGCCGCCTTCGGGGATGTGATACATGCCTGCGACACCGTAGGCATTGAAGGTCATGCCTTCCTGATGGAAGCGGTAGGCGCAGATTTGGGCGAGTGCGCCACCAAGGGAATGGCCGGTTTGGGTGATTTTGGGAGTGGGAATGCCCAAGTCCCTGTGCAGTGCTTCCGCTTTTTCTATGGCTATTTTAGTGAGTTTGATGGCTTCTTCTGCTTGGCTATTCATGTTATCGGAAACCATATTTATATCAGTTATGGTATCCCGTATATCTTTGAGAGGTGGTTCGGTTCCTCGATGAGCAACGATAATTTCATTGGTGTCGACATCTTGATACACTGTACCTTGATAGCCCGTTTTGGATGGTTCACTGACAGCGATTACTTTATATTTATGATTACCGATAAGAATAGGTTCTTTTGCTACGGTATGATCTTTATAAGCACTGTCTGAAAGATCAGCATATTGCTGTTTCGTAATTTGCATCATGACTTGAACTCCTCAATAGCAACGGTTATGCTGAATAAATTCCCTTGCCTATCTGTACTATATTTGGTTGGGGAATCAGTGCCGTAAGAAACAACATCTTCGTTGTTATATCTTGAGCCGTCTTCATTCTTAAAATAAGGATAACCACCTTTCCAATAATATTTGGTTAGTGTTTTTCTCTCTTGTAATTCATTTAAAAAATCCCCAAAATTGAATTCTGTTTCTTCTGGTTTGCCTGTTGCTTTAAGTGCGAAGCCGAAACCTTCGGGCTTCCAATGACAAACACCCTTTCCAAAATAGTCTTCATCTTGCATTGCATCTAAATAAACAATAGTCTCATACTTAAATTCTCCTATTTGAAGAATTTTAGTTTGAATACGCTTATAAGGTTCTGTTGAAGCCCCTTCTAAAGAGTTAATAATATATGAGCAATTTTGAGCTTTGTAGCCTACATCCATATTCCCCGTTAACCTTAAAGGCCCGGGCGCATCGTTGATTTTGATTTTAATGCGGTAGGCTTTTGTAGGGTGCGGGTTGAGTTGGAAACGCTTTTCAGTCTGCTCTTGAATGCTCATACGGTTCTCCGACCCGCCGCAGGCGCTTAGGCTGGCGGCGGATAATAAGGTGGCGGTTAGAAGGGAAGTAAAGGGTTTCATAAAGGCTCTTTCTTTACGAATGGATAATCACGCTATTCGAGGCTTTCAGACAGCCTGATTATCAATCCGTTGGGTAAATAAATTTTGATACGAAGCGAGCATTTTGTTGTCTTGTAGTCATGACTTCATTTCCTCGAGTGTAATAGTTATATTAAATAAATCTTTTTGCTTATCTGTACTGTATTTAGTTGGAGAATCAGAGCCATAAGACACTACATCGTCATCATATTTCGAGCCATTCTCATCCTTAAGATAAGGATATGCACCTTTCCAATAATATTTAGTTAGCGTTTTTTGCTCTATCAAATCTTCCATCACATCACTGATGCTAAACCTTGTTTCTTCAGGTTTTCCCGTGGCATTGAATGCCCCGCCGAACCCATCAGGTTTCCAATGACAAACACCCTTTCCAAAGTAGTCTTCATCTTGCACAGCGTCAGAATAGAAAATAACTTCATATTCATCATGCCCAATTGGACGAGCTTTATAATTAACGTATTTGGTGGGCTCTGCTGACGCGCCTTCAAGTTCATTAATGACATAAGAACAGTTTCTGGCCATATATCGGATATAAATATCTCCGGTTAGCTTCAAAGGCCCGGGGGCATCGTTGATTTTAATTTTAATGCGATAGGCTTTTGTAGGATGCGGGTTGAGTTGGAAACGCTTTTCAGTCTGCTCTTGAATGCTCATACGGTTCTCCGACCCGCCGCAGGCGCTCAGGCTGGCGGCGGATAATAAGGCTGCGGTTAGAAGGGAAGTAAAGGGTTTCATAAAGGCTCTTTCTTTACGAATGGATAATCACGCTATTCGAGGCTTTCAGACAGCCTGATTATCCATTATTTGGCAGGGCATTCGATTGGTATTCCATAGGCGGTTTTAGGCTTCGATAATAGTGCCGATATTTTAAAAATACAATTTGCGTGTTTTTGAAAACGGCACGGATTGAGTTGTATTGAATCAAGGGAATCATTGCTTTTCAGACAGGCTTTATTAATTTCTTTATTGTACTGCCGGATAAAACAACCCTGTTCCGCGTAGTTGCAGGTTGAGGGTTTGCCCTGCGGCGGTTTGGGTTTGGTAGTTGCTTTCGAGCATTAATGGGGTGCCGTTGGCGTTGAGGTGAAGTATGGTGGTTTTGCCTTGAAATTCGATTTGTTCAACTGTTGCGGTGATTGTGTTTGGTTGGTCTGGTGTGTTGCTGGTGGGGATAAATTGTTCGGGGCGGAGCAGTAGGGTGCCGTTTTGGTTGGCCGCGGCAGGGTTGGGGCTGATGGCGATGATGCCGAGCGTGCAGCGGACGTTGCTGCCGGAGGCGTCGGCTTGGGCCGGCAGGGTAATGCTCTCGCCGATAAATTCGGCTGTAGCCAGATGCTGAGGCGACCAATACAGTGTTTGCGGATTGCCTGTTTGTAATATCCGGCCTTGTTGGAGCATGGCGATTTGGTCGGCGTAACGCAAGGCTTCGTCGCGGTCGTGGGTAACGAAGATGGCGCTGGTGCGGCTTTGGCGCAGCGCGGCAAGCATGTCGTGGCGGATTTGTTGGCGCAGGTGTTCGTCTAGCGCGGAAAACGGTTCGTCTAACAGAATCAGCTCGGGGGAAGGGGCGAGGGCGCGGGCGAGGGCGACGCGTTGTTGTTGCCCGCCGGAAAGTTCGTGAGGCATGCGTTTGGCCAGCTCGGTGATGCCGGTTAGCGCCATGACTTCGTTAATGCGCGTGCGCTCGGCATCGGTTTTGCCTTTGCCGTTGCCCAGCCCGTAGGCGATGTTGCGGTAGACGTTGAGGTGTGGAAAGAGTATGCCTTCTTGTACGACGTAGCCCAGATGGCGCAAGCGGGTGGGTATGTGGATTTGGGCGGATGCGATGGTTTGGTTGTGTAGCAAGATTTCGCCGCTGTCGGGGCGTTCGAAGCCGGCGATGGTGCGCAATAGTGTGGTTTTGCCGCAGCCGGAGGGGCCGATTAAAAAGAGAATTTCGCCCGGGTTTAAGGTGAGCGAGATGTCTTGCAATACGGCGGTATCGCCGAATTTTTTGTATAGGTGGCTGATGGAGAGCAGAGGGGCGGGTGATGTGGTCATGGTTATTTAAAGGCGTATTTTTTTAACAGGAAAACGGGGATGCCGGAAAACAATACCAACATGATGGCGTAGGGCGTGGCAGCGGCATACTGGGCGTCGCTGGTGTATTCCCAAACGGCGGTGGAAAGGGTTTTGATGTCGTCGGGCGTAAGCAGCAGCGTGGCGGTCAATTCTTTCATGAGATTGAGGAAGACCAGTGCGAAAGCGGCGGCAATGCCGGGCAGGATGGCGGGAACAATCAGGGTGCGGAAGATATAGAAATTGCCGCGCCCTAAGGTTTGGGCAACTTTCTCAATGTTTTCGGGCAGCATTTCCAGCGTGCTACGCAGCGTGGTTTGGGCCATCGGCAGGTAAAGCATGAAATAAGCCGCAACGACGACGAAAAAGGTTTGGTACAGCGGGCGGGCATAATTGATGCTGAAATAGACCAGCGAGAGCGCGATAACCAAGCCGGGCACGGCATGCAGCAGATAGGGCAGGCGATCCACCCATACGGTTAACCGGCTTTGGTAGCGCACGGCGGCCCACACTAGTGGCAGCGCAGCCAGTACGGTAACGGCGGCACCGAGCGCCGAGATGATGAGTGAATGGGTAAAAGCATCGAAAAAGGCCGAATATTGCCATGCGTTTTGACCGGATGTGCCGATAACCAGCCAATATAAGAGTGTGCTGACCGGCACGCCTATGCTAAGAATGAACAGTGCGCTGAAAAATATCATCAACAGTATTTGTTTGCCTGGTTTGAGTGGCTTGACAGGATAAGGCCGTAAAACGCCTTTGCCGCTGTGATAGCGTTTGGCTTTGCCGCGAAACAGGATTTCCGCCGATACAACGATAAAGCATACCGCCAGCAGCACGGCAGAGAGCAGTGCGGCGGTCGCGTTGTTGAATGACATCTCATATTCTTGAAAAATGGCGGTGGTAAAGGTTTGGTAGTTTAGGATGGAAACGGCGCCGAACTCAACCAGCATGTGCAATGCAATCAATAAGATGCTGCTGCCGATGGCGGGTTTGAGCTGAGGGAAAACGCTGTGAAAAAAAGTATAGGCCGAGCTTTTCCCCAGCGACAGGCTTACTTCTTCAAAGGAGCGGTCGAGCCGCTTTAGTGTGGCGGCAACGGGCAGGTAGGCCAAGGGAAACGAACTCAGGGTCATAATCATAATGGTGCCCCAAAAACCTTCTACGCGGAAGGTCAGGCTAATCCATGTGAAACAGCTTACAAAGGCGGGCACGCATAAGGGCAATGTCATTGCGACTTGAAAAAACGCTTTGCCCCAAAAGCGGTAACGCTCCAGCCAGAACGCGCATAGTGTGCCGATAACGATGGAAAAAAAGGTAACCAAAAGCATCAGCAGCAAGGTGTTGCTGAGCAAATCCCACATACGTGGCCGCCATAAAAGCGCCATGCTGCGCGCCCAGCCGACATCGGCGGTACGCAACAATACATATAGAAAAGGCAGCGTGAGCGGCAGGCTGATGATGAGAATCAGCAGAGTCAGGGCAAGGGGCGGGCGACGCGACGGCATGAAATGTATCTCGGGCAGGGTTTCAGACAGGCTTTTGGCGCTTGAAAAGCAACATACTCGGGGTTAGCCCGAGTATGTTGAATAGAACCAGTACGAGCCGGTTGCTTTAAAATAGCTTATGCCTGAAATCAGGCGGTTTTAATTATTTCAGCCCGGCTTTTTCCAACAGTTTGTTGGCGTTTTCTTGGTCGGCCGCGGTTGAAGTGGGCACGGCAGGCGCTTGCAGCTGATTGTAAGGCATCATATTGAAGCCTGATTTCACGTCGGCGCGCAACGGATATTCCGCCCGAGCCTGCACCAGTGCCTGCATACCTTTTTTGCCGGCCATGAAATCAACAAATTTTTGCGCTTCGGCTTTGTTTTTTGAGCCTTTTAGCACGGCCGCGCCAGAATAGGTAACCAATGCGCCCGGGTCTTGATGGCGGATAAAATTCAGGCGGGAATTGATTTTGTCGGCTCCGCCTTTTTCTTTGGCATAGGCATACCAATAGTAGTTGTTAATCAGTGCGGCGGGCACTTCGCCGTTTTCCACTGCTTGCAACGCTACGGTGTTTTTGGCATACAATTTGCCGTTTTCTTTCAATCCTTCCAGCCATTTCAATGCGGCGGCTTCGCCTTTGAGTTTGGTAATGGCAATCACTTGCTCTAGGAAGGCGCCCGAAGTCGGTACGTAACCGATGCGGTTTTTCCATTTGGGCGTAGCGTAATCCAATACGGATTTGGCCAGATCTTTTTCGGAGATTTGGTTTTTGTTATAAACCACGACGCGCGCACGGCCGCTGAGGGCAATCCAATCTTTGTTTGGCGCTTGCGGCACGCCTTTATATTGTGCGGTTTGCTTGATGGTGCTGGCCGGTAGAGGCTCCAATAAGCCGGCTTGGGATAAGCTGACCAACGGCGGAATCTGCTCGGAATAGAATACGTCGGCCGGCGTTTTTGCACCTTCTTCTTTCAATTGGCCGGCGAGCTGCTCGCTTTTGCCGCTGTTGAGCGTGACTTTAATTCCGGTTTCTTTGGTAAACGCATCGGCAATGGCTTGCGTGGCTTCTTTGTGCTGGCCGTTGTATACGGTAATGTCGGCAAAGCTGGCGCCGGAAAGCATCAAGGAAGCGGCGAGGGCGGCCAGTTGATAACTACGAAATTTCATTTCTTGATTCCTTTGTAATCTTATGTAAGTGAGCCCGATTATAGGCCATACTAAAATCGAATACAAATAATTCCTGTCTTTGTTTGCTTTAATGCCTGTCTGAAAATTGTTTTCGGGTAGCGTTTATATTAAACTACATCTGATTACACCAACCACAGCCATAGCGAGAATATTATGCAAACTTTTTCCTCTTTTCTTCAGCAGCATCTGACCGCACACAATCTGCCTGTTGCGCTCGGCAGCGTTTTGGAATCGACTGTTGCGGCTTGTGTCGACATCAGTGAAAAAGTTCGCCAAGGCGCGCTGGCCGGGATTTTGGGCGAGGCCGGCTCGGGCAACGTGCAGGGCGAGGAGCAGAAAAAATTGGACGTTATCGCCAACCGGTTGCTGATTGAGCGGCTGCAAGCCAATCCTGCCGTTGCCGGGCTGGCCAGCGAGGAGGAAGATACTTTCGTTTCCTGCCATGAAAACGGCGGTTATTTGGTTTTGTTCGATCCGCTTGACGGTTCTTCCAATATCGACGTGAATATTTCCGTCGGTACGATTTTTTCCGTGCTTGCCAAGCCCGAAGGGCCGTTGGAAACTGCATCTTTCCTGCAAAAAGGGCGGGCGCAAGTGGCCAGCGGCTATGTGCTGTACGGGCCTCAGACCCAGCTTGTGTTTACGGTAAAACACGGTGTGTTTGTTTTTACCTTGAATGCGCAAAACGAATTTATTCTGACGCAGGAAACCCCGCGCGTACCCGAGCAAACTAAAGAATATGCCATCAATGCTTCCAACCAGCGCCATTGGTTCGCACCCGTGCAGCAATACGTTAAACTTCTGCTGGCGGGCGACACCGGCGCGCGCGGCAAAAACTATAATATGCGCTGGGTGGCCAGCATGGTGGCGGAAATTCACCGTATTCTGATGCGCGGCGGCGTGTTTCTTTATCCGGCCGACAAACGCGACCCTTCCAAACCGGGCAAACTCCGTCTGATGTATGAAGCCAATCCGTTAAGCCTGATTATTGAGCAGGCGGGCGGCAGCAGCAGCAATGCGATGCAGAATATGCTGGATATCAGCCCGGAAGGCCTGCACCAGCGCGTGGCCGTGGTGATCGGCAGCAAGGAAGAAGTGGAATATGTAAACGGATTACATTGATTGCGTCGATATTCAAGTTTGTTGCGGCAATGCCTGTCTGAAAAAGCGGAATACATTTTTCAGACAGGCATTTGTTTGTTTTTACATTATAAAAACACAAGCCAACCTGCATCTTCAGCATAATTTCGGCACAATAAAAATTCAGACCGAAAGGACAATAAATGAAAGCACTGCATTTGGTTGCAGCTATCGCTATCGGGCTCGTTACGCTGGTTGTTCACGCAGAAACGCGCGCCGAAATCGACACAAACATGGGAACGATCAAACTCTCGCTCGACGAACAGAAAGCGCCCAAAACCGTGGCGAACTTCGTGAAATATGCCGACAAAGGCTTTTATAACGGCACGGTTTTTCACCGTGTGATCGACGGTTTTATGATTCAGGGCGGCGGCTTCACGCCGGACTTGGCGCAAAAATCAACGGAAAAAGCCATTAGCAACGAAGCGGCCAATGGGCTGAAAAACAGCAAAGGCACCATCGCCATGGCACGCACCGCGCTGCCCAATTCGGCCACCAGCCAGTTTTTCATCAATCTGGCGGATAATGATTTCCTTAATCGGCGTGGCAGCGACATCCGCAATGCCGGCTATGCCGTTTTCGGCAAAGTAACCGACGGTATGGATGTGGTGGAGCGCATTGCCAAAGTGCAAACCACCGACCGCGCCCAGCATCAGAACGTACCGGTCGAGCCAGTCATTATCAAAAAGGTAACCATTCTGAAATAGCCGCCTGATTTAGATATGATAGGGTTTGCCAATGCCTGTCTGAAAGTTTTCAGACAGGCATTGGCTTATTGATGATTAATCAGTATTTTCTATCGGGCAATTTACCCGATTTTCGGTTTCGGCTAGAATGAAATTTCCTATCATTTTCTCTACATCAGGAGCCTAATATGAAAAAAGCCCTTATTGCCGCCTTGTTTGCCGTCATGGCCGCCGGCGCCGGCGCCGCCAGCTATAAAATCGACCATTTCCATACCAACGCCCGTTTCAATATCGACCATTTCGGCACTAGCACCAATGTCGGCGGTTTCTACGGGTTAAACGGCACCTTGGAATTCGATCCGGCCAAACGCCAAGGCTCGGTCGACCTGACCATTCCGGTCAGCACCTTGCAAACCGGCAGCTTGGAATTTACCAATCATCTGAAATCGGCTTCTTTGTTTAACGCTGAAAAATTCCCTGAAATGCGTTTTGTGTCGACCAAATTTAATTTCAACGGCAAAAAACTGCTTTCCGTTGATGGCAACCTGACGATGCTGGGCAAAACCCAGCCAGTTAAGCTGAAAGCGGAGAAATTCAACTGCTATGACAGCCCCGTGCTGAAAACACAAGCCTGCGGCGGCGATTTCACCACCACCATCGACCGCACCAAATGGGGCATGGATTATCTGGTGAAAGAAGGCATGAGCAAGCAAGTCAAGCTCAACATCCAAATCGAAGCCGGCAAACAATAAGCGAATTGCCCGCAGCAAATGCCTGTCTGAACGTTTTCAGACAGGCATTTTTAAAGCCCGATGAAACGTAAACAATGCAGCGCCATTCCCTCGATGCTTTAAGAAAACGCCGATTCTTGGCATAATAAACGCTTTCTTTCTCTCAAAGCCCCCGCAATGACCGATTCCATCCGCCTTCCCGCCTGTCGCCTCAAGCCTTCAAACGTAGCGCTGCCCGGTTCCAAAAGCATCAGCAACCGAACGCTGCTTCTGGCCGCTTTGTCTGACAATACCTGCACCATCAAATCCCTGTTGAAGTCCGATGATACCGACCGCATGCTCGAAGCGCTCGAAACCTTGGGCGTGAAGCTACAACGCAACGGGCAAGACTGGTTGGTGCACGGCGCTTCCGGCCAGTTTCCCGAGCGCGGCGCCGATTTGTTTTTAGGCAATGCCGGCACCGCATTTAGGCCGCTAACCGCGGTTTTGGCCGTGCTCGGCGGTGATTACCATCTGCATGGCGTGCCCCGCATGCACGAGCGGCCGATTGGCGACTTGGTCGACGCCTTGCGCATTGCCGGCGCGCAAATCGATTATTTGGGCAATCAAGGCTATCCGCCGCTGCATATCGGCGAAAGGCAGCAAGCGGGGGATCGTCTGATTCCGATTCGCAGCAACGTTTCCAGCCAATACCTGACCGCCCTTCTGATGGCTTTGCCGCTGACCGGCGAAGCGTTTGAAATCAAAGTGGCGGGCGAATTAATTTCCAAGCCGTATATCGACATCACGCTCAGATTGATGGCCAATTTCGGCGTTAAAGTAGAGCACCACGATTACCAGAGCTTCCATATTCCCGCCGACAGCCGTTACCATGCGCCCGCGGTTGTTCATGTGGAAGGTGATGCTTCCAGCGCTTCTTATTTTCTGGCTGCCGGGTTGATATCGGGTGTGCCCATACGAGTAACCGGCTTGGGTAAACATGCCATTCAGGGCGATGTGGCGTTTGCCGCCGAGTTGGAAAAAATCGGTGCCACCGTTATCTGGGGTGATGATTTCATCGAAGTCAGCCGCGCAGCCGATCAAAAAATACGGCCGTTTGATCTTGATGCCAACCATATTCCCGATGCCGCCATGACGCTCGCCATTGTTGCACTTGCCGCCGGAGAGCCATGCAGTTTGCGGAATATCGGCTCATGGCGGGTAAAAGAAACCGACCGCATCGCCGCCATGGCCAAAGAATTGCGCAAAGTCGGCGCAACCGTTACCGAAGAGGCCGATGCCATCCACATCATTCCGCCGGCAACGCTCACGCCCGAAGCCGTGATTGATACTTATGACGACCACCGCATGGCGATGTGTTTTTCGCTGGTGTCGTTGCTCGGTGTGCCCATTGTGATTAACGATCCGAAATGTACGGATAAAACCTTCCCCGGCTATTTTGACGTGTTCGCTTCATTGCGTGCATAAACAAATAGCCGTCGAAACTAAAAAGCCTGTCTGAAAATCTTTTCAGACAGGCTTTATTGTATTTTTCATCAACGGAATGCTTATTTACCCAAGATCGAGCGCAGCATCCAAGCGTTTTTCTCGTGCAGCTGCATTCTGGTGGTCAGCAAATCGCAAGTCGGCTCGTCGTTGGCGGCTTCGGCAGCGGGGAAAAGCTTGCGGCATGTGCGAACAATCACTTCCTGCCCGGTCACTAAATCTTCCAGCATCTCTTCAGCCGATTTGCGGTTGTCGCCGTCGGTAATGTCGGTTAATTCGCTGAACTCGCGGTAAGAGCCAGGAGCAAGCTGACCCAAAGCACGGATGCGTTCGGCCACTTCGTCTACGGCGGTGGAGAGCTCAGTGTATTGTGTTTCAAACATATTGTGCAGAGAGTTGAATTGAGGTCCGACCACGTTCCAGTGGTAGTTATGGGTTTTGATATACAAGCTGTATGTATCGGCCAATAATTTTGCCAAACCGGAAGCAACGGCTTGGCGTTGCTCGTCGGTCATGCCTATGTTGATTGCCATGATATTTTCCTTTGCTATGTTGAGATGAATTGAGTTCTGAAATATCAAACACTTTACTCAAGCGCTTTGCCGCATTCTACCGCCGCCGACTTGATTTGGGAATGCACCGAACATCCGCTAATCTGATACAGGCCTGCTTTGTCTTGCCGAACCGATTGATTTTGGGCCGGGAAATAAGCCGAAAAAAGGTGTTATGGCTTTATCCACCAGGGTTGTTGCAAACCCTCCAGTAAAACGGCCAAACGGATATCGTTATCCATAACTAATGGCTTGTATTAGAAAAATCAATAGCTATTTTACTTTTGATTGCTGTTTTCTGGGTCGTTTATTATATCAGGATCAGCTTTCCATTCTCACGCTGGCACGGCATGGCGATTGAGCGATTATATTTTGAGTTTGCTGATTAATGCCTTAAAAAGAGGGGAATTTTGCCTTCGGCTGGGATAATAGAGGTAATAGCCGTCATAACTTTTTGCCCATTGCTGCAAAAGCGGAACCAGTTTTCCCGCTTCAATCTCAGTTTGAAACATATCCTGCGGTACCCATGCGATGCCCAAGCCGCTGAGCAGGTAATCCTTTTGCAGATAGCCATTGTTGGTTTTGAGCTGCCCTTGCGGCTGGATGCGTACGATACGGTCTTTTTGATGAGGGTCGGTAAATTCCCAAATCATATTGCCGCCGGAGGTCGGCAAATGGTGCAATATGCAATTATGCGCCGTCAAATCATAAGGCGTTTCAGGAGTGCCGCGACTTTTCAGATAACTCGGGCTTGATACGGTGCACATTTTTAAACGCTCCGAAATCCGTATTGCAATCATGTCTTTCGCGACGTCATCGCCCAAGCGAATACCTGCATCAAATCGTTCGCTCACAATATCGACAAATCGGTTTTCCGCAAAAATTTCTAAATTGACTTCGGGATATTCATGCAAAAACTGCGTGAGCTTATCTTGTATTACATGATGAAACACATGCTCTGTGCCGTTAATGCGTAAAGTGCCGCTAACGGCATTGCGGAATAGGCTCAGCTCGTTAATTTCATGGTCGATATTCTCAAATAATGGCGTCAGGCGTTGGTAAAGCTGCTCACCCGCATCGGTTGTGGAAATGCTTCTCGTGGTGCGATGGAGCAATTTGAGATTCAAACGCTCTTCAAGCCCACGGATGCAGTGGCTCAAGGCGGATTGCGATATGCCCATCTGGGCGCCTGCTTTGGTAAAGCTGCCTGCGCGTACGACAGTCAGAAAAGCACGTAAATCATTTAAGTTGCCAAGCATAAAATTTTTTTCATTTCGTTGTTGATAGCGGTTTGCCTGGATAGAGGGTTTCATTTAGGCAAAACGGGTATGTTTGATATATGATTTTTATTCATAAGTTTAATCAGGCATTACCGTCTAATCAAGATAAATATTCTCCGATATACTGCATTTTATTGTGACATTGAAAGCAGGAAATTCAATGAAAAACATAATGTTAAATGACAATTGAGGAGTTGAAGCAAAATGCAATATGTTAAATTGGGCAATACAGGCGTGGATGTATCCAGGATTTGCTTGGGTATGATGAGTTTCGGCAAACCCGGCAGTGAAAACGGCTTGTTTCCTTGGGCTGTCGATTTCGAGCAAGCCAAGCCGTCGTTTAAACGGGCGGTAGAGTTGGGCATCAATTATTTCGATACTGCCAACATTTACCAAATGGGCACCAGTGAAGAGGTGACGGGAAAATTGATTAAGGCCTTCAATTTAAACCGCGATGAAATCGTGGTGGCGACCAAAGTTAATTTCCCCATGCGGCCTGACCGCCCGAACGGCGGCGGTTTGTCGCGCAAAAATATTCTGACTGAAATCGACCATAGTTTGCGACGTTTGCAGCTGGATTATGTCGACGTTTATCAAATTCACCGCCTTGACCACAGCACGCCGATGGAGGAAATCATGGAGGCGCTGCATGATGTGGTCAAAAGCGGTAAGGCGCGTTATATCGGGGCGAGTTCGATGTATGCGTGGGAATTTGAAAGGTTGCAGAATATCGCAGAAAAAAATGGTTGGACCAAATTTGTTTCGATGCAAAACCATTATTCGTTGATTCACCGCGAAGAAGAGCGCGAGATGTTACCGCTTTGCCAAGATCGCCGTGTTGCCGTTGTGCCGTGGTCGCCATTGGGCGGCGGTCGTCTGGCTCGTCCGTGGGGCGAGCAGACCGAGCGCAGCAAGATTGATGCGGTATCGCCTATGGTGTGGGGGAACACGGAAGCCGCCGATAAAATCGTGGTGGATAATTTGCAGAAAATCGCCGCTGCCAAAGGCGTGTCGATGGCGCAAGCGGCGCTGGCTTGGTTGTTATCCAAACCGGCGGTTACTGCCCCGATTGTGGGCACAACATCGGTTAAGCATGTCGAAGAAGCGGTTGCGGCATTGGATGTGGTGCTGACCCCTGAAGAAATTGCGGCTTTGGAAGCGCCTTACGTTCCGCATCCCGTATTGTCGGTTTTCTAGGAAGTATGGTGCAATCGTTATCAGGCAAACTCAATAGCGATTTTGACTTGGTAACGTGCCGCCAGAGGCATGGTATATTTTAGATACATTGAATGATGCGTTAAAAGCCTGTCTGAAAATAAAGCGTGTTCTCGCATCATTAATCGATTTATATTTTTTGGGCATAAAATACTCAAAATAATAATTTGTTAAGTTATATATAATCTTTTTGATTTTTTGACTTGTTTATGCTGTTTGAATTTGCTTTTCTGCGGATTTTATTGTATTTTATTCACATCGCTTTGCAAAAAGCGATTTAAAAAAACAAGTCACAAAGGATAAAGAGAAGAAGTAAGTAGGAAGAAAAGGCCGCTGGAAGGTTCCGGACGGCTTTTTTTATGGAAAAGAGATATTGATAAATGCCTGTCTGAAAAATGGTAGCGTTTTTTCAGACAGGCATTGTTTCGTTATAAACAATCTGTTTCGGCGGAGAGCAAATCGGCTATCGTTTCACGGCGGCGAACCAGTTTGGCTTGCTCGCCGCTGACCAATACTTCGGCGGCACGGCAGCGGGTATTGTAGTTGCTGGCCATGCTGGATGCGTAAGCACCAGCGCTTCGGATAACCAGCAAATCGCCTTCTTCGGCAGCAATTTCGCGGTCTTTGGCGAGAAAATCGCCGGTTTCACAGATGGGGCCTACGATGTCTGCCATGATGGACGGGATATTTTTGGCTTCGGCATTTTCGACGTGATGGTAGGCTTGGTAAAGCGCAGGACGCATCAGGTCGTTCATGGCGGCGTCGACGATGACGAAGTTTTTTTCTTCACCGTGTTTGATGAATTCGACACGCGTCAACAAGGCGCCTGCATTGCCGACCAAGCTGCGGCCGGGCTCAAGCACGAGTTTCAGTTTGCGCTCGCCCCAGAGTCGTGCAACCGCTTCGGCATAGGCGGTAAGATCGGGCGGGCTTTCGTTTTGGTATACGATGCCGGCGCCGCCGCCCAAATCGGCATGTTGCAGCTCAATGCCTTGAGCTGCCAGCTTGTCGACCAACAGTAAAAGGCGCTCGCAGGCTTCAATCAGCGGGTCGATTTTGACGAGCTGCGAGCCGATGTGGCAATCGATGCCTGTAATGTCGAGATGGGGTAAAGATGCGGCGTAGTGGTAAGCGGCTTCGGCTTCGCTCATGGCGATGCCGAATTTATTGCTTTTCAGGCCGGTGGAGATATAGGGGTGGGTTTGTGCGTTGACATCGGGATTAATGCGTAGCGAAACCGGGGCTTTTTTCGCCATCGTGCCGGCGATTCGGTTGATGCGGTCAAGCTCGGGCAGAGATTCGATGTTGAAGCATTTGACTCCGGCTTCCAGCGCATAACGGATTTCGGCTTCGCTTTTGCCGACGCCGGAAAAAATGGTTTTTCCTGCATCGCCTCCGGCAGCCAGCACGCGTGCCAGCTCGCCGCCGGAAACGATGTCGAAGCCGCATCCGGCCGCGGCAAAATGACGCAGAATGCTTAAGTTGCTGTTGGCTTTCAAGGCATAGCAGATGAGCGGGTCAAGTTTGGCAAACGCGTTGCGATAGGTTTGTAGTGCATCATCCAGCGCCGTTTGGCTGTATACATAGAGCGGTGTGCCGAATTGCTCGGCCAGCTCGCGGTATGTCAGGCTTTCACATTTGAGTGACATCGTTATTCCATTCGGGTGGTGGGTTCTTTCGATTCAAATTGCAAGCCGCTTTGCACGGGGCCGAATTTGGCTTTGTCGTTTTCTTTGGGCAGGTAGAGATCGCCTTTATAGCCGCAGGCGCTCAGCAAGGCGAGCAGGGCGGCGGCGGAGAGCAGTTTTTTCATGGCATTTTGGCCTTATATATGGCAAGATTCGGTATCTTAAACAAAAATCAAGCTACACACAAAACAATGATGACCGAAAGTGAATTTTTACAGCATTCCGACCGGCTTTTTGCTTATATCGAAGATCAGATTGATGAGGCGGGTTGGGATTTCGATTGCCGCCTCAGCGGCAATGTGCTGACTATTGAGGCCGACGATGGTACGCAGATCATCGTGAACCGACACACGCCGAATCAAGAATTGTGGATAGCCGCCAAAAGCGGCGGTTATCATTTTTCGCATCAAAACGGCGCTTGGCTGGCCACGCGCGACGGCAGCGAATTTTTTGCCGTGCTGAACGAAGCGCTTAGCGCGGCCTCGGGCGAAGCGGTAGCCATTCAACCGTTTGCCGCTTAAAACACAATGCCTGTCTGAAATTTTCAGACAGGCATTGTGTTTCTTGTATGCTGAATCTTTATGACTGAAACCGCCCAGATTATTGCCAGTTACGGCCGCCGTTATGTTGTTCGCACCGATAACGGCGCTGTTTATGATGCCACCACGCGCAAAAAGCGGGTGGATTTTGCCTGCGGCGATTGGGTGCGCGTCACGCCGCAAAATGCCGAGCAGGTGGTTATCGAAGATTATCTGCCGCGGCAGAGCCTGCTTTATCGGCAGGACGCATGGAAAACCAAGCTGATTGCCGCCAATGTTACCCGCCTTTTGATTGTTCTGGCCGCCGTTCCGTCGCCTAACGAAGGCCTGTTGCAGCGTGCTTTGCTGGCGGCCGAAGCGGGCGGCATTGAGCCGGTAATTGTGTTGAATAAAGCCGATTTGCCGGAAACAGGTTTATGGCGCGAGAAACTGGGCTTTTATGAAACGCTGGGCTACGCCGTTTATCCGGTTTGTGCGTTGGAAAACGCGGATGTTCTGAGCCCTGTGTTGCAGGGGCAGACGTCGATTTTCCTCGGTCAGTCGGGCATGGGGAAATCGACCTTAACCAATGCCTTGCTGGGGCGCGACGTTGCCCGCACCGGCGATATTTCTGCGGCGCTGGATTCCGGCAAACATACTACCACGCATGCGCGGCTGTATGATTTGGATGCGCAAAGCAAACTAATCGATTCGCCGGGCTTGCAGGAATTCGGTTTGGCTCAGCTTGAGATACCCGATTTGCTACATTATTTTCCCGAAATGCGTCATTTGAGCGGGCAATGCCGTTTCCATAACTGCACGCACCGCCAAGAGCCAGGCTGCGCCGTAAAATCTGCCGTTGAAAGCGGGCAAATCCGTGCCGAGCGTTTGGCATTTTTACAGCGGATTACCGATGAATTGGCGCGGTATCGGCAGAGAAATTAACCGATGAAGCTAAGATAAGGCCGCCGTTATGGCGGCTTGTTATTAACGAATAGGCCTGTCTGAAAATATGAAAATCCGTAAATGCTTGCCCTTGTTTATGCTTCTTATTGCTGCCTGCACCCGCCCGGCATCGCCCGTGCAATGGCAATACAACGGCGGTGATGCGAAGAAAGGCATTGTTTATTTGTCTTACGACCATGCCGAATATCATGATGTTCGCGCCGGAGAAGCCAAGCCGCTGCTGATGGCCGATAAGCGCTGCCGCCAGCTCGGTTTTGCCAAGGCCGCCCGCGTGCAGGGCGCCCGGAGCGAATGTGTGCGTACGGGCGGTTTAATCGGCACCTGCTCGGTTACTCGTACCACTTATGAATATTTATGCGGCGAATATCCGGCGGACAGGGTTAAAAAAAGCGGCAAAAAATGATGTTGAGTGTATCGGATTGAAAAAAGCCTGTCTGAAGTTTTTCAGACAGGCTTTTTGCTTTCAAGTCAATTAGGGTTTCAGATAAACATATCCTTCTTGTTCCTTGCGTACCAATTCGGTTACGCCTGCCGGCACAATTTCGATAAATTGAGGAATGCTGGTTGGCTTGATATTCAAACCGGTAAGCGAATTGTGGCAAACCGCAAATTTAACGTTGTGGTTTTTCGAGAGGTTTTCAATGCGTTGCAATACCGGTTCGGCAGAAGGCTTGCTGCCGGATGAGAACAGGCCGGTTATGAAATGGTAAGCGGCTTTCAGGTATTGGGAAAAGCTTTGCAGCTCTGGTTTTTCGGTGCTGACGCGGTTGGGTGCGGTGCCGTTGAGCACCATTTCCACTTCGGCCGTTTCGCCGGGCTTCAGCGATTTGAACAGGTTGTCGACATTGCCCAATGCGCCGTCGAGCTTGTCTTGCTCGTTAACGTGAACCAAAACTTTCAGCGGTTCCTGCGCCTTAGTCTGTGCGGCGGCGGCTTTGGCGGCGACGGGTTGTTTGGAATCTGGCTGGGAAATATGAGCCGCGGATGTTGAGGTGTTCGCTTGGGCGCCTAACGGCAGAGCCAGCAATAAGGCGGTAAGCAAGGAAGCGTATTTATTGTTAATCATGTTTTTTATCCTAAGTTAATCGATTTTTTGATTATTTCGACTAAAATAAGTTCAGTGTCGATATGATTAAATAAACGGCGCTTTTCGTAAAAATGCTATGCCTGTCTGTAAATCATTTTCAGGCAGGCATGGTGTTTATCGGAGAACACGCACCCTTATCGCATGATGCTTGTGCCTAATAATGATAATAATTATAATCCGGTCGCGATTTTAAACGATTCAATAACTTATTCTTTCTCACTGATTGCGCAACCAGGCTGTTTGAAACCCTCTGCGTTGAAGCCGGAGCTTGTGTTGAGTTGCGTGATGCCGCTTTTTTGATTTTGAAATCCCTCTATATCCTAGCTTTATGTTTCGATTAAACAATATTTCTTTTTCCGTGCCCGGCCGAACTCTGCTGGAAGGCATTGATTTGCATTTCGAACCCAACAAAGTGTATGGCCTCATCGGGCATAACGGTTCGGGCAAGTCCACCTTGCTCAAACTGCTTACCCGCCAGCAGGCACCTTCGGGTGGCACGCTGACCTTAAACAGCGAGCCGGTTTCCGATTATTCCGCCCGCGAATACGCCAAACAAGTCGCCTATCTGCCGCAACACCTGCCCGCCGCCACGGCGCTGACGGCGCACGAGTTGGTGGCGATGGGGCGCTATGCTTGGAGCGGGCTGCTGGGGCGGGGCGGTGATGCCGACCGCAAAGCGATTGAAGAGGCGTTTGCGCTGACCCATACCGAACGGTTTGCCCACCAGATTGTCGATACCCTTTCCGGCGGGGAGCGTTCGCGCATCTGGCTGGCGATGTGCTTGGCGCAGCAAAGCCGTTTTTTATTGCTGGACGAACCGTTGGCCGCACTGGACATCGCCCACCAATTGGAAGTGATGGCGCTGGTGCAGAGCCTGTCGCGCCGCTTGAATCTGGGTGTGATTATCGTGATTCACGACATCAATCTGGCCGCGCAATATTGCGATGAACTGATTGCGTTGAAACAGGGGCGGTTGTTGAAGCAAGGAAAACCGGCGGCGATTATGACTTCAGAAGTGCTGAAAGACATCTACAGTGTTCAAATGAGCATTATCGCCCACCCGCACAACGGCCGGCCGGTGGCATTGCCATGAGCGGGAGCAGAACGATGAAGCGTTTTGCAAAGCGGTCGGTGGCGCTGTTGTTACTGCTGGCTGTGTCCGTTGCCCAAGCCGCGCCGCGTATCGCCACCACTGATTGGTCGGTTGCCGAAACGCTGGCCGCCATGCAGCGGCCGCCGGTAAGCGTGGGTGATAAACGTGCTTATGGCGATTGGGTCGGCGAACCGTCGTTGCCGGCGCAAACGCTGGATGCGGGCTTGCGTTTTCAGCCCAATTTGGAGCGGCTGCGCCAAATCAGGCCGGATATGTTCGTACAATCTTCTTGGTTTAGCCATTTGAAGCCGCAGTTTGAGCGCATCGCCCCCGTTCACGAAATCAATTTCGGTGCGCCGCAAGGCATCGACTACGACCATACGGTATCTGCCACCCGCCAGCTCAGCAAAGTGGTTAAAGCCGAAGCGGAGGCGGAAAACTTGATTGCCGAAACCGAGCGGCAGCTGGCGCAATACCGCGCCCGATTGGCGCCGTTAAGCCGGCAGCCGCTGGCCGTGGTGCAGTTTGCCGATGCGCGCCATCTGCGGATTTACGGGCGCACCTCGATGTATCAGGCGGTGCTGGATAAGCTCGGTTTGCGCAATGCTTGGCAAGGCACTTCCAATGAATGGGGTTTCGCTAATATTACGCTGCCGGATTTGGCCAAGCTGCCGCCCGGCACCTTGCTGGTTATCGTGAAGCCTTATCCGCCCAACGTGCCTTTGATTTTGGAGAAAAGTGCGTTATGGCAGCGGCTGCCGTTTGCCCAAGCCGAAAACCGCCGTATTCTGCCGCCGGTAGCCAATTACGGCGCTTTGCCGTCGATGCGGCATTTTGCCCGCGAGTTGGCGGAAAAACGGTTGTCTGAAAAGGAGGGCGCATGGTAAAGGCTTTTCAAACGCCTGCAATGGTTTTGCTTGTGTTGCTGGCGGGCTGCCTATTCAGCAGCGGATGGATTGTGCATCTGCAATGGACGCAGCCTTGGGCTCAGCTGTTTGCCGCACCTGCTTCGTTGCCGTTAGATGCGTTGATGGTGCAACAAAATACGCTGCCGCGTATGGCGATGGCGTTGCTGGCGGGCGGTAGTTTGGCTGTGGCGACGATGTTGATGCAGCAGGTTATGCGCAATCCCTTGGCTTCCGATAGTACGTTGGCGGTCAGCGGTGGCGCCCAGCTGGCTTTGCTGTTGGTTGCGGTGTTTTTCCCGGCTTTGCAGATTCACGGTACGACGGCGGTCGGCTTTATCGGTGCGGCTGCGGCCTTGGCCGCCGTGCTGGCGCTGTCGGCGCGGCGGGAGATGATGCCGTTGACCGTGGTGTTGGCCGGATTGGTGATGAGCTTGTATCTCGGCTCAATCAATTACATGATTACCTTGTTTTATTCGGAAGAATCGCGCGGGCTGATATTGTGGGGCAGCGGCTCGCTGGTGCAGGATAGTTGGCACGATAGTCTGCAATTGTCGGGGCTGGTTGTGTTGGCGGCGGTTGTGATTGGTGTTTTGGTTAAACCGCTGAATATCATGAGCTTGAGCGATACGCAGGCCGCATCGCTTGGTATTCCGGTGAAAACCGTTCGGTTGACGGCGCTGGCGGCGGCTGCGTTGTTGAGCGCCGGTGTGGTCAGTATGGTCGGAATGATGGGATTTGTCGGGCTGGCAGGTGCTACGGCGGTGCGGCAGGCCGGCATTCGTACGCTGACGGCGCGTTTGCTGGCGTCGTTTGCCGTTGGCGGCATGATGTTGCTGCTGACCGATAACGGGTTGGTGTTGCTCAATCATTATCGCGGTATCGATTTGTCTGCCGGGGCGTTGACCGCGTTAATCGGTGCGCCGCTGCTTTTGTGGCTGATGGCGAGAATGCCTTCTCGAGCGGTGGTTCAGGTGGGCGAAAGCAGGCCGTTGGCGGCTTTGGCTGTTTCTTCTTGGTTGCGGCGTTTGCCTTATTTGCTGTTGCCGGTTTTGTTTCTTGCTTTGACTGCGGGGCATAACGATCAGGGTTGGCATCTGACGTTTGACCGTGAAATCTGGGGCTTTCGCTATCCGCGTCTGCTGCTGGCGGCGGGATGCGGCATGATGCTTTCTACGGTGGGTGTGTTGTTGCAGCGGCTGGCGCAAAATCCGATGGCCAGTCCTGAATTACTGGGCATCAGCCCGGGTACGGCGCTGGGTGCGATGACGGCGGTAATGATATTCGGCGTCACTTCGGGCAGCGCGTTATTCTGGTTGAGCGGCGGGGCAGCGGCATTGTTTACTTTGGGTTTGATGATGTGGTTCAACCGCAAAAACGGCTTGCAACCTGAGAAAGTGTTGCTAACCGGCATGGCGCTGGCGGCCTTGAGCGATGCGGCTATTCGCACTTGGATGGCGCTGGGCGACTACCGTACGCAGCAATTATTAATCTGGCTTTCCGGTTCTACTTACCACACCACGCCGGTTTTGTCGTGGGGCGTTATGACGGCGGCAGTGTTGTTGCTCGTGGCGGTATGGCCTCTGCATTCATGGCTGGCTTTGCTGAGCTTGGATAGTGTTGTCGCTCAATCAGTGGGTGTGAACGTGAAACGGGCGCGGCTGGTGCTGATTTTATTCAGCGCGGTTATGACTACCGCAGCCACTTTGATGGTCGGGCCGCTGAGCTTCGTCGGTTTGCTTGCACCGCATCTGGCCGCCATGCTGGGCGCTCGCTTGCCAAGGCAGCAGCTGCTGTATGCTGCACTGGTGGGCGCTACGATTATGGTATTGGCCGATTGGCTGGGCCGGCAGTTGATGTTTCCGTATGAAATCCCCGCCGGTTTGATGGCAACTTTGTTGGGCGGTGCTTATTTCATGACTTTGGTGCGCAAGATGTAATGCCTGTCTGAAAAGCCGTTTGTGTTTATAACCTAAGCTACGTTTGGACAAACATGTCTATCCTCCAAATTATTTACCGCGAACACCGCCGCCCGTTTTTGCTGATGTTTGCGCTGACCTTGCTTTCCGGCGCGTTGGGCATCGGCGTGTTGGCTTACATCAACAGCCGTTTACTGCATAGCGGCGGCGCAGATGCAGAGGCGGCTTTGTGGCAGTTCGGCTTGTTGGTACTGTTTTACTTTGTTGCCGCCACTTTCGCTCAAATCAAGCTGGCGCAGATCGGGCATAACTTCCTTTATACGATGCAAACGCGCCTGGTCAAACAAATCATGGACGCGGGCATCGAGCAAATCCAGCAGGCGGGCAAAGCCAAAATTTTGGCCGCGTTGTCGAACGACATCCGCACGTTGTCGATTTCGTTTGCGCGTTTGCCCGAGCTGGTTCAGGGGATTTTGTTTGCCACTGCGTGCAGCCTTTATCTCATTTGGCTGTCGCCTGGGTTGTTTGCAGTAACCGCTTTGATGCTGGTGCTGATGATTGCGGTCAGCCATGCGATTGTGAAGCTGCATTACCGCTATTTTCGCCGCATGCGCCATGCGGAAGACGAGCTCTACCGCCATTACGAAACCGCGCTTGATGGCCATAAAGAGCTGACGCTCAACCGTTACCGGGCCGAGCGCTTCTTCCGCGATGAGTTCACTAGTGAAGCCGCTAACAAGCGCGATTTTCACGTTCAGGCCGATGCTTACCATCTGACCGCCGTCAATTGGGGCAACAGCATTATGCTTGCTGCGGTGGGCGTGATTTTTTACCTTGCCGTTTATCACGATTGGGCGAGCCTTTCCGATGCCGCCACCGTCAGTATGACCGTTTTGTTTATGCGCGGCCCGCTGACTTCCGCCATCGGCGCCTTTCCGGTGATTTTGCAAAGCCAAGTCGCATTGCAGGCTTTGGCGCAACTCGGTTTGCCCGAGCATCGGGCCGATTTTCACGATGCAGGGCAAATACCGCAGGCATGGCAGCAAATCCGGTTGGAAAACGTGAGTTACCATTATCCTGCGCAGGGCGGGCAGGTTTTCGCGCTTGAACCGTTGAATCTGACCCTCAAACGCGGTGAAACCGTTTTTCTTATCGGCGCCAACGGCTCCGGCAAGTCGACTTTGTCGATGGTGCTGGCCGGCCTTTATCGCCCGTCGTCCGGCAAAATCTATGTTGACGACACGGAAATTACCGATGCCAACCGCAGCGCCTATCGCCAGCTTTTCGCCAGTGTATTTACCGATTTCCATTTGTTCGGGCAGCTTACAGATGGCATGGGACAAGATGTTGCAGAGGGATTGATTGCCGATTGGCTGGAACACTTGCAGCTTAGCGACAAAGCCAAAATCGAAACCGGCCGTATTTTGAACAGCAAACTTTCGCAGGGCCAAAGAAAGCGTCTTGCCCTGTTGGCTGCGGCACTCGAACAACGCAGCATTTTGATTCTCGACGAATGGGTGGCCGACCAAGATCCGCAGTTTCGCCGCATATTCTACGAGCGCCTGTTGCCGCTATTGCAGCAAAGCGGCTATACCGTTTTTGCCATCAGCCACGACGACAAATATTTCAATCATGCTGAAAGAATATTATCGATGAAGCAAGGCGTATTGAGCGAGCACGATGCACAGGAAGCCGTGCGGGTGGCAGATGAGCATAGTCGATAAACTATTACCTGTGAAATAGTAAATAGAAATAAAAATCTATATCATTTAAACAACAAAAAAAGAAAATTAAGCTATTTTATGTTGTAAATTTTGCATAAAAAAACAAAAATTATTAAAGAAAACATATAATTCAAATCTTGTAGCTAAGGCTGTCTGAAAATGTTTCAGCATAATTCAGACAGCCTTTCATATAAACCAATCAGAGAGAAAGCATAATGAATAAAAACACATCGTTCTTTACCCGCAGCCTGTTGGCTATCGCGGTTCTGGGTGCATACACGCAAGGTTTTGCCGCAGAGGAAACCGCAACACAAAACATTGAGCCAACCGAAGTGGAAACTGTAACCGTTAATGCCAGTGCCGATGCGTCCAAGGGCGGTTTGCAGGCGGCTTATCCGGGCGGGCAGGTAGCCAAAGGCGCCCGAGTGGGCGTGCTCGGCAATAAAACCACTTTGGAAACCCCGTTTTCCACCACGGCCTACACCAGCAAACTGGTGCAAGACAAACATGCCCGCACGGTAGGCGACGTATTGCAAAATGACCCGACCGTGCGCGTTGCCCGCGGTTTCGGCAACTTTCAAGAAGCGTATTTCATCCGCGGCTTTGTTACCGGCTCAGACGACACCATGTATAACGGCCTTTACGGCATCTTGCCGCGCCAAACGATTGCCACCGAGCCTTTCGAGCGGGTGGAAATCCAGCGCGGTGCTTCGACGTTTCTCAACGGCATGGCTCCCGGCGGTGGTGCGCTGGGCGGCACGGTCAATCTGTTGCCCAAGCGTGCGCCTAACGAGCCTTTGACCCGAATCAGTGCGGGTTACGGCGCGGGTACGCGCGGCAATCTGTCGACCGATGTTGCGCGCCGTTTCGGCGCCGAGCAGCAATTCGGTGTACGCGTGAACGCCGCCCATCACAACGGTCATACCGCGGTGCATGACGAGCGTGCCAAGCTCAGCTTGTTTAACGTCGGTTTGGATTGGCGCGGCGAAAAAGCCCGCGTGTCTGCCGATGTGGGTTGGCAGGATAACAGGCTGAAAGCGACGCGCACCAATGTTGCTCTTAACGGTACTACCGCGGTTCCGGCTGCTCCGTCCGGTTCGGCCAACTGGGCACAGCCGTGGTCTTATTCCAACGAACGTGATTTCTACGGCACTTTGCGCGGCGAATATGATTTCAATGATAACCTAACGGCTTATGCCGCTTACGGCATGCGCGACGGCAAAGAAAAAAACCGCTTGGCTAACGTGACGGTTAGCAATGCCGCCGGCGATGCGACTTTCTACCGTTGGGATAATGCCCGTCGCGACCAAATCCATACCGGTGAAATCGGTTTGCGCGGTAAGTTCGCCACCGGCGCGGTGCAGCACGAATGGGGCACGGCAGCCAACCATTTCCATAAAAACACTAAAAATGCCTACACTTATGACCTTTCAAACTCATTCAATACAAATATCTACACCCCGGTTTATTATGCCTTGCCTGCATGGTCGTCGGGAGCGAATGCCACGGGTAATATGAACCATCCGGCTCTTACCGATAAAACCCGTATGACCAGCGTTGCGCTGTATGATACGTTGTCTGCATTTGATAAACGTTTGCTGTTGACTCTGGGAGCCCGTTGGCAGAAAGTAAGAAGCGCCAGCCTGACGCGGAATACCGAATATTCGCAAAGCCGCTGGAGCCCGAGCGTTGCCGCGGTTTACCGGATTACGCCGCAATTGTCGGTTTATGGTAACTATATCGAGGGTTTGAGCGAGGGTTCTAAAGCGCCGGTCGGCACAGCTAATGCCGGGCAGATGCTGGAACCTTTCGTTACCAAACAAAAAGAAGCCGGTTTGAAATATGAAGGTGAGCGCTTTGGTGCGGGAGCTGCTTTGTTTAGCGTGGATAAACCGCGCAACGCTGGTACAGGCAGCGATAATGTGTTTAGAACAGAGGGCAAAGACCGGCATAACGGTTTGGAATTGACTGCTTACGGCGAAGTTTCCAAAGGCCTGCGTTTGCTGGGCGGCCTGACCTTCCTTGATGCCAAGCAAAAATCCACCGGTTCGGCCGATACACAAGGCAAGCGTACGATTGGGGTGCCTAAAACTCAAGCCAATATCGGCGTGGAGTGGGAATTGCCTCAAGTGCAAGGTTTGGCATTTGATACTCGTATGGTTTATACCGGTTCGAGTTATGCCGATGACACCAACACGCTTAAAGTCGGCGGTTGGACGCGCTTTGATGTCGGCGCCCGTTACCGCATGAACATCAAAGGCCATGAAGCGACTTTCCGCGCGCGCGTGGATAATCTGACCAACAAGAAATACTGGGCTTCCGCCGGCGGTTATCCCGGTTACGGTTATCTGAACGCCGCCGCACCGCGCAGTGTTTCCCTCTCTGCTACGTTTGATTTCTAAGGCTTTTGATTTCTAAGGCTTTTAATAAGGTAAAAGGAAGCGTTTGAATGCGCTTCTTGCTGCAATAAGCAAAAAGATAAATGCCTGTCTGAAATAGGTTTTCAGACAGGCATTTTGGTTTTCGCGGTTATACCGGGCGGCAGGCAATCATGTAATTGACGGCGGTATTATTGTTGAGGGAATAGACTTTGGTTAACGGGTTATAACCCATGCCGGCGGTGTCGGTTACGTCTAATCCGGCTTGGCGGCACATGCGAGCAAGCTCTGAGGGGGTGATGAATTTTTGCCAGTCGTGGGTGCCTTTGGGTACTAAATTCAGAATATATTCGGCGCCGAGAATGGCGTGAATATAAGATTTCGGGTTGCGGTTGATGGTGGAAAAAAAGACCGTGCCGCCGGGCTTGGCCAGCTTGGCACACGCGCGGATGATTGAGGCGGGGTCGGGCACATGCTCCATCATTTCCATACAGGTAACCACATCGTAAGCGTGCGGGTTTTCTACGGCGAGATCTTCCACGCTGATGCAGCGGTAGTGCACGTTGCCGATACCGCTTTCCAGCGCGTGCAGCTCGGCAGTTTTGAGCGATTTTTCCGCCAAATCGATGCCGGTTACCGATGCTGCGCCGATTTTGGCCATGCTTTCGGAAAGAATGCCGCCGCCGCAGCCGACGTCCAAAATGGTTTTTCCGGCAAGCTGCCCGATGCGGTCGATATAACCTAAGCGTAAGGGGTTGATATCGTGCAGCGGTTTGAATTCGCCGGCAGTATCCCACCATTTGTGGGCGATGCGGCTGAATTTGTCGATTTCGGTGTCGTCTACATTGCGCTCTGGTTGGGTTGGCTGGTTCATGGCGGGTTCTCATCAAAACGGGTGGTTCGGAATACGGTATTTTAACCCAGATTGGGGCTTTGGTTAGACAATGCCTGTCTGAAAACGGATTTTCAGACAGGCATTTTACAGAATCGGAGATTATTTGAAATCGCCGGCATTCAGTTTGGCACCGTTGCTTAAGGTGGCAAACTGTATCGGCGAGAAAGCGGTTCCGGCACCGTCGGCATCGTAATAAAGGGCGTTGCCTTTCTGGATGACGCGGCTGGCGCGGGTTTCCGAACCGGCGTGCACAAACCAGACCGAAGGTGGAACAGAGCCGGTTAGCGCGGCATCCATATGGATTTTGTCGCCTTCGGCCGCATTGAAGTCGGTAATGTTATCCACATTGCCCGTTTCGTTCAGAATGCTTTGGAACACAAAGGTATCGGCACCGCTGCCGCCGGTCAGGGTGTCGTTGCCGTAACCGCCGTTGAGTGTATCGTTGCCGGCGCCGCCGTTGAGCACGTTGGCCTTGATGTTGCCGTTGAGCGTATCGTTGCCGGCACCGCCGTTGCCATTGGCAGGTTGGTTGCCCATCAGGTTGAGCATGTTTTCGTTGCTGGCCAAGGTGTAGCTGCGGATGCTGTAAACAACGCTGCCGTTGCGGAAAATCCCGCCGTTTTCGGCTTGGGCGCCGTTGAGTTTCTGGCCGCCGTTGACGGTGGCTCTGCCGTTTTCGTGCTTACGCACGAGTTCGCTGAAGTTGCTGCCTTGGGTGCCGAGTACGATGTTGTTTTTAAACAAGAGACCGATGATGTTGCCGATGATGTGACGGGTAGGGAAGTCGTATTGACCGTCGGCGCTTTTTTGGTTCCAGCCTTTTGATGTGTCTGCGCCGAAATAGAACGCGGGCGCGGCGGTGAAAATAGGCGCGATAACGTTGCCGCTGATAACGACTTTGCGGGTGCTGCCGTTGCCGCCGTTGTAGTGTACGGGCAGGTTGGCTGCGTAAGCCGCACGCTCTCCGGCCGACGATGATTTATCCCAAATGGCTTCTAAACCGAAGGCGCTGCCTTTGGCCGGGCCGGAAACGATATTGTTGCTGATGGTGTTGCCGCTGGCGTCGGAGCCGGCGTAAATCAACCATTTGCCGGGCTCGTATTTGCCGTCGGGTTTTTCCGCGTCAAGGCGGTTGCGGGTGATGGTGTTGCCGTTACTGCCTTGCACGGCCAGCACCAGCGACTGTCCGATAAAGCGGGTGCTGGTGATGGTGTTGCCGGAAACGGTGTTGTTATCGGCGTTGTAACCGAGCAAAACAGCGGCGGAGAGGGCGTCGGTTAACAGATTATTTTTGATGCCGACGTTGAATACGTTGTTTTGCAGAGAAATATTTCGGGTGTTGTTGGTAATGTAGTTGCCGCTGATTTCGCTGTTGCCGCTCACTTCGTTAAAGCCTATGCCATAGCGGCCACCGTTGATGTAATTGCCGCGAATGATGATGTTGGCGGCTTTGGCATTGGGATTGGTTTCGGCAACTTTGCCGTTGCCTTTGGCGTAAAGGCTCCAGCGCCCCATATCTTGGCCGGAAGGAATGTCGTGTGCGGCGGCGGCGTAAAGTTTCCGTTGGAAGCGGGTTTTTCCTTTGGCAGGTACGGGGTAGCCGCCAACATAAATAGCCGCGCCTCCGCTGCCGCGTTCCATTTTGCCTCCGGGCAGCAGAATCCGGTTGTTGAGTACGGCAACGTTCGACGTGCTCAATTGAGTGGTCGGGTTGGAGACGCCGGTAACGGAAATGGCGGCTTTGTCGTTTTCGCCTGCGCCGTAGATGGTGTTGCCGCTGATGGTGGTGTTTTGCGTTCCTTGCGCCAGAATGGCGGTAATGGGGCGGCCGTTCATATTGATGACCAAACCGTTGATGGTGGAATTTTGGGAGCCGGTTTCAAATTTCACTGTCGACTCTGCCACGCTGGGGTTGGTCATGATGGTGCTGCCGTTTCCGTGCAGATATTTTACGCCGCGCAATACTTTGATTTGCTTGGCGCCGGTATAGGTTTGGTTGGAATCCATTTCAACGCCTAAGCCGGCTTTTTTAGCCGACAGCATGGCTTGGTTGACCGCGGCCGAAATTTCGCCGTTGCCGTTGTAGAACGCAGCGACAGGCACATAACCGGCTTTGGCAAAATAAGCGCTCCAGCCGGGCAGCCCGATGGCCGTATCTCCGCCCGAGTCGCGCTGAAACAAGGCGTGGTGTTCGCCGTCGCTGATGATGAGATAGCGTAAGGCGGCATCCTGCGCCGTTTGGCGTGCTTCGTTTAAGTTGGCAACGATTTTATAGCGCTGCCCTTTGGGAATATGATGTTCGGCAAATGCTTGAGCGGATGTTGCCGATAGGTTGGCAACGGCGGCGTTGGCATGGAAAGAAAAATCTACAGGGAGTGCGATGGGAATCATGCGGTTGTCTTTAATATCTCAAACTGAATGATAAGTTTATTATGTAAGGCTTTTTCTGGCGTGCGGATTTTTTAGGAAAATCGGTTTCAGACAGGCCTAAACGGGGCCAGAATCAATCTTTTCGCATGAGCACGAAAACCATATCTTTGCTGCGCGGGCGATTACCCTGCCAGATTTTCTGCCATCCTTGCGGTTGCGGCTCGTTTTTTCGGGTAAGCACGAGACGGTATGCGCAGCCCTCGTCGTTAACGTGTAAAGACAAACGGCTGTATTCGCCCCACGCGAGGCGTGCGGCTTTTTCATGTGCGGCAATACCGATGCAGGCCTGCCCGTTGAGCAGATCTGCCGGCGCGGCGGCTTCCATGTGTTCGACTACCGGGCGGTAGCTTTTGGCTTTGTCGAGCCAAGAGAGAAACAAAGTCATCATCAATGCCCAAACCAAAGTGGTACCTGCCGCCCAGTTGGTAACGGCTTGGCGGCCGCGGATGTTTTTACGGGTAATCGCCCATAGCCATACGGGGCTGAATAATAAAGCCACTAACATGGGAAGGGCGTTGATATCGGGTATGTAAAACGGGCTGAAGTAGGCGGAACGCTCGGCCAGTTTGGCGGGCCAGCCGTAATTCATGGCGAAAAAACCCAGCCAAAGGAATAGCGCGGCCAAGCCGAAAGTCATGATGCCGAACCAATTGAGAAAGGCAGCGGCGCCTCGCCGCAGGCTGTCGAGTTTCGCCGCGCCCAGTAAGGCAAGCGGCGGCAGTATCCAGAGCAGATTGTCTTGATAAGTGGCCGGCTCGACAACCAGAAGCAGGCCGATTTCCACCAGCCATGCCAATGCCAACACCATCCACGGTTCTTTAGCCAGATTGCCGCGCGATAATGTCCATATCGCCAGCGGCCAAGCGGGAAAGGCGAACCAAAGCAGATTCTTCAAATAATAGCCTGCGCTAAATGCGGTATGAAAATTTTCGAAGCCGCCGAAGCTGCCGAAAGCATGATACAGACGCCATGTTTCGAATAGGGCGGGATTGGTTTTAAACAAGGCGGAAGGATAGATTGTCATCAACGGCAGGCCGATGGCTAAGGCACCGAACAACGAGATGTAATAACGCTTTTTCTGCCAATGCGGGCTGGCCAGCAGGGACACGGCAGTCAGCAACAATGAGAACGGTATCAAATAGCCGGCCGACACGGAGAGTAGTGCCAATCCTATGCCGAGCAGCAACGAGGCCATAATGACGCGGCTGCATGCCAAAGCGAAGCCGTATAAAACAAGACTGAGCGCAGCAAATTGAACCGACATGCCGTTAAGCATGTGCGCCGAGCTGATTAGGCCTGCCGAGCCAACCATAATCAGCACCACGCTACGGCCTTGATGGCGGCCGAGCAGGTGGAAGCCGGCCATGCCGGAGGCGGTCAAACCGATGCTGGTGAAAATGACACTGGCGAAGCGCGATGCGGAATAGGCGTCGGTCAGCCAAGGGGAAAACAGGTGGCGGCAGGCATTGGCCAGCCAGAGGTAAATGGGTGGGATGTTAAACTGAGGCTCGCCCAGTGCGGTGGGAATCCATACCTGCCCGTTATCCAGCATTTCTTTAATCGCCGCGTTAACGGTGGGTTCGGAAGGATTCCATAATCCGTGGGAAAATATACCCGGCCACAACCAAGCAAAAACCAGTAACAGTAAAAGCCAGGGCTTTTCGTTGGCGGGGTCGGGCGGGCGTTGGTCGGGCGGCAGGTAAGTCAGCATGGGGTGTGGGGGAATATTGCTTGGATAGGCGAAGTTTAGCAGGAATGTGCGATGTTGCTAAGTTGGCGGATGCAAAAAAGGCTGCTTCAAGCAGCCTTTTTGGGGTATGTTCTCGATTAACGTTTGAACATGTTGCCGTATTTTTGTTTGAATTTATCCACGCGGCCGGTAGTGTCGACGATTTTTTGTTGGCCGGTGTAAAAAGGATGGCATTGTGAGCAAACTTCGATGGAGAAGTTGTCTTTTGTCATGGACGATTTGGTTTCGAATTTATTACCGCAAGAACAAGTAACGGTCACGTTGTGGTAATCAGGGTGGATACCTTGTTTCATTTTCATTTCCTTTCGGTTAGCGGGTATAGGGGATTTACCTATACTTCAAGATTCGCCTATTGGAAGAACATGCCGGCTGGCGTGCTCATTCGGCGTAAGGGCGCGATTATCGCAAGTTATTGGTGCCAAGGCAAGTTTTTTAGGTGGTTTGGGCAAAATGCCTGTCTGAAAAAGCACAAGAGGCTTCAGATTTCGTTCAGACAGGCATTTTCCTTACCCTCTGCGCCATGTGGTGCCGCCGGCACCGTCTTCCAGAATGATGTTTTGGGCGGTCAGAAGATCGCGGATGCGGTCGGATTCAGCCCAGTTTTTAGCGGAGCGGGCTTGTTTGCGCTGCTCGATCAGGCTTTCGATTTCTTCGTTGCTTAGGCCGTCGGCAACCGCGCCGCCTTGCAGGAATTCTTGCGGATCGCGTTGTAGCAGACCGATAATGCCACCGAGCGCTTTCAGGCATCCGGCCAATTCTGCATCACGGCTTTTGTTGATTTCGTTGGCCAGCTCGAACAATACCGCCACGGCTTCTACGGTGCCGAAATCGTCGTTCATAGCGGCGAAGAAACGGCGGGTGTAGTCGTTGGTGTTTTCGTTGAGCTCAAAATCGGCAGGCGGTGTGTTTTTCAGGGCGGTGTAGAGGCGGGTTAGCGAGCCTTTGGCATCGTCCAGATGGGCATCGGAATAGTTGAGCGGGCTGCGGTAGTGGGCGCGCAAAATGAAGAAACGGACAACTTCCGGATCGTATTGTTTCAGCACTTCGCGTATGGTGAAGAAATTGCCCAGTGATTTGGACATCTTTTCGCCGTCTACGCGAATAAAGCCGTTGTGCAGCCAGTATTTAACATGGCTTTCAATGGTTTTTCCGTTGTGGTTGTGGTCGCAATGGTGTCCGATGGCGCCGCAGCTTTGGGCGATTTCGTTTTCATGATGGGGGAATTGCAAGTCGGCGCCGCCGCCATGAATGTCGAAGGTATCGCCGAATAATTCTTCGCCCATTGCCGAGCATTCGATGTGCCAGCCCGGGCGGCCTTTGCCCCAAGGGCTTTCCCAGAAATCGGCTTCGTTCGGTTTGGCGGCTTTCCATAAGACGAAATCAAGCGGATCGCGTTTGAAGCTGTCTACTTCCACGCGTTCGCCCGCACGAAGGTCGTCTAGCGATTTGCCGGATAATTGGCCGTAGGCGGCAAATTCGCGCACGGCATAGTAAACGTCGCCGTTTTCGGCGGGGTAGGCTTTGCCGTTGGCAATCAGGCGCTCAATCATTTCAATCATTTGCGGCACATGCTCTGTGGCTTTGGGTTCGACATCGGGACGGATAACGCCCAATGCGTCGGCGTCTTCGTGCATGGCGTTGATGAATCGGGCGGTTAGTTCGCGGATGCTTTCGCCGTTTTCGGCGGCGCGGGCGATGATTTTGTCGTCGATATCGGTGATGTTGCGAACGTAAGTGAGCGGATAGCCTTGCGCGCGCAGCCAGCGGGCAATCATGTCGAATACGACCATGACGCGTGCGTGGCCTAAGTGGCAGTAATCGTATACAGTCATGCCGCATACATACATGCGTACGTTTTGCGGGTTGAGGGGAGTGAAGGTTTCTTTTTGACGGGTCAGTGTGTTGTATACGGTTAGCATGTTTTTACTCGAGGTTGAAAGAGGTAAGTGTTTTAATAATGGGTTTGGCGATTGGAAGGGTTTGATTGGTTTGCGATACAACCCTTTGCCAATTATCCTATTTTTAATAATGCGGGTAAAAAGGTGGTTTCTAAATGGTAGGTTTGGCTGCTGTGCGGGCCTGCACTCTATTTGTTGTGGCACCAATGCCTGTCTGAACAGTTTTCAGACAGGCATTGTGCTTATTCGGCTTTGAATACGGAAGTATCGGTTTGATTCGGCGATGGTTTCTCCGCTTCAGGGAGTTCCGTCGCCTGTTCTTCGGCCGCCAAACGTTTTTTCTCGCTCAGATAGCTGTTGATTTGATGTACCAAATCTTGCGTGCCTTCATGAGTTAGCGCGCTGATTTTGAACAGGCGCGGCGTTTGCATGTCGAAACCGAACTGGTCGTCCGGCTCGGGGTAATCCCAGCCGATTTCTTGCAGAAACGCTGCAGTGCGGGTTTGCGCTTCTTCGGGGCTTAGCATGTCGAGTTTATTTAACACGAGCCAGCGCGGTTTGCCGTACAAGGTTTCGTCGTATTTGCGCAATTCGTTGATAAGGGAAAGCGCTTCGGAAGAGGGGCTGACGTTTTCGTCGAACGGGGCTAAGTCGACCACATGCAGCAGCAGGCCGGTGCGGGATAAGTGTTTCAGAAAGCGGTGGCCTAAGCCCGCGCCTTCGGCTGCACCTTCAATCAGACCTGGAATGTCGGCCATAACGAAGCTGTGATTTTCATCAACGCGCACAACGCCCAAATTGGGATGCAGGGTGGTAAACGGATAATCGGCCACTTTGGGGCGGGCGGCGGACACGGCGCGGATGAGGGTGGATTTTCCGGCATTGGGCATGCCCAAGAGGCCTACGTCGGCCAATACTTTCAATTCCAGCATCAGGCTGCGTGCTTCGCCTTCTTCGCCGGGCGTGGCTTGCTTGGGCGCCCGATTGACGGAAGATTTGAAGTGGATGTTGCCTAAGCCGCCTTTGCCGCCTTTGGCAAGGCAGACTTTCTGCCCGTGGCGGGTCAGGTCTGCGACGATTTCGTCGGTGTCGGTATCGCGGATGAGGGTGCCGACGGGCATGTGCAGCTCGATGTCGTCGGCGCCTGCGCCGTAACGGTCTGAACCGTGGCCTTTCTCGCCGTTTTTCGCCTGATAGCGTTTGACGAAACGGTATTCGACCAAGGTGTTGATGTTTTCGTCGGCTACGGCATACACGCTGCCGCCTTTGCCGCCGTCGCCACCGTCGGGGCCGCCGCGCGGTACGAATTTTTCTCGGCGGAAGCTGACGGCACCATTGCCGCCGCGACCTGCCGCTACTTCGATTTTTGCTTCGTCAATAAATTTCATATCGGCTTCTTAACAAGGTTTCAGACAGGCATCGTATCCAATGCCTGTCTGAAAAATAGGTTCGATTTTCTATATGGTTTGCATTATAAAGGCTAACCGTTTGCTTCATGAAGATTTTTCTATGAAAAACGGATGGAAACGGTTCGGATGAGTCTTGCGCGGCTTATCTTTAGTATAACGGGTTATGCCCGCCAATTTCCTTGAAAACGGCGCTTACGTTTCCAAAATGCTCTGCCTGAACGGGCTTTGACGATAAGTTCGCCGCCATCGGCGCCGTCGGTGGCTAAGGTTAGGCTTTGCAGGCTGCCTTTTTGCAAAGCCTGCCAGATAGGCGCAAAGAATCGGTTATCCCAATTTTCTAATGTTTGTTTGTAGGCCCATAAATCTCCGGTATGGCTGGGTCCGATTAAATCGTCTAAAAAAATCAGATGCCTGTCTGAATCGGGCTGCTCCGCCAGCATGCTTTGCCAAGCTGCGTAATCGTACGGCAAATCCAGTTTGGGGCCTTGATATGCTTCTGCCCATTCGTTATCGGCGGCTAAAAGCGGCGAATCCGTTAAGGTGCCGTTTAAGTTTTGCCACAGCCATATTCCGTTGATGGCGGGTTGATTGTTCTGAGTTCGTTCAACATTCAGCGGGTGCGAGTGCAACCACATCTGTATTTCGGTTTGCAGCTGTAGCCATAACTCTGCATCTTGCCCTTCCGCTCGAACCGTGCCGTCAAGCATGCCCATTACATCTAATATACAAGGAACCTGCCAATCAACCGGGGTAGGCAGAGCTACCACCCATAAATCAGGGCGGTAGGCATGAAAATTCAAGGCCGAGTCGGCATAAAATTCACTCAAACCGGCGCAGAATGCCTGCGCTTCTTGCAGGGTAATGCCTAAATCCGAACCACCAAGCATGTTGACGTTGTGCATCCCCATTTGTTGCCAGACAGGGCTGGCAAATACGGCATATTGCTTTTCTTGAAGCCCCAGTATTTTTTTTGCGTGTGCCAGCAGACTGCCCTGCCATAAATAAGCTGCGAAGAAATTGGCAACAGAAGTTGGAAGGGAGGTGTGGGAGCCGAAGCGTAGCAGGGTATTGAGAGCGGGCGTTTCCAAAGGAGGAAGGGGTTCGGTTTGCTCTAAATTGAGGGCAGGAACAGCGATGGTAAGATGCATGTTTTAAACAGGAAAGCTGGGAGATAGAAGCGATATTTTACGTGATTTTCACAACTTTTGCCGCTATCTGGCGCCTTTCTTTTAGAAAGGCAAGATTGTTTTATGCTAAAATAGCAGGATAAGTAAAAAAGAGAAAATCGTACTGTCAATCAGCAAAATCGCCGCCATTATTTCCGGCGGTTTAGAATCGAAAAATACCACAAATTATCATTCATTACGAAGCGTCATCTTGAAGGCGTAAGCGGTGCTGACTTGCGCCACGAACATTCAGGACAGAACCGTGACAACAGAAAATAAAACCGTTAAAAAAATCAACCAACCCATCCGCTGGACATTGCTGGGCATTATGCTACCCGTGTCTGCCGTGATGACAACCTATGCCATCACAGAACCGTTACCGAATAGTAGCCTGTATAAAGCAGAGCGTATTACGCAAGAATTGCCTTCCGTATTTGTGAAAAACAACGATTTGCAAAGCAGCTATTGGACGGCGGAAACCGTGCAGGCGGGAGATAGCCTGGCCGACGTGTTGGCGCGTGCCGGCATTTCCGAGAAAAACATTAAAAGCGTATTGGCCAAAAGCAATATCGACAACAATCTGAAAAAACTTAACCCCGGGCAGACGGTGAGCATCCGTTTGGATTCTAAGGGTGATGCGACGGATATACAGTTCTTTGCCGATGATGACAACGGCGAAAGCAATCTGGTGGCAATCGAGAAAGTGAACGGTCAATGGCAGGCTTCCGCATCGGAGCTTTCCATGCGCACCATGCCGTCGTTGCGTTCGATTATCGTGCGAACTTCTGCACAAGGCGCCTTGGCGCAAGCCGGTGTCGGCATTGAGTTGCGCGAATCATTGCGCGATATTTTCAGCGACAAACTGAATATCGACGAATTGAGGCCGGGCGATCAAATCCGTCTACTATATAACAGCATGTATTTCCGTGGCCAAGAAATGGCAACCGGAGATATTCTGGCTGCTGAAGTGGTTAAAGGCGGCAAAGTCTATAAAGCTTATTATTATGACAAGGGCGACGAAGGCGGCAGTTATTATGATGAACAAGGCAAATCCTTGAAGCATACCAGTACGTTTAACGTGCAGCCCGTAGCCTATACCCGAATTTCCTCGCCTTACGGCTTGCGCGTGCATCCGGTTTTGCATACGGTAAGAATGCATACCGGTATCGACTACGCCGCGCCCGAAGGTACGCCAATTCATGCGCCGGCTGACGGTATTGTGACATGGAAAGGCTGGAAAGGCGGTTACGGCAACACCATTATGCTAACTCATGCCAATGGCGTGGAAACCCTGTATGGCCATATGAGTGCCTATGCGCCGATAGGCAATACGGTTAAAGCGGGTGATGTTATCGGTTACGTCGGAACGACCGGGCGTTCTACCGGCCCTCACCTGCACTATGAAGCCCGCATCAATGGCCAGCACGTCAATCCGACTACTGTGGCACTGCCCACGCCGAAAATGGAACAAGTCAATATGGCCAAATTCAATCAGCAACGTGCCAAGTCGGATACCATGTTGTCGGCGATTCGTAATTTGCCGGTTACCGTGGCTCAGGTGGACTAAACCGGATTCCATTGGAACCAAGCATTTGTTAAACCAAAATGCCTGTCTGAATTTTTCAGACAGGCATTTTTAATTTTGTTTAGAAATAAATATACACGGATGTCGTTAACCTAATATGACAAAAAATGTCACGGCTGTTATCAAAGGTCGGAGCTTAGATGACAAAAAATGGCAAGGAATAGCCGTGTTGTGCGAGGTAGTCGTGGTTTTAAATAATAATAAATAAAAACCAATATCAATATTTATTTATTTAAATTAAATAGTTATATAAATAATGGATAAATTTAAGAGATTGGCATGAGAAATGCTAAATAGTTTTTGTCTGCCACGCAGCAGCAAATTCAATTTCAGGGAAATTAAAGCCAAATACATTACGGGAAATGTTAAAATCTGAAATAATCGATAAAAAGGGCAAATACCCAAACGCATTGGAAAACATCAAAATCGGGAAATATTAAGATATAAATATAAGGGGGTGGAAAACGGAGCATTACGGAAAACGTGCCAAACGGCATAAATAAGGGAAAGCAAAAAGGCCAAATACATTACGGGAAAACAGGCACATCAATCAGAAGGTGCAAAAGGAACATAGGCCAAACACATTGCAGTAAACGCAATCAAGCGAGCGAAACGGTAATAAGTCAATTTAAAACTGTTTTAAAGACTCGCCTAACAAAATTCAGCCGGCGGGCAGCTCAAGGGGAAAAAGCTGCCGCCCAAGCTGGCGGATTCAACCGGGGAAAGCTTTGCTAAAGGTTGTGCCGCAATCTATTATCAGGCAAGCAGGGGGTGTTTGCTTTGATAATTTTAAGCTGTATTTCTAACTTCGCGCTTCTTTAATAGTCTTATTAAAGAAGCGTTTTTTTATTGGCCGTTAGAGGGATGGGCAGGAGCAGGGAAACCGTAATCGGAAACCGGATAACGATTATCTTGATTCGTTTAAAATAATGACGTTTTGTTGGTTTCGCATTATCATTGCCTTCCTGAAGCAGCCTTTATGTAAAGGAAAACATTATGTATGAAGTAAACCGTAGTGTGTTTTTGCTGATTCCGCTCGACCCTTTCTGGAATTGGCTGAAAGAGGTCGGTATCGACACAGAAGAATTTACTTTAGAGGATTTGCAGGCGGATGCGAATTCCTATCTGGTCAGCCCGTGCGACGATGTGGATCAGGTATGGAATGAAATCGAATCGCATTTTGAGAAAATCTTTGCCGCAGAGTTGGCGGATTGGTGTGAAGACGAAAGCCTTTGGCCGGATTTGCATCCCGATATTTTTCAAGAATGGTTTGATATCCAGCTTTCTACCATTGTAACGGATTTGTCGGCCGAGCCTTTGGTGCGTGAATCGTTTCAGCCGATTCCGCTAAGTTAAGCATGAGTATTGTTATTCGCAGCTACCATCTTGATGGTTACGGCCACGTCAATAATGCTCGGTATCTGGAGTTTCTGGAAGAAGCGCGTTGGGTGTTTTTTGAACGGAAAGGCTTGTCTGCTTTGTTGGGCGATATTCAGATGGTAGTATCTCGCATGGATATCCGTTACCGGCGCAGTGCGCAAGAAGGCGATGTGTTGGAAACGGAAACTCGGTTGTTCGAAGTTTTACCGCGCCAGATTAAATTTCGGCAGATGATGGTTTTTCAAAACAATGGCAAAGTGGCGGTTGAGGCCGAGGTGACTTTGATGGGGGTACAAAATGGCAAAGCGGTCAGTTTGTCGGAATCTTTGCGCTCTGCGTTGGATGGTTTGGTTGTGAGAGATTGATGAAAAAAATTTTAATGTTGGCTGTCGTTTTATTGATAGGCGGCCTGATTGTTTACTTGTTGATACCGAAAGCCAAACAAGCGCCTGTTTTTGCTTTGCCGGATTTGCAGGGGCAAGTACATGATAATGCCAGCCTGAAAGGGAAGGTTACCTTTATTAATTTTTGGTTCCCTACTTGCCCCGGTTGTGTGAGCGAGATGCCGAAAGTAATCAAAATGGCACACGATTATGAAGGCAAGGATTTTCAAGTGTATGGCATTGCCCAGCCTATTGCTCCGCCGGGTGTTGATTCATTGGAGAGTGTCAAGAATTATGCCCAATCACGCGGTTTGCCGTTTGCAGTGCTGTACGATAACGACGGAAAAGTAGGCAAGGCATTCAAAACCATCGTTTATCCGACCTCCGTGTTAATCAATAAAAACGGGGAAATCTTGAAAACATTTGTCAGCGAGCCTGATTTTCCTGCTTTATATCAGCAGATTGATGCCGAGTTGGCCAAATAAAGCCAGTAAAATGCCTGTCTGAAATGTTTCAGACAGGCATTTTATATTATTCAAGTATTATTTATTTGCAATTAAATTCTATTAACTTTCAATATTTGAGAATATACGCAATTAAATAACAATAAAATTCATTTCTGGCTTGTCAAAGCCTGTTAAAGCCGTTAATCTAGGCAGCATTTCCAACTAAAATAAAACGAGCATGAACATGAACCGTTTACAGAAAACAGATGATGTACGCATCAATGCCATTGATGAACTACTGCCGCCTATCGCCCATTTATACGAATTGCCGATTACCGATGAAGTATCCGAGCTGGTTGTGCGGACACGCCAAGAAATCGCTGATTTGGTACATGGCAAAGACAACCGTCTGTTGGTTATTATCGGCCCGTGTTCTATCCATGATCCTAAAGCAGCTATTGAATATGCCAAACGTTTGTTGGTATTGCGTAAGAAATATGAAAAAGAGCTGGTCATCGTGATGCGCGTTTATTTTGAGAAGCCGCGTACAACAGTCGGTTGGAAAGGCTTGATTAACGATCCTCATCTTGATGGTACGTTCGACATTAATTTTGGTTTGCGCCGTGCGCGCAAGTTATTGCTGGAGCTGAATAATCTTGGCATGCCGGCATCAACTGAATTTCTCGATATGATTACGCCCCAATATTATGCGGACTTGATTTCATGGGGTGCTATCGGTGCGCGAACCACCGAAAGTCAAGTTCACCGAGAGTTGGCGTCTGGCCTTTCCTGCCCGGTAGGCTTTAAAAACGGTACGGACGGCAACTTGAAAATCGCCATTGACGCGATTGGCGCGGCCTCGCATTCGCACCACTTTCTATCCGTTACCAAAACCGGCCACAGCGCTATCGTGCATACGGCGGGTAATCCCGACTGCCATGTTATTCTGCGCGGAGGTAAAGAGCCGAATTATGACAGCGAAAACGTGAAAGCAGCGGCGGAAGCCTTAGAAAAAGCGGGCGTTACACCCAAGCTGATGGTTGATTTCAGCCATGCGAATAGTCGTAAAGACTACACGCGGCAGATGGAGGTGGCTCAGGATGTCGCCCAGCAATTGCGTGATGGAGAAAACAATATCATGGGTGTTATGGTGGAAAGCCATTTGGTGGAAGGTCGTCAAGATAAACCCGAGACCTTCGGTCAAAGCATTACAGATGCCTGCATCGGTTGGGAAGCAACCGAAACGTTGTTGGAATTACTGGCTCAGGCCAATCGACATCGGGTATAAATTAAGCGGCTCAGTTTGACAATGCCTGTCTGAAACCTTTCAGACAGGCATTTTAAGCGTGTATAGAAACATGCAATATAGAAAAAGGTTTGCATCATCGCTGTAATAATGACCGGCCTAACCTCAACCTTTCTTAAGCCGGCTTTACCATATTGCTTGAAATTGATTTAACGTCATTGCACGATATCGGCTAAAATAACCGGAAAATTTAAGGAAATATGAATATGGCAAAACCTAAAGGTGGCTTAGGCGGAAGAGGTCTGGATTCTTTATTGGCCGGCAATATTGAAGATAATAACGGTGATCGGTTGACCACGGTTGCCGTCGGCGATATTAGGCCAGGTCGTTACCAGCCGCGCGTACAAATGGATGACGAAGCCCTGCAGGAATTGGCGGAATCGATTAAAGCCCAAGGCGTTATCCAGCCGGTAATCGTGCGTGAATACAGCCTTTCCCAATATGAGTTGATTGCCGGTGAGCGCCGTTGGCGGGCCAGTCAGCTGGCTGGCTTAACAGAGATTCCCGTTGTTATTAAAAGCATTAGTGATGAAACTGCATTGGCGATGGGTTTGATTGAAAACCTGCAGCGCGAAAATCTGAATCCCATTGAGGAAGCACGCGGGCTCAAGCGCTTGGCCGAAGAATTCAGCCTAACCCACGAAACCATTGCCAAAGCCGTAGGCAAAAGCCGCAGCGCCATTTCCAACAGCATGCGTTTATTGGCGCTGCCGGTGCCGGTGCAAGATATGCTATATCAGCGCCGCTTGGAAATGGGGCATGCGCGCGCGTTACTGACGTTGCCGGTTGTGGAGCAATTAGAATTGGCTCAGAAAGCAGTCAAGTATGGCTGGTCGGTGCGTGAAGTCGAGCGTCGCAGCCAATTATTGCAACACGGCAAAAAAACAGTCGCCCTGAAAAAAAATGATCCGGATACCCAGCGGTTGAGTGATTTGCTGACGGAAACGTTGGGCGTGAACGCGGAAGTACGCAGTGCAAACCATAAAAAAGGCAAAATTATCCTTCACTTCGATACGCCGGAAACGTTAGACGCATTGCTGCAAAAATTAGGCATTCGGTTTGACTGACATGAAGAGAAAAACAAACGCTAAGTTGAAAATATTTTCAATGCCTGTCTGAAAATGTAATTTTTACAGGCATTGGGTAGAAGAAGGTGTAAATCGGCCAGTCAGCTTTTGGGGGCTTAATCAAGTGAAAAATTTCCGTATCAGGCCAACAAGCGGTACGTCGGTGGCATTTTTATTGCCGGTTGTACGATTTTATTGCGATTTCAATGTAATCTATTGTAATTTTAAATAAAGTAAGATGAAATATAGGCTTAGGCAGTTTTGCAATAAACGTAATATGAAGATTTGAGAAGGGTCAGGGAATCTTAATCCGATTGACGAAAATTAACAAAATTCTTGACGCTGGCGCCGCTCTTTGATTATAGTAGAAAGCCTCATTCTAGTTGGTTCGTTAAAATATTGCAGTGCCTATGGGTAAAATTTTATTATTGCAGTCGGCGGTTTTACTCTTGGCAACGATACTATCAGGTATTTCAGGTAGGCCGCCTGTTGTATGGTCGGTGTTGGCAGGTGGGCTTTGTTACTTTATTCCATCTTCGATTACGGTTCTAATCTTAAGGCTTCTCAACCCTTATCCGCAATTTGCAGGCTACGGTTTTCTTGTCGGAGAAGGATTAAGAATAGTGCTGGCTTTACTTATGATGGTGTCCGTATTTGCAATATGGCATCAAACATTAGTTTTTATCCCTTTCTTATTAGGGCTGTTAGCCGTTAGCCATGTAGTTTTTTTGATATTTTGGAAAGTTCAACGTTATGGCAAGTGAATCAATGACCGCTGCCGACTATATCAAGCACCATTTGCAAAGCTTGACCAGTCTGTCGGATGTAACTCAAGGCCAAGGCCTGAAAAACATTGCTGATTTTTCATTTATTAATATTGATACGGTATTTTTCGCAGTATTGACCGGCGTAGTGGGCAGTCTTTTACTGTGGCTGGGCGCCAGAAAAGCCACTGCGGGTGTTCCGGGGCGTTTTCAAGCGGCAGTAGAGCTATTGATTGAATTTGTGGATGATATGTGTAAGAGTATTATCCACAACGAAAGATCGCGCAAATTGGTTGCCCCGCTTGGGCTAACCTTGTTTGTGTGGATTTTTATGATGAATGCGATGGATTTGTTGCCCGTTGATTTACTGCCTTCCGCATGGCAGGCCACTACGGGTGAACACCATGCACTATTGCGTATTGTACCCACAGCCGATTTGAATACAACCTTGGCATTGGCAATCGGTGTTTTAGTTATTTGTATTTTCTACAATATTAAAATCAAAGGCTTCGGCGGCTGGATGCATGAAATGTTTAGCGCACCATTCGGCCCCAAACTTGCACCTGCAAATTTTATTTTAAATATTGTTGAGTTCTTGTCCAAGACGGTATCTCACGGTATGCGGTTGTTTGGTAACATGTATGCCGGTGAATTGGTATTCCTGTTAATTGCCTTGTTGGGCGGCGCTTGGGCAGCATCCGGCAGCGTCGGTTTCTTGGATCCGATAATGTTTGTGTTTCATATTATTGCAGGGTTGGTTTGGGCGATTTTCCATATTCTGGTCATTACTTTGCAGGCATTTATCTTTATGGCATTGGCTTTTGTCTATATCGGCCAAGCGCATGATGCACATTAAATGAATTAAATAAATGAATTAATTTGATTTATCTGTTTTGTTTCTTTAACGTAGTTTTTTAGTTTTTCTTTATTTTTAAGGAGTTTTTGAGATGGGTGGTTTGATTGCTATCGCATGTGGTTTGATCGTGGCTTTTGGTGCCTTGGGCGCTGCTGTTGGCATTGGTATGGTAGGTTCTAAATATCTCGAATCTTCTGCTCGTCAGCCTGAATTGATGGGTCCGCTGCAAACCAAATTATTCTTGATTGCAGGTCTGATTGATGCCGCTTTCCTGATTGGTGTGGCCATCGCATTGCTGTTCGCCTTCGTTAACCCGTTCCAAGGCTAATCAGAACAGAAAACTGTTTCGATACAAACGGATTTCGTTTGTTTGATTAACCCTAAATGCGAAGGTTAAGTAAAGTGAATATTAATGCAACCTTATTTGCGCAGATCATTGTTTTTATCGGTTTGGTGTGGTTTACCATGAAGTTTGTGTGGCCTCCAATCGCAAAAGCATTGGATGAGCGCGCCGACAAAATTGCAGAAGGCTTGGCTGCGGCTGAGCGCGGTAAGAGCGATTTTGAGCAGGCAGAAAAGAAAGTTGCAGAACTCTTGGCCGAAGGGCGAAGTCAGGTTGCCGAAATGGTAGCCAATGCCGAGAAGCGTGCAGCACAAATTGTGGAAGAGGCGAAAAACCAAGCTTCCACAGAGGCTGCCCGTATCGCAGCCCAAGCCAAAGCTGACGTTGAGCAAGAAGCTAACCGGGCCCGCGAAGCTTTGCGGGATCAAGTAGCTGCTTTGGCTGTTAAAGGTGCCGAATCAATTTTGCGTCGTGAAGTGAATGAAACCCAGCATGCGCAATTGTTGAGTAACCTGAAACAGGAGCTGTAACGTTATGGCCGAGTTCGCAACCATTGCCAGACCTTATGCAAAAGCATTGTTTGATCTGGCGACCGAAAAAAATGAAATTGAGTCTTGGTTGGGCGGACTGAAAGAACTAGCATGGTCTGTGCTGCAACCAAACGTTGCGGCAATGATTGAGGAGGTTGAAATCAGCAACGCTCAAAAGGCAGACGAATTGATACGTTTGCTGAATGAATCGGATGCCATGAAAAGTACGACTTTTCGTAATTTCGTCTACGTAGTGGCTGAAGAGAAGCGTTTGCAGATTTTGCCTGAGATTTATACCCAATATCAAGATTTGACTTTATCACATAACGAAGCCCAAAAAGCGGTTATTTACAGTGCTTACGAGTTTGCCGGAGAAGGCCAGAAGGCCAATATCGTTAAAGAGCTTGAGCAACATTTCAATACCCGTTTGGAGGCAACTTTTGAGATTGATCCCGATTTAATCGGCGGTCTCAAAATAGAGATAGGTGATCAAGTACTGGATCTGTCCGTACAGGGTAAATTGAAAAAACTGTATGCGGCAATGATAAATTAGGAGAGTTTTCATGCAGCTTAATCCTGCTGAAATTAGCGATTTGCTGAAAGCCAAAATCGAAAACCTGAATACCAAACAGGAAGTACGTACCAGAGGTACGGTGATTTCCGTAACGGATGGTATCGTTCGCGTGCATGGCTTATCAGATGTAATGCAAGGCGAAATGCTGGAATTTCCAAACAACACTTTTGGCTTGGCAATGAACTTGGAGCGTGACTCCGTTGGTGCCGTGGTGTTGGGCGAGTACGAGCACATTAAAGAAGGTGATGAAGTTCAATGCACCGGCCGTATTTTGGAAGTGCCGATTGGTCGAGAATTAATTGGCCGTGTGGTTAATGCCTTAGGCCAACCCATTGATGGAAAAGGTCCGATTAATACCAATTTGACTGCTCCGATTGAGAAAATCGCCCCTGGTGTGATTGCTCGTCAATCTGTAGATCAACCGATGCAGACAGGGTTGAAATCTATTGACTCTATGGTGCCGGTAGGTCGCGGTCAGCGCGAGTTGATTATTGGTGACCGCCAGACCGGTAAAACAGCGGTGGCTTTGGATGCTATTGTTAACCAAAAAGGCACGGGCGTTGTTTGTATCTATGTGGCCATTGGTCAAAAAGCATCTTCCATTGCCAACGTTGTGCGTAAGCTCGAAGAATACGGTGCTATGGAGCATACCATTATTGTTGCCGCAACCGCTTCTGAAGCGGCGGCATTGCAATATATTGCCCCTTATGCCGGCTGTACTATGGGTGAGTTTTTCCGTGACCGCGGCGAAGATGCTCTGATCGTATATGATGATTTGTCAAAACAAGCCGTTGCCTATCGTCAGATTTCCCTGTTGTTGCGTCGCCCTCCCGGTCGTGAGGCTTATCCCGGCGATGTATTCTACCTGCACTCCCGTCTGTTAGAGCGCGCATCTCGCATCAATGCGGATGAGGTGGAAAAACTCACTAACGGTGAAGTAAAAGGCAAGACTGGTTCGTTAACAGCCCTACCGATTATCGAGACCCAAGCGGGTGACGTATCTGCTTTCGTTCCAACTAACGTTATTTCGATTACAGACGGTCAAATCTTCTTGGAAACAGACTTGTTTAACTCGGGTATTCGACCAGCCATTAATGCAGGTATTTCCGTATCGCGTGTGGGTGGTGCGGCACAGACCAAAGTCATTAAAAAATTGGGCGGCGGTATTCGTTTGGCATTGGCTCAATACCGTGAATTGGCTGCATTCTCCCAGTTTGCTTCTGATTTGGACGAAGCTACTCGCAAACAGCTACAACATGGTGAAGTCGTAACCGAATTGATGAAACAAAAACAATTCAGTACCCTCAATACGGCTGAAATGGCATTGACTTTATGGGCCATTAATAATGGTTCTTACGAAGATGTTCCTGTTGCGAAGGCATTGGCTTTCGAGGCGGAATTCTTGAGTTATGTGCGCACGCAGAATCCGGGCGTGTTGGATGCCATTAATGCTTCAGGTGCGATGTCTGACGAGAGTGAGCAAGCGTTAGAACAAGCCATGAAATCCTTTAAATCATCTTACACCTACTAAGTGTAAGAATAAGGGACTGAAAGGAGTCTGAAATGGCAGTAGGAAAAGAGATTCTCACCAAAATCCGTAGTGTTCAAAATACCCAAAAGATCACTAAAGCGATGCAGATGGTGTCAACCTCTAAAATGCGGAAGACTCAAGAGCGGATGCGTTTGGCTAGACCTTATGCTGAAAAGGTGCGTTTGGTGATGAGTCACTTGGCGCAAACCAATACGGAACACGGTATCAAACTATTGGAAGAGCATCGCGATGTACAGCGTGCAGGGTTTATCTTGATTACTACTGATAAAGGCCTGTGCGGTGGCTTGAATGCCAATATCCTGAAAAAATTCTTAGTGCAAGTGCAAGAGTATCAATCGCAAGGCATTGAGGTGGAAGTGGTCTGTTTAGGCAATAAAGGTCTGGCGGCGTGTCAGCGTATTGGCCTTAATGTGATTGCCAGCGTTACCAATTTGGGCGATACGCCGAAAATGGAAATGATGCTGGGTCCGTTAACTGAAATTTTTCAACGTTATGAAAACAGGGAATTGGATGTTATCCATTTAGTGTATTCCTGTTTTGTAAATACGATGCGACAAGAACCCCGCATGGAAGTGCTGCTGCCTATCGGTAAAAGCGTTTTCGAGGAAATGGGTGATGGTAAATACAACTGGGATTACCGTTATGAGCCTAGTGATGTCGCGGTGTTGGAATATTTGGTTCGCCGTTATTTAGAGTCTGTGGTTTACCAGTCATTGTGCGATAACATGGCTTCGGAGCAAGCTGCCCGTATGGTAGCGATGAAAGCCGCAACCGACAATGCAGGTAATGCAATCAAGGAATTGCGCTTGGTATACAACAAATCCCGCCAAGCTGCGATTACCACAGAATTGTCAGAAATTGTGGCAGGAGCCGCCGCCGTTTGAGGCGGACGGCCTGCCAGTTGAAATAGGATACGATAATGAGCCAAGGCAAAATCGTACAAATTATTGGTGCCGTAGTAGACGTAGAGTTTCCGCGCGATGCAATGCCGCGTGTGTATGATGCGCTGAAACTAGTAGACAACGATTTAACACTGGAAGTACAACAGCAGTTGGGTGACGGTGTAGTGCGTACTATCGCGATGGGTAGTTCGGACGGCTTGAAACGCGGGCTGGAAGTGGTTAATACTGGTGCACCGATTACTGTGCCTGTTGGTAAAGCGACATTGGGACGCATTATGGATGTGTTGGGCAATCCTGTTGACGAGGCAGGCCCGATTGGTTCTGAGCATACTCGAGCCATTCACCAATCTGCTCCAAAGTTTGACGAGCTTTCCAGCACAACCGATATTTTGGAAACCGGTATTAAAGTGATTGACTTGCTTTGCCCGTTTGCCAAAGGTGGTAAAGTAGGTTTGTTTGGTGGTGCTGGTGTGGGCAAAACTGTGAACATGATGGAGTTGATTAACAACATCGCCAAAGCGCACAGTGGTTTGTCTGTATTTGCCGGTGTGGGCGAGCGGACTCGTGAAGGTAACGACTTTTACCATGAGATGAAGGATTCCAACGTATTGGATAAAGTTGCCATGGTATACGGCCAGATGAACGAACCTCCGGGCAACCGTTTGCGCGTTGCGTTGACCGGTTTGTCGATGGCGGAATATTTCCGTGACGAAAAAGATGAAAACGGAAAAGGCCGTGACGTATTGTTCTTTGTAGACAATATTTACCGTTATACATTGGCCGGTACTGAAGTTTCCGCATTGTTAGGCCGTATGCCTTCGGCAGTGGGTTATCAGCCGACATTGGCGGAGGAAATGGGTCGTTTGCAAGAGCGGATTACGTCTACTCAAACAGGTTCGATTACTTCAATTCAAGCGGTATATGTGCCTGCGGATGACTTGACCGACCCGTCTCCTGCTACAACCTTCGCGCACTTGGATGCAACTGTGGTGTTGAGCCGTGATATTGCTTCTTTAGGTATTTACCCGGCAGTGGATCCGCTGGATTCTACTTCACGCCAGTTAGACCCGATGGTATTGGGTCAAGACCATTATGATGTGGCACGTGGTGTACAGTCTACTTTGCAAAAATACAAAGAGTTGCGTGATATTATCGCTATTTTGGGTATGGATGAATTATCCGATGAAGACAAGCTGACGGTTATGCGCGCGCGTAAGATTCAACGTTTCTTGTCGCAGCCTTTCCATGTGGCGGAAGTATTTACCGGCTCTCCGGGAAAATATGTTTCTCTGCGTGATACCATTTCCGGCTTTAAAGCCATTTTGAACGGTGAATACGACCACTTGCCCGAGCAAGCGTTCTATATGGTGGGCGGTATCGAAGAAGCTGTTGAAAAAGCGAAAACCTTAAGCTAAGGAGGCCGGCATGAGTGTCATGCAAGTTGAAGTGGTCAGTAACGAAGACAGCATCTTTTCTGGGGAGGCCAGCTTTGTGGTGGTGCCGACGCAGACTGGTGAGCTCGGTATTTACCCGCGACACGAGCCGGTTATGAGTTTGGTTCGCCCGGGGGCGTTGCGCTTGCAGGTTCCCGGCCAATCGGAAGAAGTCTTGGTTGCCGTTTCGGGTGGTGTTTTGGAGGTTCAGCCTAACAAGATTACCATCTTGGCTGACGTAGCCGTGCGCAGCGTTGAAATGGATCGGGCACGAGCCGAGCAGGCTAAAAAGACAGCTGAAGCCCGCATTTCCGAAGCTAATGATGAGGAATCGTTGGCTAAGGCGCAGGCTGCTTTGGCTGCCGCGATTGCCGAGCTGAAAACGTTGGATTATCTGCGTTCGCAAAAAAACCGGTAAAGGTTGTTTGGTAAACTGATTTTATTTAAGCAATGCCTGTCTGAAAAACTTTCAGACAGGCATTTTCATTTTTCTCGGGTTTATCATTTGAATTACAAAGGCTTTAAGCGGCCTTTGAAATCGGTTAGCGAGGAATAGCCTTTAACAGTCATGATGGCTTTTAATTCTTGGGTCAACCGCTGGAAAATACCGGGGCCTTCTTGGTGCAGCTGCGTGCCGACTTGCACCATATCTGCACCGCATAGGATATGTTCGAATACGTCGCCTCCGGTTAATACGCCGCCGGTGCCGATGATTTGAATATCATGCCGCAGGCGTTGGCGGAATGCAAATACATTGGCGAGCGCGGTTGGTTTCAGACAGGCTCCGCCTATACCGCCAAAACCGTTTTTCGGTTTGATTAATACAGATTCGCTGTTTAGATCGACGCATAAGCCGTTGCCGATACTGTTTACCGAGTTGATGTAGGCGAGCGGAAAGCGGTTGAGAATATCGGCCATTTGGTCGAAATGAACCAAATCGAAGTAAGGGGGAAGTTTGACGCCTAATGGTGCCGTGTATAAGGAAAAAACTTTATCTAGAATGGCGGCTACGGCTTGGAAATCATAGCCGGTTTGCGGTTTGCCGGGCATGTTGGGGCAAGATAAATTGAGCTCGACGATGCCTTTGAAGTCGGATTGTTGGATTTGTTTTAATAAGGCTAAATCTTCTGCTGCATTAAAGCCAGTAATGGATACGAAGTAGGTTTTTTCGGGGTAATCCTGTTGGGCTTGGGAAACGTAGTCTAAATAGTAAGCGAGACCGAAATTCGGCAAACCCATGGAATTGATGCTGCCCAAAGGCATGTTGCTGTAGCGCGGTTCGGGATTGCCTGTGCGAGGGACGAGGGTGGCCGATTTGGTAATGAAACTGGCGGCGGCGGAGTGCTGCATCTCGCTTAGCTCTTCAACGGTATAATCATATACGCCGGCGGCGTTCATGATGCAGTTTTCAAATTCGAAACCGGCAATTCGGGTGTGAGTAGAAGGATTCATGACGGGCGCTCCAATAAAGATAAAGCAATCTAACATGTTGCTTGTTATGAGATTCTGATGAAGCGCAATGTAGCCGGAAGGAAAATGCCTGTTTGAATGTTTCAGACAGGCATACTTTTTACTGATAACGTGAAAAGATGCGATAGGCTTTGCAACAAATGCAAAAAATTTGGAACTAAGCTTGTTATGGTGATTGATCGCGGTATCAAGATCGAGTGCTGCTGTATTTCCAAATTATGTTAAGCAAGTGAAAGTTGAGCACCTTGTTTGATGGTTTCTTGAGGCAGGTTGTATAGCGCATCAAGCATGGCGGGTTGGAGGCTGCCGGGGCCTTGGGCGGATGCGGCGGCGGTTTGTCCGCATAAGCCGTAATAGGCAAGAGCCGCCGCCGCGGCAACGGTTGGTTTGTCGGGATGGGTGGCGACAAAGGCAGCAACGACGGATGAAGAGGTGCAACCGGTACCAACCAGCGCAGCCATCATGGGATGGCCGTTGTGGCAGAGATATGTTTGGGTGCCGTCGGTAATGTAATCCGTTGCGCCAGTCATGGCTACGGTGCATCGGTAGTGTTTGGCGACTTGGCGTGCGTTTTGAAGTGCGGCGCTTACTTCGTTACCGGCATCGATGCCTTTGCTTGAGTGGGCTGCGCCGGCGAGCACGGCTATTTCACCGGCATTGGCTCGGATGATGCTGACGGGATGTTTTTCGAGCAGCTCTAATGCAGTTTGTTTGCGAAACGGTGTGGCGCCGATGCCGACCGGATCGAACACGATGGGAATGTCTTTTTCAAAGGCGGCCTGCATGGAAAGGTGCATGGCGGCGATTGTATTGTGGTTGAGCGTGCCGATGTTGACGGCAAGGGCGTCGGCCAGACGGGTCATGTCTGCTGCTTCTTCGATGGCGTCGGCCATAATCGGCGAGGCGCCTATTGCGCTCAGGGCATTGGCTTGAAAAGGGGCCGCAACATAATTGGTAATGTTGTGAATCAGCGGATTGCGCCGGCGTACGGCAATGGCCATTTCGGCAACGGATACAAGCATGGGGGTGGTTCCTTGGAGGCTTTGCAGAAGAAAAATCAGATTGTGATTAAAGCATGGCAAGAGGGTTTTTTACAACGCCTGTTCCATCCTATATTGGAAAAATGCCTGTCTGAATTTTTTCAGACAGGCATTCGGCTGCTTTCGCGTAAGTAATTTTCTAAAATTAATTGGTTTGTTTGCTGCGGTAATAGGCAATCAAACCGTCGGTGGAGCTGTCGTGGTGGGGAGTACCGTCGCCGGCCAGCTCGCGTTCGATGGTTTTAGCCAGCACTTTGCCGTATTCGACGCCCCATTGGTCAAACGAGTTGATATCCCATATGGCGCCTTGTACGAAAACTTTATGCTCGTACATAGCCAGTAACATGCCTAAAGTAAACGGGTCGAGCTGTTCGATTAGCAGTGCGTTGCTTGGGCGGTTGCCTTTGAATTCGTTATGCAGCGCTAATTCGCTGCGCTCCGATTCGGGCAATTTATCCAGCTCGGCGTAGGCTTCTTCTGCTGTTTTGCCGCGCATCAATGCCTCGGCTTGGGCAAAGGCGTTGGCAACAAGGAAACGGTTATGCGTACCGATGCGGTAGGGCGTGGTTACCGGAACGATGAAATCTACCGGAATCAGCCGCGTGCCTTGGTGGATAAGCTGGAAAAATGCGTGTTGGCAGTTAACGCCTTCTTCACCCCAGATAATCGGGCCGGTTTGGTATTCGGTTTGTTGGCCTGCGTAAGTAATGTGTTTGCCGTTGCTTTCCATATCAAGCTGTTGCAGATGGGCGGGCAGGCGACGTAACAGGTGGCTGTAGGGAATAACGGCATGGCTTTCGGCGCCGTAGAAGTTGTTGTACCAAACACCCAGCAGGGCAAGCAATACGGGAATATTGTGGCGATAAGGGGTGTTGAAGAAATGTTCGTCCATCGCATGCGCCCCGTTGAGAAAGGCTCGGAAATGATCGGCGCCCACCGCCACCATCACCGGCAAACCGATAGCCGACCATACCGAATAGCGCCCGCCGACCCAGTCGAACATGGCAAAGGTATTTTGCGGCGGGATGCCGAATTTTTCTACGGCAGGCATATTGGTGGAAATGGCGACGAAATGGCGAGCAATGTCGACCTCATTCATGCCTTGTGCCAAAAACCAATCGCGGGCGGTATAGGCGTTGAGCAAAGTTTCGGGCGTGCCGAACGATTTGCTGGCAATGCTGAATACGGTACGGCGAGCATCTAATTTGGACAATACTTGAGCGATTGCGGCATCGTCGGCATTGGAAACGAAGTGTACGCGTATGTTTTGATGATACGGTTGCAACGCCAGGGCAACCATTTGCGGCCCCAAATCCGAGCCGCCGATGCCAATGTGTACTAAATCAGTAATGCGTTCACCGCTGCTGCCTTTATAGGTGCCGTCAATTAAATCTTGCGCAAAGGCTAAGGCCCGATTCAATTCATGGTGCAGCTTGGGTACGATGTTTTCATTATTAACATAGATAGGAGCTCCATCGGTGGGCAAACGCAATGCGGTATGCAGAACAGCGCGCTGCTCGCTTGTGTTGATAAAATCTCCTCGTCGCATGGCTTCGGTTTTTTGAGCCAACCCTGCGGTTTCAGCCAAGCGGCAGAGTAGGGTAAGGGTTTCTTCATTGATGCGGTTTTTACTGAAATCGACTAGCAGACCGTGCAGGGTTTCGTGCATGCGGTTAAACCGATCGGGTTCGGCCGCAAATTGATCTCGCATTTGGATAGTCTGCGTATGTTTGTAATGTTCGGCTAAGGCTTGCCATATGGGGGTTTTATGGATAGTCATAGGGGATAACAAAGATAAAAAGATTTATTTTAAAGGATGACGGAGTAATGTAGTGAAGGGTAATCTGAACGGGTGTGATTTTCTGATAAACAGAATGCCTGTCTGAAAATATTTCAGGCAGGCATAGTAAATATAAATCTGCCGGCTAGCAGGGTTGTTCTTCGCGTTCGGGCAGTTTTAAGAAGTGTTCGCGGTAATAACGCATTTCTTCAATGCTTTCCAAAATATCGTCCAGAGCCTGATGCGAGCCGCGTTTAACCAAGCCTTTGGTCAGCGTCGGATACCAGCGGCGAGCCAATTCCTTTAAAGTGGAAACATCTAAATTCCGATAATGGAAATAGGCTTCCAGCTTAGGCATATAGCGCACCATAAAGCGGCGGTCTTGATGAATGGTATTGCCGCACATCGGCGTGGTTTTTTCAGGAACCCATTGTGCCATGAAATCCAACAGCTTTTGCTCGACTTCGGCTTCCGTGTGATGCGATTCGCGTACACGCTGAGTTAAGCCGGTGCGTGTATGGGTTGCCGTATTCCATTCATCCATTGCGTTTAAAACAGAATCACTCTGATGAATGGCATAAACTTCGGATTGAGCCAACACGTTTAAATCTTTATCGGTAATGACCATCGCAATTTCGATAACCCGTTCTTTTTCCGGATCGAGGCCGGTCATTTCCATATCTAACCAGCATAAATTGTTTTTATCTTGCATGAAACTCTTTCAGACAGGTTTTAATTGTTAAGCAGATTGTATAACAAAACGGTTAAGAACGGATTTTTCAGAAAAGAGGTTGACGGATTATAGGTTGAATAATATAATGCCCAATTCTTCGGGTCGTTAGCTCAGCTGGTAGAGCAGCGGACTTTTAATCCGTTGGTCGAGCGTTCGAATCGCTCACGACCCACCAAATACCTGATAAAGCCTAAGCTCATCGCTTAGGCTTTATTTTATTCTCAAATATCCAAGTCTATAATTACATCGTCAAAAAAAATATTAAATTGCCAAAATTAAGCTGGCTGCTTTCCTTAGAATAAAAAGGAACTTAATTTAACTAGAGTTAAGTTACAGCGATGAGCTTGATAGTTTATCATTATAAAAAAAGGGGCTGCCCTAGATAACTAGGACAAATCATGCTTTACTAATTGTTTTAAAATAGAAATTTGA
>NZ_JAUMZU010000001.1 GCF_030527965.1 Neisseria sp.
TTTTGAAACTATTAACTGTCGAAGCCTTGGGTAATCGTGAAGAACATTGTTTATTGGCTGCGGTTACATCTGATGGAACCATTCTGCAAGAAGAAGATCCTGAAAAACTATTGCAATTACCGGCAACATTGGCGGGTGAAATGAGCAACAACCTTTTTCAGGCAGCCTTAGAAGAAAACATTCAACAACGGCAGCAAAATTTACTCAAGCAAATTAATGAACGCAATCTAGGCTATTTTGAACAAGAAGTGAAAAAGCTGGAAGACTGGGCAGACGACTTAAAACTTGGATTAGAACAAGAAATTAAAGAAATAGACAGAGAGATTAAAGAAGTTCGCCGTACGGCTGCAGTAGCTGCTACTTTAGAAGAGAAACTGAGTTGGCAGAAAAAACAGCGAGAATTGGAACAAAAGCGCAATAAGCTACGCCGTGAGCTATATGAACGTCAAGATAATATCGAAGCAGAACGTAACCGCTTGATTGATGAATTAGAAGCGGAGTTGCAGCAAAAAGTGGAAGAGAAAGAATTGTTTGTGATTGAGTGGGAGATAATTTAATATCTACCATATACAGAATATTAAGATTTAAGATAGGTATTTTATAATGAAATTTCATTTTGAGAATTTAGGTCTTTTAGATAAGGCTGAATTAGAATTATCTGATTTAACAATTATTTGTGGTGAAAATAACACTGGAAAAACCTACGCTACTTATGCAATTTATGGTTTTTTACGTAATTGGAAGAATTTATTACGTAAAGTTATTTATTTAGAAATTAGACAACTTGAACATCCTAAGGAAAAATATCAAATTGATTTGGAAAAAATGTTTAAAGGTAAAATAAATACCTATTTAAATAAAATGAGTGAAGAGTTTATTGGTTATTTACCAGAGGTATTTGCATCAAAAGAAGGAGCTTTTTCCAAGACAATTATTAATGTCAATATTGATACAGAGTCTCCTATATCAAGGAAGCCTTTTAAAAGTAACATTCAAGGTGGAGGTAAAATATTAACAACTATAACAAAAGAAGAAAATTCAACAATTTTAGAAATACTAACAACAGACGATAAAATGCATTTAGTTAGTTTTGATAGTTTTGTAATAGAAGCTATTATTGATATCGTATTTAGTCCTTATTTTCCTAATACTCATATTTCAAGTGCTGAGAGAACTGGCGCTGCGATTTTTAGAAAAGAATTGGATATGGCTCGAACTAGAATTCTCAAAGCATTGAATGAAATGGATGCTAAAGATATCAAGAGAATCAAATCTATGCCATGGGAATTGTTAGATAAGGTTGATACTGATTATGCTTGGCCAGTTGAAGATAACGTTGAGTTTGTACGTCAATTAGAAGATATTGATAAACAAACTAGTGAATTATCTAAACAAAATCCTGAAATACTACCTTCTTTTTATACTATTATTGGTGGAACCTATAAGGTGGTTCGTAATCAAGGGTTGTTTTTTCAAGCAAAAAAAGGAAAACAAAAATTTACAATGAATGAAGCATCCAGTTGTGCAAGAGCGCTGCTGGATGTCGGTTTTTATTTGCGTTGTAGAGCTAAGGTTGGAGATTTATTTATTATTGATGAACCAGAATTAAACCTACATCCAAAAAATCAACGCGCTTTTGCACGATTAATTTCTAGGCTTGTAAATTCAGGTGTTAAAGTATTTATGACCACGCATAGTGACTATTTAGTTAAAGAGTTAAACACGCTAATTATGCTAAATCAAAAAACAAAGCATACAAAAAATGTGCAGGAAAAATATGAATATGTAGATGAAGAAATTCTAAATCCAGAATTGGTTAAGCTTTACATCACGACAAAAGGTGGTCCGAGAAAACAATTGAATGTTTTGCAACAAGCAACTATTCATTCTAATTTCGGCATAGAGGTATCCACTTTTGATGATACGATTGAATTAATGAATGAAATTCAAAGTAATTTAGTTTACGGAGGATAGTGGGAATGGCATTAACTCCAGAAATGGATTATTTAATGAACTCAATATCTTGTGTTTTATGCAATGGTGCACAACATACAAATATTCAAATAGTTGAACATGATAAATCAGCAAAACTGAAAAAAGTGAATATTGAGGCAGTAAATGGTGATTGGTTTTGTTTTAGTCCTGATGAGGGGAGGAAATGCAAACATATTCATAAAAGTGCAAAAAATATTGTTGTGATGTCCCCTTTGTTAAAAATAGACGCCCAATTTAATCATCATTGTGCTTGTGATGCTGTTTTACTTATTAGACAGGATGGAAAACTTGTTGTTATTTATATGGATTTAAAATCAGGAAATTCAGAAGGATATAGTCCTCAATTTCAAAGCACTCGCCAATTTGTTCGATATCTGATTTCACTATATGAGGAATTTAATGGTACAAAACTTCCTATAGATGAAGAAAGATATGTGATTTTTCATACTGGAAATTTAAATAAAACTACAACAATACCTAAGCAAAGAATCAGTCAAAGCAAGCCTAATGCTGCGTATAAACGTTCCGTAAAAAATGGTGACACACTGTATTTAAAAGAGTTATTAACATGACACTAAAAAAACTTGAACTAACCTGGATAGGTAAAGAGAAACGACCTAAATTGGAAGCGCGGATTTTGTTGGAAGATGCGGGGAAGTCGTATCATGCCAAAGTACGGTCGGAAAATGCGTTGTTTGATAATCGGTTGATTTTTGGCGATAACTTATTGGCATTGAAAGCGTTGGAGCAGGAATTTGCAGGTAAGGTCAAGTGTGTTTTTATTGACCCGCCGTATAACACGGGTAGTGCTTTTACGCATTATGATGACGGTTTGGAACATTCCATTTGGTTGGGGCTGATGCGTGACCGCTTGGAGATTATCAAACGTTTGCTGGCAGATGATGGCTCATTGTGGATTACCATTGATGACAATGAAGCTCATTATTTAAAAGTATTATGTGATGAGATTTTTGGGCGTGGGAATTTTGTTGCGAATGTGGTTTGGCAGAAGAAACATACTCGCGCAAATGATGCAAAATGGTTTTCTGATAACCATGACCATGTTTTAATTTATGCAAAAAATAAAGAACGATGGAAGCCTAATTTATTAACAAGAACAGAAAGTTCTGATAAAAATTATTCTAATCCTGATAATGATCCTAGAGGAGTTTGGCAATCATCTCCATTACATGCGAAAAGTGGTTCAGATAGTAATTTTTCATTCACTTTCAGGAATGGAATAACTTGGAAACCACCTTTAGGAACATATCCAAGATTTTCAAAAGAAACTCTAGAGAAATTAGATTTAGATAATCGTATTTGGTTTGGTAAAAATGGAACTAATGTGCCTAGGCAGAAAAAGTTTCTATCAGAAATTCAAAATGGTTTAGTGCCTGTTACTGTCTGGTTGCATGAAGAGGTTGGGCATAACCAAGATGCAAAAACAGAAGTTAAACAATTTAATTCTGACTATGTCTTTGATACGCCAAAACCAGAAAAATTACTGCAACGCATTATCCATCTAGCAACCAACCCCGGTGATCTAGTTCTCGACTCTTTTGCCGGTTCTGGCGCGACAGGTGCAGTCGCGCATAAGATGGGGCGGCGTTGGATTATGGTGGAATTGGGCGAACACTGTCATACGCATATTATTCCACGTTTGCAAAAAGTGATAGATGGCGAAGACCAAGGCGGTATTTCCAAAGAGGTTAATTGGCAAGGTGGCGGCGGTTTTCGTTATTACCGTCTCGCTCCGTCTTTGATTGTTAATGACCGTTGGGACAATCCGGTTATTAATCCTGAATATAATGCAGCCATGCTAGCCGAAGCATTGGCTAAATTGGAAGGCTTTACTTATATGCCGTCTGAAACTGTGTGGTGGCAGCATGGTTTCTCTAGTGAGCAGGATTTTATTTATGTGACCACGCAGAATTTGTCGGTTGCGCAGTTGCAAGCGTTATCAGATGAAGTGGGCGAAGGGCGTAGCTTATTGATTTGTTGCGCGGCTTATCGTGGTATTTCAGCAGATAAAGCAGCGGAACGTTTTCCTAACTTAACGCTGAGAAAGATTCCCAAAATGGTACTGGCTCGCTGTGAATGGGGGCATGATGATTATAGTTTGAATGTGGCGAATCTACCGATGGCTGAGAGCGATATTGCCTCTTCCCCTACTCTAAAAACAGAAAAAACACAAAGTTCGTCTGAGCAGCACTCTGTTCAAAACAATTTGTTTGAGAATGTGGAGGATTCAAATGAATGAACTGTCTCCATCATTAGGTGAGTTTCTACTTTATCAAACAGAAGATGCTCAAACGCGTATTCAAGTGCGGTTTGAAGAGAATGGGCTTTGGTTAAGTCAAACACAAATGGCTCAGTTATATCAAGTATCTGTTAAAACGATAAGTGAGCATCTGGGGAATATTTTTGATGAAGATGAATTAAACCCAGAACGAACTATCCGGAAATTCCGGATAGTTCAAAAATTAGATAATTTTTTAAGGTTAACCCGAAAAGATATTCTTGATCACGCCGGTAAAGTTTCAGCAAAAATGGCTGAAGATAAAGCACACCAAATATATGCCTTATATAAGCAGAAAGAATATAAGCAACCTTTACAGGTAGAGCAAGATTTTGAGCGATTTATTGAAACACCAATACATCAATTAACGCAAAAAATAAAATCGAAGACGGGGGAGGAACAATGAATATCAAAGTACTAAATCATGTTAATGGGCGTTTATCATTGCGTGCTCCGCAAGCGGAAAGCTTATCTCGTCTGGCTCAGGCATTAAGCTCTGCACCTGAAATGCTTAAGCATGAAAGAAATATTGATGCAGTTTTAAATTGCCTAAAAGCAGAATTTCCTACTTTAGAGGATTTTGAGCGCGATTTTCCGTCGCTTTGTTTTGCCTTAGCAACAGGAGTGGGTAAGACTCGCTTAATGGGTGCATTTATTTCTTATCTGCACTTGGCATACGGAATTAATAATTTTTTTGTACTGGCGCCGAATCTCACGATTTATAACAAGTTAATCACAGATTTCACGCCAAACACGCCTAAATATGTATTTAAAGGAATTTCTGAGTTTGCTATTAACTCCCCTCGTGTGATTACTGGTGATAATTATGATCAGCAGAATATTAGTGGCGGAGAATTGTTTGGCGAAGTTCGGATTAATATTTTCAATATTTCTAAAATTAATTCGGAAGTTCGTGGAGGCAAAGAACCGCGCATTAAGCGGATGCGCGAAGTCTTGGGCGATAGCTATTTTAATTATTTGGCTAATTTGCCGGATTTGGTGTTATTAATGGATGAGTCTCATCGTTATCGTGCTCAGGCAGGTATGCGGGCGATTAATGATTTAAATCCGTTGTTTGGGCTGGAGCTGACGGCAACTCCTTTTGTAGAGTCTACCAAAGTGCCAATTCCGTTTAAAAATGTGGTGATGGATTATCCGTTGGCACGGGCTTTGGATGATGGTTTTGTCAAAATGCCGGCTGTGGTTACTCAACGTAATTTCAATGCGAGTCATTATTCGCCAGAAGAAATCGAAAAGATTAAGTTAGAGGATGGCGTTCGTTTGCATGAAATGACAAAAGTTGAGCTGTTGACTTATGCACGTGAAAATAGTGTATCTACCGTGAAACCTTTTATGCTGGTAATTGCACGTGATACGACCCATGCAGGACAATTATTGTCTTTGATGGAATCAGATGCTTTTTTTAACGGACGTTATCGTGGCAAAGTGATCCAAGTAGACTCCAGCAAGACAGGCAAAGAAGAAGAGGAAATGATTACCCGTTTGCTGGCAGTGGAAAGCATTGATGAGCCAACGGAAATTGTGGTGCATGTGAATATGTTGAAAGAAGGTTGGGATGTAACCAATCTTTATACGATTGTGCCGTTGCGTGCTGCTAATGCCCGCACTTTGATTGAACAGAGTATTGGGCGCGGGCTGCGTTTGCCTTATGGTAAACGTACGGGAGTGGAAGCAGTTGATCGCCTGAATATTGTTGCACACGACAAATTTCAGGAAATTATCGATGAAGCGAATAAAGGTGATTCCGTCTTAAGGCTACAACAAGTTATTCTTGATGCACCGACAAAAGATGATGCAAAAGTAAGCGTGCAAGTGCCAAGTGGTGTAGAGAGTTCCTTAGGATTGGTTGATAAGGAATCTTTGCCGGCGCATATCGAGGCAAATAATCATGCTCCGGTTTTTCATAACGAAAAAGAACGAGAGACTGCTCGTGTTGTTTTGGAAGTAATCAACCAATATGAATCAAAAAAGACGGAAGTACCCACCAGCCAAGCGTTATTAAAACCTGAAATTCAGGCAGCCATTACCGCTGAAGTAAAACAGCGATTACAGCCGAAGCAAGGTGATTTATTGCAACAAGATCCGACTGATGTAACTGATATTGTGGCAAAAACAACTCAAACTATGGTTGATAAGACGATTGATATTCCACGTATTACCGTTGTGCCAAGCGACGATATTCAGACGGGATTCCATCCATTTAAATTAGATGTCAGCCAATTAAACTTACAACCTAGCGAACGTGAAATTACCATTCATAACCTGCATACGAATGAACAAAGCAGCTTAGCCCATGAAATGGGGTTGAAAGAAAAGTGCTTGGAAGATTATATCGTCTATGCCTTGATTGATTTTGAAGATATTGATTATGCCAGCCAAGCCGAGTTGCTTTATGACTTGGCCGGGCAAATGGTTGCTCATCTACAAAGCTATTTATCTGAGGAAGAAACATTAAATGTTTTAGACAAAGATCGCCGTTTAATCGCTAAAGAAATTCACGCACAGATGATGGCTCATTTCTGGGAAAGAGCAACGACTTATGAAGTGAATGTAAGCCGTGGTTTTACGAAATTAAAACGGATTAATTACACCATTTCAGAAAATGAACCCGTGCATACAGTGCGAGAAACCATTACAGATAAAAGCAGAATCAAACAGATGCTATTTGGTAGTTTTACGAAATGCCTTTATGAATATCAAAAATTTGATGTAGATACGGAACGGCGTTTTGCTGTTATTCTGGAAAGAGATGCACAGAAGTGGTTTAAACCTGCCAAAGGGCAATTTCAGATTTATTATAAACAAGGTGTTGATGAATCGGAATATATTCCTGATTTTGTGGTTGAAACTGAGCAATATATCTTAATGGCAGAAACGAAAGCACGAACAGATTTAGAAACGGTTGAAGTGCAAACCAAAGCCAAAGCCGCAAGTAAATGGTGTCAACATGCTTCGGAATATGCTGCAGAAGTAGGAAACAAGCCTTGGCGATATATATTGATTCCACATGATGAGGTTAACGAAGCTCAGAAAATAACTGATTTTCTGCGTTTTGAAGTAAAAGCCGTCTGAAAACGGTTTTCGCACAATATTGTGCGTGGGTTGAAACTAAAATTGATAGGTTAGCAAAAGCCGAATCAGCCGCCTTCGGGCGGCTGTGTGTTAATCAAAACGGAGAATAAACATGGCAAATAAGGTAAGGCTACATATCTGGGGCGACTATGCCTGTTTTACCCGAGCGGAGATGAAGGTGGAACGGGTTTCCTATGATATGCCGACGCCGTCTGCCGTACGTGGCATTTTGGCGGCGATACATTGGAAGCCGGCGATTCGTTGGGTGGTTGATAGAATCCATGTATTAAAGCCGATTCAGTTTGAATCGGTGCGCCGTAATGAGCTGGGCAGTAAGATTTCCGCCAGCAAGATTAGCGGTGCGATGAAACGCAAGAGCGTGGAAGATTTGCATTTGCTGATTGAAGACGATCGCCAACAGCGTGCAGCAACGGTGTTGAAAGATGTTGCCTATGTGATTGAGGCGCATATCGTGATGACCAACAAGCGAGGCGAAAGCGATAACATCACCAAGCATATTGAGATGTTCAAACGGCGTGCGGCTAAGGGGCAATGTTTTCAGCAGCCGTGTATGGGCGTGCGTGAGTTTCCGGCAAATTTTGCTTTGCTTGAAGATAGCGATCCTTTGCCGCCATCATGCCTGTCTGAAAATGAGCGGAACCGTGATTTGGGCTGGATGTTGCATGATATAGATTTTGACCGTGGCAATCAGCCGCGGTTTTTTCGTGCGCAAATGCAAAATGGCGTGATAAATGTTCCGCCGTTTTATGATGAGGAGGTGAAAGCATGATTTTGCAATCACTTGTTCATTATTATCGCCGACTTGCAATGCAAACGGATAACACCACGGGGCAAGCCAAAGTACCGCCTTATGGTTTTAGTGAAGAGAAAATCGGTTGGATTTTGGTTTTGTCGGCGGATGGAGATTTATTGGAAATTGTCTCTAATTTTAGTAGTGATAAAAAGCCACTGCCCAAACTTATGAGTGTGCCTCGCCCTGAAAAACGAACTTCAGGCGTTAAACCTAATTTTCTATGGGATAAAACCGCCTACGCGCTTGGTGTGGAAAGTAATAAAGATAAAGCCACCGCCAAGGAGCAGCCTTATAGCCTGTCTGAAAAAACATTCTCGGCTTTCAGGCAGCATCATTTGGATTTATTGCAAGATACAACGGATGAAGGCTTGTTGGCTTTACGTCGTTTTCTGGAAAAGTGGCAACCTGAAGATTTTCAAAATCCGCCGTGTAAAGCAGAAATGTTGGATGCCAATGTGGTGTTCGCCCTAGAAAAACCAACAGCATTTATTCATAAGCGCGAAGCAGCACAACAGCTCTGGGCAACGCTGTTAAAAACCGATGATGCCACGCAAGGCTGGTGTTTGGTGAGCGGTGAAGAAGCGCCGATTGCCCGTTTGCATCCGGCGATTAAAGGCGTTTTCGGCGGGCAAAGCTCGGGCGGTTCAATCATCTCGTTTAACAAAGAATCTTTTGCTTCCTTTGGTAAAGAGCAAGGCGATAACGCACCGGTATCGGAGCAAGCTGCGTTTGCTTATACCACTGCGCTTAATTATTTATTGCGACGTGAGAATAATCATTGCCTAACCATCGGCGATGCCAGCACCGTGTTTTGGGCGGAGGCGGATGACGAACAAGCTGCCGAAGCGGCTGAGAGTTTCTTTGGTAATACCATGAACCCGCCGGATGATGAAGAAGAAAGCCGCAAGATTTTTGATATCTTGGAACAGGTTGCCAAAGGGCGGCCGTTAAAAGAAATCGCACCTGAGTTGGATGAAAACACACGTTTTTATGTATTGGGGCTGGCGCCGAATGCTTCGCGGATTTCTATTCGGTTTTGGCTGGATACCGATTTTGGGCATTTGGCGGCTAATTTGGCTAAATATTGGCAAGATTTAAAAATTGAACCGGCTGCATGGAAAGCTAAAGCACCTTCCATTTGGCGGATATTATTGGAAACAACGCCAAAACGAAAAGGTGCAGATGGGCGTCTGAAAAAATCGGAAAGCAAAGACATTCCGCCGCAATTAGCCGGAGAATACATGCGGACAATTTTAACAGGCAGTTTTTATCCCAAAACCATGTTGACACGTATGATTGGGCGTATTCGCTCTGACGGATATATTTCAGGATTACGTGTTGCAGTCATTAAAGCGGTTATCAATCGTAATAGCTTATATAAAGAGGAACTTCCCATGGGATTAAATGAAGAAAGCAAAGATATTCCGTATCGGTTAGGGCGTTTATTTGCCATTATCGAATTGGCACAGTCTTCCGCTCTTGGCGAATTGAATGCAGGCGTTAGAGATAAGTTTTATGGAGGTGCATCGAGTACGCCACACAGCACCTTTCCTTTATTGCTGGATAATTATCGGACGCATATTTCTAGTTTGAGAAAAGGAAAGAAAGCGAAATGGGTTAAAGGTGATTCTAAAAAACTGGCAAACTGGCTGGAACGAAAAGTTGGAGAAATTGTATATGTTTTTGATGCAGAAACCCCTTTTCCTCGTCACTTATCTTTAGAAGAACAAGGTCGCTTTGTGGTAGGTTACTATCAACAAAAGTTTAAAAAATATAGCAAACAAGAAGATGGCAATCTTCCTGAGGATATCGAACAGGGTGATTATCTAACTAATAATACCGAATCTGAAAATGAAGAAAACTAAGGAGCAGAATAATGCCTATCCAAAACCGTTACGAATTCGTTTTTCTTTTTGATGTAACCAACGGCAATCCAAACGGCGACCCTGATGCCGGCAATATGCCGCGCTTAGATCCTGAATCCAGCAAAGGCTTGATTACCGACGTTTGCTTAAAACGCAAAATCCGCAACTTTATCGAAATCAGCAGCCAAAACGAAGCCGGCTATGAAATCTATATCAAAGAAAAAAGCGTATTAAATCTGCAAAACAAGCGCGCTTATGAAGCATTGAGTATTGAACCTGAAGCAAAAAAACTGCCGAAAGACGAAGCCAAAGCCCGTGATTTAACCGCTTGGATGTGCAAAAACTTCTTTGATATCCGCACGTTTGGCGCCGTGATGACGACCGAAGTCAACAGCGGGCAAGTGCGCGGCCCGGTACAACTGGCATTTGCCCAATCCATTGATCCGATTATTCCTTTGGAAATCTCCATCACACGCATGGCAGTAACCAATGAAAAAGATTTGGAAAAAGAACGCACAATGGGTCGTAAACACATCGTGCCTTACGCACTCTATCGCGTACACGGCTTTATCTCCGCTAACTTGGCACAAAAAACCGGTTTTAACGAAACCGATTTGCAAAAACTATGGCAAGCCTTGCAATTAATGTTTGAACACGACCGTGCAGCCGCACGTGGCGAAATGGCAGCACGCAAGCTAATTGTCTTCAAACACGATAGCGAACTTGGCAACCAACCCGCACATAAATTGTTTGAGCGTGTAACCGTTGAGCGTATTCAAGGCGAAACAGGCACACCGGCAGCCAGTTTTGATGACTATCGCATCACAGTGGATTCAGACGGCCTAAATGGTGTGAGGGTGGAAGAGTTGTTATAGAATATCAAACGTTTCCAACGTTATTATAATTTTATGTTTATAAAATATTAGGGGTATAAAATGTCTAAAGTAAAAACCAGTGTGAATGTGGTGGAAGAAAAATCAGCACATCTGGCTATTTTAATTGATGCCGATAATGCTTCAGCCAAAACAATCCATGCCATTTTAGAGGAAACAACAAAGTTTGGTGAAGCAACCGTTAAACGTATATATGGCAATTTTGTTGGTATTAATGGCCAATGGAAATCCGTGATTAACGAATATGCGATTAAACCTATGCAACAATTTGCTTATACAACAGGAAAAAATGCAACCGATGGTGCAATGATTATTGATGCAATGGATTTATTGTATACCAATCGATTTGATGGATTCTGTATTGTATCAAGCGACAGTGATTTCACAGCACTGGCTATTCGTTTAAAAGAGCAAGGTGTAACAGTGTATGGATTTGGGAAAAAACAAACGCCCGAATCATTCCGTAATGCATGTAGTCAGTTTATTTATGTAGAGAATTTGTTACCACCAGAAGAAATGAAGCAGAAGGCTGAAAAGCCAGAAGAAGTTACTCAGCAAAATAAATCACAAGCGGATAATACAACTGAAACAACTCATTCTAGCAAAATAATACCATTGGATACTGTTAAGAAAATTTTTGAGCAATTTGATAATGAATGGGTGCCAATGACAGCGTTTGGATCTACATGGAAAAGATTACAAGTGGATATTGATCCGAGAACATATGGATGCAAAAAATTTACCGATTTAGTAAAAAAATATCCTGAGATATTTGAATATCAATCAAGGAAAAATGAGGAAGGTACTCAAGAACAGATGTATGTTAGGCTCAAAAATTAATTGGTAGGATATCAAGGTTTTTTGTATTGTAAGAAATGTAATGATTCTTGATTTTCTTGTAATGTCAACTACTCCAGCCTCTGGCGAGCCGGAAACGCGCAAAGGCGTGCGCTTTGAGCGGACGGTGCATGTGTCGGCGGAGAAATTAGGGCTTATTGGCATTTTAGATTTGGTAGAACGAGATTTGCAAACAGGCCGTCTGAAACCTGTGGAATACAAGCGAGGTAAGCCTAAAATCGAGCATTGTGATGAAATCCAACTTTGCGCCCAAGCACTATGTTTGGAAGAAATGACAGGGCAAACCGTTAACGAAGGCGCGCTGTGGTATATGCAAACCCGTCACCGCGTCCCCGTCTTGTTTTCAGGCGACCTACGCGACCAAACACTCGCCACCATCGCCGCTGTGCGCGAACTCCTAAACAGCGGCCAAACCCCGCCACCCGACTACGGCAAACGCTGCAAAGCCTGCTCACTGGTGGAGATTTGTCAGCCGGAGTTGCTGGGAAAACGGGATAGGAGTGTGGGGTATGTGGAGGGGTTGTTTGCTGAATAAATGGAGGTAATATGCAAGACAAGTATTCGGGAAGCCTGGACATGAATTATTCGCATCCATGGCAATATTTTCTGCTGGTGTACGCTTTGAGCGCGCCGTTTTGGCTGCTGTCTTTGTTTCTCAAACACAGTCCTCTGCCTGATAATCTGCCGCTGACCGACATCGGCGCGGCACTCACCCCGACGGTTGCCGCCGCGTTGCTGCGTTACCGCGAAGGCGGCATGGCGGCGGTGCGCGGACTGTTTGGATGTGTGTTTGATTACGGGCGGATAAAGCATTCTGCCTATTTTTGGACGGCGATACTGATTTTTCCCCTGCTTTATCTGCTGACTTATGCCGCGATACGTCAAACGGGGCAAACCATACCTGCCTTATCCGTATCGTTTGCGCCGCTTGCCGGTGCGTTCGTCATGTTCTTTATCGCGGCAGTTGCCGAGGAATTGGGCTATGCCGCCTACGCTACGGAGAGTCTGCAACGGCGTTTTACCCCGCTTGTTACAGCGCTGATTATCGGGGTGCCGTGGGCGTTGTGGCACTTGCCGTCTATGATTGCCGTGGGGCAGTCTGCCGAACTGATCGCATGGGGGCTGGCAGGAACGGTTGCCGTGAGGATTATCTATGTATGGCTGTATAACGGCAGCGGCGGCTCGGTGTTTGTATTGATTGCGTGCCACACAGTTGCCAATACCGCGCGCACGGGCTTCCCGGGCGGACGGGCAGTATATGAAAACGGCAGCGGCATGATTCCATACGGAATCATCATCATTGCGGCGGCAATTGTGATGGGTTTTTGGTGTAAGGCGATGTGTTCGCCATATGATAGAGGTAAGTCATATTCGTAAGTTCAGCAACCTGTCCGTTTTTTCAGGTAGCCTGCACAAGCCGTTGCCCTAAAAGTGCGGTTAAACTTTAAGTAGCAAGCTGTAGTCTTTATCCGTTTGCTCAGTTGTGGAGATTGCCAGCTGGAGTTGCTGGGGAAACGGGATAGGAGTGTGGGGTATGTGGAGGGGGGGGTGTTTGGGGAATTAACTTTTAATAAGCATCTAATTATAAAAGGAATGTTATGAATGAAAATCAAGCTCATGAATTTGAGTTATTAATGAAAAATCGTCCACATGTAGTTTTACTTGGTGCAGGGGCTACAATGGCAGCTATACCTAATGGCGATAAAAATGGTAGAAAATCATCTGTTATGAATAATTTTATTGAAGAGCTAGGGATGTCTTCGATAATAAAAAATATCAATTTAAATACCAAAAGTAATAACTTGGAGGATATTTATTCAGAATTACACGATCGAGATGATTGTCAGTCCATCAGAGAAGAATTAGATAATAAGATAAGGGAATATTTTTCTTGTTTAGAAATTCCTGATGAACCTAATATATATGATTTAATTTTATTATCCTTAAGACGAAAGGACTTGGTAGCAACTTTTAATTGGGATCCGCTGTTATTGCAAGCATACCAACGTGCTGTTCGTATTACGAGCGATCTCCCAGATTTGGCTTTTTTACATGGTAATGTTTCAGTAGGATATTGTAGTGAGCATAGGTATGGTGGAAATCTAAATGCTAATGTTTGTCGTGAGTGTAAAAAACCGTTCCAACCTAGCAGGCTGTTATATCCCATACGTCAAAAAAATTATGCAGCAGATCCATTTACACAAGATAATTGGAAGGCTGTAAGGAATGCATTTAGACACGCTTATCTTGTTACGGTTTTTGGATATAGTGCACCAGCAACAGATACAGAAGCTATTTCTCTGTTAAAAGAATCTTGGGGAAAAATTGATGATAGGAATCTTGAAGATTTTGAATTTATCGATATTCGTTCTGAAAATGAATTGGTAGATAGTTGGTCTGAATTTATACATTCTCATCACTACACCGTAGTCGATAATTTTTTTGATTCTCTCCTTGCTCGTACCCCAAGGAGAACAACAATTGAATTCTTTGATAGAACAATGAATTGTGTATGGGGTGAGTCAGATCCAGCCTTTTCTTTTAAGGCAAATATGACGTGGGATGAAATTAAAAATATAGTAAAACCTTTAGTTCAAGAGGAAGAAATGCTTGAGCCCAATAACTTTTTGAGGATTAAAGTTAAGTAGTTATAAATTTGCAACCTACTTATATTTTCAGGTCGTCCTCATCCCAAAAAGTGCGTCCAAACCCCAAGGAGTTTCTTCATGCGCAAACTGCAAAACACGCTCTATATCACCACCCAAGGCAGCTATCTGCATAAGGAGCGTGAAACCTTAGTGGTAGAACAAGAACGAAAGAAAGTAGCTCAATTGCCCATTCATGCGATTGGGCATATTTTCTGTTTTGGTAATGTGCTGGTGTCGCCATTTCTGATGGGGTTTTGTGGTGAGAATAATGTCAATTTGGCATTTTTTACCGAAAACGGCCGTTATTTGGGACGGCTTCAGGGGAGACAAAGCGGCAACGTGTTGTTACGTCGTGCGCAGTATAAACGATCAGAAACCAATCCAGTACCAATTGCACGCAATATCATTGCTGCCAAAATTCAAGCATCTAAGCGAGTGCTGCAACGCCAAATTCGCAATCATGGTGAAAATGATGAAATTCAGGTAGCCATTCATGCGTTGAATGCCGGTCTAAAGCAGTTAGAACGGGCACAAAGTATCGATGTGGTACGTGGTATCGAAGGTGATGCGGCAGCGCGCTATTTTGCTGTGTTTCAGCATTTGATTGCGGAAAAAAGTGGATTTGTGTTTGCTGGACGCAACCGCCGCCCACCACGTGATGAAGTGAATGCATTGTTATCCTTTTTATATAGCATATTGGGAAAAGAAATTAGCGGTGCATTACAAGGCGTTGGTTTGGATCCTCAAGTAGGATTCTTGCATGCCGACCGTTCTGGTAGAGATAGCTTGGCACAAGATATTCTGGAAGAGTTCCGTGCGTGGTGGGTGGACAGAATGGTGCTCAGCCTGATTAACCGCGGTCAGATTAAGCCACAAGATTTTATTAGAGAAGCCAGCGGAGCGGTCATGTTGAAGCCCGAAGCACGTAAACTGTTATTTCAAACTTTACAAACCAAAAAGCAAGAAAAAATTACCCATCCGTTTTTGCTGGAAGAAGTGGAAATTGGTTTATTGCCTTATGTACAATCCATGTTACTTGCTCGTCATTTGCGCGGAGATTTGGCGGAATATCCGCCGTTTTTGATGCGTTGATGTTTCAGACGGTCATTGTGTGGGCAAAGAGGTAAATGATGTTAATGCTGATTACTTATGATATTTCTTTGGAGGACTTGCAAGGGCAAGCCAGATTGCGGCGCGTTGCCAAAATTTGTTTGGATTATGGTGTGCGTGTGCAATATTCGGTCTTTGAATGCGATGTGGCGCCAGATCAATGGGTGAAGCTGAAAAATCAACTGCTGGACACTTATAATCCTGACACCGATAGCCTGCGTTTTTATCATTTGGGCAGTAAATGGCGTGGTAAGGTGGAGCATCATGGCGCTAAGCCTGCTGTGGATGTGTTTCAGGATGTGTTGATTGTGTGAACTCAAGATAGTAGACGCAGGTAGCGAAGCCGTTGCAAGTTTAATAAGACTTGCAGCGGCTTTGTTGATTTAAGTTTGGTAATGCTATATGTGCAGGCAGGCATCGGTTATTCGATGCCGATATCCAAGCATATGATTTCGCCGCAGTAGGTTTTGCTGCCGACTTGAGTATGCGCGGGTTTGTATGCGGCGAAGGTATAGGTAATATCGGCGCGGAAGGTGTTGTTGTCGGCGGCGCCTGTGTCGCCGTTTAGGCCGGTTGGGATATCAAGGGCGATTTTGCTGCCGGACATGTTGTTTAAGGTTCGGCAGGCGGCGGCGATTTCTGTTGGCAGGGTGCCGGAAAAGCCGGTGCCGAAGATGCCGTCGATAATGAGTGTGTACGATTTGTTCAGACAGGCATTGAGATTGAGGAATGAAATACCGGGCAGTTTGAGCAGCTTTTGCCGGTTGGCTTCTGCCAGTTCGGATAGTTTCAATCCTAATAGAAAAACGATGTCAATCTGCCAGCCAGCAGCTTGTAATATGCGGGCGATAACTAAGCCGTCGCCACCGTTATTGCCTTTGCCGCAAACGATTAATGTGCTGCCGTGTTGTGGAAAACGGCGCAGTATATCTGATGCGGCGGCGCTGCCGGCATTTTCCATCAGTTGGGCGAAGCTTGTGCCTTTGTCTACGGCCATTTGTTCGTGGCGCCGCATTTCTTCTGCTGTATAGACTTTCATCTCGGCTCTCCTTTTGAATTGAATCTTTATTATAAGCGAAATGCCTGTCTGAAATTTTCAGACAGGCATTTTTTAATAACCAAGTGCGTTATTCTTTATCTTCTTTATCCTCGTTTTTCTTCGGCGCCGGTTTTTTAGCGGCCAAGCCCAAGGATTTTTGCCATTGAGCCGGCGATTTGACTAATTCCAAGGCTTTTTTCAGCTGCTCGTCTTTAGCCGGATTGGGCTCGCGGCGGGAAGAGAGATCTTCTTTCTCTTCCTTTGCATTTTTCGGCGAGGCGGAAGAAGCGGCTTCTTCGAATATATTTCCGTTTACTTCCTTGCCGCCGGTCGGGTTGCCGATGTGGCCGGCCAAATCGGCTTCGCGGCTTTCAAACAGGCGTTTTTTGTCTTTCACTTCTACATCCGGCACGATGCCTTGAGCTTGAATCGAGCGGTCGTTCGGCGTGTAGTAAAGGGCGGTGGTCAATTTGACTGCGCCGCCGTTGGAAAGCGGCAATACGGTTTGCACGGAACCTTTGCCAAAGCTTTGCGTGCCGACGATGACGGCGCGTTTGTGATCTTGCAGTGCGCCGGCAACGATTTCGGAAGCAGAGGCGGAACCGGAGTTGGTTAATAGCGTAATCGGGATGTTTTTCATTTCCGCCGGTATGCCGCTGAGCGGATCATGGCCGGCGCTGGTCATGTAATCTTGCTTGGTGGCTGAAAGTTTCATGCCTTCTTTACCGTCGCGGCCTTTGGTGCTAACAACCGATTGACCTTCTTTAAGGAAAGCGGCCGATACGCCTACCGCGCCGTTTAACAAGCCGCCCGGGTCGTCGCGCAAGTCGATGATAAGGCCTTTAAGCGGGCCTTTGTTTTCTTTATCCAATGCTTTGAGTGCATCGTTCAGCGCTGCGACGGTGCGCTCTTGGAATTGGCTGATGCGAACATAACCGTAGCCCGGCTCCAATAATTTGTAGCGCACGCTTTTTACTTTGATGATGGCGCGGATGATTTTGACGGTAATCGGCTTGGTAACGTCTTTACGCGATAATGTGATGGTAATCGGGGTGCCCGGTTTGCCGCGCATTTTTTTGACCGCTTCAGATACGGTCATGCCGCGGGTGGATACGCCGTCGATTTTGGCAATGAAATCGCCGCTTTTCACGCCGGCGCGTTCTGCCGGTGTGTCTTCAATCGGTGCAATGACTTTAACAAAGCCGTCTTCCGCACCGATTTCCATGCCCAAGCCGCCGAATTCTCCCGAAGTGGATTCTTTCAGATCGGTGTAGTCTTTTTTATTCATGAATTCCGAATGGGGGTCAAGCCCGGCAACCATGCCTTTCATGGCGCCTTCGAGCAGAGCCTCGTCGGTTTTGTCTTGATAATAATTGGCTTTGATTTGACCGTATACTTCGGCCATTGTGCGGATAGATTGAACGGGCAGGGCGCTTTGATTGTCTTTTTGTGCAGCATAGCTTTGTACGCTTAAGCTCAGTGCCACGCCGCTGAAGGCGCCTAGTGTGTAGAGTGCGACTTTTTTCAGAGTAGAATTAGCCATTTCTTTTTGCTTTCTCTTTCTTTCCAATCTTCGGAGAAGGTTGTGTCAAAGTGTGGAACTTTATTGGATTTACTTTATAGGGGCAACTCATCACGGGTAAAAAAATGATAACAAACCGTTTACACTTATCTTATCCATGAGAGCGGGTTCATCGGTTGGTTGCGATAGCGTATTTCCAGATACAGGCCTTGTTCGCCGGAAGGCAGCGTGCCGCTGGTGCCAAGGATGCTGCCCGCGCCGACACGGGCGCCGCCGCCAACGGCTATACTGCTTAAACCAGTGTAAACGCTGAGGTAGCTGCTGCCGTGATCGACGACCACCGTATTGCCGTAACCGGGCAGCGAACCGGCATAGGCTATCGTGCCGGAGGCAATGCTGGCAACGCCGGTTGGCGGGGTGGCGAAGAAAACGCCGCGCCAAGAGCCGCCATTAGGCCGGGCTTGGCCGAAGCGCCCGGCGATACTGCCGCCAACCGGCCTTTGCAAGCGCCCCTGCATACGGCTGAATGCGCCGGACTGGCTTTGATCGGTGCCGGAAAGCGAACGATCTTCGGCGGTCAGATTGCCTGTAGCGGGTGTATGGCTTTGGGATTTCGGTTGAGTCGGCTTGGTTTTGTTGGATTGGGCTAGGCGTGCTTGTGCGGCTTTTTTACGATTTTGCGCTTTCGCTTTTTGGTTTGCGGCATGGCGGCGCGCGATGTCGGCAAGCAGATTGTTTAAACGGCGTTCGTCGTCGCGCAGGGCGGCGATTTTTCGTGTTTGGTTGTCGATTTGGTTATTCAGCTCACTGCTTTGCTGTTGCGCTTGGCTGTGTGTTTTGCCGAGTTTGCCAAGTGCGGCCTGTTTGGCGGCTTTGAGTTTTTTGAGGCGGGTCAGCTCGGCATCAATGGCTTTTTCATGTGTTTCGAGTTCGCCCTGCTGTTTGACGAGATTCTGGATAACTTTTTCGTTGGCTTCGTTAACGTGTTTTATATATTCGAGATAACGCGCTTTTTGACCGGGTTCGGCATTTTTCAGGAACAGCGAGATGGAATTGGGGCGGCGGTTTTTATAATGACTGGCCAACAAGCGGCTGACTTGTGCTTTGGTGCCGGTTACTTCGGTTTTGACTTGTTCTAATTCGTTTTGTAATTTTTGCAGCCGGTTCCATACGATATTTTGCTGCTGGGTAAGGCTGGCCAGCTCTTTGCGGGCTTTTTCCAATGCGGCCAAGCTGGCTTTGAGTGCCGCCTGCGCACGCTGGTGGGCGGCCTGTTTTTGTTTGAGGTCGTTTTGGGCGCTGCTGATGGCTTCCCTGACATCGCGCAATTCCTGCTTGGGAGGCTCGGCGAAGGCTGGGAGGCTCAGGCATAGAAGGGTGGCAAGCAGCAGTTTTTTCGGTTGCATGGCGGCTTCGTGCGGTTTTTCTGAGTAGACGGATTGTTCGGATTATAGCCGATTTACGCTTTTGGGGGAGAGTGTGAGATGATGTGTTGTGCAGATTTTTGCTCTTGTATTTCGATGATTGATACCCATATAGCCTGCATTATTTAAATCCTTTGATTCGTGACGTTCATGAAACCTGAAATGAATTTGACCGACCATTTTCTGATTGCTTCGCCTTCGATGGAAGATATTTTTTTCGAAGGCAGCCTGATTTATTTGTGCGAGCACAACGAAGAAGGCGCTCTGGGCGTGATTGTTAACAAGCCTTCCCCGGTAACGATGGATTTGGTATTCGAGGCGGCGGGTAGGGAAACGCCTGAGCGTTTTAAAAGCGAATGGGTCATGATGGGCGGGCCGGTGCAGATAGACCGCGGCTTTGTTGTGCATACGCCGATAGGGTCGTGGCAAAGCAGTTTGGCGGTTAATGATCGTATTGCCATGACTACTTCGCGCGACATCATCGAAAAACTCAGTTTGTCGGAGAATGTTGATAAAGCTCTGATTACCATCGGTTATTCAAGCTGGGGTAAAGGCCAACTGGAACAGGAATTGATGGATAATGCCTGGCTGACCGTGCCGGCCGATCAGCAGATTTTGTTTGATTTGCCCCATTCGGCGCGTTACGAGGCGGCTTTATCGAAACTGGGTGTGTCGATGCAGACGCTGATGGGCGGGGCGGGTCATGCTTGAGCCGATGCGTGTGCCGACGGGCACGGTATTGGCGTTTGACTTCGGCGAGGTGCGCATCGGCGTGGCGCAAGGCGATGCGGAAATCGGTTTGGCGCATCCGATTGCTACGGTAACCGGAAACAGTAATGAGGCGAAGCTGATTCTTATCGATAAACTGGTGCAGGAGTGGCAACCGAGCTATTTTGCCGTCGGTTTGCCGACACATACCGACGGCACGGAACACGAACTGACCCGTTTGTCGCGTAAATTTGGTCGCCGCTTGCACGGGCGTTATGGGCTGCCGGTGTATTGGGTGGATGAGCGTTTGTCGTCGGTTTATGCGGAAGGGCTATTAAAAGAAGCTCAGGTGCGCGGACGCCGCCAGAAGGCGGTGCTTGACCAAGTGGCGGCGCAGGCGATTTTGCAGGGTTTGTTTGAGGGTGGTGCGATTGAGTTTTTTAACGGCAAAGAGGCTTAATTCAATGTGAATCGTTTGAGTTTGAGATCATCATTAAATGCCTGTCTGAACATTTTCAGACAGGCATTTTTTAAAGACGGTACGGTTATGATAACAACATACATTAAGCTGCTAAATCAGGTTAAAACGGCCAATCATCGTGGCGGTTGCGGTTAGAATGGCTGGGTTTTTAACACGTTTTAGAAAAGGAAACCGTAAATGGGTTTGATGGATTCTTTGATTGGTGCGGCCACGTCCGCCATCGGCGGCGGAGACGGCAGCCAGAATACTGCGCTGCAACTGGTGATGCAGCTTGTGCAGCAAAACGGCGGCGCAGGCAATCTGCTTAACCAGCTTCAACAGGGCGGTTTGGGCGATGCGCTGAACTCTTGGGTTTCCAGCCAAAGCAGCAATGAGACCGTATCGGCTTCGCAGATTCAAGATGCCTTGGGTAGCGGTGCTTTGGAAAAAGCCGCTTCTGCGGTGGGTGTGGACAGCGCGCAGGCCGGTAGTCTTTTGTCGCAATATCTTCCGCAAATCGTTGACAGCCTGACACCGAACGGCAATGCCGCCGATGCCGATGGTTTCGGTTTGGACGACATCGCGCGCATCGTGATGCACAATTTCCTGAAGTAAGCCGCAGGTTGCGCTGTAATGCAATGCCTGTCTGAAAAGCCGTTTCAGACAGGCATTGCGGTTTATATGGCATAATGGCCGGGTCTGAAAACCCGTAAGAAAGCCGCAGCTATGGAACGCGAAAACATTCCCCCTACCGTAAAAGCCAATATTCTGGGCGAGGCCCTGCCTTACATCCGCCGTTTTTCCGGCAGCACCTTCGTGATTAAATACGGCGGCAATGCCATGACGGAAGAGCGGCTGAAAGAAGGCTTCGCCAAAGACGTTACTTTGCTGAAGTTGGTGGGCATCAATCCGGTTATCGTGCATGGCGGCGGCCCGCAAATTAACGAAATGCTGCAGAAGGTGGGTAAAGAAGGCGTATTCGTGCAGGGCATGCGGGTAACCGATGCGGAAACGATGGATATTGTCGAGATGGTGCTGGGCGGCCATGTTAACAAAGAGATTGTTTCCTTGTTGAACCAAAACGGCGGCAAGGCCGTCGGCATCAGCGGGCGCGACAACCATTTTATCCGGGCGAAAAAATTGTTTATCAACACACCCGAGCGCAATGGCGTGGACATCGGCCAAGTGGGCATCATCGAAAGCATTGACGCCACTTTGATTAAAGAGATGGTACGCGGCGGTTATATTCCCGTTATTGCGCCCATCGGCGTCGGCCGGCAAGGGGAAGCATTCAATATCAATGCCGACTTGGTAGCCGGGCGGTTGGCGGAAGAATTGGATGCGGAAAAGCTGATTATGATGACCAACATCACCGGCGTGATGGATAAAGAAGGCAATTTGCTAACCAACCTTACGCCGCGCAAAATCGATGATTTGGTGGCTGACGGTACGCTCTACGGCGGCATGTTGCCTAAAATCAGCTCGGCAGTGGAAGCAGCCTGCAACGGCGTTAAAGCGGTGCACATCATTGACGGGCGCGTTTTAAATGCCTTGCTGCTGGAAATCTTTACCGACAAAGGCGTCGGCTCGATGATTCTTGGTGAAGAAAAATAATACTCAAACCGGAAACGGCTTATTCATACCTCAAATCGTTTTAATCAAATCCTAATTATATAGAGAGGACACGCTATGTCACAAAATATGATTCGCGCTTATGCGGCCTCGGCGCCGCATGCCGCATTAGAACACTATGATTACGATGCCGGTGCGCTGAAAAACGATGAAGTGGAAATCAAGGTGCACTACTGCGGCATCTGCCACTCCGATATTTCAATGATCGACAACGAATGGGGCATGAGCCATTACCCGCTGGTGGCGGGGCACGAAATTATCGGCGAAATTACTGCGCTGGGCGCGGGGGCAAAAGGCTTGAAAGTCGGCCAGATGGTGGGTGTGGGCTGGACGGCGGAATCCTGCCAGCATTGCGATCCGTGTATCGGCGGCAATTCGCATACTTGCGCCACCGCCGTGCCTACCGTTATCCGTATGGGCGGCTTTGCCGATAAAGTGCGCGCGCAATGGCAATGGGTGATTCCTATGCCTGATGGCATTGATTATTCTAAAGCCGGGCCTTTGTTGTGCGGCGGGATTACTGTATTCCAGCCTTTGCTGCAACACGGCATTAATGCCAGCCATAAAGTGGGTGTGATAGGCGTGGGCGGGCTGGGCCATATCGCTTTGGGCTTTTTCAACGCATGGGGTTGCGAAGTGACCGCGTTCAGCTCAAATCCGGCCAAATACGATGAAATCCGCGCCATGGGGGCGCATCATGTGCTCAATTCGACCCAGCCCGAGGCGTTTGCCGCGGCACAAAACAGCTTGGATTTGATTGTGTCGACTGTAAACGTGCCGCTGGATTGGAATGCCTACATGACTTTGCTGAAGCCCGAAGGCAAGCTGCACGTGGTCGGCGCGGTGCTGGAGCCGATGAATATCAGTGCTTTTTCGTTGATTCCGGGTGCAAAATCCGTGGCGGGTTCGCCAACCGGCGCGCCGATTCATCTGCGTACCATGATGGATTTTGCCGCGCGTAAGAAAGTCGAACCAATTGTGGAGACTTTCCCTATGTCTCGCATTAATGATGCTTTGCAACATGTACGCGACGGCAAAGCGCGTTATCGCGTAGTATTGAAAAACGATTTTGTTTAAAGCAGTAATGAAAGAAGATGCAGCGTCGAACGAATCAACCGGTTGGATAAGATGGTTTGAACGGCGTTCTAATCGATTATTGGCTTGTTAGATAAATAAATGCCTGCCTGAAAAAGCACACGAGAAAATCAAGTGCGGTTTTTCAGACAGGCATTTTGGTTTTGCCGGCGCTTATACGGCCCAGAAGTCGCGCGGGGCGTCGAGAACCGGTTTAACGATGCCGGTACGTACGGCGAAATCGCCGAAGCCTTCGCCGTTTTCACGATCCGAAGCCCAGCCGGTCAGCCAATTGTCGATGATTTCGAGAATTTCCGGCTCGGTAATGTTTTCTTTGAACAGGCGCGGAATACGGGTGCCGGCGCGGTTGCCGCCCGCGTATAGGTTGTAGCGGCCGACAGCTTTGCCGACCAGCCCGATTTCGGCCAGCATGGCTCGGCCGCAGCCGTTGGGGCAGCCGGTAACACGCAAAACGATATGCTCTTCAGACAGGCCGTGTTTGGCAAACAAGGCATCGATTTTGTCGGTGAATTGCGGCAGGAAGCGTTCGGCCTCGGCCATGGCCAGCGGGCAGGTCGGCAGGGAAACGCAGGCCATGCTGTTTTCACGTTGAGGGGTAATCGCATCGCTGATCAGGCCGTGTTCGCGGGCGATTTTTTCGATTTTGGCTTTGTCGCGTTCGGGTACATTGGCCACAATCAGGTTTTGGTTGGCGGTCAGGCGGAAGTCGCCTTTGTGGATTTTGGCGATTTCGCGCATGCCTGTTTTGAGCGGTCGACCCGGGTAATCAAGCAGGCGGCCATTTTCGATAAATAGTGTCAGATGCCATTTTTTATCTTCGCCCTGCACCCAGCCGATGCGGTCGCCGCGCGAGGTGAATTCATAGGGAAGAATGGGTTGGAATTGGGCGCCCATGCGGTTTTCCACTTCGGCGATGAATACGTCTACGCCGACGCGTTGCAGGGTGTAGCGGGTTTTGGCGTTTTTGCGGTCGCTGCGGTTGCCCCAGTCGCGTTGAACGGATACCACGGCGGCGGCGCAATCGAGCGTTTTTTCCAATGGAATGAAGCCGAATTCGATGGCGGTGTTGGGGTAGGTTTTGGTGTTGCCGTGTTCCATGGAAAGGCCGCCGCCAACCAAAACGTTGAAGCCTATCAGTTTGCCCTTTTCGCCGATGGCGATGAAATTCAAGTCGTTGGCGTGGAGGTCGACGTCGTTGTGCGGGGGAATGACGACGGTGGTTTTGAATTTGCGCGGCAGGTAGTTTTTGCCGAGCACCGGTTCGGTTGCGTCGCCGCTTTTAACGGAATCTTTCAGCGGCGTGGCGGGCATGGTTTCGGTGGATTGCACTTTTTCGCCGTCGAGCCAGATTTCGGCGTAGGCACGGGTTTTGGGCAACAGGTGTTCGCTGATTTTTTTGGCCCATTCGTAGGCTTCTTTATGCAGATTGCTTTCGACCGGATTGCTGGTGCACAACACGTTTCGGTTGACGTCGCCGGCGGTGGCGATGGAATCGAGGCCAAGTTTGTGCAGCCATTGGTGCATGGATTTGATGTCTTCTTTTAATACGCCGTGGTATTGGAAGGTTTGGCGGTTGGTGAGGCGAATGGAGCCGTATAAGGTGTGTTCGGTGGCAAATTCGTCTATGCCCAGCCATTGCTTGGGCTGGATGATGCCGCCGGGCAGACGGCAGCGCAGCATGACGTTTTTCAGCGGCTCGAGCTTTTGTTCGACGCGTTCGGCACGGATGTCGCGGTCGTCTTGCTCATACATGCCGTGAAAGCGGATAAGCTGGAAATTGTCGCCGTTGAAACCGCCGGTTAGACCGTCGGAAAGGTCTTTGGTGATGGTGCCTTCGAGATAATGGCTCTGGCCTTTGAGCCGCTCGTTGTCGGCTAAGGGGGCGTCGGGCAGTTTGGCGCGCGGGTCTTGAGCTGTCATGGGTGTTCCTTGGTTATCATCGTTTTGGTATGTGGAAAATACGGGATACTTTAATAACTGCGACAGGAAAAGGGAAAGAATGGTTTGCTTTAATTAAAGATGATTTGGTTATATTGATTATTTATGAGAAATGCCTGTCTGAAAACATTTTCAGACAGGCATTCGGCTTTGGATTTAAAGATTATTTTTGAATATGTTTATTGTGAAATAGGCGAGGGGTTGGCATTATGGGTCGAATTGCTACCGCCTGCCTGGTTTAAGTCGTTTTGGGCTTTTTTCACGTCGGCTTCCAAACCGGCAATGCGTTGCAGATAGCGCGCGTAGTTGCGTTCGTTGCCATAGCGTACTTTCTTGCCTTCTTCCAGTGCTTTTTGGGCATCGGCCAATTTTTTCTGCGCGGCTTGATAATCGGCGTTTTCTTGGGGGGATTCTTGCGGCGCGGCCGGCGGCGTGTAATTGACCGGTTTGGCCGGTAGGGATGAATAAACGTCAAGGCGGCCGATATCGGCTTTCTGGCAGTTGGCCGAACGGGCATCTTGCGTGTAGATTTTATTGCCGCTGCGGTCGATGCAGGTGTAGATTTCTGCATGGGCAGCGGGCAGAGCGGCAGTAAATAATAAGGCTGTAATCAGAGCGTGTTTCATGCGTTTTTCCATAATGAGAGGTAAATTTGATTATATCGGTAAGCCGGTTTTTTTGCAGCATGGAATAATGAAGAAGTGCCTGTCTGAAAATGGTTTTTCAGGCAGGCATGTTCTATTTAGGCTTTGGTTTTGTCACGGCCGTGTTTTTTTGCCGGTGCGCCGTCGGTTTTCTTGTTTTTTTTGAAACCATCTTTGTTTTTGAAGCCGCCGTCTTTACGACCCCATTTTTTGTCTTTGCCCGCGCCGTCGTTTTTATCGCGCCAGCCGCCTTTTCCTTTGGGCTTGCCGCTGCCCGGCTTGCTACGTTTGCGGGTCGGCTCCAAGCCTTCGATGGTCATTTCGGGCAGTTTGCGGCCGATGTATTTTTCAATTTTGTGCACTTTGACGTGTTCGCCCACTTCGGCAAAGCTAACGGCAAGGCCAGTTCTTCCGGCGCGGCCGGTACGACCGATGCGGTGAACGTAATCTTCCGATTGCTTGGGCAGATCGTAATTGATAACGTGGGTAATGGTAGGAACGTCGATTCCGCGTGCGGCTACATCGGTGGCAACCAGAATTTTGCAGCGGCCTTTGCGCAAGTCCATCAGCGTGCGGTTGCGCCAGCCTTGCGGCATGTCGCCGTGCAGGCAGTTGGAGGCGAAGCCTTTTTCGTATAAATCGTCGGCCAATACTTCGGTCATCGCTTTGGTTGAGGTGAAAATCACGCATTGGTCGATGTTGGCATCGCGCAAGATATGGTCGAGCAAGCGGTCTTTATGGCGTTTGTCGTCGCAATATAACAATTGCTCTTCGATTTTCCCTTGATCATCAACGCGTTGGATTTCGATGACTTCGGGATTTTTGGTTAGTTTGCGTGCCAATTTGCCTACGGCGCCGTCCCATGTGGCGGAAAAGAGCAGCGTTTGGCGGCTTTCGGGGGTGGCGGCGACAATGGTTTCGATGTCGTCGATAAAGCCCATGTCGAGCATGCGGTCGGCTTCGTCGAGAATCAGAACTTCCAAGCGGTTGAAATCGACCTTGCCGCTGCGCATCAAATCCATCAGACGGCCAGGCGTGGCCACCACCAAATCAACCGGTTTGTTTAACGCGCGAATCTGCTGGCCGAACGAAGCACCGCCCACCACGGTTACGGTGCGGAACCATTTCATGTTGCGCGCATAAGCCTGCGCGTTTTTTTCCACTTGCGCGGCGAGCTCGCGGGTAGGCGCCAGCACCAATGCGCGCGGACCGTTGCCGGGTTTTTCGCTGCGTTTGGTCAGGCGTTGCAGGGTGGGAAGCAGAAAAGCGGCTGTTTTGCCGGAGCCGGTTTGTGCGCCCGCCATAATGTCGCGGTCATCCAGCGCGGCGGGAATGGCTTGGGCTTGAATCGGTGTGGGTGATTCGTAGCCTTCTGTTTTAAGGGCGGAAAGAATGTTTTTATCGTGCAGTAAATCGCTGAATTTAATGGACATGAGGTTCCTAAAAACGGCAACAATGCCTTCCGCCCGCAAAGTGGGTGGCCTGAAGCTGGGATAAAGAGGGATGGCTTTAAAGGTTGTCGCAAGCGCGGCGGCTTGTGTTAACATCGGCGACAACCTGCAATCGGATGGTTTCGCCGCTCGGCGGGAAACCCAAAAGAAAAGCCTTATCTTGAAGATAGGCGCACAGTTGGCTGAAGACGATGGCTTCGAAAATGTGAGGGCAGATAATAGAGGGTTTGGGTGGCAGGGTCAAGCAAAATTCATGCTTCTGTCTTTCAGACAGGCATCGGGTGTTTCAAAATATGGTTCAAAAAACACATACTCTACAAAACGGGCGACGCATTGCTTTGCAGCTTAAGCGCAGCGCGAAGAAAAATATCATTATGCGGCCGGTTTCGGCCGATGCAATCAGCGTGAACATTCCGCCTTTTCTCAGCGAGAGCCGTTTGATGGCGTGGCTGCTGCAAAACGAGCATCATGTATTGGATTTGTTGTCGCGCGAGATGCCTGCTGCAAGGGAAGGCCTGCCTGCCTATGTGTGGTATCGCGGCGAACGTTATGGTTTGGGCGAACATGATGAGGCTTTTATTGGGCTGTCGGAAAAGCGCTTTTTGCTGCCGCGCGGTAATCCGGCGGCGCAAAAAGGCCATTTCAGCCGCTATCTGAAGGCGCGGGCAGAAGAGGTTTTACTGCCGCGTTTGCGTTGCCATGCGGAAAGCACGGGATTCCAACCAGCGGCAACGGCTTTATCCGATGCGAAAACTTTTTGGGGCGTGTGCCGTGCGCGCACCGGCATACGCTTGAATTGGCGATTAATCGGCGCGCCGGATTTTGTGTTGGATTATGTCTGCATTCATGAACTTTGCCATTTGCGCCAAGCCAATCACAGCCCGAAATTTTGGGCTTTGGTTGACGGTTTAACGCCGCACACCGCCGCAGCGAAAGCTTGGCTGAAGCGGCATGGCAACGAATTGTTTATATTGGGCTGATTAGGGAGCTCGCTTGAAATTGGAAACGGATGGAAAATGAAGCTGACGCTTATGTTTCGCGAATATTGCAGCCTTTGTCATAAGATGCGTGATGAATTGTTGCGGCTGCAACCGGAATACGGGTTTGAGCTGGCGCAATTCGATGTGGACGACGATGCCGCTCTGGAAGAAAAATATAACGAACTGGTGCCGGTTTTGCTGCATGGGGAAACGGAAATTTGCCATTGGCATTTAGACGAACCGAAGCTGCGCGCTTATCTGGATGATTTGATTCGGGCATAAAATCTATGCCTGTCTGAACATATTTTCAGAAAATTTCAGCATAATTGAAACTTAACTACATTAAATATTTGCTTAAACGCAAATATTGGTGATTGCGGCATAGTTTGACTTAGTTGATTGTAGTAAAATTTCTTTATCTATAATGATTAGGAGTCGAAGTATGACGGCGATTGCAGAGTTTCTCGCCTCTCAGCCGTTGCTGGCGCTGTTTATTACCATTGCGTTGGGCTACGGATTGGGTGCGGTAAGCATTAAGGGGTTTTCCCTCGGGTCGGGAGCGGTATTGTTCGTCGGGCTGGCGATTGGCGCGTTGGCGCCCAAATCCGCCTTGCCCAATACGGTGGGTGCATTAGGCTTGCTGCTGTTTCTTTACGGCGTCGGCATTGCCTACGGCGCCCACTTTTTTAAAGGCCTGACCAGCCCAGAGGGCATCCGCTCCAATCTGGCTTCGATTATCGGCGTTTTGCTGGCATTGGGTGCGATGCTGCTGGCGGTAAAATTTATGCCCGGCGTGGCGTTGCCTGAAGCGATGGGCGCGTTTGCCGGCGCCGGCACCAGTACGTCGGCCTTGCAAGCGGCGATGGCGGTAACGGGCGACAGCATTCCGGCAACCGGCTATTCGGTTGCTTATCCGTTGGGTGTGGCGATACCGATTCTGATTTTGGGGCTGTATAACGCATGGTTCAAGCCGAAAATTGCGCCGCAGGAGCGGATTTCGCTGCAAATGTATGCGGTTCGGGTTGAGAATGCTTATGTGGTGGGTAAAACGCTGGAGGAATTGTCGAATTGGCTGCCGAAAGGGGTCGATGCTTCTACCGTGAGCCGCGATGGTCAGACCCACTCGGCCGAAGTGCACGGCGAATTGGCGCTGAACGACGTGGTGTTGATTACCGGTGTCGACGGCAAGGTGATGGAAGAAGCGGAAAAAATGATCGGGGTGCGTGTGGGCGATACTTTCCGCCGCAGCTACGGCGAGCTCGATTATCTGCGCTTGTTCGTTTCAAACCCTAATATGTCGGGCAAAACCATACGCGAAGTCAAGCAGATGCTGAAATTTGAAACCAGCATTTTGCATTTGCGCCGCAATGATGAAGACATCACCACCAACCTTGATTTACGCCTTGAATTGGGCGATCAGATCGGTCTTTTGGCTGCCATCGAAAACATCCGCGATTTGCGCCGCGTGTTCGGCGATTCGGTACGAGCCGGCGGCGAACTGGGGTTTGCTTCGGTCGGTGTGGGCGCGGCATTGGGTTTGGCCGTAGGCGCGATTCCTTTATATCTGCCGGGCTTGGGTCGCTTCACTTTCGGTTTTGCCGGTTTGCTGGTGGTTGCGCTGTTTCTGGGTATGCGGCGGCGCACCGGCCGGTTTGTGTGGTCGATGCCGATTCAGGCCAATTTGGCCATCCGCAATTTCGGGCTGACTTTGTTTTTGGCTCAGGTGGGCATGTCTTCCGGCCAGACCTTCGTCAACACGGTTTCCCAAAACGGCCTGACTTATTTGCTGCTGGCCGCGCTGTTGGCTGCGGTATTGACCATTGCCGTATTGATACTGACGGTTTATGTGTTCAAAATTCCGTTTGACTTGGCTGCCGGCGTGGTATCCGGCGCAACCGGCAATCCTGCGATTCTTGCGTTTACCAGCCGCACGCTCGGCACCGATAAGCCGGATATCGGCTATGCGATGATTTTCCCGTCGATGACGATTCTGAAAATCATCGTGGTGCAGGTGGTTGGCGCCATCGGTTTGGGATAGCCGCCCACTTGTAAAAAATGCCTGTCTGAATTTTTCAGACAGGCATTTTTTATCCTATCATGGCCAGTCTGGCTTCGGGCGGCAACAACAATTGGTAAGCAGGCACGCCGAGTGCGGTCGCCATTTTTTCGATATTGGAAAGCGCAATGTTCCAGCGTTTGCGTTCCACTGCCGAAACATAAGTTCGGTCGAGCCCGCATTGGCGGGCGAGCTCTTCTTGCGACCAGCCTTTATTAACGCGGAACAGGCGCATGTTGTAAGCCAAAACGGCGCGTAAGTCGGAAGAATCGGGTAGCTCGGTGGGGGCTTGCAGTTTGCTGGTCATGGACATTCCTTTGAATTTGTTTCAACGGATTTTACTTCACATTTATTTAAACGCCAATGCCTGTCTGAAAAAACCTGTATGGCTTTTCAGACAGGCATTTCTCTTGCAGCGTTTACAACATCATAGCGGTTTGCATCAGGCGCTTTTTTGGATAAACTTACTTGAGAAACTATTGTTTAAAATGATTTTAAAATGGGAAAACGATTATGAGCATCAAAAACTGGCCGCAGGGCGAGCGGCCGCGGGAAAAATTATTAGCGAGCGGAGCGGCAGCGTTAAGCGATGCGGAATTGCTGGCCATTTTGCTGCGGGTAGGCACGAAGGGCATGAGCGCGGTGGATTTGGCGCGCTATTTATTGCAGGAATTCGGCAGCTTAGGTCGGTTGATGAATGCGGATGCAAAATCGTTGGCCAAACATAAAGGCATGGGGCTGGCGAGTTACACTCAATTCGCTGTGGTAAAAGAGGTTGGTCGGCGGGTGTTGGGCGAGGAATTGCAACAAGCGCCGGTATTCGGCCAATCGCAGGCGGTGGCCGATTTTCTCCGTTTGCATCTAGGGCGGGAGCAGGTGGAAATCACCTTGGCGTTGTTACTTAACGGGCATAACCAGCTGATCAAATCGGTGGAGCTGGCGCGAGGAACGGTGGCTGAAAATACGGTTTATGTGCGCGAAGTGGTTAAATTGGCGCTGGATAACGGCGCCAGCGGCATGATTATCGCGCATAACCATCCCGGCGGTTCGCCCGAACCTTCGGCGGCGGATATCGCGTTTACCAGTCGGCTGAAAGCGGCTTTGGCATTGGTTGACGTGGTTTTGCTGGATCATTTTGTGATTACCTCGGCTGAGGCGGTATCGTTTGCCGAACAGCGTTTGTTGTAAGGCAGGCTTGGGTATACAATGCTTGTCTGAAAACATGAGTTGAAAAGGATGGGCTGATGGATTTAACCGAAACCCAAATTGGTTCGGAACCGATTTTTCAAGGTACTTTCGTATCGATTGCCAGAGATAAAGTGCGCCTGCCCAACGGCAATGAAAGCCATCGGGTTGTGATACGTCATCCCGGCGCGGCCTGCGTGTTGGCGGTTACGTCGGATGACAAAGTGATTTTCGTGCGGCAATGGCGTTATGCCTGCGGCAAGGCTATGCTGGAATTGCCGGCCGGCAAGTTGGAGGCGGGTGAAGATCCGGCATTATGCGCCTTGCGCGAGTTGGCGGAAGAAACGCCGTTTGCCGCCGAGCGGGTTGAGTTGGTGAGAGTTTTTTATACTGCTCCCGGCTTTTGCGATGAGAAAATGTATCTCTACCGTGCGATTAATGTGAGCGAAACCAGCAATCTGCAACCGGATCAGGATGAATTTGTGGAAACCGTGGTATTGAGTCGGCAAGAAGTGTTGCAAGCCTTGCAAAACGGCGAAATCGAAGACGCTAAAACGCTTATCGGCCTGCAAGATTGGCTGTTGAAAGGTTAGCTTTATGCAGATTGTACCGATTCCTGCGTTAAGCGACAACTATATCTGGCTGATTCGGTCGGGCAATGAAGCGGTGTGCGTTGATCCGGGCGAAGCCGCGCCGGTAGCGGCTTATTTAGCTCAGCATGGCTTGGTTTTGCGCCAAATTTGGATTACCCACCATCATCACGACCATATCGACGGGATAGCGGATTTGCGCCGCCTCTTTCCAGAATGCAAAGTGTATGGCAATGACGACATTGCGGCGGCAACCGATTATGTGGCGGAAGGCAGCGAAGTGGGTTTTTGCGGTGAAACTGCCCGTGTCTGGTATGTGCCCGGTCATACCGGCCGGCATCTGGCGTATTTGCTGCTGCTTTCCGGCCGTTATCATGTATTTTGCGGCGATACTTTATTCAGTGCCGGGTGCGGTCGCGTGTTTACCGGCACGGTAGCGCAGCTTTACGGCAGCATGCAACGTTTCAACAGTTTGCCTGCCGATACTTTGTTTTATCCCGCGCACGAATACACGGCATCAAACTTGTGCTTTGCCATCCATATCGAACCGGATAATCAGCCGGCGATTGAGGCACTTGCTTTGGCTGAAAAATCTAAGCCGACGCTGCCCGTAACCCTAGCGCACGAGCGGCGGGTCAATCCTTTTTTAAGAACCGGCAACGCAGCTTTGGCCAAGCGGGTGGAAGCCTTATCGGAAACCGTGTTAAACGATGAAGCGGAAATATTTGCTGCCTTGAGGGCATTGAAAAATTCGTTTTGATGCTGGTGATGAAAAGCATTATGGCAAATAAAATGCCTGTCTGAAAACCTGTTTCAGACAGGCATTTTACTGCGCGTGAGCAGCAAAATTAGGAGGTAAAACGGCGAATGATTAAAAATAACGGAGCAGGGCGGGTAGCGTTGTTACGGAAATCACGTCGAAAGCCCGATGCAGTGGAATGATTGGGTTTATTCACTATATAATAGACCGCTTTGAAAACAACTTTAAAGAAAGCATGCGTTATGTGGTTTAAGCAAATCAGTTTTTATTCCCTCACTCCGGAAAAACTGCCAACACTGGAAACATTGGCAGATAAACTGGGCGAGGCAGAGTTTACGCCTTGTGCAGGGTTAGACTGGTTTAGCGAAGGCTTTGCCGCACCGGTTTCTTTTTCGCCGGAAGCGGTGTTTCCGGCTGAAAACACTTGGCGCGTTGCTTTGAAAAAAGAAGAAAAAGTGCTGCCGGCTGGCGTTATTCGCGATATTCTGGATGAAAAAGTAGCGGAAATCCAAAACGCCGAAGCGCGCAATGTCGGGCGCAAAGAAAAGCAGGAGCTGAAAGAGCAGATTACCGACGATTTATTACCGCGCGCCTTTACCCGCTCGGGGCGCGTGCAAGCGGTATTCGATACACGGCGCGGCTATCTGCTGGTCAACAACGCTTCCGCCAACAAAGCGGAAGGGCTGCTGACCAAGCTGCGTGAAGCGCTCGGCGGCTTGGAAGCGCGTTTGCCGAATACCCAACAATCGCCGGCCAGTTTGATGACCGAATGGCTGTTGCGCGGGGCTTGCGAGGGCGGCTTCGAGCTGGATAGCGACTGCGAGCTGAAAGGCAGCGGCGATGTGGCGCCTACGGTAAAAGTGTCGAAACAGGATTTGACCGCCGATGAAGTGGTGCAGCATGTGAAAAACGGCAAAACCGTTACCCAGCTCGGCTTGGTATGGCGCGAGCAGATTGCCTTTATTCTGACGCAGGATTTCACTTTAAAACGCATCCAATATTTAGACGTGCTTCAGGAAGAAGCGGAAAGCCACGGCGACGATGCCGCCAGTTTGGCTTTTGCATCGCAGGTTTTGATGACGGAAAATATCGGCGCCATGTTGGATGAATTGGTCGGCTATCTGGGCGGATGGCAGAAATCATCCTGAACTGGCGATGCCTGTCTGAAAACGATTTAACCAAGGAAAATACTATGAGCATTAAATCCGATAAATGGATACGCCGGATGAGCGAGCAGCACGGCATGATTGAGCCGTTCGAGCCGAATCAGGTAAAAGAAGTAGACGGCCGCAGAATCATTTCTTACGGCACGTCCAGCTACGGCTACGATATCCGTTGCGCCAATGAATTTAAGATTTTTACCAATATCAACAGTACCATCGTCGATCCGAAAAATTTCGATCCGAAAAACTTTGTGACGATTGAAGACGATTGCTGCATTATCCCGCCCAATTCTTTTGCGCTGGCGCGCACGGTGGAATATTTCCGCATCCCACGCAACGTGCTGACCGTGTGTTTGGGGAAATCAACTTACGCGCGCTGTGGCATCATCGTCAACGTTACGCCGTTCGAGCCGGAGTGGGAAGGTTATGTTACGCTGGAATTTTCCAATACCACGCCGCTGCCGGCCAAAATTTATGCCGGCGAAGGTGTGGCGCAGGTATTGTTTTTCGAAAGCGATGAAATTTGCGAAACCTCTTATAAAGACCGAAGCGGCAAATATATGGGGCAAACCGGAGTTACCCTACCTAAAACCTGACGGGTGGGCCGATAAAAACCGGTTGGAGATTAAGCCGTTAATCTTCAACCGGTTTCGCATTTTTCATGAAACTTTTTCTCTTTTAGGCCGTCTAAATTTTATCTTTAATCCGTCTTATCTTCACATCATGGCCATCCAAAAAATCGCCCGCAAAGACAGCGACTTCCGCGTTGTGTGCATGTTGCCCGACTTCTGTTTTCTACCGATGCCGCCGACCCCGCCGCAAGTGCCGCCGATACCTTTTCCGCTGACCACCGATTTAGGCAAGGCCAAAGCCGTTGCGAAAGATGTGAAGATTAATAAAAAGCCCGCATTTGTCTTTGATGCCAGCTATGTTCCAGAAACATTCGGCGACGAGCCGGCCGACCCGCCGCCGCATCCCGGCCCCGGAACACGGAAAAAAGGTGTGTTAAGCCAAACGGCCGGCGAAGCGGCCTGGCCGATGACCCATTCTTCTTCGGTTAAAATCCGCGGCGAATACATTATCCGGGCAGGCGACATGTTCTATATGAACAACAAATACAAAGGTCGTCTCAAAAAGAAATGCCCTGCCTGCAAGGCCAGTATGCTGGCCGGATTGCCGGTCAACCCGATTCTCGGCATCAAAGTTTTGCCGGATGAAACCGATTTTGCCTTTGAAGGCGTTTTACCGCTGGTTTGGCAGCGCAGCTATTATTCCGACCAAGACGGTGCAGGTTGGTTGGGCGAAGGCTGGAGCGTGCCGGGCGGGCAACGGCTGATTCGCACCGAATCCGGTTTGGCCTACATCGATTTGCAGGGGCGGCTGATACCGATGCCGGATATGGAAGACGGTGAAGAGCCGGTGTTGTTCGAAGCCGAGATGGTTTGGTTTGCCCGCGACGGCAGCAACTATTTCGTTACCTCGCTGGACGGTTCGGTTTCGCTGCGATTTGCCCCGGCTGTCGTATCCGAAGAGGATCCCGAGGGAGAAGCCTGTCTGAATTTCCCTTTGGTGGCGGTGGAAGACAGCAACGGCAATCACCAACGCTTTATCTACCATCATCTGACCGGATTACCGCAATACATCATCGACGGCAACGGCAGAGTGTTTTACCTCGACTTCGGCAATGTCGGCACCATAGAGCAACCCGCTTACCGGCTGCTTTCCGTTTCCCTGCTGGATCGGTTGCCCGCCTTGGAGGAAAAGGCTCGCCCCGCCCGCCCGTTGGTTCGCTATGAATATGCGGCAACGGGCGATTTGTTACGCGTTATCGGCCGCGACGGCGCGCTCAAGCGCAGCTTTACTTACAAAAACAATCTGATGGTGTCGCATACCAATGCCGGCGGGCTGACTTCTTATTACGAATACAGCCATTACACCCCGACCGGCAAAGTCTTGCGCAACTGGTCGTCGCTCGGCCACGAATGGCGCTTTACCTACCATGAAGGCTACACCGAAGTTACCGATGTGCTCGGCCGTACCGAGCAATACCATTACGACGACAATCAAGAGCTGATTCGCCACGTTTTGGCCGACGGCAGCAGCATCAACATGGAGCGCGACCGCCTCGGCCGGCTCACAGCCCACACCGACGCATTAGGCCGCACCACACGCTACCAATACAGCCGCGAAGGCCAAGTCACCACTATTACCCGCCCCGACGGCAACGCGCTCTATTTCGATTACGACGACAGCTACCGCCTACGCGTATCAACCGATGCCAACGGCGACCTGACAAGTTACGTTTACGACGCCGCCGGCAACCCGATTATCCACACCGACCCGCAAGGCAACGCCACCCGTTTTGCCTACCAGCCCAACGGCCTGTTGCAAACCGTGACCGACCCGCTGGGTCATACCACCGAATACCATTACAACACCAATAACCAGCCCGACCTGATTACCGACTGCTCCGGTTATCAAACCCGATTGAGCTACACCCCCGAAGGCCAGCCGGCCCGAATTACCGACGCCCTCGGTCAACATACCGAATATTATTACGACGACGATCTGCGTCTGATTCGGGCGGATTACCCCGACGGCAGCCGCGAGCGCTTCAGTTACGACACCGCCGGCAACCTCGTTGCCCACACCGACGGTGAAGGCCACACCACCGAGTACCGCTACGCTGCCGACGGCCTGCCGACCGAAAGGAAAAACGCCTTAGGCTACACCTTCGGCTACCAATACGATCCGGCCCGCCGCCTGATCGGCCTGACCAACGAAAACGGCGCCCGCTATCGTTTCTCTTATGACCCGCTCGACCGCCTGATCGCCGAAGCCGGCTTCGATCAAAAACTGACTGCTTACCATTACAACCAAGGCGGCGAATTAACCCAGCAAACCGAATACGGTCGTCTGGCCGAAAACGAAGCCGTACTCAAAGACCTGTTCGCCCAAAATTCAGACAGGCATCAAACCGATCCCAAAGCCTGTCTGAAAGACAAAACCCCGCTGCGCATTACCGAATTCCAGCGCGGCACGCTCGGCAGATTGATTGCCAGCATGGCCCACGACCAACAGGGCGGCACGCAGGAAACCCTGTTCCAATACGATGCCGAAGGCCGCTTAGTCCGCGCCGCCGACCCGCACAGCATTACCGGTTTCGACTACGATGCCAACGGCCGCATCCTGCAAGAGAGCTTCCGTTTCCACCGCCCCGAAGTCGACCAAAGCAACGCACTGCCGCTGACCGACTGGCGCAATCCCGACCACGACCTGATTCTGCAACACACCCACCGCAACGTCCGTTATGTTTACGATGCCAACGGTAACCGCACCGCCACCCATCTGCCGAACGGCCAACGGCTGGATTACCTCTACTACGGCAGCGGCCACCTGCACCAAATCAGCCTGAACGGCAATCCGCTGACCGACATCGAACGGGATAAACTGCATCGCGAAATCCAACGCAGCCAAGGCAAACTTAACAGCCGCTATCAGCTCGATCCGCTGGGCAGGCTGAAACAACAAACCGCCGAGCTGCAAAGCCTGTCTGAAACCGGCAGCAAAGCCCAAACCATCACCGCGGTTAAACGCAGCTACGGCTACGACAAAACCGGCAACCTGACCCAATCGACCGACCAGCGTTTCGGTACTACCCATTACGCCTATGATCAACTCGGCCGCATCACCCAAGCCGGCGAACAACGCTTCGCCTTCGATCCGGCGCACAACATCGTTGACAAAGCCGATCAAAGCGTTAAAGACAATCTGGTTACCCACTATGAAGGCAACCAATACGTTTACGACGAATACGGCAACCTAATCTACCGAGAGCTGCCGAACGGCGAAATCCAAAAATATCAATACGACTTAAAAGACCAACTGATTAAAGCCGAAATCCATCAAAACGGACAACAGCAGACTTGGCGCTATACCTACGATGCCATCGGCAGAAGGATAGCCAAAGAGCAGGTGGAAAACGACCCGCCGCGCATCTTCGGCGAAGAAGCCTGTCTGAAAGAAGCGCAGCCGATAGCAGGCAGCCGCACCGAGTTCATCTGGGACGGCAGCCATCTGCTACAGGAAACAAACGGCAAAGGCACGTATACTTACGTTTATACCGACCAAGACAGCTACGAGCCGTTGGCGCAAATCTTCGATTCAAAAGACCCGGAGCAGCCGCAGCAAACCCACTATTTCCACTGCGACCAAATCGGCATACCGCGCGAGATGACGGATAAGGAAGGCAACCTGCTTTGGTTCGGCAATTACAAAGGCTGGGGGCAGCTGGACGAAGAAACCAACATTACCGGCGCACATCAACCGTTCAGATTACAAAACCAGTATTGCGACGAAGAGACGGGGCTGCATTACAACTTCTTCCGCTATTACGAACCGCAGTACGGGCGGTTTGTGAATCAGGATCCGATTGGGTTGAACGGTGGAGAAAATTTATATCAGTTTGCTCTTCATAGTAATTCATGGCTTGATCCTTTAGGATTGGCGAAAAAATATATTCCTAGCTTTGAGAGACACTTAAAAAAACAAGGAACTAGAAAAGGGAAAGATTTTACTGCAGCGGGGAAAAGAGCAGTTCGAGATCAGAATAAGGCTGATAATAAAGGACAAATGATTTGTGGAGTATGTGGTAGACAGACTGTAGAGCCTAAGAGGCATGAAAAAGGGAAATCTCCTCCCGATAATGAGGCTCATGTAGATCACATATTAGCAAAAGCGAAAGGAGGATCTGGTACTGTGGAAAATGGTCAAGTATTATGTAGAGTGTGTAATCTTGCAAAAAGTGATAAGTAAGGTTTGATTAAAAGGTAAATTTAGAATGAAAAAAATATTTTTTAGACTTGAAGTTGTGGGCGACTATCCACCTGTATCAATGGAAAGTATTTGGGCTGAACCAACAAAAGAAGGATTTTTTAAAATTGATAATATACCATTTTATAGTAAAGAAGTATCGTTAGGAGATATAGTAAGCGCTGAAAAGCAAGAAGAAAACTATTTTTTATATAGAAAGACTATAGTTCATAGTAATAACAGCACGATTAGGATTATTTTTTTTAATGATGATCAGGAATTAAAAGATCAGGTTTTAGCTAGGTTAACAGAGCTAGGTTGTTCTTTTGAAGCATTTGATGAAAAGTTTTATGCAATTAATGTGCCAATTACTGTTGATATTGAGTTAATATATAATTTTTTGGATAGTTTACTAGAGAATGAAGAATTGGATTATGAAACAGGATATCTATCACAATAAAACTTCGATCAAAAACTGACTGCTTACCATTACAACCAAGGCGGCGAATTAACCCAGCAAACCGAATACGGTCGTCTGGCCGAAAACGAAGCCGTACTCAAAGACCTGTTCGCCCAAAATTCAGACAGGCATCAAACCGATCCCAAAGCCTGTCTGAAAGACAAAACCCCGCTGCGCATTACCGAATTCCAGCGCGGCACGCTCGGCAGATTGATTGCCAGCATGGCCCACGACCAACAGGGCGGCACGCAGGAAACCCTGTTCCAATACGATGCCGAAGGCCGCTTAGTCCGCGCCGCCGACCCGCACAGCATTACCGGTTTCGACTACGATGCCAACGGCCGCATCCTGCAAGAGAGCTTCCGTTTCCACCGCCCCGAAGTCGACCAAAGCAACGCACTGCCGCTGACCGACTGGCGCAATCCCGACCACGACCTGATTCTGCAACACACCCACCGCAACGTCCGTTATGTTTACGATGCCAACGGTAACCGCACCGCCACCCATCTGCCGAACGGCCAACGGCTGGATTACCTCTACTACGGCAGCGGCCACCTGCACCAAATCAGCCTGAACGGCAATCCGCTGACCGACATCGAACGGGATAAACTGCATCGCGAAATCCAACGCAGCCAAGGCAAACTTAACAGCCGCTATCAGCTCGATCCGCTGGGCAGGCTGAAACAACAAACCGCCGAGCTGCAAAGCCTGTCTGAAACCGGCAGCAAAGCCCAAACCATCACCGCGGTTAAACGCAGCTACGGCTACGACAAAACCGGCAACCTGACCCAATCGACCGACCAGCGTTTCGGTACTACCCATTACGCCTATGATCAACTCGGCCGCATCACCCAAGCCGGCGAACAACGCTTCGCCTTCGATCCGGCGCACAACATCGTTGACAAAGCCGATCAAAGCGTTAAAGACAATCTGGTTACCCACTATGAAGGCAACCAATACGTTTACGACGAATACGGCAACCTAATCTACCGAGAGCTGCCGAACGGCGAAATCCAAAAATATCAATACGACTTAAAAGACCAACTGATTAAAGCCGAAATCCATCAAAACGGACAACAGCAGACTTGGCGCTATACCTACGATGCCATCGGCAGAAGGATAGCCAAAGAGCAGGTGGAAAACGACCCGCCGCGCATCTTCGGCGAAGAAGCCTGTCTGAAAGAAGCGCAGCCGATAGCAGGCAGCCGCACCGAGTTCATCTGGGACGGCAGCCATCTGCTACAGGAAACAAACGGCAAAGGCACGTATACTTACGTTTATACCGACCAAGACAGCTACGAGCCGTTGGCGCAAATCTTCGATTCAAAAGACCCGGAGCAGCCGCAGCAAACCCACTATTTCCACTGCGACCAAATCGGCATACCGCGCGAGATGACGGATAAGGAAGGCAACCTGCTTTGGTTCGGCAATTACAAAGGCTGGGAATTGGAGGAACATATCAGCTGCTCCGATTACTGAATTAGATGGCGAATACAGACAACAGTCGTCTTGAAATTTGAAAATGAATCGGTGTTATTTGGAAAAGTGAATTTTTAATTATTGTTGCAAGTGCCTTAGGTAAAACAAAGCCTGTCTGAAATTTTTCAGGCAGGCTTTGTTCAAGCTAGCTGGTATTTAGTCGGCCAAGGCAGCTGCTGCGCTTTCTACGCCTTCATCCAATGATTGAATCATGGCGGGGTAGCCGTCGCCTTGTTGCGGCGTTTCGATATTGAAATTTTTGCCATGTCCGTTCGGGCGGACTGCATAGCCTTTTACCAAGGTGCTGCCTTTGTAGCTGCCGTTGAACGCTTCGATATAAATCTTCAATACTTGGCTGCTGCCGCTACGGCTAGCCGGAACGTAGCGGTAAGAAGAATGTTGCCGCCGATTCAGTTTGTTGGAGAAACTGGCGGCTAAGGCTTGATCCAGCGGAGAGGCCCAGAGATTGTTGCGGGCGAAGTTAAGGCTTAACGGGTCGGTTTGGTAAACCAAACCGCCGTTGTTGAGCGGCTCCGCTAAAACAATTTGTACGGCAATTTCTTTACCTTGGCCTTGAGGCAATTCAAACTGGCTGTCTGGCAAGCTGTAATACTGAGTGGCAGCAGTTGTACTACAGGCGCTTAAGGTTACGGCAGTCAGGGTGGCGGTAAGCAATTTTTTCATTTAGCGGCTTCCTTTCGGTGTCGGATCTTTTGCGCTTTGGTTGAAAATCAGCGAATTGGGTTTTTCTTTTAAAGTGTTAAGCAAAGGCTGGGCATCACGCATGGTTTTATCCAGACTGCGTAAGGTGTTTTGCACGTCTTGGTACACGGGCGATTGGGGTGAAACGCCTTGCAGCGTGCTGCGCAGCTCGTTAAGCGTTTGATTCAGCTCGGCCGGGATTTGCTGAGTTTGCGGCTTGCTGATCAAGCGGTTGGCGGAATTGAGGGTGGCTTTCAATTCTTTCAGGCTGCCGTTCAATTCGCCCACTGTGTTTTCCAGCGGCAGTTTATTAAACTTATCAAGCAGCTTTCCTAGCTGGGCTTGCAAATCGTCCAGGCCGCTGTTGTGCGTGGCGATAACAAGATTGCCGTTATATTCTTTAAATGGTCTGAGCTTGCTGTCCGGCGTGCTGTCGGTTAATTCGATCATCTTGCTGCCGAGAATCAGGTTGTTGTTGGAGAGCGTGGCATTGAGCCCTTTTTCCAGCGCTTGTTTGAGCTGGTCCTGCCAATAAGCTTTATTTTGCGGATCGGCATTCACTTCGATACGCGAAGGGTCGATGCGTAAGCGAACCGGTATCAAGCCGTTTTGGAACAGGCGGGTGCTGTCGTTTTTAGAGAAGTAGGGCACATCGGTAACGCTGCCGATATTAATACCTTTGTATTCTACAGGCGAGCCTGCGCTTAGGCCGCGTACGGAGTTTTTGAAGAATGCGACATAGTAAAGCGCGCGTTCGTCGGGCAGGTTCTCGATTTGGGCAAGGTCGTTATAAAGCTCGAAGGTGTCTTCGTTGGAGACCGGTTTTTTCTCGCCTTTGGGTGTGCGGAAGGCAATGGCGCCGGATAGCAGGGTATAGATCGGCGCGCTGTCGATTTTGATGCCGTTGCCGGTGGTTTGCACGCTCACGCCGCTTTCAAGCCAGAATTGGCTGTCGGCACTGATGAGTTTTTCATTCGGGCTGTTGACGAAAATTGTGTAATCCACGGTTTGGGTGGTCGGATTGAATTTTGCGGTTTCAATCTGCCCGACGTTAAAACCTTCATAGAGAATTGGGCTGCCGGCGCTCAACAGTTTGCTGTTGTCGCCGATAAGGTGTAAGCGCAGGCCGCTTTGGCCGATGGCGGCAATCGGCGGGATATCAGATACTTTGAAAACGCTCTCGCTTTCTTCTGACGAGCCGGGCGTAAAGGCGATGTAAGAGCCTGAAACCAAAGTAGTCAGGCCGGAGATACCGCTTTGGTCGATGCGTGGTTTAACCACCCAAAACTGGGTGTCTTTACGCATCATGTCTTTGGTATCGGCATTGAGCTGCGCCGTGATTTCCACGCCTTTGCGGTCTTCCCGTAACCGGATTTTCGTTACGCGTCCGACGTCTACGCTCAATACTTTTATCACTGTGGTATTGACTTCAATGCCGTCTGCGCTGTCCATCAATAGGGTAATTTCAGGGCCTGTATCGCGGATGTTTTGGAATAAGAGCCAAATGCCGGCGATTAAGGCAATCAGCGGAATCAGCCAGACGAAAGAGGAAAATGTGGTGTTTTTCTTGATACGTGCCGGTACGGGCTTTGGAGTTTGCTCGTTCATTGTCATAAGTTTTCTTTAATAAGTCGGGTCGGCCGGTGTGGTTTTGTCCCACAAAAGGCGTGGGTCGAAGAAGTGTGCGGAGAGCATGGTCAAAATAACCACCAGGCAGAAATAAATGGCGGCCGGGCCGGGTAAAACACGTGCTATCGGGGTGTGGAACGCGCTCATCAGGATAATGATGACAAAAATATCAATCATAGACCAGCGGCCGATGGATTCGGTAATTCGGTAAACCAGCGACATTTTTTCAATGGTAAAAGGTAATCGGCGGTGTGCCGATAAAATTAAAACCGACATGCTGATGATTTTCAGCAATGGAACGGCGATGCTGGCGCTAAAAATGATAACGGCAATCAAGCGGTCGCCATCGTTCCACATGTAAATAATGCCGTTTAGGATGGTGCTGATTTCCAAGGCCGTCGGATTTGAGGAAATCATAATCGGAAACAGATTGGCAGGAATATACAATATGGCGGCGGCGATGAGAAAAGCAGTGGCGATGCTTAAACTTTTGGGCCGCCGGTTGAACAACGGCGAACCGCATACGCCGCATTCGGTTTCAATTTCAGGTCGAAAATACAAACAAGAGCTGCAGCAGACGGAAGATGATTCTGCTTCATGAATGGGAGAACGACCGAGCAGGTGGTGAATTTGGTAATAAACCCAATGTTGCGGTATGGATACGGAAGTACGGATGAGCAAGACGGCCAGCACCAGCATCAGCCAGAAGGCAGGGCCAAAGGTTAATACGGCAACGCTTTTAAGTTTGATATAAGCAACAAGGGTGGAAATAAAGAAAACGTCTACCATAATCCATTCGCGTAGCCTGACCATCGTGCGCGTTGCATAAAGCAGGCAGGGCAAAGGAATTTGGCGGTGCAGGGCGTAAAAAACATAAGTGCAAAGCAATAAAAACAACAGAGGCGTGCCAAAGGTGAGGGCAAACATGATTTCCGCCAGAATGCCAAAATCCTGAACAATTAATGTTTTGACCATCACCGGCAACGTTAGTTTGGAATACACGCCGACGCCGGGCATTTTGACGATGATAAACATCAGGCTGTATACGATAGCCATAATGATTAACGAACTGATGGCGAAAGACAGAGGCGCCAAAAACGGATTGCTCTCCACCCTTGCAAGCCGGTAGCCGCAGCGCGGGCAATGGCATTCCTGCCCCCGCATCAAGTGGGGAATGTCGACCCGTTGCCCACATTCCGGGCAATCAAGCGTATGCGCCGGCAGCGTGGCATGATGTCGGTGGCCTTGGTGTTGCGCAAAGCGATGGTCAGTTTCAATTTTCCGGTATCGGAGCATTCGGAATGGATGGAGCGAAATAAAAAAACGGAGGCGTATTATACCCTAATATGGTAAGGCGGATTAGGATTAAACTATTCGTATATTATTGTTTTGAGTTGATTAAAAAAAACGGGATAACAAAATTATCCCGTTTTGGTTTTCAGACAGGCATCTGGAGTGATATGCCTGTCTGAAAATAAATGATGCTTAATGATTTAAACTTTTACCGTTTCGGCGACATCGTTATACGTTTCGATTTCGTTGAAATTCATATAGCGGTAGATTTTATCGCCTTGCTCATTGATGATGCCGACATTGGCTTGATATTCTTCAACAGTAGGAATATAGCCGAGCTTGGAGCAGATGGCCGCCAGTTCTGCCGAACCGAGGTAAACAAAAGTATTTTTACCCAACCGGTTGGGGAAGTTGCGCGTTGAGGTGGACATTACAGTCGCTCCTTCGTGCACTTGCGCTTGGTTGCCCATACACAGCGAGCAGCCCGGCATTTCCATACGTGCACCCGCGCGACCGAGTACGCCGTAATGCCCCTCATTGGATAATTCCTGCGCATCCATTTTGGTTGGCGGAGCCATCCACAGCCGAACCGGAATATCGCTTTTGCCTTCCAACAGTTTGGAAGCGGCGCGGAAGTGGCCGATGTTGGTCATGCATGAGCCGATAAACACTTCGTCGATCTTCGTGCCTGATTTTTCAGACATGAAGCAAACATCGTCCGGATCGTTCGGGCAGGCGATAATCGGCTCTTTGATATCGTCCATATTGATTTCGATAACGGCTGCATATTCGGCATCTTTGTCGGCAGACAGCAGCTGCGGATTGGCCAGCCAAGCTTCCATCGCTTTGATGCGGCGCTCCAGTGTGCGCGGATCTTTATAGCCGTCGGCAATCATGTTTTTCATCAACACAATGTTGGATTTCATGTATTCGATAATCGGCTCTTGATTCAGCTTCACGGTACAGCCCGCAGCCGAACGTTCAGCAGAAGCATCGGATAGCTCGAACGCCTGTTCCACTTTCAAATCAGGCAAGCCTTCGATTTCCAAGATTTTGCCGGAGAAAATGTTTTTCTTGCCCGCTTTTGCAACAGTGAGCAAACCCTGCTTGATGGCGTATAAAGGAATGGCGTTGACCAAATCGCGTAAAGTGACGCCGGGTTGCAGTTTGCCGGAGAAGCGTACCAATACGGACTCTGGCATATCCAAAGGCATAACGCCTGTTGCAGCGGCAAATGCCACCAAACCGGAACCGGCAGGGAAAGAGATGCCGATAGGGAAACGGGTGTGCGAGTCGCCACCAGTGCCGACGGTATCGGGCAGCAGCAAACGGTTCAGCCATGAGTGAATCACACCATCGCCCGGGCGCAACGCAACACCGCCGCGGGTAGAAATAAATTCAGGCAATTCTTTATGGGTTTTGACATCCACCGGTTTTGGATAGGCGGCAGTATGACAGAACGACTGCATTACCAAATCGGCAGAGAAGCCCAAGCAAGCCAAATCTTTTAACTCGTCGCGGGTCATCGGGCCGGTAGTATCTTGCGAGCCGACGGTAGTCATGCGGGGTTCGCAGTAAGTACCGGGGCGTACGCCTTGACCTTCGGGCAAGCCGCAGGCACGGCCGACCATTTTTTGTGCCAAGGTGAAGCCGGCATTGCTTTCGGCAGGTGCTTGAGGCAGGCGGAATTCGGTGGAAGCTGGCAAGCCTAATGCTTCGCGTGCTTTGGCGGTTAGGCCGCGTCCGATAATCAGATTGATACGGCCACCGGCTTGTACTTCATCCAGCAACACTTGTGATTTCAGCGTGAATTCGGCTATGGTTTCGCCGTCTTTCACGATTTTTCCTTCATAAGGCAGAATATCGACTACGTCGCCCATTTTCAGTTGTGATACATCCACTTCAATCGGCAATGCGCCGGAATCTTCTTGCGTATTGAAGAAAATCGGGGCAATTTTGCCGCCCAAGCAGACGCCGCCGTAGCGTTTGTTCGGCACGAATGGAATATCCAAACCGGTGTGCCAAATTACCGAGTTGGTGGCTGATTTACGCGAGGAACCGGTGCCGACCACGTCGCCGACATAAGCAACCGGATGGCCTTTGGCATTCAGTTCTTCCAATAGTTTGATCGGGCCGATTTCACCGGGTTTGTCGGGCGTGATGCCGTCGCGCGGGTTTTTCAGCATGGCCAGGGCATGCAAAGGAATGTCAGGGCGCGACCAAGCGTCCGGTGCGGGGGAAAGGTCGTCGGTATTAGTTTCGCCGTCAACTTTGAAAACGGTTACAGTAATTTTTTCAGGAACTTTTTCGCGAGAGGTAAACCATTCGGCATCCGCCCATGATTTGAGCACGGCTTGGGCATGTTGGTTGCCTGCTTCGGCTTTTTCTTGCACATCATGGAAGGAATCGAACATCAGCAAGGTGTGTTTCAGGCCTTCTGCGGCGATGGGTGCGAGTTTTTCGTTATCCAGAAGTTCAATCAGGGGGTGGATGTTATAGCCGCCGAGCATGGTGCCTAAAAGCTTGGTTGCGTATTCGGGCGAGATAAGCGGGCTTTGCGCACTGCCTTCGGCAACGGCGGCAAGGAAAGAAGCTTTGACTTTCGATGCATCATCCACGCCGGGCGGAACGCGGTGGGCAAGTAGGTTGACCAGAAACTCCCCTTCGCCTGTGGGCGGGTTTTTCAGCAGTTCCACCAGATCGGCGGTTTGCTGTGCAGTTAGGGGAAGTGCGGGAATGCCGAGGGCTTCGCGCTCCGCGGCGGCTTTGCGATAGGCTTCTAACATTATTGATTGTTCCTTTTATATGTTTTTCTTCTGAAACCGCATGTAGTCATGCGGGCTTGATGGCTATCATAAACTAAATTGTATGAAACAGGAAGGGCTTCGGCGGTCTTGAAAAAACGAGGAAATCATAATGATTGTTAGTGGTTTGCGGCTTTTAGGATTGTAGGTGTGCTTGCTTATTGTCGGTGTTTATAGTCGCTATAGTTTAGAGGGAGCAATGCCTGTCTGAAAAAAGTTGCAGCGATTGTTACAGAAATGAAAACAACCGCTTAAATTAAGCGGTTGTGAAGTTTGGCCGGGTTAGCGTTTTCTTTTGCTTTTCTCGTAAATCGGCATGACTTCGGGGAGCAGCCTGCGAAGATTGCTCATGCGCGTATCGTTGGAGGGGTGGGTAGACAGCAGGGAACCTGCGCCACCATTACTGCCTTCGACGCGGTTCATTTTTTCCCAAACGGTCAGCGCGGATTGCGGGTTGTAACCGGCTTGGGCCATGAGGCGTAAGCCGCCTGCATCGGCTTCGTTTTCCTGTGTGCGGGAGAAGGGTTTGCTGATGCCGATGTCGCTGACCAAGCTGGTGCCTAGGCTGACAACGTCGCTGTTCACGCCGGTGGAGGATTGTAATAGTGAGCCGCCGATATTGGCCGCCAAGCCTGTCAGGACTTGTTGCCCGACGGCTTTTTTGCTGTGTTCGAGCAGGGCATGGGTCATTTCGTGGCCGATAACGGCGGCAATCTCGTCGTCGGTCAGGTTCAGCCGATCGACAATACCGGTGTAAACGGCCATTTTGCCGCCCGGCATGGCCCATGCGTTGATGTCGTTGGATTTGATAACGGTCATCTGCCATACGAAAGGCACGCCGGTGTGGTTGGCTTGGTTGGCGTAGGGCTTCAGCCGGTTGAATACGGCATGTACGCGGCGCGAGGTATTCGAGGTGTTGTCAATCAGCTTTTTGCTTTGGGCGGCGGAAACGACTTGGGTGTATTCTTTTGCTGCGGCAGCATTCAAGGTCGCGCTGTCGTAACCGACGGCATCGGCAACACCGGTACAGCCTGTTACGCTCATGCCGAGAGACATGTTAAGGCCGAGTGAAAGGAGCAAAGCAGAGGGAGATAGCTTCTTCATATATCTGGATTCCTGTTTACCAAGGCATATTGATGCTTGTCTGAAATATCGGATGCCGAAGATTCAGAGCATGATTGGGGTTGGTAGGCTTTTAAAGCTTCGGGCAGCATTTTTTGCAGATTTTCCATTCGCCGTTTATTGGTTGGGTGGCTTGAGACGATGGCGGTTTTCAGATTGTCGTTGCTTTCAATCTTTTCCAGTTTCTGCCATAAGCTGACGGCGCCCTGCGGGTTGTAACCGGCTTGTGCCATCAGTTTCATCCCGCCTTCATCTGCCTGATTTTCCTGGCTGCGGGAATATGTCATTTTGACACCGTAATGCGTCAATACATCGGCACCGAGATTGGCGAAGCCGCCGCTTACGCCGGTTGTGGCTTGCAAGGCGATGCCGGTGGCTTGGCCTGCGATACGGGTTAAAACTTGCTGACCGGCTTTTTTCTTACCGTGTTCTTTTAAAGCGTGGGTCATTTCGTGACCGATAACGGCGGCAATTTCGTCATCGGTTAACTTAGGCAGATCGACCATGCCGGTATAAAACGCCATTTTGCCGCCGGGCATCGCCCATGCGTTTAGTTCTTTTGATTTGATAACGGTCATTTGCCAGTCGAAAGGCGTGCCGGTTTGGTTGGCACGTTCTGCATAAGGTTTCATACACTCGAAAATGTGCTGAATGCGATGAGCCGTTTCGGATTCTGTGTCGACCAGATATCGCCCGTCGGCAATCCGCATCATTTGCCGATATTGTTTGGCTGAAGCTTGATTCAATGCTGCGGTATTGTAACCGGCCATTTCCGCTACTGCGGTGCAGCCGCCGAGGATGAGCAGAATGGCCGACTGTAGGACGGTTTTTTTCATAAATACGGGTGGGTTTCAAGTTCTGAATACAGCAGCATTAAGCTGCTATCGGTGTTTTGTATTATGCAAACGAGGCATACCTGATGAGGGTAAATAGTTCAGGTGCATAACGCCGATTAAATCAAAACTAGCATAGGTTTGGTATTTTTCCTATATTTTTTTGATAAGAGGTTATTTGGGCGGATTACATTTGAATCGAGCCGCTTACGGTCTGCACCACTTCTTCCGTTCCGGAATTGTCACCACTCATTTGCGGCGCTGCTTCGCTTACAGAGGCATTTAGCGCGCGCGCTTTTAAGTTTAAATTGGGCGTGTGGAAAGTGTCGAATTGGCTGTCAATTTTGATATTAACGATTTTATAGCCTTTAAACCCCATGGTCTCACTGATGAATTTGGCGCGGGCTTGGAAATTTTTCAAGGCTTCTCGGCTGAGCTCGTTGATGGTTTTGCTGCGTTTTTCCGGTGATACGGAAAAGCCCATATTCTGTACGGAGGCTTCGTTTTGGCTGGCAGCGATTAGTTTGTTTAATGCTTGAAAGTTTTTGCTTTGTACGTTGACGTAAGCGCTGTCGTGCCAGCCGATAATTTTCCCTTTTTCGTTGTAATGGGGGCGTGTGTTGCGGTTGGTTGACGAGCTTTTAAATTCGCGGTTGGCCGCAATACGGGCGGTTAGGGCATTGAGGCGCGTGGTGGTTTGGTTACTGACTTGTTGACGGTCGCGGCCTTCCTCTTCAATGGCGAAAGTAACGTTCATCACGTCGTTTTCGATGGTGGTTCGGGCGCTTTCGGAGAAAGAAACCACATTATAATTTAAAGGTTCTGCCAGTACGGGGGCTGTAAAGAGGGCTAACGTAAATAAGATGGTTTTGCGCATATCGTCTCCAATATTGATCGGGTTGATTCGGATATTCTGTTGAAAGGCATCATGCCTGTCGGAAAAAATAATGGGTAATTTGATGTAAGGTCTTGTCAAGAAAGCTGCTTCGCAGTATAACAGAATAGATATGGCAATTAATCAATTTTCATTGTAACAGCTTAAGGTAGTGATCATGTTTTTTAATAAAATCGAAGCAGCACCCGCCGATCCGATTCTGGGTTTGGGCGAGGCGTTTAAAGCCGAAACACGGGCAGGCAGAGTAAACTTGGGTATCGGCGTTTATAAAGATGCTCAGGGCAATACGCCGATTGTCAAAGCGGTAAAAGAGGCGGAGAAACGCTTGCTGGAAACCGAAAATACCAAAAATTATCTGACGATTGACGGTGTGGCCGATTATAACGCGCAAACACAAGTATTATTATTCGGCGCTGATAGTGAAATCATTGCTTCCAAACGGGCGAAAACCGCACAGAGCTTGGGTGGTACGGGTGCTTTGCGCGTGGCGGCCGAATTTATCAAGCGTCAAACCGGCGCTCAAAACATTTGGATTTCTGCTCCTACCTGGCCAAATCACAATGCTATTTTCAAAGCCGTCGGCATGAATATCCGTGATTATCGCTATTATGATAAGGCTACTCACAGTTTGGATTGGGACGGACTGATTGCAGACTTGAGCCAAGCGGGCGAGGGCGATGTGGTGCTGTTGCACGGTTGCTGCCACAATCCGACCGGTATTGATCCTACCGCCGAGCAATGGGAAACCTTGGCCAAAATGTCGGCGGAAAAAGGCTGGTTGCCGCTATTTGATTTTGCTTATCAGGGTTTTGCCAACGGCTTGGAAGAAGATGCTTACGGTTTGCGCGCCTTTGCCAAGTTAAACAAAGAATTGTTGGTTGCCAGCTCGTATTCGAAGAATTTCGGTATGTATAACGAACGCGTAGGTGCGTTTACTTTGGTGGCTGCCGATGCGGAAACGGCCAATCGCGCGTTCAGCCAGGTAAAAGCGATTATCCGCACGCTTTATTCCAATCCTGCCTCGCACGGCGGTGCTACGGTGGCCTTGGTGTTGAAAGACTCGGCTTTGAAAGCACAATGGATTGCCGAATTGGATGAGATGCGTGCCCGCATTAAAGAAATGCGCCAGCAGTTTGTGGATTTGCTGAAAGAATACGGTGCCAAACAAGATTTCGGCTTTATCGTGAAGCAAAACGGTATGTTTTCATTTTCAGGTTTGACGCCCGAGCAGGTTGATCGTTTGAAAGACGAATTTGCCATTTATGCCGTGCGCAGCGGTCGTATCAACGTAGCAGGCATTACGGCCGATAACATCCGTTATTTGTGCGAGAGCATTGTGAAAGTGTTGTAAATCAAATTTTCATATTTAGAAAAGCCTGTCTGAAAATGTTCAGACAGGCTTTTTTCTTGATTTGATGAGGTAGGGTATTAGTTGCTGGAAGAATCCGATTTTTGCTGAGTTTGAGAAGTTTGAAACAAAGGCGCTTTGTTTTTCTCATACTCTTTCTGCTTCTCGCTATTTTTGAATTTCACTTCAAACATTTCGGAGCGGCTGAATGTTTTGCTGATTTTTTCTTCCATTCCCGGTGTGCTCTGTACCCAATATAGAGCGGCGATGGGAAGACCTACAAGTAGTAAAACCGTTTTGCTGATTTGCATGTTGTATTCTCTATTAGTGATTATTGTGTGATTATTTTAAACAGAGAGATTTACCCGGTTAGGACTTTTTCGATAAGCGAGCCGTATTGAGGATTCAACGGTTTCTGCTTTTAAAATGCCTGATTTGTTTGGCGGCGTTGAAGCAGGTGCCCAGCCCGCCGAATATCAGTAAAAACAGCAGCGGCCACACTAAAATTTGTGGAAAAAACCATAATAAAGCGGCGATGAATAGAAAAACTGTGCCGATGGCCAGATAAGCCCACGCTTCGCTTTGATCGACCAATCGGGTTTGTGCGATGTTGTTATCAAACACATAACTTAACTGCATGACTTGGCGCATCATGCCTTTCATCTGGCCGCGGTGTAGCATTTTTGCATTTCGATAAATTGGGCTGCGTTCGGCGTTGGGTTTGACGCGTGCTTTGGGATCGAGCACCACTTCGGTGGCGCTTTCCAAATCTTGCAAGAAAATGCGTTCGAGCTGGTATACCGTTGCCGGGTCTTCGATGGAAACGTCGAGTTCCCGATTGGCATACCAGCTTGAGAGATTGAGATTGGTACTGCCTACGCGCGCCCATTGGCCGTCAATCAATGCGCTTTTGGCGTGAATCATAGTGCCGTTCCATTCGAATACGCGTACGCCGGCTTCCAGAAGCTGCCGGTATTGGGTGCGTGAAACGGTGCCTATCCATTTGATATCGGAAGTGCGGGGAACCAGAATCCGTACGTCGACCCCGGCGTTGGCGGCATTGACCAGTGCTTGAACATACATGCGGGTCGGCATGAAATAGGCGTCGGTAATCCAGATATTTTGCTGCGCAAGGCTGATAACGCTTAAATCAAGCCGGATGGTATTGGTATTGGCCGGTGTGGTGGCCAATATGCGTGCGCAGGAACTGCCGGCGGGCTGGCTTTCGCCGTGTTCGTAATTGCGCAGGTTTGCCGGCATTTTCCCGCCTTGGGAAACCAGTGTGTCTTCAAATGCGGCCAGAATGTCTTCTACAACCGGCCCTTGCAGCTGCAAACCTGTGTCGCGCCAAACCGAGATGCCGCGGGCAGGGTTGCCTTGCCAAGCCGAGGAAATACATAAACCGCTGACGAAGGCGGTGTGTTCGTCGATAACGATGGATTTTCTATGGTTGCGCGACAAGATGCTCAAACCGCCGAACCAGCCGGGCGGGTTATAGCTTCTCACTTCGGCGCCCGCTTCGATAAGCGGCTTGAAAAAGCCGCGCAGGTGGGCGTTGATGGAACCGAGCCAATCGTATACCAGCGCAACGGCAACGCCTTCGGCTAGTTTTTCGAGCAATATTTGGCGGATGGTTTTGCCGAATTCATCCGGTGCGAAAATATACATTTCAATGCAGATGCTTTCTCGGGCGGAGCGTAAGGCGGCTTCCCATGCGGGGAAATTTTCGGTGCTGTCGAGCAACACGGTGATTTCGTTGCTGCAACTGGGGCGTGCACCGGAAGCGCGGCGTATCATTTGCTCTATTAGCGAATTCGGGTTGGCAAGGTTGTCGGGAGCAGAAGAAGATTGGGTGTTCATGGGGCGTTGGAGGGTGGGGTTGCCGGTTTTGCGGGTGGTTAATCGGATGCCTGTCTGAAAACTTTTCAGACAGGCTTTTGTTTGACAGAGGTTGGTTGGAAAAGTTTTGGTTCAGGGTGATTCTGTTTTGGTGGGCGTTGAGTATAAGGTGCCGCGGGCAATGGCGCGAATGATGAAGCGGTTGGGGTGCAGTGCTTGGCGGATGCGTCGGGATAGTGGGTTAGGTAGCCCTAGAATTTCGGCGGCCAAACTGTCGGCGCAAATCGGTGCGCTGGAGAGGCCGCGGCTGCCGTGGGCGGTGTTGATATAAACGCCGGGCAGATAAGGGCAGGCGGCGGTTAAAGGATATTTGCGGTCGAGTGCGAGCCGGGCGTACAACGGCTGCATGGCGGCGGCATCGCCCAAGGCGCCGACAACCGGTAAATGGTCGCTGGTGTCGCAGCGCAAGGCGGCATGGCCGCGGAGGTTATGCCTGTCTGAAAGCAGGCTGCGGGCGAGTTCGGGATGCAGGCGGCCCAACGCTTGCCGGTTGGCTTGCTCTTCTGTTTCGCGCCAGTCGCTGGCGGAATCGTGTTGGATAAAAGTGGCGCCGTAGCAATGAATGCCTTGCCATGCGGGCGCGAGATAGCTGTCGCCGGAGAGGGCGATGCGCAGATTTTCAGACAGGCTGGTGGCGGGTGCCAGCGAGGTTTGGCCGCGTACCAACCGGAAAGGCAGGATGTTTAGCGGCGGCAGGGCGGCGCTGTCGGCTCCGGTGCAATAGATGATGCAATCGGCTTCGATTATATCGTTGGGTGTGGTTAATTGCCAGTGGCTGCCGGTGTGTTGTGCGGTTTGCAACGGGGAGAAGTTATGCAGCGTGATGTTGGGATGCTTGAACAGGGCGGCGACCAAAGCGGGCGGATGCAGCCATACGCCTTGTGGCCAGAATAAGCCTTCTTCGTTTAAATCGATGCCGGCGGCAGCAGATGCTTCTGCGGCTGAAACACTGTGATAAAGATGGTTATGATGGGTTTGGCGGCTGAGCAAAGTGTTGCGCTGCTGTTCTGCCGGCTCATGATTGAGGTGCAATACGCCGGCGCCGCCCCAGCTGGTTTGCTTGGGCAGCAGGCGTTCCAGCAAACGGCGGGTGTGGCCGTATCCGCAGAGGAGTAATTCGGTTTGCTCGGTATCGTGCGGCGATATGCGGGTGTAGAGCAAGCCTTGCCGGTTGCCGGAGGCAGCTTCTGCGGGTCGGGCGCTTTCTAAAACACAGACTTGCACACCGCGCTCGGCTAAAGCGCGTGCGGTTGCTGCGCCGGCAATGCCTGCGCCGATAATCGCAGCGCGTTGCGGCTTGGGTCGGCAGGGTGGTATGAACCACGGCTTTTGGGCGACCGCTTCGGTTTGGGGCAAGGCCGTGGTTTGCCAGATTGGCGCTTGCGGAAAATATTCGTGCAGACGGTGCGCTGCTTCGGGCGGCATCAACCAGAGTTCGGTATCGGGCAGAATGTCGCGCAAAACGTTGGCGCCGGCAAACTGCAGGCAGCCAAACGCGTTTTGCAGGCGGTGCCGCAATGTTTTTTCTGCCTGAGTGGCATTTTCAGACAGGCTTAGTGCAGGAATGGTTTTATTCGGCAGACAAATGGCGATGAGACCGTATTGCTTCGCCGTATCAAGTAGCGTTTGTAACGGCGGAAAATGGTTGAAGGCGGCAATCATGGTATTCAGACAGGCATTATCAAGCAGCATATTATCGTTATCCGAGTGAGAAATATAAAGGAAAATCGGCAATGCCTGTCTGAAAATCTCGGGTGACGCGCAAAAAGCAGTTTCCATACCGCTGCTTTTTATTATATATTCCAGCTCAGCGGCTACGGCCGACTACACGAATTCCACATTGCCCGGATAAACCTTTTCCATCCGCGCTTTTTTCTGACACCAAAATAAGGTTGATGCCTTTGCCAACACAAGGAGAACAATTATGACAAACCAAGCAGCGGAACGCGTACAACACGAAGGATTGCGCAGTAAAATCATGTCGCCCGAGCAGGCTGCCGGGTTCATTAAAAACGGAATGAACGTCGGTATCAGCGGTTTTACCGGTGCCGGTTATCCGAAAGCCGTGCCGGCCGGGCTGGCCAAACAAATGGAAGAGGCGCACGGGCGCGGCGAGCCGTTTACCATCGGCATGCTGACCGGCGCATCCACCGCCGCCGATTGCGACGGCGTATTGGCCGCGGCGAAAGGCATCCATTTCCGTACGCCTTTTCAGTCTGACCCCACTTTGCGTAACGGCATTAATGCAGGCGAAATCAACTATGTCGATATGCATCTCTCGCACGTTGAGCAACAACAGCGTTTCGGTTTTTACGGCAAAATGGACGTTGCCGTTATCGAAATCACCGGCATTCTGCCCGACGGCCGCATCATCCCTTCTATGGGCGTAGGCACCAATAACGAATGGCTCAAAGCCGCCGACAAAATCATTCTGGAAGTCAACAGCCGCCAGCATATTCTGCTGGAAGGCATGCACGACATCTATTACGATATCGGCGTTCCCCCGCATCGCAAACCGATTCCGCTGGAAGCACCGAATGATCGCATCGGTAGCCCTTATTTTCAAATCGATTTGAATAAAGTCGTTGCCGTTGTCGCAACCGACTTGCCCGACCGCAACAGCAAGTTTGCCGATCCCGATGCAAATTCCAAACGCATCGCTGAACAAATCATCGATTTCTTTTCGCACGAAGTCAAAGCGGGTCGTCTGCCTGCCAATCTGTTGCCCTTGCAATCCGGTGTGGGCAACGTTGCCAATGCAGTGTTAGCCGGCTTGCAAGACAGCCCGTTTGAAAATTTGACCGGCTATACCGAAGTGCTGCAAGATGGTATGCTCGATTTGATTTTGAGCGGCAAAATGCAATCCGCTTCAGCTACAGCATTGTCGTTCAGCCCCGAAGCGCTGGAGCGTTTCAACAATAATATCGAAAAACTGCGCAGCAAAATCATCTTGCGCCCGCAGGAAATTACCAACCATCCCGAATTGATTCGTCGCTTGGGCGTTATCGGCATGAATGCGATGATAGAAGCCGATATTTACGGCAACGTCAATTCCACCCACATCATGGGCACCAAAATGATGAACGGTATCGGCGGTTCGGGCGATTTTACCCGTAATGCGTTCTGGTCGTTTTTCGTTAGCCCTTCAGTAGCGAAAGACGGTGCGATTTCTTGTATTATGCCTATGGTATCGCACCACGACCATACCGAGCATGACGTGATGTTTATCGTTACCGAGCAAGGCATGGCCGATTTACGCGGCAAGTCGCCCCGCCAGCGTGCCAAACTGATTATCGAAAATTGCGCGCACCCTGATTATCGGGATATGTTGCGCGATTATTTCGACCGTGCCGAAAAAGCAGGCGGGCTGCATACCCCGCATTTGTTAAACGAAGCCTTGTCTTGGCACCAACGCTTTGTCGAAACCGGCGATATGCGCGTCAAGTAAATTAACGGCTTGAAATTAAACCTCTGCTGGCCATAAACAAGCGGAGGTTTTTCATTTTATTGCTTGAACTAAGAAAACTTACGTTGGTTTATGTATAGATCAAGCAGCCGCAACCATGTTTAATGCCTGTCTGAAAATTTCAGACAGGCATTTTCGGCTGTGGGCTTAAATTGCTTCGCGTCCGGCTTGAATCAGATGTGGTAGCTTGTGCATATCGTTAAAAACCCGTGTCGCACCGGCATCCAGCAGTTTGCTTGGTGGCGTTAACGCGCAATAACCGAATACCGTCATTCCAGCGGCTACCGCGGCGCGCACGCCGGTAGGGCTGTCTTCCACCACCGCACAAGATTCAGGCGGCACGCCTATAGTTTTGGCGGCCAGCAGAAACACATCCGGCGCTGGTTTGGGCGCGGCGACTTGGGTCACGCTGAACATACGCCCTTCAAAACGCGGCAACAGGCCTGTTTTGCCTAATGTCGTACGCATTTTTGCAAAATCCCCGCTTGATGCCACGCAATAAGGTAGGCCGATTACATCGAGCGCCGCCTCAATGCCTACCACCGGCAGCACTTCCTCTGCCAGCGCCGCATTTGTTCGTTGGCGGAAATTTGCTTCAAATGCTTCCGGCGGCGCTTTTCCGAGCAGCTTTTCGATTTTAGCCATGCTTTGCGCCATCGATAAACCGATGAAATGGTTAAACATGGTTGCTAAATCCAAATCCAAGCCGCATTCGCGTAGCATGTCGGCAAGCACTTGGTGGGCGATGCGTTCGCTATCAACCAAAACGCCGTCGCAGTCGAAAATAACAAGTTGGAAAGGGTGCATAGCTTATCCTTAGTAATTTCAATGAAAAGCCCAAAATGGCCGGCCGTATAACTGCTTAATATTGCCTTTTATGACGGTATTCTAACCTAAATCACGTTTTCTCACGATTAACTCAGTCTGATTCTTAGTTTTTGTTTCAAGATGATGATTAATAGGAAAAAATGTCGGCTGGTGTGCGTAACATACAATTGACTTAACAAAGGGTAACGGCAATGGTAGAGATTTTAGTTTTACTCGCTTTCGGGAGAATGCAAGAGCATTTTTATCAGGAAAATTCACATGCGTGGCATTGGGCACTGGCTTATGCCGCATGTGGTTTTTTATGGTCGTTAGTGAATAGTGGGGAATTTTTTGCGAATTTGATTTCTTCGGCTATTGCGGGGCTTTATGCATGGGTTTACTTTGTTTTGCTGCGCAGAGTGGCGGATAACTTGATGATATGGCTATTAGTTTGGATTATCGGTGCTTTGCTTCCTATTTTTATCGTCTTCCAATTAATATCGGCAATAAAGGTTGTTTGATAGGGCGTTGCTGCCGATTTAGTTACATCGCTTAGCTTAAAGGGTGGGGAAAACCCACCCTTTAACATGCCGAATATATTATGCAACGTCGTCTCTAAAATTATCCTGTTAATTTTTTCAATACGGCTTTTACGGTCTGAATCCGTGTTTCCACTTCTTCCATCACTGCGCTGACCCGCAGCTTGTCAGCACCAGCCATACGGTAGTTTTTATTACTTTGCATCAGCATAATAATGTCGGCCGGGTCGATATTGTGGTGTTTGCCGAAGGTCAGCGTCAACGCTTCCGAGGTGGCGTCCACCGCATCTATGCCCAGCTCTTTGGCCAACAGGCGGATGCGGTGGCTTTCTATCAAGGTTTTGGCAGGTTGCTCCGGTAAGCCGAAGCGGTCGACCAATTCTTCGTGCACCGCATTAATCTGCGCTTCGGTTTCACAAGTGGCGAGGCGTTTGTAAAGTACCAAGCGTTCGTGAATGTCGGGGCAATAGCTTTCAGGCAGCAAAGCAGGGCTGTGCAGTTTGATTTCGGTAGTAACGCCTAAAGGCGCATCCAAATCAGGCTGACGACCTTTTTTCAAATCGCGCACGGCTTGTTTGAGCATTTCGGTGTAAAGCGTGAAACCGACTTGTATCATTTCGCCGCTTTGTCCTTCACCGAGTATTTCGCCGGCGCCGCGTATTTCCAAATCCTGCATTGCCAACGTGAAACCTGCTCCAAGTTCATCGGCCGCCGCAATCGCATCAAGGCGTTTTTCGGCATCTTTGGTGATGTATTCGGGTGTGAGTAGGTAGGCATAGGCTTGGTGGTGGCTGCGTCCGACGCGTCCGCGTAGTTGGTGCAGCTGCGCCAAGCCGAATTTATCGGCGCGGTTGATGATAATGGTGTTGGCGTTCGGAATGTCGATGCCGGTTTCGATGATGGTGGAACACAGCAATACGTTGAATTTCTGTTGTAGGAAATCACGCATCACTTGCTCCAGCTCTCGTTCGCGCAATTGACCGTGCGCCACGCCGATGCGGGCTTCCGGCAACAAGGCTTCCAGCCGTTCGCGCGTGTTTTCGATGGTTTCTACTTCGTTGTGCAGGAAGAATACTTGGCCGCCGCGTTTTAATTCGCGCAGCACAGCTTCACGCACACTGCCTTCGCTGTATGGTTTGACGAAGGTTTTAACCGCTAGGCGACGGCTGGGTGCGGTAGTAATCAGCGAAAAATCGCGTAAACCTTCCAATGCCATGCTGAGCGTGCGCGGAATCGGGGTGGCGGTTAGGGTGAGAATGTCGACGTTGGCACGCAGGCGTTTGAGCTGTTCTTTTTGACGTACGCCGAAGCGGTGTTCTTCATCAATGATGACCAAGCCCAAATTTTTAAATTTGATGTCGTCTTGCACCAATTTGTGCGTGCCGATTACGATATCCACTGTGCCGTCAGCCATACCGGCCAGCGTGGCTTTGGTTTCTTTGCTGCTGTTGAAGCGCGAAAGTTGGGCGGTTTTAACCGGAAAATCGGCGAAGCGGTCGGCAAAATTTTGCGCATGCTGTTCTACCAGCAGAGTGGTGGGGGCAAGCACGGCAACCTGTTTGCCGCTCATGGCGGCAACGAATGCGGCGCGCAAAGCCACTTCGGTTTTGCCGAATCCGACATCACCGCACACCAATCTATCCATCGGTTTGGCTTGAATGAGATCTTGAATCACGGCGGCAATGGCGGCGGCTTGGTCTTCGGTTTCCTCGTAGCCGAAACCATCGGCAAAGGCTTGATAATCCAGCTCGTTGAAGCTGAACTTAAAGCCTTCTTGGGCGGCACGCTGGGCGTAGAGATTGAGCAGCTCGGCAGCCGTATCGCGTGCTTTTTCGGCGGCTTTGTGTTTGGCTTTGTTCCAAGCCGCGCTGCCGAGCTTGTGTAACTGCACGTTTTCATGTGCTTGCCCTGAATAACGGCTGATTAAATGCAGCTGCGAGACAGGTACATAGAGCTGGGCTTCGCCTGAATATTCCAAAAGCATCATCTCATTGACGCCTTCGCCTAAATCCATGCTGACCAAGCCCATATAGCGGCCGATGCCGTGTTCTTCATGCACCACGGGATCGCCGATGTTGATTTCTGCCAAGTCGCGCAGGAGGCCGTCTGAAACCTGAGAGTGTTTCTTGCGCCGTACATTGCGGCTTTTGGCAACGTATTGGTATAGCTCGGATTCGGTAATGACGGCAACAGGCTTTTCAGACAGGCATTGTACGGGTAGCCGAAAGCCGTAAGCCAGTGGCGTAACGGTAATCGCCAAGGGCGTATCGTTTGCCAAAAATACCTGCCAGCCGTCCACGCTTTTCGGTTTTAAGCCGTGCTGAGCGAAAAAACCGAGCATGGTTTCACGGCGGCCGGCGCTTTCAGCGCACAGCAGAATATTGCCGTTGAAGCCTGTCTGAAAACTTTGTAATGCGGCCAGCGGCGTTTCGGATTGGCGGTTGACGGCAACGTCGGGCAAGGTGTGGCTGCTGCCGTTTAAATCAGGCAGAATTTTTGGATAGGGTTTCAGTCCAGCGGCAAATTGGTCTTCATTGAGATACAAATGCTGTGGATGCAAAGGCGGGTAAGTTTCGTCGCCTTGTGCCATTTTGAAGCGGGTTTTGATGTCGGTATAAAAACGGCGTGCCTCGGCGTGGATGTCGCCAACGCAGACCATCAATGCTTCGTTGCCGATATAGTCGAATAATGTTGCCAATTCGTTTTCAAAAAACAACGGCAGATAATATTCAACTCCGGCGCCGAAATGACCGTTGCTGACGGCCTTGTATACGGCGGCAGGTGTGTGGTCGGCATCGATTTCTTCGCGGAAGCGGGTACGAAAGATTTTTTGCGCTTCATCGTCGGTGGGAAATTCGTGCGCCGGCAACAGGCGGATTTCGGATACGGGGGAAAGCGTGCGTTGGCTATCGGGATCGAATGTTTTAATGCTGTCTATTTCGTCGCCGAACAAATCCAAACGATAAGGCCATTCGCTGCCCATCGGGAAAATATCCAGAATACCGCCGCGCACAGCGAATTCGCCCGCTCTGATAACGTTGGATACATGGTCGTAACCGGCTTCAACCAGATTCTCCCGCAGCGCATCGATGTTTAAAGTTTGACCGGTTTTCAGCCAGAAAGTCCGCCCGAGCAGAAAAGAGACAGGAGTAAGGCGCTGCATGGCCGTGGCCACCGGTACGAATACGGCATCGGCCAGCCCTTGCTTGATTTGCCATAAGGCGGCAAGGCGTTCCGATACCAAATCCTGATGCGGAGAAAACCGCTCGTAGGGCAGCGTTTCCCAGTCGGGCAGGAATACGGCAGTATCTTGCGGTCGGAAAAATTGCCATGCGGTTTGCAGCCTCAGCGCCTGTTCGACATCTTGAGTAAGGATGACTTTTAAAGGTTGCTCCGGTAGGTTCTGGGTTAGTGCCCAAGGCAGGCTGCCGGGGCTCAGGTCTTCCCAACGGGATTTTTGCGAAGGAGCGGGAATAGGGTAGGAATTCATAATGTTCAATAACGTTTAGCTGCCGGAAAAAATTTCAGGCAGCTTGAGGAGTTTGGCGTAACTGATATTTTAACAGTAAACCGATTATTTGCTGCGTTGATATTTGAATAATAAAAAGCCTGTCTGAAACGTTCAGACAGGCTTTTTTGAAAAACGTTGCTTCGGAGGTTGGCTTTTATTGTCCGAATTCAAATGCCTGCGGTATAATTAAAAATTCACGCAAATTGTTCGGCAACCATTATGAATACCCAGAAAAAAGGTAATATTTTCATCATATCGGCCGCTTCCGGTACAGGGAAAACCACTTTGGTTTCCCGTTTGCTCCAACACAATCACGATATTCAAGTTTCCGTTTCCCATACCACGCGCCAACCTCGCGAAGGCGAAATTAATGGAAAACATTACCATTTTGTTGATACGGCGCAGTTTGAGCAATTGATTGGCGAAGCCGCGTTTCTGGAATATGCAAACGTATTCGGTAATTATTACGGCACCACTATCCAAGGTGTCAAAACTTTGCAGGAACAAGGCTATGACGTGATTTTAGAGATAGACGTGCAAGGCGCGGAGCAAGTTCGTCGGGCACTTCCCGACGCAGTGAGCATTTTTATTCTGCCGCCTTCTCTTCAGGTTTTGGCCGAACGTTTGCGGGGGCGGGCAACCGACAGCGCCGAAGTCGTGCAAAAACGGCTGAATGAAGCACGCAACGAAATTGAACAATCGCTTTTGTTTGACTATCTGGTTGTTAACGATAAGTTGGAAGAGGCGGAAGCAAATTTATTGCACATTATTAGATCTCATAGATTAAAACAATCGAATCAAAAGCAGTTTATTGAAAACCTATTGGAAAATTCTTGAAATTTAGCGAAAATACCAAGAAATACTATTTTAAACTTTAAATTAAGAAAGAATAAATAAAATGGCACGTATCACCGTAGAAGATTGCATCGGCAAAATCCCCAATCATTTCGACTTAACTTTGACCGCAGCTCTTCGCGCCCGTCAATTGGAAAACGGCACTATTCCGTTGGTTGACGATGTTCGACACAATAAAGCAACCGTAACGGCTTTGCGCGAAATCGCCGCAGGCCAGATTACCGTTGATATTCTGAAGCGTAACAAATAACAGGCCTTTGATCGCTATGCCCGCGCCACTACCTTCCGCTGACTACGATCCGTTAACCGTACAAGCGCGCAGCCTGCTTTTTCGTACCACAACCTATCTTAATCCAGATGAATTGATTCAGCTGGAAAAAGCCTGCGCCTATGCTTTTCATGCGCATGACGGACAAACCCGAAAAAGCGGCGAACCTTATATTACCCATCCGATTGCCGTAGCAACCGAATTGGCAAAATGGCATATGGATATCCAAACCCTGAGCGCGGGTTTGATGCATGATGTGTTAGAGGATACGGGTACCACTAAAGCTGAATTGGCCTCTGAATTCGGTGACACCATCGCCGATATGGTAGATGGCCTGTCTAAATTAGAAAAACTGGAATACGGCAGTGCGGCAGAGCATCAAGCGGAAAGTTTCCGCAAGCTGATTCTGGCTATGACCAAAGATGTGCGCGTGATTATCGTTAAGCTCTCGGATCGCTTGCACAATATGCGCACTTTAGGTTCCATGCGCTTGGAAAAACGCCGCCGTATCGCCAGTGAGACATTGGAAATCTACGCTCCGATTGCCAACCGTATTGGCTTGAATAACGCTTACCGCGAACTACAAGATTTATCTTTCCAGAATATTTATCCTAACCGTTATGAAGCGTTGCGCAAAGCAATGAGCACGTTTCGTCGTGAGCATCATGATGTAGTTGGCAAAGTGTTGGTTGCTTTCAGCCAATGTTTGGTCGGTGCGAGCATTGAAGCGCAAATTAAAGGTCGAGAAAAAAACCTGTACAGCATTTATCAAAAAATGCGCAATAAGAATATCCATTTCGATGAAGTCATGGATATTTATGGCTTCCGCGTGATTGTAAATAATATTCCCGCTTGTTATGCGGCATTGGGCGCACTGCACCAATTGTACAAACCCAAGCCGGGTAAAATCAAAGATTATATCGCCATCCCTAAAAGCAACGGCTACCAAAGCCTGCACACCACTTTAACAGGGCCGTACGGCTTGCCTATTGAAGTACAAATCAGAACGCGCGGCATGGAAGCGGTGGCTGAGGGCGGAGTGGCCAGTCATTGGGCATATAAGTCAGGTGATGACAAGCTGGATCAGGCAACGCTCAATACCAATAATTGGTTACAAAATATTTTGGATATACAGGCTCGTAGCGCCAGTGCGACTGAATTTTTAGAGCATGTTAAAGTCGATTTGTTTCCCAATGAAGTATATATCTTTACGCCTAAGGGTAAGATTTTTGTGTTGCCTAAAGGCGCTACGCCAATTGATTTCGCATACGCCGTCCATACTGATGTCGGGCATAGATGTATTGCCGCGCGTATCAATAAAATCGCCATGCCGTTGCGTACTCAATTGAAAACCGGCGATACGGTGGAAATCATCACTTCTGAACAAGCTCGCCCGAGTGCGGCGTGGCTCAATTTTGCCGTGTCCAGCCGTGCCAGAAGCGCCATCCGGAATTATATTAAGAATATGAACCGTCAAGATGCCATTGTTTTGGGTGAAAACCTGCTGCAAAAGGCATTATCCAGTTTGCTGCCGCAAAACATACTCTTGTCGGAAGAATTGAAAGAAGCTTATTTGGTTGATTTGAACAATCAGCAAACCACGTTTGAAGATGTGCTGTATAACGTAGGTATGGGGCATACATTGCCGGCATCTGTGGCCATGCATATCGCGGAATTGGCAGGCAAACATTTGGGCGATGAAGTTAAACTCAGCCCGATTAAAATCAACGGCAATGAAACAGGCCGCGTGCATTTGGGACAATGTTGCAATCCGATTCCGGGCGATGCCATTCGCGCCGTCATTATCAAAGACCAAGGTATGATTATCCACCGCGATAATTGCCCCAATATTTTGAAAGCTGCACCGGATCAGCAGCTTGATGCCGATTGGGATGCGATTCAGAATCGAACTTACCGTACCAATATTCTGGTGGCCTCAGAAGATACGCATGGATTGCTTGCCGCAATGGCGCAAGCTTTGTCGGGCGAAGGGGCGGATATTGAAGCTGTGGAGACACCATCGCAGAGTCAGGCGGGTAGCGAAGGGTTTATTGAATTTAAATTTTGTATCAAAACCAAAGATTTGGCGCAGCTTAACCGTATTACGCACGCTTTGCACCACATTCCGCAAGTGCGCAGGGTAACGCGGGTTTAATCGGCTGATCCGCTAACGTTTTAAAACGGCAGCCGAATGAGAAGGCTGCCTGAATTTTGTTACAACGCTTTTCAGCGTCATTTATTTGAGAAAAGACAGCTTATGATGTTAACGCATACCGATGCAATGGGTGTTCGCGAGTTAGCAGAGAAAATCCGTAAAATTCCGAATTGGCCGGAACCCGGGATTTTATTTCATGATATAACGCCGGTTTTGCAAAGCCCGCAGTATTTCCGTTTGCTGGTTGATTTGCTGGTCTATCGCTATATGGGGCAGAGAATTGATATTGTGGCAGGGCTGGATGCGCGCGGTTTCATTATCGGCGCAGCGCTGGCTTATCAGTTGAATGTCGGATTCGTGCCTATCCGTAAAAAAGGTAAATTGCCTTATGAAACGGTTTCACAAAGCTATTCTCTTGAATATGGCGAGGCAACGGTCGAGATTCATACGGATGCGATGCAGCCGGGTTCTAGGGTGCTGTTGGTAGATGATTTGGTTGCCACCGGCGGTACGATGTCGGCGGGCGTGGCATTGATTCGTAAATTGGGTGCGGAAGTGGTTGAAGCAACGGCTATTTTGGAATTTACCGATTTGCCCGGCGGGGCGAAAATCCGAGAGGCGGGAGTCTCCTTATTTACACTATGCCAGAATGAAGGATGTATGTAAGCTATTATGCGATAAACGTTGGCTGAATCATATGATGCAATGATCAAGAAATCGCAAGAATATTAGGTCTGCCTGGTTGTTAACCGGTTGTATATGTTATAAAAAATGCCTGTCTGAATTGTTTCAGACAGGCATTTTTATATGCCGATTAAGACGGACGTTGTTGGTGCATCCAGGATTCGATGCGGTGGGCATCGTTGACGCGGGTAGCCGAGGTGGGCGAATTGAGCAAAATGATGGTAACAGGTTGGTTCTGAACATTGGCTTTGACCACCATCGAACGGCCTGATTCACGGATGTATCCGGTTTTTTGTAATTCGATATTCCATGAGCCTTCGCGTACCAAGGCATTGGAATTTTTATAATTTTGTCTGCCGGAGCCTGTATAAACCGAACCGTAGGTAGAGGTGCTCAACTGGCGGATTTTAGGGTAGCGACTGGCCGCCGCAACCATTTTGCTCAAATCGCTGGCTGTGGAGACGTTGCGATAATCCAAGCCGGTCGGTTCGTAGAAGCGGCTATGAGTCATTCCTAATGATTGGGCTTTTTTGTTCATTTCGGCAACAAAGGCATTGATGCCGCCGGGGTAGCTGCGTCCAAGCGCATGGGTGGCGCGATTTTCGCTCGACATCAGGCTCAAGTGGAGCAGCTGGCCGCGGGTAAGGGTTGTGCCTACGGGAAGACGGCTGCTGGTACCTTTTTTGTGATCGATTTCATCCTCGGTAATGGTAATTTCGTCATTCATGCTTTGCCCGCCATCCAATACAACCATGGCAGACATCAGTTTGGAAATGGAAGCAATCGGCATCACGCGGTTAACATTTTTCTGAAACAGGATTTCTCCGGTTTTGTTATTCATGATTAAGGCGGACTGGGAAGCGAGCAACGGGCCTGCTGCTGCGGCTTGCATTTCGATTTGCTGGGCAGGATTTTCAGCAATGAAGTTGCCGATAGGGTCTTTTTCGGTGGGATAGTTTTGTTCGAGGAATTGGCCGAGTACGTCAAGGTCGTCTGCAGAGGCAGGGAAAGAAACAGCCAAACCAAGGCTTAGGCATAATGTCAGAATGTTTTTACGGGTATGTTTCATCAGCATAAGAAATTCCGCTTTGTTGATGTTCAAAATTAAGTTTGAATAATGAATTATAATAGTAGGAAATTTTAATTCTATAAATAATAGAATTGGTTACCGATGAAATGTGAAAATTTAAGTCGGTAACCGAACTCTATTTATTTTGAGCAGATTATGTCATTTTGTAAAGTACAGCTTGTGTAAATTAAGCTTTTTTTGACAAGATGTTGCGGCATATACGCTATGCCTGTCTAAAAAAAACGGAAAGGCAGTTTGAAAAAAAGGTGGATAATTATTATACTTAATATTTTATCAGGCGCTTTTGTGCCTGTTTTTTAGAATGAAGACTGGGGCCCATCATGACCACCGAGAGTGAAAACAGAACCTGTTCTTTTTGCGGAAAAGCCGAGCATGAGGTAAAAAATTTGATTGAAGGCGAGCATGCGTTTATTTGTAACGAATGTGTGGAAGCTTGTGGTGTGATGCTGGGAGAGGGGTCTGCGTCTGAACAAAGCAGCGGAGGAATGGAAAAGGGCAATGCTACTTTGTCGGGCAAACTTCCGACTCCGGCGGAGATTGTTGGCAATCTGAACGACCATGTTATCGGGCAGGAGCAGGCCAAAAAGGCGCTGGCGGTGGCCGTGTATAACCATTATAAGCGTTTGAACCATCCTAAAGAGGGCGGCAGTGTCGAATTGTCGAAAAGCAATATCTTGTTAATCGGCCCGACCGGTTCGGGTAAAACCCTATTGGCGCAATCGCTGGCACGGAAATTGGATGTGCCGTTTGTGATGGCGGATGCAACCACGCTGACTGAGGCGGGTTATGTGGGCGAAGACGTTGAGCAGATTATTACCAAACTCTTGGGTAAATGTGATTTTGATGTAGAAAAAGCGCAGCGCGGCATTGTTTATATTGACGAAATTGATAAGATTTCTCGTAAAAGCGACAACCCTTCCATTACCCGCGATGTATCGGGCGAAGGTGTTCAACAGGCTTTATTAAAATTAATTGAAGGTACCGTTGCAAGCGTGCCGCCACAAGGCGGGCGCAAACATCCGAATCAGGAGTTTATTCAGGTAGACACAACTAATATCCTGTTTATTTGCGGTGGCGCTTTTGCGGGTTTGGAGAAAGTGATTCGTCAGCGCACGGAAAAAGGCGGTATCGGCTTCGGAGCCGCGGTACATAGTAAAGATGATGATTCGAAAGTAACCGAACTGTTTCAAACGGTTGAACCGGAAGATTTGATTAAGTTCGGCCTGATTCCGGAATTGATTGGTCGTTTGCCGGTCATTGCAGCTTTGGCTGAATTGGATGAAGACGCGTTGATTAATATTCTAACCGAGCCGAAAAATGCCTTAGTGAAGCAATATCAAGCTTTATTTGCAATGGAAGGTGTTGAGCTGGAAATTGAACAGGCGGCCTTGCGAAGCATTGCCAAGCTGGCTTTAGAGCGGAAAACCGGTGCGCGTGGTTTGCGTTCGATTGTAGAGAAGACATTGTTGAATACTATGTATCTTTTACCAGATTTGAAAGATGTGCAGCGCGTATTAATTACGGCAGACGTTGTTGAAAAAGGAGGTCAGCCAAAGCTTTTTCTGGATAGTGGCAAAGAATATTTAATTGAAGCTTAGACTAACTTATTTTGTTCTGCACTCATAATTGAGCCTTTCTTAAGAATTTTGCCAAATAGGCTTTGTTGCCTTGTCGGTAGTTAGGTAAGTAGTTGTAGGTAGTAGTGGTTGTAGGTAAAATATCAACTAATATAAAATTTAGGATAAATTGATGAATGCAAGTAACCTGAAAGTGACCAAGCGTGACGGTCGCTTGGAAGACATTGACCTGGATAAGATTCACCGGGTGATTACATGGGCCGCAGAAGGTCTGGATAATGTCTCTGTTTCGCAGGTTGAGCTGAAGTCGCATATCCAGTTTTATAACGGTATCCGTACCGATGATATTCATGAAACCATCATTAAAGCCGCTGCGGATTTGATTTCCGAAGAATCGCCGGACTATCAATATTTGGCTGCGCGATTGGCTATTTTTCATTTGCGTAAAATTGCTTATGGCCAATATGAGCCCCCCCATTTGCTTGAGCATGTTACCAAGCTGGTAACAGCAGGCAAATATGATAAACACCTGTTGAACGATTATACCGAAGCTGAATTTAACGAGCTGAACGATTATATTGAACACGAACGCGATATGACGTTCTCTTATGCTGCAGTTAAACAGCTTGAGGGTAAATATTTGGTGCAAAACCGGGTAACCGGAGAAATTTATGAAACGCCGCAATTTTTATATATTTTGGTGGCGATGTGCTTGTTTGCCAAATATCCGAAAATCAATCGGCTAGACTATATCAAACGGTTTTACGATGCAACGAGCCAATTTAAGATTTCCCTGCCCACACCGATTATGAGCGGCGTGCGTACGCCGACGCGTCAATTCAGCTCGTGCGTCTTGATTGAGTGTGACGATAGCTTGGATAGCATTAATGCTACGACTAGCGCGATTGTAAAATATGTTTCTCAACGTGCCGGTATCGGTATCAATGCCGGGCGTATCCGCGGTTTGGGCAGTGCGATTCGTGGTGGAGAGGCACAACATACGGGCTGTATTCCTTTTTTCAAAATGTTTCAGGCAGCCGTGAAGTCTTGCTCGCAAGGCGGTGTGCGGGGCGGGGCAGCAACGCTTTTTTATCCGTTATGGCATATCGAAGTGGAAAGCTTGTTGGTGTTGAAAAATAACCGTGGCGTCGAAGACAACCGTGTAAGACATTTGGATTACGGCGTGCAAATTAATCGCTTGTTGTATACTCGTCTGATTAAGGGCGGAGATATTGCTTTGTTTTCACCGCATGAAGTACCCGGTTTATATGATGCTTTTTTTGCTGATCAAGATGAGTTTGAGCGCTTATATACGCAATATGAACAAGACAGCAATATTCGCAAACGTGTGATTCCGGCAACTGAGTTGTTTTCGCTCTTGATGCAAGAGCGTGCCGGTACCGGTAGGATTTATATACAAAACGTTGACCATTGCAATACTCATAGTCCGTTTGATCCGAAAGTGGCGCCGGTTCGCCAATCCAATTTGTGTTTGGAAATCGCGCTGCCCACAAAACCTTTGAACGACATTAATGATGGAAACGGTGAAATTGCGCTGTGTACCTTGTCTGCTTTTAATTTAGGCGCATTGGAAAGTCTGGATGAGTTGGAGAATTTAGCAGATTTGGCCGTACGTGCTTTGGACGCTTTGTTGGATTATCAGGATTATCCGGTTAAAGCAGCGCATAATGCGACGATGAACCGTCGGACATTAGGCATAGGCGTTATTAATTATGCTTATTATCTTGCAAAACATGGCGTACGTTACAGCGATGACTCTGCCATTAATCTGACTCATCAAACTTTTGAAGCAATTCAATATTATTTATTGAAAGCCTCTGTTGCCTTGGCCAAAGAATATGGAGCCTGTCCGTTGTTTAAGGAAACAGTTTACTCTCAGGGTAAATTGCCCATTGATACTTACAAAAAAGATTTGGATGCTATCTGCAAAGAGCCGTTGCATCTGGATTGGGAGGCACTGAGGGCTGAAATTCTGCAACACGGATTACGTAACTCCACCTTAACTGCTTTAATGCCTTCCGAAACCTCCAGTCAGATTGCCAATGCAACCAATGGTATTGAACCGCCGCGCGGATTGGTTACGGTGAAAGCCTCGAAAGACGGTATCTTGAAACAAGTTGTTCCGGAATTCAGGCGCTTGAAAAATGATTACGAGTTACTGTGGCAAATGAAAGGAAACGACGGCTATATCAAGCTGGTGGGAATTATGCAAAAGTTTGTTGATCAAGCCATTTCTGCCAATACCAGTTATGACCCGCAGCGTTTTGAGGGCGGGCGCGTACCAATGAAGCAAATGTTGAAAGATTTGCTGACTGCTTATAAATACGGCCTTAAAACTTTGTATTACCATAATACACGCGACGGTGCCGATGACACGCAAGTGGATTTGCAGGATGACGGTTGTGCAGGCGGAGCGTGTAAGATTTAAACGGGTAATTGAGATTTCTTGATATAAATGCCTGTCTGAAAATCTTTCAGACAGGCATTTTTTATTTCTGAGTTAATAAGGTTTTTACTAAAAAAAAGTTCCTGCTTTAACCAATCGTTTGGCGTAATAAGGTTTGTCTAGCCGTTCGGTGCGTACAGTGCTGCCGGTGGAAGGGGCGTGGATGAATTCGCCGTTGCCGATGTATAGGCCGACGTGGGAAATGCCGCGGCCGGAGGTGTTGAAAAATACTAAGTCGCCCGATTTGAGTTTGCTCGGGTTGATGCTTCTGCTGGCTTCGGCCATTTGGCGTGAGGTGCGGGGAAGGTTGACGTTGAGGGCGTTTTTGTAGAGGTATTGAATCATGCCGCTACAATCAAAGCCGGTATCGGTGGTGCCACCCCAGCGGTAGGGCGTGCCGACTAAATCCATGCTTTGCAGAATCAATTCGCGGCCGCCTTCTTGTTGGTTGATGTTTGTGATGCGTACGGGTTTGACTGCTTGGCTTGGTTTGCTGGCATGGGTTTTTGGTTTGGATGATGAGAATACGCCGCAGGAGGAAAGCGCCAATGCGATGGCGCTGAGGGCGGCGGCGCGGCAAAGCGGTTTCAAATCAAGCATAGAAGGTTCCTTTAATTTTTAGAATATCTGTTGTTAGTATCTATAAAGGCGTTTTGGTTCTCGTATTTTAAAATTTTTAATCGGGTTGGGGAACTTTATGTTGCACGGCGTAAACGGCGGCTTGTACCCGACTGCTCAATTCGAGCTTGCGCAAGATATTTTGCACGTGCACTTTGATGGTGGATTCGGCCAAATCAAGGCGGCGCGCGATGATTTTGTTGCTGTGGCCGGCGGCGAGGTAGCCGAGGATTTCCATTTCACGCGGGGTCAGCGTGGCGAGTTGGTCGTTTTTAGGCGCGGGCACGGGGGAAATCAGCGATTGAACCAGGCGGGCGGTCATTTCGGGGGAAAATACGTTGTCGCCGTCGACCGCGCGGCGTATGGAATCAAGCAGGAAATCGGCATTGATGTTTTTCAATAGGAAACCGCGGGCACCGAGGCGCATGCATTCGGTTAAGTCGTCGCTGTCTTCGGATACGGTGAGCATCACCACGGTTTGCTCGGGATTGGCATGCAAGATTTGCTCCAGTGCTTCTCTGCCGCTCATCACGGGCATATCCAAATCAAGCAATACGATGTCGGGATGCAGCTGTTCTACGGCTTTCACGCCTGCCAGGCCGTCTTCGGCTTCACCGATGACGTTGAAATCTTCTTGGCGCGAAAGCAGTGCTTTGATGCCGCTGCGGAAAAGGGTGTGGTCGTCAATTAGTACGATATTGATGCTCATGAGGCGGTTCTCTTATTGTGTGGTAGGGTTAGTGTAACGGTAGTGCCTTGTTGCGGTGCGGATTGGATAAGCAGTTGTGCGTGAATTCTGCTGGCTCTTTCCTGCATGATGCCGATGCCGACATGGTTGCTGCCTGCGGTGTTTAAGGTTTCTGGATTGAAACCTTCGCCGTTGTCGCGGATGAGAAGGGTAAAATCCTGATAGTTTTGCAGGCTCAGCTCTACATAGCTGGCGCGGGCGTGTTTGCGGATATTGGACAGGCTTTCTTGTAAGATGAAAATGACTTGGAGCTGCTCGGCCGCACTCAGCGGCAATCCGTGGCCAGACCATGCTACATCAACCGGAATGCGGGTTTGGCGGGAAAACCGGGCAACCAGCGTTTCTACCGCTTCGGTGAAGTCTTTTTTGCTGACTTTGGTGCGGAAGTTTAGCAGAAGTTCGCGCACATCATCATAGCACTCTTGCACGCCTTCTTTGATAAAATTCATGTTTTCCTGAATCTGCTCTTGCTCTTGGGATTGCAGGGCACATTCCAGCATTTGAACTTGAAGATTGAGGAAGGTAAGCGTTTGCGCAATGCTGTCGTGTAAGCCTTGGGCGAGCAGGTTGCGCTCTTGTAAAACGGCTAATTGGCGGCTTTCTTCATCGAGCCTGATATTGGAAATGGCGGCACCGAGCTGGTTGCAAAGAGCTTGCAGCAGCTCGGTTTCGGCTGCTTCTAAAACGCGTTTTTCATGAAAATAGAGTGTGAAAATGCCGATTTCCTGCTCTTTGTAGCTTATATGGAAAATGGCAATATCGCTGAAACCGATTCTACTGCACAGATTAAGGTCGTTTTTGGCGGTTTGTGTGGGGAAAAAATGCACGGTTTGCTCGCCGGTTTGGGCGGCGGCGCGGCCGCACAGGCATTCTTCCAGATGTTCGCATTGCTCGGCGGTGCGCAGGTTTTCGGGCAGGCCTGTGCTGGCGGCTAAATCCATACGGTTGCGTTTGAAATCCAAAAGGCGCACGCTGCCTGCCGTTGCGGAAATTTCGGGTAATACCTGATCTAGGAAATTCTGCGCGGCTTCGGCGGGCGTATGGGTTTGGTGCAGGTGGTGGGTAATCTGGTAAAGGGTTTCCAGCTCGTGGTTTTTACGGGCGAGGTCGTGTGTTTTGCGTTCAACTTCTTCTTCCAGATGGCCGTAAAGCTGCTGAAGGTGGGTGCTCATCTGGTTGAAGCCGCCGGCAAGCTGGGCAAATTCGCTTACATTGCCGATGGCAATCTGTTGGCCGAAACGGCCTTGGCGAATGGCGTCTACACCTTCGCGCAGGGTATTGATCGGGAGGATAACCCAGGCGTAGAGCAGAATCATCATGATGACCGCCCCCAGCAAAACCATAGCCATTAAGCCTGTCTGAAAAAGGCGCAGCCATTCGGTATGGCGGGCATTTTTGATTTCGGTCAGGTGGACGAGCCGGTCGATTTCGGCAACGAAGCTTTGCAAAACGTGCAACTCCGGTGCTTGCTGATTTTGCGCTGAATTGACCAGCATGGGGCGGGTTCGGGTTTGCCAGTGGCGCACAACCTGTTCCATCTGTTGATGTATTTCGGGCGAGTCGGGCAGAAATAAGGGGCGTTTGGGGTCGCCTTGCTTCAGGCTGTTAAGAATTTTGTCGAATTCTTGTATGCCCGGCTGTATATCCGAGGCTTGAGAGGGGTTGGCCAGTTTGAATGCCATGCGGTAGGTGCGCATTCGCAGACTGCCGGCATCATTGATGGCGGCGCCGGCGCCTTCCATACGCCATGAGAGCACGAGTGTGAAAGCAATCGAAAACAGTGCGGCGCTGACCCACAATGCAGTGAGCAGTTTCAGACGGGTTGAAAGGCTAATATGGTGGTTCATTCGATTGGCAATATTAGGTATTAGGTCGAAAGTATCATTCCCAAGGCGTATCTGCAATTCTACTAAAGGATAAGGCTGCTTCCCAGCTTGGACAATTCAGGTAGAATCCGGCTTGTTGTGATTTTTCAGACAGGCATTTTATGATACGCATATTGTATTTCGGCGTTTTGAAACAACAGTTGCAAATTGAGCAAGAATCGCTTACATGGCAGGGCGGCAGCGGTCATGATTTGCTTGAATTGCTGCGCGCGCGCGGCGCCGATTGGCAGCAGGCGCTTGATGAAGGCCGTGTTTTTCGGGTGGTGATTAATAAGAAAATCAGCTCGTTTGACACCGAGATTCCTGATGGTGCCGAGGTGGGTTTGCTGCCGCCGGTAACAGGGGGCTGAATATGAAGCCCGAAGTGCGCATACAAACTGAAGATTTCAATTTGCAGGCCGAATATGAGGCTTTATTGCAACGCAGTTGCAATACCGGTGCAATAGCGGCTTTTGTCGGGCGGGTGCGCGACCGCGATACCGATACGCCACTGACTCATCTTTTTTTGGAACATTACCCCGAGGTAACCGAGCAGGAAATCGAACGCATTGTGCAAGATGCTGCGATTCGTTGGCCTTTAACTGCCTGTAGCGTAGTTCATCGGGTGGGCTTGTTGGGTTCAAACGAGCAAATCGTATTGGTATTAACGGCCAGCGAGCACCGCAAGGCTGCTTTTTCTGCCGCGGAATATTTGATGGATTATCTCAAAACCGAAGCGCCGTTTTGGAAGCAGGAACGTTTTAGTGATGGGCGCGAGCATTGGGTTGAAGTCAAAGCGAGCGATAACGAGGCGGTGAATAAATGGCGCTGAAAGCCTTGATTATTTCGGGGGGGCAGGCCAGCCGAATGGGCGGGTGTGATAAAGGTTTGGCTCGATATCGGGAACATGCGCTGATTGATTGCGTGATTGAGCGCTTGAATTTGCCTGCTGCCAATCTAGCGATAAGCGCCAATCGTAATGAAGCCCTTTATGCCCAACGAGCTGCCTTGGTTTTTTCCGATTTGCCGTTGTATGCCGGTTGCGGGCCTTTGGCCGCGCTGGCCAGCGCGTCGGTTACGCCGTTAGCAGAGGAAAAATGGTTGCTGGTTGTGCCGTGCGATACGCCGCATTTGCCGCAAAATATGGCTCATCGCTTTCTTGCGGCAGTAGAGCAATCGTCTGGATGCGCTGCTTTTTATGCTTCTACGCAAGCGCGAAGCCATTATAGTGTGATGTTGCTTGGCCGAGGTTTATTGGAACGTGCGGCAAGTTATTTGGATGCAGGAAAGCGTTCGTTGCACGGCTGGCTTGAAGCAGAACATGCGCGGGCAGTTGTTTTCCCGCATGAGGCCGACTTTCGTAATTACAACACTTTGCAAGATTTGGAGTATCCGCCATGCTAGATTTTGAAACTGCACGTGCACAATTGCTTGCCGGCCATGTTTGCCGATTGGCCGATGAAACCGTATGCCTGTCTGAAAGTATCGGACGGGTTTTGGCGCAGCCGCTGGCGGCTCGGTATCCGAGCCCTTTGTTTGACAACAGTGCGATGGATGGTTATGCCGTATGCGATCAGAAGGGCGGATTACAGGAATTTACCGTGGTCGACCGTATTATGGCGGGTGATTTGGCCGAGACGCCGTTGCAGCATGGTCAGGCCGCGCGTATTTTTACCGGCGCTGCATTGCCGCCGCACACGACCTCGGTGGTGTTGCAGGAAGATTGCCATATCGACGGCGATCATTTATTGGTAAACAGCCCCATTCGTTCAGGCCAACACATGCGCATGAAAGCCGAAGAGATTGCCGAAGGCAGCGAATTGCTGCCGCAAGGCTTCCGGCTGGACGCTGCGGCAATCGGGCTGGCTGCGTCGCAGGGTTACCATGAATTGCCTGTTTATCGCAAACTCAGAGCCGTTGTGTTTTCCAGCGGAAACGAATTAACCGAACCGGGGCAGGCTTTGCAGGGCAGCAAGATTTATGATGCCAACCGTTATCAGTTGGTTGCATGGTTGCGAGCCTTGAACGTAGCGGTGAAAGAAGGCGGTATTTTGCCGGATGATTTGCCGCAAACGGAAGTGGCCTTAAAAAAAGCCGGACAAGAGTATGATATTATCATTACCAGCGGTGGCGCTTCGGTCGGCGATGCCGATTATTTAAAGCAGGCTTTGCAAAATATCGGTAATTTGATTGAACACAGCGTGGCCATCAAGCCGGGCAAGCCGTTTTCTTGGGGTAGGGTTGGCAACGCCGATGTATTCGTGTTGCCCGGAAACCCCGTATCGGCCTTTGTTACCGCGCGTATTTTGCTGCGGCCCGTGTTGAACAAATTGGCCGGTCGATGCGAATCGGATTGGTTGTTGCCTGAATTGGAAGCCAAAGCCGATTTTTCTACCGCTAAGGCGATTAAACGGCGCGAGTTTTTAAGGGTTAGGGTTGAAGCCGGAGCCGAGGGCGGTAGCATTGTGCGTTTGCTGGCCAACCAAGGTTCTGCCATGCTGGGAACATGCGTTGCCGCCAATGCGTTGTGCGAAGTGCCGCCGGGTGTGAAGGTTGAGAAAGGCGATAGCGTGCGTGTGTTGCTGTTGCCCGAATAATCCTAAATGCCTGTCTGAAAAATACTGAGAAGGAAAACAACCGAGCCATGCCTCACGATCATGCCCATCATCATGAACACAGCCGTCCGGCCAACAAGCAGGTGCTGCGCGTTTCGCTCGTGGTGATTGCCGCTTTTATGGTTGTGGAAATCATCGGCGGCTGGCTAACCAACAGTTTGGCCCTGCTTTCGGATGCCGGTCATATGTTTTCCGATGCGCTTTCTCTGGGCATCTCGTTGCTGGCACTGAAAATGGGCGAACGTGCGGTAAGTCGCCGCAATACTTTCGGTTACAAGCGTTTTGAAATTCTAGCTGCGGCGTTTAACGGTTTGACGCTGCTTTTTATTGCGCTCTTAATTGCTTATGAAGCAATCGACCGCTTTGTCGACCCGCCGCAGATAGCCACGACGGGCATGTTGATGACCAGTGTGCTGGGCTTGGCGGTTAATATCTGGGTGGCATGGTATATGCTGAAAAACAGCGATACCGAAGAAAACATCAATATGCGCAGCGCTTATTTGCATGTGTTGGGTGATTTGTTCGGTTCTCTCGGCGCGATTGCGGCCGCGATATTGATGATGGCGTTTGGCTGGCGCTGGGCCGATCCGCTGGCCAGCTTGCTGGTGGCAGGGCTGATTGCCGCGAGCGGTTGGGGTGTGATACGGAATGCTGCCCATATTTTAATGGAAGGCACACCGGCCGATATGGATTTGGATAGGATTTCGGCCGCCATTTTAGAAACGGAAGCAGTGGAAGCCGTGCACGACCTTCATATCTGGAGCATCAGCAGCGGCTTGCATGCTTTGTCGTGCCACATCGTGGTTGACGGCAATCTGAGCGTGGCGCAGGCGGAGCAAATTGTCGAAATGGTGGCACACCGATTGAAGCACGAAAACATCAGCCATATTACGGTGCAAACGGAAAGCCGCGCACACGGCCACAGCGAGGATTTGTTGTGTGATATGCCGCAGGACGAACACCATCATTAATGTTAAAATGCCTGTCTGAAATCGATTTCAGACAGGCATCTTTCAGAAAGAATATTCCAATGACCATCCAAGCCGTATTATTCGACCTCGACGGTACTTTAGCCGACACCGCCCTTGATCTGGGCGGCGCACTCAATTCTTTGCTGCGCAAACATGAGCTGCGCGAAAAAAGCATGGAAGAAATCAGGCCGGTTGCCAGCCACGGCGCCAGCGGCTTGATTATGCTGGGGGCGGGTATTTCCAGATTCCATCCCAACCATGACCAATGGCGGCAAAACTTTTTGGCAGAGTATGAGCAGTGTTTCGACAAAGACACTGTTTTGTTTGAAGGTATTAACGAATTAATCGATAATCTGGCCGAGCGCGGCATCAAGTGGGGCATCATTACCAACAAGCCGAAAACGTTTACCGAACGCCTGGTGCCCAAGCTGGGCTTTTCGACCGAACCGGCGGTGGTCGTTAGCGGCGACACTTGCGAAGAGCCGAAGCCCAGCATCAAACCGATGCGTTATGCTTATCAGGCTTTGGAGGTATCGCCGGAGGATTGCTTGTATGTGGGCGACGCCGAGCGCGATATGATTGCGGCGCGTAATGCCGGTATGGTTTCCGTATTGGCCGCGTGGGGTTATCTTTCTGAGAATGACCGGGTGGAAGACTGGCCGGTTGATTTCACAATCAACGAGCCGTTGGATTTGTTGAATCATTTGTAAAACATAAGTCATGTCCCGAAATACCGATGCTTTCAGCCAGCTTATCCATGCGTTGAAGGCTTTACCCAATGTTGGCCCCAAATCGGCCCAGCGCATCGCCTATCATCTTTTGCAACATAATCGGGCAGGTGCGCAGGAGTTGGCCGAAGCGCTGCAACTGGCATTGCGGCAGGTGCGACACTGCGCTTTATGCAATACCTTTTGTGAAAACGAGCTTTGCGATATTTGCGCCGATCAAACGCGCGATTCACGCCGCCTGATGATTGTGCATATGCCGGCGGATGTTGCCAGCATGGAGGCGGCACGTTGCCATGACGGTTTGTATTTTGTGTTGATGGGACAGGTTAATCCCGTTCAAGGCATGGATTTATCGCATATTGCATTGGAGCAACTGGTTGAGCGCTTGAAAAAAAGCGACGTGGAAGAAATCATTATTGCCACCAATTTTACTGCCGAAGGCGATGCGACGGCTTATGTGTTATCCGAATTATTTAAAAACCTGCCTTATAAAATAAGCCGTTTGTCTCGCGGCATTCCGTTGGGCGCGGAGCTGGAATATGTCGATGCGGGCACGCTGGCGCAAGCTGTTTACGAACGGCGGCAGCTGAAAGACTAATTGAAATAAAAAATGCCTGTCTGAAACTTTCAGACAGGCATTTCAAACAGAGGAAACTTCATGTATCAGAAAAAAAAGCGTTCGATGCAACCTTGGATAATTATGGCCGTGGTTTTGTCTTTTACTTTCTGGCTGGTTTACGCCTTGGGCGACGTACTCACCCCGTTTGCCGTAGCGGCGGTGTTGGCCTATATTCTGAACCCGTTGGTGGAGATTCTGCGTAATAAAGGTATTAAACGCGGGTTGGCATCTATGCTGGTCATGGTGTTTTCGCTAATCTTGATTTTAGCGCTGGTGCTGATTATCGTGCCGATGCTGGTTAATCAGTTCAACAATCTGGTCGAGAGGCTGCCGCAAATCATCAATTTCGCGCAAAACAAAGCCTTGCCGTGGCTAAACGGATTGGTTGGCGAACACATTACCATTAATGTTCCAACCGTTACCGCATGGTTGCAGGCGCATACCGGCGAATTCAGCAACGCGGCCAAACAGATTGCACCGACGCTGATGCGCCAGAGCGGCGCAGTAGTGTCCGGCTTGAGCAATTTGTTTTTACTGCCTTTCTTGCTTTATTACTTTTTGCTCGATTGGCAGCGCTGGTCGCACGGCATTCGGGCTTTGGTGCCGCGCCGCTTTATCGATACCTACACGCGCATCAGCGGTAATATGGACAAGGTATTGGGCGAATTTTTGCGCGGTCAGCTGATGGTTATGCTGATTATGGGTTTGATTTACGGCGTGGGCTTAATGTTGACCGGGCTGGATTCCGGTTTTGCCATCGGTATGATTGCCGGCATTCTGGTATTCGTGCCTTATTTGGGCGCTTTTACCGGCTTGTTATTGGCAACGGTTGCCGCCTTGCTTCAATTCGGTTCATGGCAAGGCTTGATAATGGTATGGGCGGTTTTTGGCGTCGGACAATTTTTGGAAAGCTTCTTGATTACGCCGAAAATCGTCGGCGACCGGATTGGGCTATCGCCTTTCTGGGTGATTTTCTCGTTGATGGCGTTTGGCCAGCTCATGGGCTTTATCGGTATGCTGGTCGGTTTACCGCTGGCCGCGGTAACGCTGGTATTGTTGCGCGAAGGTGCAAGCGCTTATTTCGGAAGCCGGTTTTATCAACATAAATAATTTTTCAGACAGGCATTCAAATTCAAACAGGCATTCAAATTCAAAAGGAATGACATATGAACCCGTTTGATACCCGAAGCGTTACTTTTGCCGAACCGATTGAAATGCTTTACGCTTGTCACGGAAAAGTAAGGCGGTTTTGTAGCCAAGTCGACATGCTGCCTGCCTATATTGCCGAGCATGGCCGAAATGAGATTGTGCAACAGGCGGTAAAACAGATCATCCAATATTTCGATATTGCCGCGCCGTTGCACCATCAGGATGAAGAAGACGATTTCTTCCCGCTATTATTGCAATATGCGCCACAAGCGCTTGCCAATATTGAAGAGCTGAAACGCCAACATGAAACACTGCATGCAAATTGGACGGCTCTGAAAATCGAATTTAACCAGATGTCATCTGATTCGAAACATCCGTTTAACGAAGAAACCGCCAAACGGTTTACCGAAGGATATGCCGTGCATCTTGCATTGGAAGAGCCTTTATTCGAAATGGGTAAGCAATTCATTCCACAAGAAAAACTGGCCGCTATCGGCCGCAATATGGCGCAAAGGCGTCAAAATTAAGCGTTTTAAGCAGGGTTTTCATATTAGACAAGCGTATATTGACAAGCAGTATTGCTGTTGATTATAGTTAATTCGATGGCTGAAATAGTTCTCATTACTGCTTGGTTTTTACTTTTTAAGATAAAAACAGGGCTGACTAAAACAATTTGATTTTTTTAACAAAGGAGTTTGTTATGGCTACATTTGAATTGAAAAAAAGTGATACCGGCGCCTTTCACTTCAATTTTTTGGGTGAGAATGGCAAAACCATTTTGCGCAGCGAGCAATACAACAGCAAAGCGTCTGCCCAGAATGGCATTGAATCGGTAAGAAAAAATGCCGATAATGAAGCGCGTTATGATTTAAAAGAAGGCAGTTCCGGTAAATTTTATTTCAATTTAAAAGCGGCCAACGGCCAAATTATCGGTACCAGCATGATGTATGGTGACCATGCTGCACGGGAGACTGTAATCGAAGAGTTGAAAAAACATGCCGCCAAAGCAGGCGTTGTAGAAAGCTGATCGTCAATGTTAAAAAAGCCTGTCTGAAATTCTCAGACAGGCTTTTTTAATATATGAATCGCTTATATAGATAGAGAAGTGTTAATGAGGTTTGTTTGCAATGAGGAGAAGAAGCAATCAGGCTTTGTTTTCGGGATCCGGCAGAAATAATTCGCCTCTGCAATTAAATCAGTTTATATAAATTTGTTGAAAGTCAAAAATTATTGAGATGGAAAAGCTTTAAAAATAGTTTGTAGTATAATTAAGTAATAATATTACAAAGGACTTTGGTATGACTAAGCATCAATTAAACGTTTTCGTAGGTTCCATCGGCGCACTTATCGGTGTTTTTGTTTTTCTTGCCTACATTCCGCAAATCATGGCTAACCTCGAAGGGGCGAAAAGTCAGCCTTGGCAGCCGCTTATCGCCGCGATTTCGTGCCTTATTTGGGTTATCTATGCTTGGACCAAACAGCCGAAACGAGATTACATTTTGATGATTCCGAACGTTATGGGCGTGCTGTTCGGCTTTTTAACCTTCCTTACTTCACTGTAAAAAAGATACTGCCGATTTCATAAAGCCTGTCTGAAAACATTTCAGACAGGCTTTATTTTGCGTATATCAAAAATAAAAATCCCAAGCTTTTGGCTTGGGATTAATATTTGGCGGAGTAGGAGGGATTCGAACCCTCGATCCAGGTTTTAGCCCAGATGCACCCTTAGCAGGGGTGTGCCTTCAGCCTCTCAGCCACTACTCCGTTCTTTTGAAGAAATGAGAATATAAAGGGTAGACAGGCGGGTGTCAAGCGTTTGGATTGGCTTGTTTTTTAACTGTTTGAAGTTACGATAAATAAAACCCATCGGCTTGCGCAGATGGGTTTACAGGCGTTTATCTTAAGGGTTACATACGTTCAATCATGGCTTTCCCAAAGGCAGAACAAGATACTTCATTGGCACCTTCCATCAGGCGGGCGAAGTCGTAAGTGACCTGTTTGTCGCCAATGGCTTTTTCCATAGATTCGATAACCAAATCGGCAGCTTCTTTCCAGCCAAGATGGCGCAACATCATTTCGGCCGAGAGGATAAGCGAGCCGGGGTTAACCTTATCCAGTCCGGCATATTTTGGTGCTGTACCGTGGGTTGCTTCGAATACGGCGTATTCATCAGAAATATTGGCACCCGGAGCGATACCGATACCGCCGACTTGAGCCGCTAGTGCATCAGAGATGTAATCACCGTTCAGGTTCAGCGTAGCGATAACGTCGTATTCGGCGGGGCGTAACACAATTTGCTGAAGGAACGCATCGGCGATAGCGTCTTTAATAACAATTTCTTTGCCGGTTTTCGGATTTTTGAATTTACACCACGGGCCGCCGTCAATCGGTGTTGCGCCGAATTCTTTTTGTGCTAATTCGTAGCCCCAATCGCGGAAACCACCCTCGGTAAATTTCATGATATTGCCTTTATGCACCAGCGTAACGCTGCTGCGATCATTATCAATGGCATACTGGATGGCAGCTCGTACTAAACGAGAGGTGCCTTCTTTGGATACAGGCTTGATGCCGATGCCGGAGGTTTCGGGGAAGCGGATTTTCTTCACGCCCATTTCGTTTTGCAGGAAAGCAATGATTTTTTTGGCGCTGTCGCTTCCTGCTTCCCATTCGATGCCGGCATAAATATCTTCGGTATTTTCACGGAAAATCACCATATTGGTTTTGCTCGGATCTTTCAGCGGAGAGGGGACTCCGTTGAAATAACGTACGGGGCGGACACATTGATATAAATCCAATTCTTGGCGCAATGCCACGTTGAGCGAACGGATACCGCCGCCAACAGGCGTGGTCATCGGGCCTTTAATAGATACGGAATATTCTTTCAATGCAGCAAGTGTTTCCTCGGGCAGCCAAACGTTGTCGCCATAAACTCGGGTGGCTTTTTCTCCTGCATAAACTTCCATCCAATGGATTTTTTTCTTACCACCATAAGCCTTTGCCACCGCCGCATCAATAACATCAATCATGACAGGCGTAATATCTATGCCGATGCCGTCACCTTCGATAAAGGGAATAATCGGATGATCGGGAATGGCTTGACCAGGAATGATTTTCTGGCCTTCGGCCGGTACTTTAATATGACTCATGGTGTCTCCTATTTGTCTGATTCTTTTCTTAAGGGATTGTAAATTTTAGTACATGTATCAATACATAATACCTGACGATTATGCTTGATTTTTGAGTGTTGCGCTAGTGCTCCTTAGGATTAAGAAATCAAAGAATGTGAATAGATACGCGTGTAATAGTGGAGTGAAGTGATTTATTGGGAAAAATTGAAATTAGGTTTGATGCGTTGGAAGTTAGCAAGGCGAATGTAAAAGTTTTTATTTAAATATCATAAAATTGGCAAAATTTTGCTTCTGGTTAAAAATATAAACTTAGGATAATATTATTTTATGACAAATTAATATTATATAATAAATATGATGATAGAATAAAAACCATGAAGTCATTAAGGCAGCTATGTCTTAATTTAAATCTATTGATTTTAAATAATTTGAACAAATTGTAGAGGAGTGGCTATTGATACGTATGGTTCTTATAGGATGCATGTATATTTTCATTATTTTTTATGCTGCCTCATTTATTTCCTGGATATATAGTATTTATTCAGTAGGATTTTCTTCATATGAAGGAAAAGTTTATGCTCAATCATCAATAATTTTTTTAGTTTTTAGTCTGTTTTCACATTGGATTATATCACGATATTATTCGTAATTTTTTCAATATTTAAGTTTTAATATATACTAAGTTTTAATATATACAAGGAGTAAGAGTATGTAAGATTTGACTTTTAATGAAATGCAACTAGTTAGTGGTGGAGGTGCCTGGGAAGATGCTATCGGTACTGCGGCTTCGGATGCAGGAGCAGGAGCGGCTGTTGGTAGTGCTATCGGTGGGGGTGCCGGTCTCTTAGGAGGGCCTTTGGCACCAGTCACTGTTAGTGGTGGAGCTACCGCAGGAGGTGTTATTGGCGGAGCAGTAGGTGCTGTTAGTGGTTTCATTGCTGGTTGGAATGACTTGTAATCTGCTTCGCGTTAAGCTAATAGTTTTTTGATTTTTATATAACCATTTGAAAACAGACAAAATGGAACCGTCGTCCAAGTTTTTGGGCGACGGTTTTCATATTGATTATTGTATAATGCATTGCTTACTATCTTATCGAATATTACCCGTAGTTGAACGGCGATACGCCTCAGCATAAATTTTTGGCGACCTTTTTTAAAACAAAAATGAATAATTTGATTATATTGAATAAACCTTACGGTGTGATTTGCCAGTTTTCTCCTCATGAAAAGCACCAGTCGTTAAAAGATTATATTGACGTACCAGGTTTTTATCCTGCGGGTAGGCTGGATACGGATAGTGAGGGTTTACTACTGTTAACTGATGACGGGCGTTTGCAAGCGCGCATTGCTGAGCCGAAGTTCAAACTGGAGAAAACTTATTGGGCCCAGGTTGAAGGGAAACCGGATGAGGCAAAGCTGGAAATTTTGCGCCGTGGTGTGGATTTGGGAGATTTTAAAGCTCAGCCTGCCAAAGTGCGTGTGATGGATGAAGAGGAAACGGCTGTTTTGTGGCCGCGCAATCCGCCGATTCGGGTGCGTAAGAGCGTACCCGATTTTTGGTTGGAGGTAAAAATCAGCGAGGGTAAAAACCGGCAGGTTCGCCGGATGACGGCTAAGGCTGGTTATCCTTGTTTGCGTTTGGTGCGTGTTGCAATTGGCAAAATCGATTTGTTTGACGAAAATCTGGAGCAGGGTGCTTGGAAGTTTTCAGACAGGCTGCCATAATTGGCCTTATCGGGAATATAGCCGACTAGGGTGTGTTGCTGTTTGATTGATAATATATTGAGGAATGCAAAACATGAGGCCTTTGCGAGCGGAAATTGATTTGAACCGGTTGCGCAACAATTATCGGGCGTTAAAGCAAATTCACGGTAATAAACTGTTGGCGGTGTTGAAAGCCGATGCTTACGGGCATGGTGCGGTGCGGTGCGCTATTGCATTATCGGATTTGGCCGACGGTTTCGGCGTGGCTTGTGTGGAAGAAGCGGTGGAGCTGCGCAAAGCGGGCATTGAAAATCCGATTGTGTTGTTGGAAGGTGTGTTTGAGGCGGCGGAATATGAGATGGTCGACCGATATGATTTGTGGCCGGCGGTAGGCAGCCAGTGGCAGCTTGAAGCATTGTTGAATTACGAATGGCAGAAGCCGACAACCGTTTGGTTGAAAATGGATTCGGGCATGCATCGCCTTGGTTTTTTTGCTCATAATTATGCGCCGGCTTATTATGCGTTGAAGCAGAGCCCGAAAGTCGCGGATATTGTTAAATTCAGCCATTTTGCGTGTGCAGATGAGGCGGAAAACGGCATGACGGAAATGCAGACCGAATCTTTCGATTTGGCTTGCCAAGATTTGGCGGGGCAGGAAAGTTTGGCCAATTCGGCAGCTATGCTGGCTTATCCGTCGGCAAGACGGGATTGGGGGCGTGCGGGGCTGGCTTTGTATGGTGTCGATCCGTTTTTAGAGCAGGATGTGCGGATTAAGCCGGTAATGCGTTTGGTTTCGAAAGTGTTCGGCGAGCGCGTGTTGAAGCCGCACGAGCCTATCGGCTACGGCGCTTCTTTTTATACCAAGCGTTCGACGCGGGTCGGTTTGGTGGCCTGTGGTTATGCCGACGGCTATCCGCGTTCGGCTTCTACCGGCAGCCCGGTATCAGTCAACGGCATGCGCAGCCGTGTTATCGGCAGGGTGTCGATGGATATGCTGACGGTGGATTTGAATGGTTCGGACGAGGGCATCGGCAGTGAAGTGGAATTGTGGGGCGATGAGGTAAGCGTGAATGAAGTGGCCCGGCAGGCGGGTACGATTGCTTATGAACTGCTGTGTAATGTGAAGCGCGCTCATTTTGTTTATATAGAATGATGTTTTTTGATTTGAAAGCAAAAAGCCTGTCTGAAAATTTTCAGACAGGCTTTTTTTCATGATTTGGTAAAAAATAGTGGCAGGTTTATTCATTATTTATTTTTCGACATCAACCACAATGCAGCATACTTGTTGAATGCGGATTGGGCGGATAACACGGATAACAAAAATCCGTGTTTACCATCCAGAAAGCCGGCTTTCAGAAAATACATTTTGACAAAACTGCTTAATCCATGAGAGATGGCTTGGGCTAACGTGGCGCTTTGGTTTTGAGATAATCGCTGCTCGGCCCAAATTTTACTGTAAAGGTTTTGTTTGGCGAGAAATTGCTCTAATGTGGCGTAGGTGTAGTGCAGGGCATCGCCGTTGAGTTTGGTGATGCGGGCACCTGATGGTATCAGCACTTTTTCATGGATTAAGTCGTCGCTGTAACGGGCGTGCCGAGTGGGATAGAGGCGTACTACCCAATCAGGATACCAACCGCAATGGCGGATGAATGCCCCGAAGGTATTGCTTAATCGGTTAAATTCAAACAATGTTTTTCCATCTGCAGGCGTGTTTTTCAATGCAGCTTGAATGCTTTCGCATAATTCGGGGGTAAGGCGCTCGTCGGCATCAAGCCAGAGTGTCCATTCGGTATCGATATACTGATGGGCGCGATTGCGTTGCGGGCCGAATCCGGGCCAGTCGGCATGAGTATAGAAGCGTGCGTTGAAACGGGCGGCAATGCTTGCCGTTTCGTCGCTGCTGCCTGAATCGATAATGATAATTTGATCGGTCAGGCTTTTTATGCTGTTCAGACAGGCTTCGAGGTTATTCGCTTCGTTTTTGGTAATCAGGGCAACGGTTAGGCCGGGTTGTAAAACGCATTCGGTCATAATGAATTTCTATATGGAAAACTTAAGGAAGTTGGCTGATGGATTCTGCTAATTCTCGAAACATGGTTTCCGCATCGACTTCTGTTATCCAATAGGCGTTTTTCGCTTTCCCCGTCGTACCCCACCAGTCGACAACGCATGCACCCATGGTGAGCTCGCTGCCGGTTTCTACCTCAACATGGCATTCTCGGCCGCTGAATAATTCGGGAAAAACAGCACAGGCAATGGCGCAAGGATCGTGCAGAGGGCCGCCTTCAGTGCCGAATTTTTGAATGTCGTAGCGCTCGTAACTTTGCAATATGCCTGCCAGACGGGGGCCGTTTTGGTTATTTTGACGCCTTAAAACATCCATTCTCGGTGTGGTGATGCAGGCTTTATGTGTTACATCAAGCGGCAGAATGGTAATCGGCGCACCGCTCTGCAACACGATTTGAGCGGCATGAGGGTCGCAGTAAAAATTGAATTCGGCCGCAGGCGTGATGTTGCCGGCTTCGAAGTAATTTCCGCCCATCAGCACAATACGCTTAATGGCTCGTATGCATTCGGGAGCTGCGGTCAAAACTTGTGCGATGTTGGTTAACGGGCCGATGGGGCAGATAACAATGCTTGCGTCTTCCGCGGTGCGCAAAGTATGGATGAGGTAATCTATCGCAGATTGTTTTTGCAGAGGGCACTCGGGCGAATGTCGTTCCACTCCGTTCAGGCCCGTGTTACCGTGCACTTCTTCTGCGGTAACTAGTTTTCTCAATAAAGGCTTGGCTGCACCCGCATAAACCGGAAAATCGTTTTGCCCCGCCCAATCGCAGATAATGCGGGCGTTTTCGGAGGTGTAGTCGATATTGACATTGCCGGCTACGGCGGTAATAGACATAAAGTCAACCAATCCTCGTTTGGCCAGACCGTGAGCCATCAAAATGGCTGCGGCATCGTCTTGGCCGGGGTCTGTATCAATAATCAGGCGGATTTTTTCTGTCATAACCGTAGCTTTCGATAGCAAATTCTGCGAGGTTTCAGAGTGTAACCCAGTCAAGATAACGATACAATACGCATTTCTTTTTTCAGACAGGCATTCTTGTTTATGCGCTTGGTTTTAGCTCCCATGCAGGGTTTGACAGATGATGTGATGCGCGATTTATTAACGCGAATCGGTGGATTTGACGAATGTGTAAGCGAATTCGTGCGCATCACGCATACGGTGCATTCCCGTGCGACTTGGTTTCGTTATGCACCGGAAATGGCTAACGGCAACAAAACTTTCGCGGGAACGCCCTGTACGGTTCAGCTTCTGGGCAGCGATGCCGAAAATATGGCGGTAAACGCATTGGGAGCGGTTCGTTTCGGAGCCGATAAAATCGATTTGAATTTCGGCTGCCCTGCGCCGACGGTCAACAAGCATCAAGGCGGTGCGGTTTTGTTGAAAGAGCCGGAGCGGGTTTTGCATATCGTAAAAACGTTGCGCGATGCCTTGCCCGAGCATATTCCGCTAACGGCCAAAATGCGTTTGGGTTTTGAAGACAAAACATTGGCCTTGGAAAACGCCTGCGCCATTGCAGAGGGCGGCGCATGCGCATTAACCGTGCATGCGCGCACTAAAGTAGAAGGCTATGAACCGCCGGCACACTGGGCCTGGGTTAGGAAAATTGCCGAAGCCATCGAAATTCCCGTTACAGCAAACGGCGATGTATTTACGCTGGAAGATTATATCGGCATCAAAAAAGAAAGCGGTTGCGATAGTGTGATGCTGGGTAGGGGCGCAGTGATGGTACCTGATTTGGCGCGGCAGATTAAGCGGTATGAAAACGGTGAACCAACCGAAGCCATGACATTTGCGGAAGTGATAGATTGGATTTTATTGTTTGTAGATTTATGCGTGAAAAAAGAAGGCGAAAATAAATATCCCGTTGCAAGATTGAAACAATGGCTGGGTATGATGAAGAAAGCATATTTTGATGCAAATGAGTTATTTGATGCTGTTCGGTCTGAAAAAGAGATAAACGGTATTAAAGCAATTTTATATCATTTTCAATTGAAGCTAAAAAACACTTTATAATCATAATAAATTTTAAAAGTTCATTTTAATATCACATCACAAGGGGAACAAAAATGAAAACTCAGCATCTTACCCTAGGTCTAGAAATCGGATTACAAGATCTCATACATATGCAAGAAATCATTAAACAATCACAAGAAATTTTCGTAGCAGACAAAGAAAATAACAGCCTGGTTGCTGAAGAATTGAATACGGAAGAGCCGTTGGCTTTAGAAGAACAAAATGCGTTTCAGATTTTTCCTGAAAATTGGGTGGCCTTAGACGATAAGGAGCAGCCGGCTCAGAATAGCATGGGTTATACCCATTTGGCCGAGAATACTTTTGTTGATGTAACCGACGTAAAAACCGCTTCGGATGCAACGGCTGCCGAAGAAGTAGAACCGGTTGCGGCTGAGGGTTCGAGCAAAATGCCTTGGATTCTAGGCGGCGCAGGGCTATTGCTGGCCGGTGTGGCCGCAGCGGCGGCAGGCGGCGGTTCCGGTGGTGGAGATTCGAATTCTTCCGCTCAATCATCAGCAGGGCAAACTAAAAATAATACGGCCGGCGCTAACTCGAATAGTCAAACTGGAGACAGCCAAAGTAGAGAAGAGGAAAACAAAGGCTCTTCAACGGCCAATCAAACCGCAAACAACAATACTTCCGCTTCTTCCAGCCAGACTGATGCCAACCAGAGCGCATCAACAACGGATAATCAAACAACCACCAATAACACAGAGCAGACCACCGATTCGCAAAACCAAGCGGCAAAGAATACCGATGCTGCTCAAACAACGGATACAGCCGCTTCAACTGATACGGCAAAGCAAAACACAAATACTAATAGCGCTTCTTCCCAATCTACCGAAACATCGGGTCAAAGCACCAGTTCGAATACAGCGTCGCAAAATTCTACGGAGACGAAGAATACGGATTCAAGCCAGAATAGCAAGGCATCTGATTCTGCCGCCAGCAACACCACAACCACCGATAATACGGCCGCCAAAGATACTGGGTCATCAAGCACGGGTTCGACGGCCACCAAGCAATCTAATGCCGATTCAAGCGCTTCCACGTCTGATAATACGTCTAATACGTCGGCAAACCAGAATACTTCATCCGACGCCACCAGCAAGCAAAGCGGCTTGACGCTGGATATTGCCAAGCATTTTTATTCTGCCGATGTGATTAAAAAATACATCGATACCATCAGCAAGGCGGGCGGTAATTTTCTGCAACTGCATTTGTCTGATGATGATAACTATGCTTTTGAGAGCACGGTGCTCAATCAGCGCGTGGAAAATGCCACGCTGAATGCCGACGGCACCTATACCAATCCGGTATCCGGCAAACAATTCTTGAGCTACACACAAATTGCCGATGTGGTTTCCTATGCCAAGGCCAAAGGGGTGGAACTGATTCCCGAAGTGGATACGCCCAACCATATGGATGCCATATTCACCTTGTTGGAGCAATATAAGGGGGCGGATTATGTGAAAAGCATTAAATCCGAAGTGGTGAATGATGAAGTTAAGATTACCGACAGCACGGCCATCAGCTTTGTGAAAAGCCTGTATAGCGAAGTGATCGGCTTGATGGATGGTAACAGCAAGCATTTCCATATCGGCGGTGATGAATTCGGCTACAGCGCTTCGAATAATCACGAATTCATCACTTATGCCAATACAATGTCGGAATTTCTGGCCAATCAGGGTTTGACTACCCGTATGTGGAACGACGGATTGCTGAAAACCAGTTTGTCGTCGTTAAACACCAATATTGAAATCACTTATTGGAGCTACGACGGCAATCCTACCGATGCGGCCACCGCAAGCGAACGGCGTGCCGAACGCGCCAGTATGCAAGATTTGCTTGACGACGGATTCGATGTTTTGAATTACAACTGGTATTACCTCTATTTCGTTCCTAAAGACGGGGTAACCAACGCCGAAAGCGGTGCACATATGGCCAGCGATATTCAAACCAAATGGGATTTAAGCGTTTGGGACGGCACCACCACCACCAATAAAGTTTCGGATACCGGCCATGTTATCGGCTCTTCCTTAACCATCTGGGGGGAAAATGCCGGCAACCTGACCGACGACAAGATTTACGAATGGAGTGCCAACGGTTTGTCTGCTTTAATCAGCAAAACGCATGCCGAGTCGGTGGATAAAAGCACCTTGACTAAAGTAACGGTGGAAATAAATGAATCGACACCGGCCAACAAGGTTGTGGATTTGGATGATTCGGCTTCTGAGCTGGTTTCCCTTTCTGCTACCGATGATTTTCTATCCAGCGGCAATGCGTTCGTATGGTTGAACGGCGGCACCGATGATATGGTGACTTTGTCGTCGGGCTGGACGGCAAGCGGAGCCAGCGAATTGAAAGGCGATGTCAGCTATTCGCTTTATAAAAACGGTCAAAACCATTTGTATGTTGATACGGATATTGCGGTGCAGATTGTTTGACCTGCTACACGCATAAACAAAGCCTGTCTGAAAAATCGTTCAGACAGGCATTTGTTTATGCTTCAAAGCCATGATTATCAAGCCTGTCTGAAAGCCCGAGCGTCATCAGTGTTCCGTTGGTCGGCTTTAACTTGCCGTTATTTGTGTTCAGACAGGCATTGGTTTCGGGTGTGTTAAACTCAAAATTCAGATATGTTCCAAGCCATTTCAAAAGGATCAATATGGTGATTTCTTGGACTCAGATATTGGTTTTCCTACACAGTATCGCCGCACTGGCCTGCATGGTGCGCGTGCTCTACAAGCAACGCAATACAGGCACGGCATTTGCCTGGCTGATTATCTTGTTTTTATTTCCGCTTTTTGGCGTGATTGCTTATATGCTGGTGGGCGAGCCGCGGCTGGGCATGGCACGGGCTAAACGCTCTGAAGAAATGAACCGTTTTTACAGCCGATTTGTAGAAAACCATATGGCGGATGCCGATATGGAAGTTACTGATTCGATAAGCCGCCGTTATCAAGGCATTGCACAGGTAGCAGCCGACACCACCGGTTTGGGCGTAACCAAAAACAACGCCATCAAGCTGCTTTCCACTACCGATGAAATCGTGGATGCAATGTTGGCCGACATTCGCGCGGCACAACAATCCTGCCTGTTGGCATTTTATATTATCGAGCCGCAGGGCAAAATCGAGGCCTTACTCAACGCGGTGATTGACGCTTCCCAACGCGGTTTGAATTGTGTCATTCTCGCCGATGCGGTGGGCAGCGCATCGTTTTTCCATAGCACATGGCCGGACAAATTGAAAATTGCCGGCGTGGAAGTGCGGATGGCGTTACCGGTCGGCCCTTTGCGCACTTTATTTACCCGCAGCGATCTGCGCAACCATCGAAAAATTCTGCTGGTCGATAAAAAAATCGGCTATACCGGCAGCTTCAATCTGGTTGATCCGCGTTTTTTCAAACAAGGTTCGGGCGTGGGCGAATGGGTGGACGTGATGATGCGCTGCACAGGGCCGATGGTGTTGGAAATGTTGGCCGTGTTTTATGCGGATGTGGCGGTGGAAGACGACGAAAGCCTGTCTGAAGTACAAAAATACCTGACCGACAGTTCCGGCATTATTACCGGTTTGTTGCCGCAGAAAAGGCAGGCGGGCAAAATTATGGCTCAGGTTATCCCTTCTGCGCCGGATCAGGCGCAACGGGTAATTTACGATACCATCGTCAGCATTATCTATGCGGCGACCCGGAAAATTGTGATTACGACGCCTTATTTTGTTCCCGACGATCCCTTGCTGACAGCGCTAACCGTGGCGGCTAAACGCGGCGTAGACGTTACGCTGGTGCTTCCGGCCAAAGTCGATTCGCTGATGGTTCGTTATGCTTCGCAGGCGTATTACCCCATGTTGATGAAAGCGGGTGTTAAAATCGCTCTGTTTGAAGGCGGATTGCTGCATGCCAAAACACTTACCGTAGACAGCCGTTATACTTTGTTTGGCACGGTCAACATGGATATGCGCAGTTTCTTTCTGAATTTGGAAATCAGCCTGGCTATTTATGATGAGAGTGTTACTGAAGAAGTTGCCGCTTTGCAGCAACGTTATTTGGATAATAGCCGCTATGTTACCGTCAGTGCTTGGCAGCAACGCAGCAAATGGTGGAGTTTGGTTGAAAACGGCGTCAGATTGCTTGCGCCTTTGTTGTAGCTTGGCGTGCTATATAAAAAAATCAGGTTTTTTGTATTCACACAAAAAACCTGATTTTTTTCCTTTCCGGCTGTAAGCGCCTTTGCCTTTTTTCGGCTTATGCGTTTTAGGTTGGAATAAATTGGATTTGACCAATGCTTTTAAGGCATTATCTTGGATTTTGCCTTTATTGATTTCTACTTTTCGAGCCATGATTTTCCTTTAAGTTTTTCCAGCAATGCCTGTTTGAAAAAGGTTCAGACAGGCATTGCCGTTGGAATCGGCATTATATGTAAAAAACGTTTGCTCGGCAAAAAGGCGGGGCTAAAAAAGAAAACGGATAAGTAAGAAGCGGCAAAAACGATACGTTTTATTACCGGTCGGCCTGATAAAGCAATTCCGCCATAGCCGATAGGCGGCGCGTGTCGTTGCCCAGCCATTGTGCTTTTAGTTTGCGCAACCATAAAGCGGAGCGGTAGTTGCGGCGCAACCCGCTTTGCAGCGGGGCAGGCAGGCTTCGAAAATGGGCTTGCCAAATTGCAACTGCAGGTGCCAGATTTCCAGAGCGTTCGAGCCAGGTGGCGGCCGATTGCAGATAACACAGGTAATCGCGGCATTGGCATTGTATGAGCGGCATATATTGGGCAGGATCATCTTCAAAATCGATGAAAGCAATGCCGCCGCCGTTTTCCTGTCGGATCATATTGCGTATAAAAGCCTGACTAAGATATTGCCCCGCATGATGTACCGCGGCGATGGCACGCAAACCTTCTGCAAATGCGTTAAGCTGGGACGATACTTTTTCTATTTCGTGCATGAAACCGTGTTCGCCGACGCTGCTGAACATAATGGCGTCATCCGTTTGCGCCAGAAGAATGGGTACGGGTACGCCGGCGGCACTCAATTCGCGCAGTCGCCTTGCTTCGGTAACCAGCGCCTCTTTCCCGCCAAGATTCGGTACGGGTTGCAAGGCGCCGAGACGGAAGATTTTGCTGAGCATGCCCAACAGAGCATAGCGCCATTGTGGCACGGTTTTGCCGGTTTTGCGCACCCAAACGGTTTCGCCGTTTTCTAAAATGTAGCGGGCAATGGTTTCGGTTTGTTCAGACAGGCATTGAGCCAATTGGTTTTGGTAGTCGGGCATCAGAACAGGTCTTTGATTTGGTGGAAAGCCGAAGCGGCTGCAAGGGCCGGTTTGCGCAACCACGGGCCGCCGGGGATATCCCGATGGAGGAGTTTTTCAAATTGTTGCAGGCGGGCGGGGTTGCCTAAAATCGCTTCGGCAACAGCCAAGCCCGCAATGCCGCTGAGCGCAACGCCGTGGCCGGAAAAGCCCTGCATAAAATAAATATTGCTGGGCAGTTGGCCGAAATTGGGAGCGAGGTTGGCGGAAACGTCGCATTCGCCGCCCCAAGCATAATCGATACGGGCATTTTCCAATTGGGGGAAAACCTTTAACATGTTTTTTCGTAGCGTGCGGATAATGTGCTTTTGGCTGCGAGGGAAACTGCTGTCTTTTCCGCCGAAAAGCAACCTGCCGTCGGCGCTGAGGCGGAAGTAATCAAGGATGTAGCAGTTGTCGCAGACGGCCATGTTGTTGCGTATCAATTCTTTTGCCTGCTGACCTAAAGGTTCCGTAGCGATGATGAAGCTGCCGACCGGGATGATTTTTCGGTCGACTTTGTGTAGGGCGGTGGCGCTGATTTCGCCGATGCGGCTGTTTACCGCCACAATAAGATGTTTACAATGAATATCGGCGGCAGGCGTGCTGACGATAAACCCTTTTTGCAGTCGTTGTATGCCGTTGCACGGAGTGTCTTCGTAGATTTTCAATCCGGCGGAAACAGCGGCATCGGCTAAGCCGAGCGTATACTTGAGCGGATTCAGATGGCCTGATTTCGGGTCGAACAGGGCGCCGATGTAGTGCTCGCTGGCAAGGGCTTGTTGTAGACGGGTTTTATTCCACAATTCATAATGCGTATAGCCGTAGCGCTTGGCGGCACGGTCGTGCCAGCTAACCAGCTCTTTGAAATGATGAGGGCGGATGGCAGCGGTGGCATAGCCGTATTGCCAATCGCAATCGATTTGAAATTGGTTGATTCTCTGCTCAACCAATGCCACCGCGTCCAAGGATTGCTGCCAAAACCATTGCGCTTGCGGCAGACCAACTTGTTTTTCGATTTCAATCATGCCACAGGCATAGTCGCTGATCACTTGTCCGCCGTTGCGGCCGGATGCGCCCGAGCCGATGCGACCTGCTTCAATCATTACTACTTCACGTCCGTGCTCAACCAAAGGCAGTGCCGCGCCCAAGCCAGCCAAGCCGCCGCCGATAATGCAGATTTCTACATTCATAGATGCTTGCAAAGAAGGGCGCGCGGGTGGAAGGGCGATGCTGGAAGTGTAATAAGAATCAGGGTGATGGAAAGGCTCGGTTTGCGGCATAGTGAGAAAATGGGGGTTGGTAGTGGGCTTTATTGTATCGCGTAATGAGAAAGAGGCAAAATTCTGTATTTAGGCAATGCCCAGCCAGAGATGCATAACGAATGCCAGAGTAAAAACGATGAGCACAACCCAGGCAATGATGCGTACTTTTTCATTCAGGGCACGTTTCTGCCGTTTGCCGAGCAGCCGTTTGGCGAGCAATGTGGCGAAACCAACCAGTAAAATAATCCGCAGAATCCGCCCGACCATGATGATGCCTGTCTGAAAAATGAAACCATGCCTGTCTTGAATCCCTCAATGCACAAAACCGGCGCAAGCCGTTATAATAACGGTTTTCCGAAAAATATGCCCACCTTATGAATAAAGCCGACAGCGTCGGGTTGGTCAGCCCGCAGAAAATTCCGTTCGAATCGCCTTTGCTTTTGCAAAACGGCCAGACCTTGCCCCGCTTTGATTTGATGGTGGAAACTTACGGCAAGCTCAACGAAGATAAAAGCAATGCCGTGCTGGTATGTCATGCCTTATCAGGCAACCATCATGTGGCGGGCTACCATAGTGAACATGATAAAGCGCCCGGCTGGTGGGATAATATGGTCGGCCCCGGCAAGCCGATAGATACTGAAAAATTTTTCGTTGTCGGGCTAAACAATCTGGGCGGCTGCCACGGCAGCACCGGCCCTTTGAGCATAAACCCGGAAACACAAGATGCTTACGGCGCCGATTTTCCGGTGGTTACGGTCAAAGATTGGGTGCAAAGCCAAGCCGCTTTGGCCGATCATTTCGGCATAAAGCAATGGGCGGCGATTGTGGGCGGCAGCTTGGGCGGCATGCAGGCTCTGCAATGGTCGATTGATTTTCCCGACCGGGTAAGACATGCTTTGGTGATTGCATCGGCCACCCGCCTATCGGCGCAAAATATTGCGTTTAACGATGTCGCCCGACAAGCCATCATTACCGATCCTGATTTCCACGACGGGCATTACATGCGCCACAACACCATTCCACGCCGCGGCTTACGCATCGCCCGCATGATGGGGCACATCACTTATCTGGCGGAAAAAGGCTTGGGGAAAAAATTCGGGCGTACTATGCGCACCGATGGCTATCAGTATGGGTATGGGGTTGAGTTTGAAATCGAATCTTATCTGCGCTATCAAGGCGATAAATTCGCCGAGCGCTTCGACGGCAATACATACCTGCGCATGACCAAAGCGCTTGATTATTTCGCTCCGGCCGCAGAGCATGGCAATGATTTGTTGGCCGCTTTGAAAAACGTTCAAGCCAAGTTTTTCGTGGCAAGTTTCAGCACCGACTGGCGTTTCGCCCCTACGCGCTCACGGGCGTTGGTTAAATATCTGGTTAGGGCGGGTAAAGATGTTCAATATATCGAAGTGGAATCTCACCATGGGCATGATGCTTTTCTGATGACCGACGAGCCTTATATTCGTGCCATGCGCGCCTATATGGCTAATATTTATAAGGAGTTGCAGGCATGAATCTGCGCGACGACTTACAATTGATTTACGATTGGGTGCCCGAGCGCAGCCATGTGCTGGATTTGGGCTGCGGAAAAGGCGAATTGCTGTCGGCTCTGGTGAGTAACAAACAATGCAGCGGCTACGGAGTGGAAATCGATACCGAAGGCGTGCTTGCTTCAATGGAGCGAGGCATTAATGTTATCCAAGCCGATTTGGAGCAAGGCCTGCAGGATTTTGACGATGATAGTTTCGACGTGCTGGTATTGAGCCAAACCATCCAAGCCATGCAAAATACAGAAAACATTCTGCGCGATTTAACCCGTGTAGCAAAGCAAGCGATTGTTTCTTTTCCTAATTTCGGCTATTGGCGCAACCGCGTACAACTCGGCTTGACCGGCCATATGCCGGTATCCGAGCGCATGCCTTACCAGTGGTATAACACTCCGAATATTCATTTCTGCACACTAATTGATTTTGAGCTGCTGTGCACGAAAAACGGCATCCGCATTCTTGAACGAGCCGTGATGACCGGAGGGAAAAGAGTCAATACCTTGCCCAACCTACTAGGCAGCCTTGCATTCTATCGCGTCGGCTGATTGAGATGAAATAAGGGAAGCCTGTCTGAAACACAGTTTTCAGACAGGCTTTATTTGGTTTTAATGTCCTTTTCGGATAATTGTTTAAAGCATGGTAAAAAGAAAGTAATTTTTTAATGATGGGATTTTCGCAAAGCTTTGCAGGCTGCGGGATTTATTGGCATAATGCTTCGGGTCTGGATAGGCGGATTTTACCCTTGTCTAAATTAATCGGAGACATATAAATGATGAAAAATCTATTGATTGCCGCAACCTTGTTAACTCTTGCTGCATGCTCTAACACTTGGCACGGAGCTAAAGAAGACAGCCAAAGTCTGAAAGATCGTGGAGAACAAAGCTTGGAACGCGGAGGCGAAGCAGTTGAAAAAGGTTGGGACAAAACCAAAGATTTAGGGCGTACCGCCGTGGATAAAACCGGCCGTGCCTTAGAAAAAAGCGGCCAATATCTGCAAGAAAAGGCAGAATAAACGCTTTATCCAATTAATCGGTTTCAATCAAAAGCCTGTCTGAAAATATTTAAGACAGGTTTTTTATAATCATTTGATTTTTAAATAAGAGCAATGTCTGCACAACCAGTCTGTTTGAAGGGCTAGCCTAGTTTTCCACGAAGTTGATTGAAGAATACGGAACAGAGTGTAAAGTAACTGCATAAGATGAATATTAGCTTAGGCTATATAAATAATAAATAGAGGTAATATTATGATAACTGTTGAGATAGTTAATACCATTTTTGGTCTTGTGGCTCTTGCCAACTCTGTTTTGGCCGGTATTATTCTTATTTTAAAAATGATGATTGGTAAATATTTAACAGAATATGAAAAGTTGACAGGATATCATGAGGGCTTTGACAGATTAGTAAGAGAGAAAAATCGAACAGCTCTAATAATGAATATGTTCATTAAGTTATGGATGGTAACGATGTTGATTATGGGAGCATATGCATTGTTTTACAAACCAGTGGTTGAATCAATTCAAGCGGGATGAATGTAAATAGGATTTATAAATAAAATTATATAAAGTAGCAAATTATATTGATGGTGCGGATTTTTAAAATAGGAAAACTCAGACTTTTAATAAAGCACAATTATTTTAATGATATTATCAACCATATCTTTGTTCATTTTTCTGCGCCTACCTAAAAGAGGAATAATCAAAAACCGCGAAAAATCCGAGATAAAAAAGGTGCTGCCAAATGGGAAGCACCTTTTTCTATTGATTTTTAAAATTTTAATGCAGCTCACGAATATCGTGCCAACCATTGTTGGTTTTGACCATGGTGGCGGTGTATTCTTGCGGTTCGGTCAGCTGTTTCTCAAAGTTTTCATTCGATTTCAGCAGTTTTTTCATCCATTTTTCCGGTACCAATTCTGCTTGGTAGGATACTTTTGATACGGTCATGCCGTTTGACGGGGTCGGCTCGGTAAACCAGTTGATTTTTTTCACTTTCAGGCTGCCTGTGCATACCACCGGGCCTTGAGAATTGAAACGCAACATAGCGGCGCCTTTTTCGGTAAGCTGATAGCTTACGGTTTTTATTTCGGTGTCGCCTTGCTCTACGGATTTTTTATCTGCTTTGCGATAAATGCCTGCGTCGGTCAGAATTTCCATTTGTTCCATGGCTTCTTTATTAATGCGTTTACCTTCTGAATTGCGGTCGGCAATAGACAGTTTAGGCTCGCCGACGAGGTTGTTACGCACCGGCTGGCCGGCAACATCTAAAATGGCGAGCGGCAGAGGCGTACATACGCCTTGCTCGGCGGCAAAGCTTTCGATGCCGTCTTTCAGGGCGGATTCGCTCGCTTGGTTTTCGTTGCCCGAGCAGGCAGCGAGCAAAAACACGGGTAGGGCGGCTAAAAGGGTTTTTTTCATGCATTTCTCCGGAAAATTTTTCAATTCAGGCGTAAGAATAGTTTTTTTGGCCGCTTTCGACAAGGTTTTTTGCTACAATCGATTTTTTGTAAACACATATTTAAAGATATTTTATGACCATATTATACGGTATTCCAAACTGCGATACAGTCAAAAAAGCCCGTGTTTGGCTGGCTGACAAGGGTATTGCTTTTGAATTTGTCGATTTCAAAAAACAGCCGCCGCAAGAAGCATTAATCCGGCAATGGTTGACACAGATTCCATTGGAAACCTTGTTGAACAAGCGGGGAACGACTTGGCGCAAGCTAAACCCTGAAGAGCAGGCTGCAGCGGCCAATCCGGATGATGCCGTTCGCTTGATGGCTGAGCAACCGAGTGTTATCAAACGGCCGGTTTTGTCGCATGAGGGTCGGTTTTACTGCGGATTTTCTGCTGATTCGTATCAGGCGGTTTTTAAGGATTAAGCATCTGGCATGCTGAATAATGCCTGTCTGAAAACCATCAAACCGGATGTTAAGCCGGGGAAGGGTTTTCAGACAAGCATTGATTATGCGGGCCTAATTCTGAATTATTCCTGCTCGCCTAAAAGTTGCTCGCGGGTCAGCAGTAAGACGAAGCCGTCGCCGCCGCTGGTTTCCAGCCAGGTGAACGGCAATTCAGGGTAGGCGCGCTCCAATTCTTCACGGTTGTGGCCGATTTCAACCAGTAAAACGCCTTTGGGATTAAGATAACGGGCGGCTTGCTGCAAGATTTGCCGAGTGGCGTCGAGCCCGTCGATGCCGCTGCCGAGCGCGAGCTCAGGCTCGTGCAAATACTCTTCGGGCAGGCTCTCAACCGATTCGGCATCGACATAGGGCGGGTTGGAAACGATTAAATCGTAGGTAGTATCGAGCCCTTCGAATAAATCGGTATGAATCAGGTTGATGCGCTCTTCCAGCCCGTAGCTTTCTACGTTTATGGCGGCTACCTCAAGGGCATCCAAGCTCAGGTCAACCGCATCAATGGCGGCATCGGGATAATAATGAGCCATTTGTATGGCGAGGCAGCCGCTGCCCGTGCATAAATCGAGTGCGCTGTGTACCAGCTCGTCATATTCGATCCATGGGCGCAGCCGGTCGCCTAAAAGTTCGTAAATAAAAGAGCGCGGCACGATAACTCGTTCGTCAACATAAAAATCAAATTCTCCCTGCCATGCTTGGTTGGTTAAATAAGCCACGGGCAAACGCTCTTTAACGCGCCGTTCGATAAGTTGCAAGACTTGTTCTTTTTCAGTTGGCAGCAATGCGGCGTCAAGATAGGGTTTCAACGTGTCTAGCGGCAGGTTGAGCGTATGCAAAATCAAATAAGCAGCCTCATCGTGCGCATTGTCGCTGCCGTGGCCGAAATAAAGACCGGCTTCGTTGAAACGGCTAACGGCAAAACGCAATAGGTCGCGCAAAGTGTTTAGATGGCGGGCGGCTTCTTTAAACATGGGTTGGTTCTCTGATATTAAGAAAAAGATTCGAGCGGATTATACAACAGCTCGGGTGTGCCGATGCCTGTCTGAAAATATTCAGACAGGCATTTTCGATGATAAACAGGGTTTTCGGCTATACTTCAGTGTCTTAATCTATTTGCTTATCAGGCGTTTTATATTCATTATGATTCAAATCCAATCGTTATCCCATCGCTATTCAGGTGCGGATTCTGCTGCGCTGGAAGACGTTTCGCTGAGTATTCGCCCCGGAGAATGCTGGGGGCTGCTCGGGCATAACGGCGCTGGTAAAACAACCTTGATGTCGTTGTTGGCCGGTTTGCAGGAAGTGCAACAAGGGCAGATTTTGTTTGACGGAACCGCCATCGGCAAATTGCCGCGCGCCAAGCGTCAGAAAATCGGTTTGGTTCCGCAGGATTTTGCGTTTTACCCTCAGCTGAGCGTATGGGATAACCTGTTGTTTTTTGCTTCTCTTTATCACGAGCGTGATAAAGACTATTTGCAATCTTTGCTAGAACAGGCCGGATTAACCGAATACCGCAACCGTATGGCGCGCCAGCTTTCAGGCGGCCTGAAACGCCGCCTGAATTTCGCTATCGGTTTGGTCAACCGGCCGGAATTGGTTTTTTTAGATGAAATCACCGTCGGCATCGACCCTCAATCGCGCCGCTTCATTCTGGAAAACGTTGCCGCGTTAACCCGTTCGGGTATTACAGTGGTCTATACTTCGCATTATCTGCCGGAAATCGAGCAACTTTGCAGCCATCTTGCTTTATTGAATCAAGGGAAATTGGTTTATCAGGGCGGCTTGGCCGATTTGCTGCAAACGCAGGCGCCGAGCGTACGCTTCGTTACCGAGCCGCCGTTGCCGGATTGCGATTTACAAAGCTTGCAAGCCAAGCATATCGGTAATGGGATGTGGGAGGTACCGGCCACGGCGCAAAGCGCGGCCGAGTTATATCAACGCTTGCAAAAAAGCGGTGTGGAAATCCGCTATTTCCAACAAGGCTGCGCTTCGTTGGAAAGCTTTTATCTCGATTTTTTAAGGCGGACAGCAACATGATAGGCGCATCATTAATCAAAGAATTGAAACTGTTACGGCGCGATTTGCATGGTTTGGCCGTATTGTTCATCATGCCGATAGCTTTTATGCTGATCATGTCTATGGCGCTGAGCCGAGGCGACGATCCGCATATCAACAGCCGCGTCGCTTTGGTGGGCGCTACCGAAAATCCGGTTAATCCGAGTTTCGCCAAAGCCTTGCGGGCAGAGAAAATCGATTTGACAAGCCTGTCTGAAAAGCAATTGGCCGAAGCGAAAAACAACTTGCACCAAGGGCGTTATCAATTAGTGGTTTTCAACCCCAATCCGGCCGAGCAAAATCTGGCAGACGAGCAGCCGTTGCAGTTGATTGTTCCTCCCGATACCGATCCGGCTTGGCTTTCTGCCGTTAAAGGCGTTTTGCAAAAGCATTACACCGAAATCCGGCTAAACCATTATTTTGACGGGCTGGGTAACGTAGAAATCCAAGAGGGCAAACTGCCCAATTCCATCAAAAAGAAAATCCAGAAAACAGTAAATAAAGAAAACGGCAAGCGATTCGACGCTGTAACGGATTATTTGAAAAAAAACCTGTTTAGCGAGCATTACCTTGCTCAAAACGGTGCAGTGGCCAAACCGAATGCCGTGCAGCATAGTGTTCCCGCTTGGCTGATTTTCGGTATGTTTTTCATCATGATACCGCTTTCCAACGTGATGGCGCTGGAGCGACAAACCAATACGATTACTCGCCTTCGGCTCGCGCGTGCGCCGGCCAGCGTATTGATAGCAGCCAAACTGCTGCCTTATTTTCTGATTAACCAATTACAGTTTGTCGGCATGCTGTTGCTGGGGCGTTATCTGCTGCCTCATCTGGGCGTGCCCGCACTGGAATTAACGGGCGCATGGTGGCCTTATGCCGCGCTTGCCGTTGCCGTTAGCGCGGCAGCGTTGGGCTATGCCTTATTAATCAGCGTATCGGCAAAAAGCACCGAGCATGCGGTGGTGCTTGGTGGCGGCGGAATTATCCTGATGGCTGCTCTCGGCGGAATTATGGTGCCCGATTACGTGATGCCCGAAACGATGCAGCAGCTAACCTGGATCTCCCCGATGGCTTGGGGGCTGAAAGCCTTTCAAGCCTTATTGCTGCGGCAGAGCGGAATAGCCAGCATCACATTTTATCTGCAATTATTGGCCGCTTTCTCCACCATCTGCATCGTCTTGGCTTTAGTGATTTACCGCAGGCAATTAAAAACGCAGGTGCGGTTTTGATTGGTCAGTTTATAATCAGGCTGTCTGAAAGCCTCGAACAGCGTGATTATCCATTCGTAAAGAAAGAACCTTTATGAAACCCTTTACTTCCCTTCTAACCGCCGCCTTATTATCCGCCGCCAGCCTGAGCGCCTGCGGCGGGTCGGAGAAACATATGAGCATTCAAGAGCAGACTGAAAAACGTTTCCAACTCAATCCTCACCCTACAAAAGCCTACCGCATTAAAATCAAAATAAATGATGCGCCCGGGCCTTTGAAACTTGTCAGTTCAAGGATTCAATATATAGCAGACAATTGTTCATACATTATTAACAATGTGGAAGGTGCAAGCGCTAATCCTGAAAAATTCATAAATGTTGAATTTCAACAAACTACTTTAAATGAATATAAAGCCATAATTTATTTAGATAGAATGCAAAATGAAGATTATTTCGGAACAGGAATTTGTCAATGGAAAGCAGGTGGATTCAATCTAGGTTTCCAAGCCACAGGCAAACCAGAAGAAACTACTTTTTCAATAGGGGGAATTCTAGATAGTTCTCTACTTGTAGATGAAAGAAGTAAAAAAAACTCTCTTTTATTCAAACTAACTGAAACTAGATTCTACTGGAAAAAAGGATATCCATATTATAGAAATGAAGATGGTTCAATATACGAAAGCAACACTATGGCCGACTCTGGCATACAATCTGAATCACTAAATAAATATTATACTGACCAACAACGTAAAAATTTATTCAATATAACTGTTACTCTTGAGGAAATGAAGTCATGACTACAAGACAACAAAATGCTCGCTTCCTATCAAAAGCCTTATTTATCGAACGGATTGATAATCAGGCTGTCTGAAAATCTCGAATAGCGTGATTATCCATTCGTAAAGAAAGAGCCTTTATGAAACCCTTTACTTCCCTTCTAACCGCAGCCTTATTATCCGCCGCTAGCCTAAGCGCCTGCGGCGGGTCGGAGAACCGTATGAGCATTCAAGAGCAGACTGAAAAGCGTTTCCAACTCAATCCACACCCCACAAAAGCCTACCGCATTAAAATCAAAATCAACGATGCACCCGGGCCTTTGAAGCCAGTAGGAAAGATGTCTGTAGGTTATATCGCTGAAAATTGCTCATATACTATTGCTAAGTTTGCCGGAGCAAAGGCTAAACCTGAAAAAGATGTTTATACCGAAGTCAAACAGATAGGGGCAGATGAATATGAAAGTACCATTTATCTTGATGCCATGCGAGATGAAGATTATTTTGGGCAAGGAGTATGCCACTGGCAGGCATATAGTTTTGCTGTAGGATTTAAAGCGACGGGAAAGCCAAATGAAACAAACTTTGGGATAGGAGAAATTTTAGAAGAGATTTTATCTAAGAAGACTCGAACAATATATTTTTGGAAAAGAGGTTACCCTTACTATAGAAATGATGATGGTTCCGTCTATAACAAGGATGATATGTATGACTCTGGATATGATTCTTTAAACGATTACATTGCTCAAAGACGTAATGAATTATTTACGATGACTGTTCAAATTGAGGAGATTGAATAATGTCCCAGCTAAATAGACAACAATACGCAGATCTTTCAGAAGATTCTTATGAAAAAAGAAATGCTGATGAACATAAAAAAATTCTTATTGGCAAGCATTATTATAAAGTTCTTGCTACTTGGGGTAATCCTAAGACAGATTATCAGGGTGCTGTTTATCAAGATGTCGAAACCAATACTATTGTCGCAGCACATAGAGGAACGGAATCGCTTAAAGATGGAATAATTGACCTGAAAATGGTGTTTCAACAGGTTAACAGTCAGTTGGAAGATGCAACCACACTAACACTGATGGCTTTAAGAAAAGCAGAGGAGTTTCATAAAAAGCGTCCTGATATGCCCAAACCCAAAGTAGAGCAAACCGGTCATTCACTAGGCGGTTCTCATACCGAAATACAGGTTCATCTTTTTGAAGAAAAAGGGATTTTGATGGAAGGGGTAACCTTTAACGGTTACGGAGCGGCAGGCCTTCACGGCGTTCCCGAAAAAGACAATGGTCGATTAACGGCTTATGTGAAGGCTTCCGATGTAGTATCCGCTGCAAACCCCCATTACGGCAGAGTGGTGGTGTTGGCTACAGAGAAAGACCTCGCTCCGTTGAAAGCATACGGCTATAACAATGAGCGCGATACTCCGACACCTACGGCAATCAGCGCCAGCTTGACCAATACATTGCCAGCCCACGGGATAAAAAATTTTACCGGCTCCGATTCAATCCTATCCCGACTCAACTACCGTCATGCCCGCTCACTGGCGGACGATAATGAAAAGATGATTCAAGATTTTCGCAGTGATATAAAAGCCCTCAAAAACGGCCTCTCTCATGGCGTTAATGAAGCCAATAAAGCTTACGACATCATGCGCTCTATCCCCACTTCTTCTGAAATATTTATGCGGGAAATCCAGAAAAGCGTTATTCCGCCATTGATGGAAAATAACACCCAAACCGCCCCTGCATTGGGCCTCGCCGATATGCCTGAAAAGGCACGGCAACTTTGCGAAGAGTGTAAGACGCATCTAGTTGATTTTCATAAAGGAAAAAACATTGCTGTCAGTGAAGACAAGCTGGATAGAATGGCGGCTGCGGCCGGTGTGCAGGCTTATCGGGAAGGCTTTCCGGGTATTCAGGCGCTTGCCATTCATGATGGCGAAGTCAGATTCGGATACCGCTATCCTCACGAGCAGGCACTTTACGGTTTGGTAAACGCCACCCAAGCAGCCGCGACACCGGTTGAAGAAAGCGTGGTTCAATCAAGGCAGGCAGAGCAGGAATTGGCACAGAAGGCGCAACAACGTGAAATGGCAATGGCCGAATACCATTCGCAATCGCGCGGGAGAAGTATTTCTTAGATCGGTTATCGGTTGGAAACATTATTAATGATGCCTGTCTGAAAATATTCAGGCAGGCTATTATCTAGTCTTAATTTATCAAACAATAAAATATTATGAGCACCCGTAATCAATTTATTATGACCATAATCATGCTGCTGGCAGCTGTTGTTGCCGGCTGCTATCTTTCGGGCTTTATTTTGCTGCAATGGCTGGGATTGAACAACACACCGTTAGGGTTAACCACTTATTTCCAATATTTCAGCAAGCTGCATCTCCCGCGGGTTGCCGCTTATGCTTTACAAATTAAAACGTCAGGTGCCGTCGGCTTTGGTTTGCCTTTGCTGCTCTGGCTGATTCTGCTGATTCCGTTGTGGAAAAACCGGGCACCCAGCTTGCACGGCGAGGCGCGTTTTTCCAATCTTGTCGATTTGACTAAGGCAGGCTTTTTGAAACAAAGCGACACCAGCCTTGTGGTAGGCAAGCAAAACGGCAAATTGCTGTATTACAACGGCCAGCAGTTTGCTCTTCTGGCAGCACCGACCCGTTCGGGGAAGGGCGTGGGGATTGTGGTGCCTAATTTATTGCATTATCAAGGTTCGGTTGTTGTGTTGGATATTAAACAGGAAAACTTCAATCTGACCAGCGGCTACCGCAAAGAAGTGTTGAGGCAGGAAGTTTACCTGTTTAATCCGTTTGCCGAAGACGGGCGCACCCATCGCTGGAACCCGTTTACCTATGTTTCAAAGGATAAAAACCAGCGCATATCGGATTTGATGTCGATTGCGGCGATGCTGTATCCGGACGGAGACAGTAAAGACAAGTTTTGGGTGGCTCAGGCAAGAAATGCGTTTTTGGCTTTTTCGCTTTATTTGTTTGAAGAGTATGAGCACAGGAAAGGCTTCATTCCTGAGCTAAATCAATCGACTAATGGTACGGCTCCTTGCACCTTAGGCAAGCTTTACCGGCTTTCATCCGGCAATGGCGAAGAATTGAAAAATTACTTCCAAGAGCTGGCTCAAGCAGAATTTCTAAGCGAAGCCTGTAAAACTGCTTTTTCGGGGCTGGTTTCTCAAGAGAAAGAAACTTTCGGCTCTATCATGGGTACATTCAAAGAGCCGTTGAATCCTTGGCTTAACCCTCTGGTTGATGCAGCCACTTCGGCAGACGATTTTTTCTTGACCGATGTCCGCAAAAAGAAAATGACCGTCTACATCGGTATTTTGCCGAACAAACTGGCTGAATCAAGGGTAATCGTTAACTTGTTTTTCTCCCAGCTGATTAACCAAAACACCAAACAACTTCCGCAAGACAATCCTGCTCTGAAGCACCAATGTCTGTTGCTGATGGACGAATTTACCAGCATCGGTAGGGTGGACATCATTGCCCATGCCGTGAGCTATATGGCAGGCTATAACATCCGATTATTTCCGATTATTCAATCGGTTGCGCAACTGGATGCGGTTTACGGCAAAGAATATGCCCGCACCATCATTACCAACCACGCCTTGCAGATACTGTATACCCCGCGAGAGCAGCAGGATGCGAACGAATACTCAGAAATGCTGGGCTATACGACGGTTCGGAAACAGAACGTGAGCAAAGGGCGGGAGCGCAGCGTATCGGAGAGTGAAGAGAGAAGAGCGCTGATGCTGCCGCAGGAATTGAAGGCAATGAGCCAAGATAACGAGATTATGATTTACGAGGGGATGGCATACCCTGCTAAGGTTGGTAAGATTCGTTATTACAATGATAAAACGTTTACTTCGAGGTTGAGGAAAGCGGTGATGGTAAAATCGTTGGCGGTGAGTAAAGAATAATTGAGCACAATAATAGAAAATTGCCACATGATCCGTCAAACCGATTTTTGTTAATTGAATAACGCTGTAAAAAAGCCTGCCTGAAAATATTCAGGCAGGCTTTCTTATTATTAAAAATGATTACGCTATTTGCGTTTGATGCTCGTCGCCGATGCGCTCGCGGATTGTGCCCAAGCGGTAAACCGTTTCGCCTTGTCCTGCTAAAAATGCTTGCAAGGCGTCGGCTTCTTCTGCTGATGCAATCAGCACCATGCCGATGCCGCAGTTGAAGGTGCGGTACATTTCTTGCGGCGCTACGTTGCCGGCTTCTTGCAGCCAACGGAACAATTTGGGCAATGCCCATGCGCCGGCGTCGATTTGTGCAACGGTGTTTTGCGGTAAAACACGCGGTACGTTTTCGGTGATGCCGCCGCCGGTGATGTGTGCCATGCCTTTGATGGTAAATTGTTTCAACGCGGCCAGAATGGGTTTCACATAAAGGCGTGTGGGGGCGATGACGGCTTGGCGCAGAGTTTTGTTGCCGTCAAACGGGGCGTCTAAATCGGGGTTGTCACGCTCGAGAATTTTGCGTATCAGAGAATAGCCGTTGGAGTGGGCGCCGTTGGAAGCCAAGCCGAGCACGATATCGCCGGCGGCGATGCTGCGGCCGTTGATGACTTTGTCTTTTTCCACCACGCCTACGGCGAAGCCTGCCAAATCATATTCGCCTTCGGGATACATGCCGGGCATTTCGGCGGTTTCACCGCCGATTAGGGCGCAAGCGGAAGCTTCGCAACCTTGCGCGATGCCTTTGATTACATCGGTGGCACGCGCTACATCGAGCTTGCCGCAGGCAAAATAATCCAAGAAAAATAACGGCTCTGCGCCTTGTACCAGGATGTCGTTCACACTCATGGCAACGAGGTCGATGCCGACGGTGTCGTGCAAGTCCCAATCAAAGGCCAGTTTTAATTTGGTGCCAACGCCGTCGGTGCCGCTGACCAGCACGGGATTTTGGTATTTTTTGCTGATTTCCACCAAGGCGCCGAAGCCGCCTAAGTCGCCCAGCACTTCGGGGCGCATGGTGCGTTTGGCAAACGGTTTGATGTTTTCGACCAATTGGTCGCCGGCATCGATATCGACTCCGGCATCGCGGTAGCTCAGGGATGGGTTGCTCATGGTAGCTTTCTCGGATAGACAAAAAACGCAGCTATTTTACCTGATTTTAGATAGGGCTTGGTTATTATCATCGCGCGGCAGTCAAACGGTTGCGCAACCAGCGTGCGGCAGGGGCGATTTCGCCGGCAAGCATGCCGCTTTCGCCGATTTGCGAATTGCGTAAAACATCGGCCGCGGCGCCGTGCAGCCAAACACCGCCGCACACGGCTTGATAAGGCGGTATGCCTTGCGCAAGCAGCGAGCCGATGATGCCGCTTAATACATCGCCGCTGCCTGCGGTGGCAAGCCCGGCATTGCCGCTGGTATTGGTGTGCAAGGGGGCGCCGGGTTGGGCAATCAGGCTGCGATGGCCTTTTAAAACCACAATGGCGTTGAAGTTTTCAGACAGGCTTTGGGCGGCCGAACGGCGATCGGCCTGCACGGAAGCGGTGTCGGTGTGCAGTAGGCGGGCGGCTTCGGCGGGGTGAGGCGTGAGCACCAGCCGGCCGTGTCGGCGACAGGCGTCGGCAAGGGTTTGATCGCGTGCAACCAGATTCAGTGCGTCGGCATCCAGCAGTAGCGGTTTATCGGCGGGCTGGTTAAGCTGCCGGTGCAGCAGCTCGGCTGCGGTGTTGTCAGTGCCCATGCCGCAGCCGAGTACCCATGCGCTGATGTCGCTGCGCTGTTGCAATACGTTAGCGGTGGCGAGCATGATTTCAGGGCGTTCGGGAATCAGCGGCAGGGGTAGGTTCGGCTGGTTGAAGCCTGCCCATACTTTGCCGCAACCGTTGTAAATCGCGGCGGTGGCGGCCAATACCAGTGCGCCGCTCATGCCTGCCGCACCACCGATAATGCCCAGCGTGCCGTAGCTACCTTTGTGGCTGTCGGCCTTGCGCGGTTGGAACAGTAAAGGGAAGTGCTGTATGGCATCGGCAAAACGGGATAGGTCGGTTTGATACAATGCGAACATGGCGGCTCCTATGGAAAATCGGTACAATAAATAAACGTATCGCTATACTTTATTCAGACAGGCATCAATGCCTGCGGACACAAACCAAAACGGATATTTTATTATGAAACAGAGATTAAAAGTATGGGATTTGCCAACGCGCCTGTTTCACTGGACGCTAGTGGCAGGCGTGGCGTTTATGTGGTACAGCGCGAATCAGGGCGGCGATTGGATGGCTTGGCATTTGCGTTGCGGATTGCTGATGCTCGGAATGATGGTGTTCCGCTTGTGTTGGGGAGCGTGGGGCAGCGATACCGCTCGGTTTGCCCGTTTTTTCAAACCTTCGCAAATCGGCCGTTATCTGAAAGGAGAGCTTACCGAGAATGAGCAGCCCGGCCACAATCCATTGGGCGCGCTGATGGTGGTGGCGCTGATTGGTGCCGTATTGTTTCAGGTGGTAACGGGGCTGCTGGCCAGCGATGAAAATACGTTTATGTATAACGGCTATTTGAACGGATTGGCGGAAGGTGCGGGCGGAAAATTTCGTGAAATCCATGTGGTCTTTTTTAACTTGCTGGCCGGCTTGGCTGCTTTGCATGTGGTAACGGTGCTGTTGTATCGGTTTGTTAAAAAACACGATTTAATCAGGCCGATGATTACCGGATATAAAGAATTGGAAGGTAAATTGCCGGATTTGTGGTTTGCGGGCGCCGGCCGGCTGGTTGCCGCTTTGGCGGTTGCGATTGCGGCGATTGCAGCGGTATTGGGTGTTAAATAATAATCCGATAATATGGATTTGATAAAAGCCTGTCTGAAAAAATTCAGGCAGGCTTTTATCATTGTGCTGCGTTCCGCATCATGCTTGTGTTTCAAAGCCGGTTACTTCCAAACCGAAACCGGTCAGGCCGTTCATTGATGATGGTTTTCCCATCACGCGCATTTTTTTAACATTCAGCCCGGCCAGAATTTGCGCGCCGATACCGTAGGTTTTCCTATCCCATTTTTTCACTTGGAAGGTGTTTTTCGGCATGGTGCGGTCTAACAGTGCATCGCCGTCTTCGGTTCGGTGCAGCAAGATGATAACGCCGTTACCGGCTTTCTGGATGTGCTCCAGCGCGGCAGGAAGCGACCATGAATGGTTGGGGTCTGCTTGCAGAAAGTCGATGGCGCTGAAAGGTTCGTGTACCCGAACAAGGGTTTCGCTATCGGGCGACAGCTTGCCTTTAACCAAGGCCAGATGGGTTTCTCCCGAGAGCTTGTCAACATAAACGTGCTGTTGAAACTCGCCCCAAGGTGTTTGCACCGTAGTGTCGCCCATTTCTTCGAGCAGGCTTTCGGTGCGGCTGCGGTATTCGATGAGATCGGCGATGGTGCCGATTTTGAGCTGGTGCGTTTCGGCAAATTTCATTAATTCGGGCATGCGCGCCATGGTGCCGTCGTCGTTGAGGATTTCGCAAATTACGCCGGCAGGCGAAAGGCCGCTCATTTCAGCCAAGTCTACGGCGGCTTCGGTATGGCCCGCACGTACCAATACGCCGCCTTTTTGCGAGCGGAGCGGGAAGATATGGCCGGGTTGCACGATATCTTCGGGTTTTACGTTGGGCGAAACGGCGGTTTGGATGGTCAGCGCACGGTCGGCGGCAGATATGCCGGTGGAAATGCCGTGTGCGGCTTCGATGGAAACGGTAAAGTTGGTGCCGTATTGGGCGCCGTTTTTCTGCGTCATCTGCGGCAGGTTCAGGCGGTCGACCATGTTGTCGTTCATGGGCAGGCAAACCAGACCGCGTGCGTGCTTAATCATGAAATTAATGGCTTGCGGGGTGATGAATTGAGCGGCCATTACGAGGTCGCCTTCGTTTTCGCGGTCTTCGGCATCGGTGATGATGACCATTTTGCCGGCTTTGATGTCGGCGAGAATTTCGGGAATGGGTGTAATGTTCATGATAAACCTTAAGTCAGTTCAGATTTTTGTAGTTTGGTCCAATTGTAATAGCCGTATAAGGAATTGAATAGATAAGCCGTATACATCAGATATATGCAGGAATGCAAAAAGCCAGATTAGTTCGACCGGTTTCCAACCGTCAAACAATTCGGCTTTGATTTGTCGGGTTATGTTTTGTAGTCCATCAATCTATTTCTCTCATTGTTTTGCGTTTTTTATTTTAATGTTTATTGGCCTGCATGATGCGCTCGACCGTATCGACGATGGCTTGTGTTTGCGGGTCGATTTCGATATTGACGCTGTCGCCCGCTTGTTTGACGCCGAAAAGGGTGAGTCGCAAGGTTTCGGGAATTAGATGCACATTGAATTCTTGTGCGTTGACTTCGCCTATGGTCAGGCTGCAACCGTCTAGCCCGGCAAAGCCTTTGGGCAATATATAGGGGCGCAGTTCGGCGGGCAGGGCAAACCAGACGGTTTTATTTAGGCCGCTCGATTCGATGCGCGTGATGCGGGTAACGGCACTGATATGGCCGCTCATCAGATGGCCGCCGATTTCATCGCCGATGCGGGCTGCTCGCTCCAAATTAACGCGGCTGCCGGTTTTTAGCTGGCCAAGATTGGTTTTTTTCAGAGTTTCGGCCATTAAATCGAATTGAACTTGGCGGCCGTTGATACGGGTAATGGTTAGGCAGCAGCCGTTGTTGGCAATCGAGGCACCGGTTTGCAGATTGTCTGCCATATGCTCGGGCAACTCGACCGTTAGGGTGCAAAAATCGGCAGAGGGATTTTCAATGGCGACAATGGTGCCGGTGCCTTGTACGATGCCTGTAAACATGGATGTGCTTTCGGTTGGAAACGGTGTGTATTGTAGCACTATTGTTTATACGGAGAATGCCTGTCTGAAAACGACGGCGGTTTTCAGACAGGCATTCGCAAGGCTGGTAATTTTCAACGGATGCTGCCGGGTTGGTTCTACTGTTTATCTGGCAACCGGCCGGATTGCTTTGGGATTAGGCGCATGTATCGCAACCGTGTTGTTTGCTTTCCTGTAAACGTTGTTTTTTACGCTCTTCGGCTGCCATAAAGCGGCATCGCTGGATGTCGGTGCTGATACACAGAGGCGGCACGGGTACGGGCTTGCCGTTTTCAACGGCAACCATAGTGAAATAGCAGCTGTTGGTATGGCGGACGGTTTGTTCGCGGATGTTTTGCGCTTCCACCCGTATGCCCACTTCCATTGAGGTGCGGCCGACATGGTTGACGCAAGCGAGAAAGGTAACGAGCTCGCCGACGTAAATCGGTTCTTTAAAAGTAACTTTATCGACCGAAAGGGTTACGCAATAGTGGCCGCTATAACGGCTGGCGCAGGCGTAGGCAACTTGATCAAGCAGTTTGAGCAGGTCGCCACCGTGAACGTTGCCGCTGAAATTAGCCATATCGGGCGTCATCAGTACGGTCATTTGCAATTCGGGTTGCGGGGCTTGGGTTCGGGTTTCGGATGTCATGTGTGTGCTTCCTTTTCGGATATTAAGTTTTCAGACAGGCTTTAAGGGCGTGAAGAGCCGCTGCGGCAAAACTGAGGGTTTACGGTGTTAAATCCATTTGCGGCGGCGGAAAAAAATCAGCAGAGAAATCGTGATCAGGATAATCAGACCCCAAACCATGAAATAGCCGTAGCGCCAATGCAATTCGGGCATATTGTCGAAATTCATGCCGTAGATGCCTGTAATCAGGGTAAGAGGCATAAACAGGATGGTGATAACGGTTAAAACGCGCATTTGGATATTGAGGCGGTTTGATTGGAATGATAAATGGATGTCCATCATGCTCTGTATGGAATCGCGGGTGGCGTCGAGCGATTCGGATAGTTGGAGCAGATGATCGTAGGTGTCGAGCAAATAGTAATGGGCTTCGTTTTTAAACAAAGGAAAATCACCGCGTAAAAGCTGGCTCAATACGTCGCGCATCGGCGACAGGGTGCGTCGCAGGCGTACGGTATCGCGCTTAAGACGGTGAATTTTCGGTAATAAATCGTTGGTGTTGCCGCCGTTGTCGGCAAACAGGGTTTTGTCTAGGGATTCGACGCGGTGGTTGAATTGATCGAAAGTAATAAAATAATCGTCAACCAAACGATCGATAAAGGTATAGGCGAGAAAAGCGGGCGATTGGTCGCGCAGGCCGGTATGGTTGCCTATCAATTGTTTACGGATGCTGTCCATCAGGCCGAGCGGCCGGCGTTGGAAGGTCAGCACGAAATTTTTGCCCAAAATCAGGTAAACGGGATCGGAAACCAGTTTGTTGCTGTTGTATTGGAACACGCGCGATACGATAAACAGATAGGTGCCGTAATCTTCGGCTTTCGGGCGTTGGTTGCGGTTGAGCAGGTCTTCGATAACCAGATCATGAATGCCGTAAGGTGCAAGCAGGGTTTTAAGCGAGGCATCGTCGTTGATGCCTACGAAATGCAGCCAGTTGGTATCGTTTGAATCAAGATTATGGGGCGCGAGTTCTTCTGAATGTATGACGCCATCAACCGGTATCAGAGTGTGGCAGATACATTCGTCATGATTGTAGCGCATCTGATAAACGGCCTGTTTAGGGACGTTTTCAGTATTGTTGCGCTGCGGGGCGTCTTGGTTCATGGCAGATGCGCGTGATGAAAGGGAAAGTAAGGAAGTATAATGGAAATGCTTGCCTGAAACCAATTGATTGCCATTATGATGAGGATTACGCATTTCACTTGCCTGATTGCCGACGAACACAGCGCCGGCCGATACCAGCCGGATGGCTTGGACGAGCACGACCGCCGGCGTTTGCTCGATCACCCCGATTTGGCTCGTCGTGCGGATTGGCAAGTCAGCCGTTATTTGAAACAACAGGCACCGGCGCAGGTTAAATCATTGTCGCACAGCAAGGGCGCGGCCGCCGTGTTGTGCGGCGCAACGCCCATGCCGGCGGGAGTGGATATAGAAACCATTCGGGAGCGGGATTTTCAGGCTCTGGCAGAGTGGGTAGCAACGGAAGAAGAGCGGCAGGCATTGGCGCAGCGCGGCTGGCAAGCCGAAGATTTTTACGAACTGTGGACGTTGAAAGAAGCTTTGCTTAAAGCGGCTAATCTCAGTTTTCCCGATGATATGCAGCAGGTGGGCTGGCAAAAAAGTTTGGGCAACATGCGACAGCTGCATGTTAAAGGGCAGGTCGGTTGGAATGGTTTAACGGTAAAAATCGGCGAAAAACTGATGCTGGCTTGTGTGTGGCAGGGCGAGGCGTCGGTTGAGCTGTTGGGGGCGGACGCGCTAGGCGGACTGAGCGAGATGAAAAAATGGTAAGGTGGCTCTCGGAGCTTGCATCTTTTATTGTATTGCTATGGCAACAGAGAAAAAGCCTGTCTGAAAACTTCAGACAGGCTTTATAACAATCATTGGGGAAATCGACTTCTCAAATCAATAAACGTCTCGTTGATAACGTTTTTCTTCTCGCATTTCGTTCAGAAAATCTTCGGCGTCGTCGCGGCTCATTTTGCCTTCGGCGGCAATGATATCCAGCAGGGTGTTTTCCACATCGCGCGCCATGCGCAAGGCGTCGCCGCATACATAAATATGGGCGCCTTGTTGCAGCCATGCCCAAACTTCAGCCGAGGCGGCAGCGAGTTTGTGCTGTACGTAAACCTTTTCCTGCCCTTGTCTGCTCCAAGCCAGATCGGCGCGTGCCAGCAAGCCCGACTTGCGGTATTGCAGCCATTCGGCTTGATAGAGGAAATCATCGGTGAATTTCTGATTGCCGAAGACCAGCCAGTTTTTACCCGTATCGCCGTTGGCTTCCCGCTGCTGCATAAAGGCGCGGAAGGGGGCGATGCCTGTGCCGGCGCCGATCATGATGATGGGAGTTTCGCTGTTTTCAGGCAAACGGAAAAGCTTGTTCGGTTCGATGAATATGCGCAAACGCTCGCCTTCTTCCAAGCGGTTGCCCAGCCAGCCGGAAGCGGCTCCGGTGTAATGATTGCCGTGATGCTCGAAGCGCACCACACCTACGGTCAGATGCACTTCTTCGCCCACTTCTTCTTGAGACGACGCAATGGAATAGAGGCGCGGGGTTTGTGCACGGAACAGCCCGAATAGGGTTTGCGCATCGAATTTGTGCGGATGCGCTGCCAATACGCCGACCGGCGGCGTCAGTGCCAGATAGGCATTTAAGGCTTCGGCGTCTTCCACCGTGCGTTGAAGCTCTTCCGCTTTGCTCAGCGCGGCATATTGTTGTACGAATTGGGGGGTGTTTTGGGTGATGTCGAGATCTTGCGTGAGTGCGGTGCGGATGTCTGTTTCGCTGCCGTCGGCTTTTTGCACCGTTTCGCTGCCGTTCAAACCGGCATGTTGCAAAATTTCGGCCACGAGGTTGTCGTCGTTAATCGGCCAAACGCCCAGAGCGTCGCCCGCTTGATAATGGATGCCGGAGCCGGCAAGGTCGATTTCGATATGCTCAACATCTTTTTCAGCTTCACGGGCGGTAATTTTCTGCCGAACGGATAAAACGGCGGTAAACGGTTGCTCTTTAGAGTAGTGTTTGCCGCCTTCAGCCGGCAAATTGCTTGAAGCAGCCGTAGGCGGAGCGGCAGGACCTGCGGCCAGCCCGGCAACAACGGTCACTGCGGCTTCCACCCACGCATCGGCAGCGGCTTGATAATCAAGATCGCAAATGCCCAAATCGGCGATGCGCTTGCCGCCGAGTTTTTCCAAGGCGGCATCGAAGTCTTTGCCCGCTTGGCAGAAATCGGGATAGCTGCTGTCGCCCAAACCTAAAACGGCAAAACTGAGTTTGCCTAAATCCGGTGCTTTTTTGCCGGTCAGAAGTTTATAAAGCGGAACGGCTTCTTCCGGCGGCTCGCCTTCGCCTTGGGTTGAGGCGACAATCAGCAGGATATCTTCGCCGGAAATTTGCTTGGTTTTGTAATCTGCCGCGGCAACGAGTTTGGCTTGCACGCCCGCTCCGGCCAGTTTGGCCGACAGTCTTTCGGCCACTTTGCGGGCGTTGCCGGTTTGTGAGGCGGAAATGACGGTTACGCTGCGTGCAACGACAGGCTCTGCAGCGGGCAAACCTGTTGCCGCCGCAGCGCCGCTTTCCGCGCCTCCGCTTTTCGCCCATGCGTAGCCTGCCAGAAAAGCCAATTGCTGGGGAGTGAGCTGAGCCAGTTGGGCAAGCAGTTCGGGTGGTATTGGGTTCATGGTTGGTCCTTATTAATAGTATTTTTTGGCTTTTCCGCCCGTCTGATTTTTTCAGACAGGCATGGTGTGTCGGCTTTTAAATATCAAAGGCATCTTTCGTATCTTTTCCGCGTATCATGCCGGCGGCCACGGTATGGTTGGTGGCTTCGTCAATCAAAATGAATGCGCCGAGTGCGGCATTGTCGGCATAGTTGGCGGCGGCGAGGGCTTGCTGGCTTTTCAGGCTGACGCTGCCGATGTCGTTTAATTTCAACGCGTCGGCCGATTGAACGCGGCTGAGTGTGTGCACATCCCATATATAGGCGATTTCGCTGATTTTGACTGCGGTGGTGCGGGTACTGTGCTTGAGCAGATATTTCCGACGCAGGTTGAGCGGGGTTTCGTCAAACCAACACAGGGCGGCTTGGAATTCCTGCTGCGGCTCTATGGGGTTGTTGATGGCGACGATGCTGTCGCCGCGGGAAATGTCGATGTCGGTATCCAGCGTCACGGTCAGCACTTCGCCCGCCTCGGCTTGGTTGACTTTGCCTTTGGGGCTGTAGATTTCGGCGATTTTGGCAGTTTTGCCGCCGGGTAATACTTTGACTTCATCGCCGATTTTCAACCTCCCGGCTTCCAATCGGCCTTGATAGCCGCGGAAGTCGTCGCTGCTACTGCCGTCTTGACGTGCAACGCGTTGAACGGGAAAGTGGGCGGGCGAATCGGCGGCGTTTTTGCGGTCGACGGGCAGTTGCTCCAGTAAGCGAAGCAGTGGTAAATCTTGATACCACGGGGTGTTTTCGCTCGGGTTGACGATGTTGTCGCCGTTCAGGGCGCTAATCGGCAGGAAATAAATTTGCGCGTTAAGGCCGATTTGTTCGGCCAGTCGGCGATAGGCTTGGGTAATCGCTTGGTATCGGGTTTCGTCGAAACCGAGCAGGTCGAGCTTGTTAACCGCCACAATGACGTTGGGACAACCTAATAATTTGAGAATGGCACTGTGGCGCTTGGTTTGCGGCAATAATACGGGCTCGCTGCCGGAAAAATCGACACGCGTCGCGTCTATCAATACGATGGCCGCATCCGCGGTGGAGGCGCCGGTTACCATGTTGCGGGTGTATTGCTCGTGGCCGGGCGTGTCGGCAATGATGAATTTGCGCGCGGGCGTGGCAAAATAGCGGTAGGCCACGTCAATCGTGATGCCTTGCTCGCGCTCGGCGGCCAGGCCGTCGGTAAGGCTGGCGAAATCAGGTGTTTGGCCGTTTTGCGCGGCTTGGTCGAGCTTGGATAATTGGTCGGTAAGCAGGGTTTTGCTGTCGTACAGCAGGCGGCCGATGAGGGTGGATTTACCATCGTCAACGCTGCCGGCGGTAATGAATCTTAAAACGGGAGCAGAGGTTTGGGTCATACTGGGCATCCTTAGTTTGCTGGGCCGAAGGGCCGTTTTTATGGCGCATACTGTAAACAGGGCGCTTGAAAAAGGGAAAGAATGGTTTGTTTTAATTTAAGATGATTTCGTTATATCGGTTTGCTTGATAAGCAATGCCTGTCTGAAAGGTTTTTCAGACAGGCATTGTGTTTTGTAAAAAGCTCACTAGAAATAACCGGCTTTTTTACGCTCTTCCATAGCGGCTTCGGAAACGCGGTCGTCCATGCGGGTAGCGCTGCGTTCCGAAATGGTGGCGGCGGCGGTTTCCGCAATGATGTCTTCGGCGGTTGCGGCGGTGCTGGCTACGGGGCAGGTGCAGGAAATATCGCCTACCGTACGGAAGCGGACGCTGCGGATTTCGGAAACGTCGCCTTCGCGTTTGGGCGTGAGCGGGGTAACGGGTACGAGCAGGCCGCTGCGTTCCACTACTTCGCGTTGGTGGGCATAATAAATCGGCGGCAGGGCGAGGTTTTCGCGGGCAATGTATTGCCAGATGTCGAGCTCGGTCCAATTGGAAATGGGGAATACGCGCATATTCTCGCCCTGAAACAGGCGGGTGTTATACAGGCTCCATAGCTCCGGTCGCTGATTTTTCGGATCCCACTGGCCGAATTCGTCGCGGAAAGAAAAGATGCGCTCTTTGGCGCGGGCTTTTTCTTCGTCACGCCGCGCACCGCCCATTAGAGCGTCAAAGCCTTGTTCTTCGATGGTTTCCACCAAGGTAACGGCTTGTGCGGCATTGCGTGAATCGGTTTCTCTGCGCAAAACAACGCTGCCGCGCTTGATGGAATCTTCAACATGGCCGACAACCAATTGCACGCCTGTGCGCGCCACTGTTTGGTCGCGAAACTCAATCACTTCGGGATAATTGTGGCCGGTGTCGACGTGCAGCAGTTTGAACGGCAGTTTCAGCGGTCGGCCTTCAATTTGGAAGGCTTTAACGGCCAGCGCCAGCAAAACGACGGAATCTTTGCCGCCGGAAAACAGCAGCGCGGGATTTTTAGCTTCGGCGATAACCTCGCGGATGATGTAGATCGATTCGGCTTCAAGCCAATCGAGATGGTGGTTTTGGATAGAAGTTTGCATGATGGTGCCTTTTATTGATAATGCCTGTCTGAAAACGGTTGATATCGGGTTATTTGTGCAAACCGCATTCTTTGCTGTCTTTGCTTTCCCACCACCAGCGGCCGGCGCGGATTTCTTCGCCTGCGCGGATGGGACGGGTGCAGGGTTCGCAGCCGATGCTGGGATAGCCTTGCTCGTATAATGAATTGTAAGGAACGCTATGGCATCGGATATAAGCCCAAACGTCTTCTTCGCTCCAATCGTAAATCGGATTGTATTTGGCGATACCGCGCGCCGTATCTTGCTCGGCAAAGGCCAATTCGGTGCGGGTTACCGATTGCTCGCGCCGCTGGCCGGTAAGCCATGCGCCGGCATCGGCCAATGCGCGGTTCAACGGTTCGACTTTGCGGATGCGGCAGCATTCTTTGCGTAAATCAACGCTTTCGTAGAATGCGTTTAAACCTTTGTTAGATGTATATGCTTCTACGGCCTTTGCATCTGGTTTGTAGAGTTTGAATTTGAGCATCGGATAATGTTCGGCCAATATGTCGATTAACGACAAGGTCTCGGGATTGAGCCTGCCGGTTTCCAGCGTAAACACTTCGGCATCGGCCGCAATGTTTACCAACATATCAGTGATGACCATGTCTTCTACGGCCAAGCTGCTGGCCAGCTTAACTTTTTGATGCTGCGACAGAATAAAGCGTAAGCGTTTTTCTAATGCGGCGCTTTTTTCAGACAGGCTCCGGTTGGTCGCATCGGATATATTCGGAATCTGCCACAATTTCGGCTTGCTGAAAGAAACAACGGTTTCCATGCTTTTCCTTAACTTACCCGTTCCAACACTGGCGCCTCCGGCGTGCGCCACAAAGCATTGCGCGTATCGACGAATTGTTGCGGTGTTTTGCCGAACCAAGCCAAATCTTCGCGTAGCGCGGCGGTTTCACCGATAACCAGCAAAGCGGGAGAAGGCGCTTGCGCCGCCAGCCCGGCCAATTCTTTTAAGCTGCCTGAAAAAACTTGTTGCTCGGGCAAAGTGCCTTTGCTGATTACGGCCACCGGCGTATCAGGGTTTCTGCCGTGGCTGATCAGATTGTGCTGTAACTCGGCCGCTTTGATGGCACCCATATAAACCACTAGCGTCTGATTGCCTTGAGCCAACGTTTGCCACGACAGCTCGTTGCCTTCGCGACAATGGCCGGTAATAAACATGGCGCTTTGGGCATGGTTGCGATGGGTAAGCGGAATGCCGGCATAAGCGGTAGCGCCCAATGCAGCGGTGATTCCGGGCACCACTTCAAATGCGATTCCGGCCTCTTTCAAAGTTTCCAGCTCTTCGCCGCCGCGCCCGAACACAAAAGGATCGCCGCCTTTAAGCCGTACGACACGTTTGCCTTGGCCGGCATATTTCACCAAAAGCTGGTTGATTTCTTCCTGAATCAGATTATGTTTGCCCGCACGTTTGCCGACAAACACTTTCTCGGCATCACGCCTGACCAGTTCCAGCACTTGTTCTGAAACCAAAGCGTCATACAACACCACATCCGCCTGTTGGATGCGTTGCAAGCCTTTTAAAGTCAAAAGCCCCGCATCGCCCGGCCCCGCGCCGACCAAAGCCACTTCGCCTTTGCCTGTCTGCATGTTTTCGAGCTGTTGGCCGACCAAAATTTCAGCTTGCTCGGTTTGGCGGCTTTCGGTTAAACGTTGGAAAGAGGGATGGGTAAACAAGGTTTCCCAAAAATGGCGGCGTTGTGCGATGAAAGGAATTTTGGCTTTGACGCGATTACGCCAACGCGCGGCAATCGATGCCATGGCACCGAGGTTTTGCGGCAGCATCGCTTCCAGTTTTTCGCGCAACAAGCGTGCCAGCACAGGCGCGGTGCCGCCGCTGGAAATGGCAATCTGAATCGGACTTCGGTCGATGATGGAAGGAAAAATGAAAGAGCAGGCATCACGTTCGTCCACCACGTTGGCCCAACGTTGACGCTCTTCGGCTGCTTTGAATATGCGACTGTTGAGCTCGTGATCGTCGGTAGCGGCGATAACCAGCCAAACAGTGTCGAGTTGGTGCTCTGCGAAGACTTTGCCTAACCATTCGATGCGTTTTTGTTCGACCAAGTTTTGCAAAGCCGCATTGAGTTTGTCGGCAACCAGATTGACTTTGGCGCCCGTTTTCAACAGCGTTTCGACTTTTCGAGCTGCAACAGCTCCGCCGCCGACAATCAAAACGGCGCGGTTTTTCAAATCTGCAAATAGGGGGAGATAATCCATTTTTCTTTCCACTCTGAAACCGAGGCTTATCATAAGCGAGAGCTCGGGCGCAAAGGAAAGATTTATTTCTGCCTTAGATAGAATGAAAAATTATATGGAGGAAAAAGCGAAATGCCTGTCTGAAAACTTCGGTTTGGTTTTCAGACAGGCATTTGGGTTTAATGATGAAGACGGTTTATTTCCAATAACGCCACCAAGGGATATTATCGGCTTTCCAGTCTTGCTTCAAATAAGGACTTTGCGGGAAATTGGCTTGCAGCACGCGGGTGGCGTCTTCAGCCGATTGTTGTTGGTTCAGCCTCTTATAAGAAGTAATCATAATGGCCAGCGCTTCTTCTACGAAACGGGTGTTTTGATATTGAGAGATGACTTTTTGCGAGCGATTGATAGCGGCCAGATAGGCGCCGCGATTGATGTAATAGCGCGCAATGGCCATTTCGTTGCCCGCCAATGCGTCTACCAGTTTGGTCATGCGCTCGGTTGCATCCGCCGTATATTGGCTGTCGGGATAGCGCTTAACCAAGTCTGCGAATGCCTGATAGGCTTCGCGGTTGGCTTTGGGATCGCGGTCAGACCAGTCTTGCGAGGCCAGTTTGTTCAAAAACGATTGGTCTTCATGAAAAAGCACCAAGCCTTTTAGGTAAAGCGCGTAATCCATGTTGGGATGGTTGGGATAGAGACGCTGGAAACGCTGAATGGCAGCCAGTGCTTTTTCCGGCTCTTCGTCTTTATAGTAAGCATAAGCGGTATCCAGTTGCGCCTGTTGGGCGTAAGTGCCGTTTGGAAAACGCGATTGCAGCAGTTCATATAACTTGATGGCTCGCGTATAATTATGGCTGTTCAACTCGTCGTGCGCTTCGGCATAAAGCTTGTTGACAGTCCAATCTTGGGTAATCTGGGCATCTTTGTCTGCGGCGCCTGTTGCGGCGCAACCGGATAACGCCAAGCCTAACGAAACAATTAAAAGAATTTTTTTCATGCAAAATATTTCCGTGGATAACGACGCCGATTATAACGATGATTTGACGTTTTCGGCAGCCCCCAATGTAGAAAGTTTCATAAATTTAATGATTCCGGTTGATTTGGCGGGGATGCGCCTTGATGCCGCACTGGCAAAATTGCTGCCTGATTATTCCCGCAGCCGCTTGAGCGGGTGGATTAAAGAAGGCGGCGTTTTGGTTGACGGAAAGCCCGCCCAGCCTAAAGATAAGCTGATTGGCGGCGAGGCTTTAAGGGTTTGCGTGCGGCAAAGCGATGAGAATGTGGCGTTTACACCGGAAGAGATGCCGTTGGAGATTATTTACGAAGACGATGCGGTAATCGTGTTGAATAAACCGGCGGGATTAGTGGTGCATCCGGCGGCAGGCAATTGGTCTGGTACGCTGCTGAACGGCCTGTTGGCGCACTGCCCCGCATTGGCGCAAGTGCCGCGGGCGGGCATTGTTCATCGGTTGGATAAGGATACCAGCGGCCTGATGGTGGTGGCGAAAACCTTGCCGGCGCAAAACCATCTGGTCAAACAGCTTCAGGAGCGCAGCGTAAAGCGGATTTATCGTGCGGTGGCTAATGGCGTGGTGCCGTTTGACGGTAAGATTGAAACTTTAATCGGGCGCGATCCGCATAATCGTTTGAAAATGGCGGTGGTGAAGTTCGGCGGCAAGGAGGCGGTAACGCATGTTAAAGTTTTAGAGCGCTACGGGGCGCACAGCTATGTGGAGTGCTCGCTTGAAACGGGGCGTACCCATCAAATCCGCGTGCACATGCGCGAGGCCAACCATCCGCTCGCAGGTGATCCGGTGTACGGCAACCCCCGCCACGCATGTTCGCCCTCGGTGAAAGACGCTGTTAAGGCTTTGGGCAGACAAGCATTGCACGCGTACAGCCTGAGTTTCATTCACCCTGAAACAAATGAAACTGTATCGTTTCAAGCACCTTTGCCGGAGGATATTTATCATTTGTTATCCGTTTTACGTTTGGAGAGCGGTTTGGATTCATCTTTAGGGCACGAACCCGGTTGGCAGAATGATGCCAATGCGTCGGATGACGACGATTGGGATGAAGACGATTATGATGTGGAAGTGATTTATGTGAAAGAATGAAAAAAGCCTGTCTGAAATTTTCAGACAGGCTTTTTAATAAAGTTCTAAAGAAATCAGCGGTAAAATTCATCGCGCTTGATAGTGCGCAAAACTTTTGCCGGCACGCCTACCGCCAAAGAAGACGGCGGTATGTCTTTTACCACAACGGCATTGGCGCCGATAACGGAATCTGAGCCTACCTTCACGTCGCCTATCAATTTCACGCCGGTAGCCAGCATCACATTATCGCCGACGGTAGGATAAGTGTGATTGAAGGTACCGTCATCTCCTAAGGTAACCCCATTGAAAATCTTACAATTTTCACCCACTACCGCGTTATAGCCGATGGTAATATTATAATGGTGGGCAAAATGAGATCCTTTACCGATTTTAGCTGCCGGATGAATATCGCTCGAAAATATCATGCGGCCAAGCATATAAACCAAATAGCCCAAAGGTCGGGTCAATTTATTGCTATAAAGCTTGTGTGAAATACGGTAGGTCAACATCAAATGTGTTGCGGGCAGGAGTAAGCTTTTCATATGGGGGTCTCTAAAGTTGTATTTGAAAATTATGTAAATTCAAGCGGATAAAATTAACACTACTTTATTTTTATAAGCATTTGTTGAAACCTGGCAAAAAATTTACTCGGAAACACAAAATGGAAAATTTTAATTTTAAACAAGTAGCTAATATGAATTATATACCAAAAGCATTTTTTACCGCTACATGGCCTGCACCTAAAAATGTAAAGGTTTTTATGACTACGCGAAAGGGCGGTAAAAGCAACGGTTGTTTTAGTAGCCTGAACGTAGGTATGCATGTCGGAGATGACCCCGAAGCAGTAAAGCAAAATCGCGCTTTGGTACAAGAAAAGGTCGGGCTGCCCTTGGCCTTTCTTAATCAGACTCATAGTGCCACAGTAATACGGGCCGAAGATGCTGTTGAAAAATTGTGGGATGCAGATGCGAGTGTTGACGATACTGGGCGTGCGGCGTGCGTTGTCATGACTGCGGATTGTTTGCCCGTTTTATTCTGCGATAACGCCGGCACGGTTGTGGCGGCCGCTCATGCAGGTTGGCGCGGTTTGGCAAATGGTGTTTTGGAAAACACTGTGGCCGCGATGAAGGTAAACCCGATAGAAATTATGGCTTATTTCGGCCCGGCCATCGGCCCGGATGCGTTTGAAGTGGGTAATGAGGTGCGCGAAGCGTTTTGCCGTAAAATGCCAAAGGCTGAAAGCGCATTCCAAAGCATTTCCGATGATAAATATTTAGCGGATATCTATCAGCTTGCCCGTCTGGTTTTACAACAACAAGGCGTTACTCAGATTTATGGCGGAGAACATTGTACGGTATTGGAGCGAGACAATTTCTTTTCTTATCGTCGCGATGGGCAAACCGGCAGAATGGCCAGTATTATTTGGTTGGATAATGAGTAATTTTTTAGAATAAGTAACGTTTATTTGTTCAAGAATACGGTTTTTCAGACAGGCATATGCCTGTCTGAAAAGCTAATCTGTAAACCGAGAGAAAACGAATTTCAGCTATAATACGGCTTTCCGTTTTGCGTTCGATAAAGAAACAATATGAATGATTACAGCTATATAACTGCTTCTGACGATGAAGTAAGCGCCTTATCGTTACCTCCGCATTCGGTTGAGGCCGAGCAATCGGTATTGGGCGGCCTGATGCTGGAGAACCAAGCTTGGGATCGGATTGCCGATGTGGTAACGGGCGAAGACTTTTACCGTCACGAACACCGTCTGATTTTCCGTGCCATCGCATCTTTGGTCAACGAAAATAGGCCTGCCGATGTCATTACCGTGCAAGAAGTATTGGAACGCAGCGAAGAATTGGAACATGCGGGCGGGTTCAACTATCTGGTTACTTTGGCGCAGAATACACCTTCCGCAGCCAACATTCGCCGCTATGCCGAAATTGTGCGCGAGCGCTCGGTTATGCGCCAGCTTGCCGAAGTGGGCACCGAAATCGCCCGCAGCGCATACAATCCTCAGGGTAGAGATGCGGATAAATTGCTGGACGAAGCGGAAAACAAAGTCTTCCAGATTGCCGAAAGCACTGCCAAAGCTAAGCAAGGCTTTTTAAATATGCCGGACTTGCTCAAAGAAGTAGTAGAGCGGATTGATATGCTTTATTCACGGGATAACCCAGACGAAGTAACCGGAGTTGCAACCGGCTTTATCGATTTGGATAAGAAAACATCAGGCTTGCAGGGCGGCGACTTGATTATTGTAGCGGGCAGGCCTTCTATGGGAAAAACCGCATTTTCCATCAATATTGCAGAACATGTTGCCGTTGAAAACAAGCTGCCGGTTGCCGTTTTTTCCATGGAGATGGGCGGCGCTCAACTGGTAATGCGGATGTTGGGTTCCATCGGCCGGCTTGACCAAAGCGTGCTTAAAACCGGTGCCTTGAAAGACGAACATTGGGGGCGTTTAAATGACGCGGTGGTTAAACTTTCCGATGCACCTATGTTTATCGATGAAACACCGGGTTTAACCGCTTTGGAATTACGCGCGAGAGCAAGGCGGCTGGCCCGGCAGTTCGGCGGTAAACTAGGCTTGATTGTGATTGATTACCTGCAATTAATGTCCGGCTCGGGGCGCGGCGACAACCGTGCATCCGAATTGGGCGAAATTTCCCGTTCGCTCAAATCACTGGCTAAAGAATTGCAAGTTCCAGTCATTGCACTTTCCCAATTAAGCCGTACAGTCGAACAGCGTACGGACAAACGCCCTATGATGTCAGATTTGCGAGAGTCAGGTGCGATTGAGCAAGATGCTGATTTGATTATGTTTATGTATCGTGACGAATATTATAACGCCGAATCGCAGTTCAAAGGCCTGGCCGAATGTATTATCGGTAAAAATCGTAACGGGCCGGTCGGCAAAGTAGTATTGACTTGGACCGGCCAATTTACCAAATTCGACAATGCAGCATTTGTGCCGGAATTAGCCGCAATGGAAGATTAAAAAGCCTGATTTGTTGCAAAATTTCGGGCAGGCCGGATGAAAAAGGCCGATTTCAACATAAATCATTAGGCGGGTAGGCGGACTATCGTTTAAAATGGGGTAAATTTTTAACAACGATTACGCACATTACCAATAATAAACGTTAGGTGTTACTCATGCGTTCACAACAAAAAGGTTTTACCTTAGTCGAATTGATGGTGGTGGTTGCCATATTCGCCATCATATCCCTTATTGCCTATCCCAATATGACCGAATGGATTGCCGAGCGACGCATTGCCAATAAAGCGGAGCAAATGGCGAATATGTTCCGCCTCGCAAGAGGAGAAGCGGTACGGATTGGCGTGCCAGTTTATATCTGTCCCGTAAATCTTTCTGATGCCGGCAGCCCTAATTTTTATTGCCAAACTTCATCTCCTGAAGGTTATGCAGCGTTTGCAGATGTCAACAAGGATAATAAATTTACCAAAGATGTTGATCTTCCTTTAAGAACAGTAGTATTGAATACGCCTTCACGAGCAACTATGCGTTATCTATTTGATAATTTAAGCGCCAATTACAGTATTATCAGAAGCGGTAGTGAACAAGCACGTGCAGCAGGATATTTGCCTAACGGATCATTTCTAAGAGCTAACTATGCTACTGACGGTACGATTACTACAAATCCCGCAAACAGTATCATCAAAATTGTTTTGACAGATATAGAACCAAAGGACAAGGAAAAGAGCAGAGCACAAGTGATGTTGTTGGATAGTAGTGGCAGGGTTCAGTTTTGCAAAAAATCAGAAATTGCGGATGCTGCTAATAAAAAATGCACTTTCCAATAAATATAGAATTGAAAATTTAATCTATTATTCATAATTTGAATGAGAGAGTTTAAACAATGAAAAGAAAAATCAATCAATTAAAAACATATACGGGCAGATTCACCTTGATTCGCAAACAGCAAGGCTCAACTTTAATTGAGGTTCTGGTTTCCATGCTGATGTTGGGTCTCGGCGTGTTGGTTTTACTAGCAACTCAATTGAAAACTGTGGCAGGCGTAAGAGAAGCGGAAAATCAGACAATTGTTGCTCAGGCCACGCAAAATCTGATTGAAGGTATGTTGGCCAACCCTAAACTCAAGTTAACCAAATTGAACACAGCTAATATTAGTGGTGGAATTGAATGGAATAGTAAGAATTATGATATTTATAGCGGAAATATCAATAGCGTAAATCCTGATTCCTGCACTGGATTGACAAGTAAAAACGATCTTAATAAAACCAATTTGGCACTGGAGCAAATGTGTGACTTCAGAAAAGCTCTAAAGACAAATTTACCGGATGCAACCTTCCATATTAATATCTGCCGGGATAGTAGTAATCAAAAACCAACGGTCTCCTCAGGAGGAAATGTTGATTGGCATTGTGTGGCAACGACAAAAGATACACCCTATACTGTGGTAAAAATTTTATGGCAAATGGACACTGAAAACGAAGAAAATGCTAAAGGGGTTACGGTTGTCGATGGTAAAGCGGTTTACACTTATCAGGCGCGAGTTACGGATTAATGAGATGAAAAATAAAAAAATATATTTTAACCAATATACGGGAAAACCGAAGGGCTTCTCTATCATAGAATTTATGATTGCAAGCTTGCTTAGTGTCATCGTATTGATTGCCGTAGGTTCAGGTTATTTCGCAGCCAGAAAAGTTAACGATGTTGCGATTGCTCGTTTAAATGCACAACAAGACATCCGTAATCTATCCAATATGATTGTCCATGATGCCCGTATGGCCGGTGATTTTGGTTGTTTCAATTTAAGTAACTTAGGCGGGGCAAATATCGCTGTTGAAAACGAATTGGGGCAGGGGAATAGTATTCTTAATTTAAAAGATTTTTTATTTTCCGGTACCGCTGGCAATACCAATGCGATCAAGCTTTCCGAAGGTGTGAAAAGTATCGCCCAAAGTAAATTTTCACAAATAGTTACGGTAAATAATTTTACAGCACAATCCGATGCATTGGTGTTTCAATATGGAGATGGCTCGCCTGCTATTACGGGTCTGACCTCAAATAAAATTGAAATTGAGCCGGCGCAGGATTCTATCGCTCCAACATTAACGGCAAATGCTCCGATTGCAGTTAGTACCTGTAATACATTGAGTTTGCATAAAGTATCAGGTAGAAGTGGCAATTCCATCACATTAAACGGAGCCTTGCCTACTTCCATTTCAGCAAAAACAGCATTACCTGAAGTTTCTTTAACCAGATATATTGTAAATGTTTATGTAGTAGGAACATTAAACGGGCAACAAGGGCTTTATCGTATCCAATATGGCAATGGTTCTTGGGAAACGCCTCAATTATTGCTGCCTAACATTACAGGTATGACGATTTTATACGGTTATGTTAAGGGTTGTCCAAGCATAGATCCCGCAGCGGCGAGCTCAGCGGATGAGAACTTCAATTTTACTAACCAGCAACTGACCACCGATGCTATTCGCCCTCTGGCAAGCGTTCGTTTGGTATTGAATGGGAATAATTTGGCAGCAAGGGGAGAGCTTATGGCCAATTCGGCTTCGAAAGAAAGCGCGGGCGATGTCTATATCTATAATATTGATGCAAATATCCGCGGAGGCAACCGATGCGCAAACCGTTGATTATGGCTCTACCGAAAAAGCAGCAAGGATTCTCCCTTTTCATGGTGCTGGTAATGATGCTGGTTATTGCATTTTTAGTTATAGCAGCCACTCAATCCTATAATACCGAAATGCGGATTAGTAGTAATGACGCCGATAGAAAAAGTGCTTTTTCACTTGCCGAAGCAGCATTAAGGCAAGGGGAGTCTGAAATTGGTAAATTTTCAAATGAAACATTTAGCGCCAATTGCACCGACGGATTATGCGTTCAATCTGAACAGGAAACTAAAAGTGAAATCACTGCTGCAGGTAATTCTTTGAATCTTCAATTAGAAGCTTGCGGTGCAGGATGCAAGGGAATTAATGCATGGGAACGCTCCGGTGTTTTCCAAACTGTCGGTAAAGAATATAAAGTTCCAGATAATCTGTCTGCTAAACCTGCGCGTTATATTATCGAAGCTCTTGGCTCCAATACTGAATCAGATGGAACGATAAGGGTAATCTACCGTGTTACGGCTCGTGCATGGGGTGAAAATCCGAATACTACGGTAACCCTACAATCGTATGTTGAAGGCGTATATAACCAGTAAGCAGCTATAGGATTAAAAGAATATGAATATGAAAACAAAATCCCGTGGCTTTACCTTGATAGAGGTGCTTATTGCCGTTGCGATCTTGGGAATATTAGTTACTATTGCGTTACCTTCGTATACACGCTATGTCGAACGAGGGAACGTTACGAACGCAAAAGCTGCTTTAATTCAAATTCAGCATTATGTTAAGCAACAAACTATTACTCAGCCTACATTAAGTAAGGATTCTACTAAAATTGCAGAATGGGTAACGACTGCTCAAAAAAGTGTGGATAAAACTGTAAGCGATAAGTACGACATATCATATGATAATGTGAATAACTATATTATTGCAGTTCCCAAAGCTACCACTGGATATACTTTTGCCGCTCGAGTTGATAACTATGCCAACGCTGTTTTCTGTAAAAATGCAGAAGCTGCAAAAAGTAAAGATGGGAACTGCAAGCCAAATTTAAGCGATTTATAGTAGTTCGGATTCTTGAGAGGAAGTTGGCAAAACTTTAAAGCCTGTCTGAATTTTCAGACAGGCTTTCTGTATTTAATTTGTTTTGAATTCAATGGAAAAGCAAGCTATTTTCATAGCTTTTATATTGAATTACATGCTTTCTGATAATAAAGCCAGTACGATTTTATTCAAAGCGGCTTGCCAATCCGATACTTTCAAACCGTAAGATTTGATTTTATCGCAGCTCATCACGCTGTAAGGCGGGCGGGCGGCGGGAGTGGGGTATTCGCTGGTAGCGATGCCGTTGGTCGTGGGGGAACGAAAATCGTGTCCGCTTTGTGCAGCGGTTTGAAAGATAGCACGGGCGAAATCGCACCAGCTAACGGATTTGTCGCCACAATAATGGTAAAGACCGATCGGAAAGTTAGGCAGCTTTAAGGCATCGATGATGGCTTGTGCCAAATCGCCGGCATAAGTAGGGTTGCCGATTTGATCGTCGACAACGTTGAGTGTGTCGCGGTCTTTGGCCAGACGAAGCATAGTTTTGACGAAATTGTTACCGTATTCCGAGAATACCCATGCGGTTCGGATAACCATGCTGTTGGGATTGGCGGCCAGGGCCAGTAATTCGCCGGCGAGTTTTGATTTACCGTAAACGCCGGTGGGTTCGGGGGCATCGGTTTCCATGTATGGAGTTTTGGCATGGCCTGCAAAAACATAGTCGGTTGACACATGTACGAATTTAGCGCCTACAGCTTGGGCGGCCGCAGCCAGATTGTGGGTGCCGATTGCGTTGATTTGAAAGGCTTTGTCATGTTCGCTTTCGGCTTTGTCTACTGCGGTATAGGCGGCGGCGTTCACAACGGCATCAGGTTGAAAGTTTTTTACCATATTCATGACGCCTGCTGCATCGGTGATGTTTAAGGTTTGCGAATCGGTAGCGATTAATTCCCAGTTTTCCGGCAGCCTGTCTTTAAAACAGCGGCCCAGTTGTCCTTGTGCGCCGGTTAATAGAATTCTCATTGTGGTATCCTTTATGTATTGATTTATGTTTGGGCGATGATGCAGGCTTGGTAAGCAAGCCTAAATGGGTCAATCATACCTTAACTGTTTGGTTTTGTGTTCAATAAGCGGATAAAATCATACTTTTTATTGACAATGTGAAAAAGCGGTTCGGGCTGATAATGCCTGTCTGAAAGGATGATGATGGCGGTTGTGAAGATGCTGGCACTTTTCTGCATAACGGCGTTAATGGAAATTTTAGGCTGCTGGCTGCCTTATTATTGGTTGAGAAAGCAAGGCTCTGTTTGGCTGTTGCTGCCGGCTGTTTTGTGTTTGGCCGCGTTTTCTTGGCTGTTAACGCTTCATCCTGAAGCAAGCGGGCGAGTTTATGCGGCTTACGGCGGGGTATATGTGAGCGTGGCGCTGATCTGGCTTTGGCTTGTTGATGGCATTCGGCCGCAGTGGAGCGATTGGCTGGGCGTATTGCTTTGCTTATGTGGCATGTTGGTAATTATGCTTGGCTCAATCAAACAGAATTTGAATTAATGGCTGCTTATTTTTTAATCATTGTTTGAATTGCGATTCGTTTCAAATGGTAAGACAACTTATCCACATGCTTTGCACATGGCTGCCAACATTTATTGTGTGCTGAATAATGCTTGTCTGAACACTTATATCTGCTGTATTTATCATAACAAAATGGCTGTAAATTACACCAAGGAACCATTATGCAAACTTTATCTGCCCAAGTGCGCGCTGAAAGCGCCCGGGAGCGTTTGCGCCGAAGCAGGATACTGGCTACCGGATTGCTGTTGGCAGCCTGTATATTATTCGTTGCTTCGGTTTTATACATGGAGCGTTTTCCCGTTTTAGCTTATCTGAAGGCTTTTTCTGAAGCGGCTATGGTGGGGGCGTTGGCCGATTGGTTTGCCGTTACGGCGTTGTTTCGACAGCCTCTCGGATTGCCGATTCCGCACACGGCGATTCTGCCGCGCAATCAGCATCGTATAGCGGAGGAGCTGGGGCGCTTTATCGAACATAATTTCCTACAGGGCAAACCGATTGCGCTGCGGGTTTATCAGGCTGAGCCGAGTGAAAAGCTGTTGAATTGGCTGAATCTGAACCGCAGCCAATGGTTGCCACAGCTGGCTGCTCAACTCCCAGCTTTGCTGAAAACCGCCAAACCGGAACAAGTGGCGCGTTTCGGCAGCCAAATGTTGGCGCAGCAATACAATGGAGACAAAATCGGCAAAACGCTGGCGGATATTCTGGCTGTGTTCAAACGGCAAGGCTTGGATGATCTGTTGTTGTGTGCTTTGATAAAACAAATACGCCGCTGGCTGAAGCACCCTGAAACGCGCGCTTTGCTTGAGCAAAGCCTGAACGAATGGGCCGTAAAAATCGAGCACGAAGCACCGAGCGCGTGGGAGAAAATCAAAGCTTCGTTAAAAGGCAGTTTGTTGGAACGGGTTGACGGATGGGTATCGGAAAAGGCGCTTGATTGGGCCGACGGATATTTGGCCGCGGCGCTTGCCGACCCGCAGCACAGGTTGCGCCGTTCGGCTGCCGCACAGATCGACCGAATCGGCCGCGCTTTGGCTTATTCGCGCTTATGGCATAAGCGTCTGGAAGCGGGCAAACAAGAATTGGCTGCTTCTCCTGCGTTGCAGGAAGCCTTGGCCAGTTTGTGGCTGGGCTTGCAGCAATGGGCGCAAGAAGATGTGGAGCAGGCAGATTCTGTGGTGCGATTACAGCTGGAAAAATTGCTCGACCATATGCTGCGGCAGGCGGAAGAGTATCCTCAGTTTATGCGGCGGGCCAATGTGCGCATTTCTCTGATGGTGCGCGATTTTGTGCAACGCTACAAAGATCGTGCGGCGGCTTTTGTGGCCGATAAGGTAAAAAGCTGGAATAGCGACCAAATGGTGGAAAAACTGGAGCTGAGCGTGGGTAGGGATTTGCAATTTATCCGTATTAACGGCACGTTGGTCGGCGGTTTGGTGGGTTTGCTGATTTATTGCATATCGGAATGGCTGCTGAAATGAGGCAGCGGATTAACAAGCGAATGCCTGTCTGAAACTTTCAGACAGGCTTTTGTTTTGCCGGCACGGCTAATATAACCAATCCGTATTTAGATACAATTTAATATTCTTTCTCAAGCGACAGGCTTCTATTTAAGATGCGCCTCATCAGATTGGAATGGTGCCTGTTTGTCTTCGGTTTTCAGACAGGCATTCGAATTTTTAAGGTGAATAACTTATGCTGTTGCTGAAAACGCAAACCGTGCTGCCCGGTTTCAAGCTGACGCTGGGGCTGAGCGTGCTGACGCTCTCGCTTCTCGTGCTGCTGCCGTTTGCCATGCTGGCGCAAACCGTATCCGACATGGGGTGGGGCGGTTTTGCGCAAACCATCTCCGAACCGCGGACTTTGGCGGCGGTATGGTTGACCTTGAAAACGTCTTTTTTCGCCATGCTGGCCAATGTGATTTTCGGCACCTTGGTGGCTTGGGTTTTGGTGCGATATTCGTTTTGGGGCAAGGGATTGGTTAATGCTCTGGTTGATTTGCCTTTTGCTCTGCCTACAGCGGTAACCGGCGTCGCCTTAGCCACGCTTTACGCGCCTAACGGCTGGCTTGGCCGTTGGTTTGCACCTTTAGGTATTAAAATCGCTTTTACGCCATTGGGTATTTGGGTGGCTTTGGTGGTGGTCAGTTTGCCTTTTATCGTGCGGGCGGTGCAGCCGGTTTTGGAAGAATTATCCCCTGAATATGAAGAAGCGGCGGCTACATTGGGCGCCAACCGTTTGACCGTATTGTGCCGCGTATTATTGCCGGAAATTATGCCTGCTTTGGTTACTGGCGCGGGCATGGCATTTGCTCGTGCCACGGGGGAGTACGGCTCGGTTATTTTTATTGCCGGCAACATTCCGCTGGAATCGGAAATTTTGCCGCTGATTATCGCGGGCAAATTCGAAATGTTCGATATTCAGGGTGCTTCGGCCGTAGCGCTGTTTATGCTGATGATTTCATTTGCCATTTTGTTTATGCTGAACTTGTGGCAGTGGCACCTTAACCGCCGCATAAAAAGGAGAAGCTGATGAGTTCCGCCAAAACGAATCCTTTGCTAACCGAATCTAGATGGGTGCGTTGCCTGTTGATTACGCTGGCATTGGGCTTTTTATTGCTGATGCTGGTTATTCCTTTGGTATCCGTGTTCTGGCATGCGCTGAACAAAGGTTTGGCATTGTATGCCGAAGCCTTGGTTAATCCGGATGCGCTTTCCGCCATCAAGCTGACATTGTTGATCGCCGCTATTGTCGTGCCGTTGAATGCCGTGTTGGGTATCGCCATCGCTTGGCTGCTGACCCGTTTTGATTTCCGCGGCAAACAGCTTTTTACCACGTTGCTCGACCTTCCTTTTTCCGTATCGCCGGTGGTGGCGGGGCTGATGTTTGTTTTGCTGTTCGGCACCAACAGTCTGATGGGCGGCTGGCTCGAAGCACACGGCATTCAGATTATTTTTGCTTTGCCGGGTATGGTGCTCGCCACCTTATTTGTTACTTTTCCGTTTGTTGCCCGCGAATTGATTCCTCTGATGCAGGCGCAGGGCGACAGTGAAGAGCAGGCGGCGCTGATTCTAGGCGCCAGCGGTTGGCAGATGTTTCGCCGGATTACGCTGCCCAATATCAAATGGGCGCTGCTATACGGCATTATTTTGACCAATGCCCGGTCAATGGGCGAGTTCGGCGCCGTGAGCATGGTATCCGGCCATATACGCGGCGAAACCAACACTTTGCCTTTGCAGGTGGAAATTCTATACAACGAATATAACTTTACCGCGGCTTTCGCGCTTTCAAGCCTGCTGGCGGTGCTGGCATTGATGACCTTATTGCTGCAAAACCTTCTGACATGGTGGCAGCGCAAACAATTGGCGGCAGCCAAACGCCCAGATTGATATGGTTAAAATGCCTGTCTGAAAAAAGAAACTACCGGAAAAAACCATGACCATCCGTATTGAAAATCTTAATAAGCATTTTGGCAATTTTCATGCCTTGCAAAACATCAATCTCACGGTGCCTACGGGCAGCCTGACCGCTTTGCTCGGCCCTTCCGGCTGTGGCAAAACCACGTTGCTGCGCATTATTGCCGGCTTGGAACATGCCGATAGCGGCGCGATTTTTTTTGATGATGAAAACGTTACCGCCAAACATGTGCGCGAGCGCAAAGTGGGCTTTATGTTTCAGCATTACGCCTTGTTTCGGCATATGAATGTGTTTGACAATATCGCTTTCGGCTTGCAGATTTTACCACGTCGCGAGCGCCCGTCTAAAGCCGAGATTGAAGAAAAAGTTTTAACACTGCTCAAACTGGTGCAGCTCGAACAGCTTGCCAAAGCCTACCCTGATCAGCTCTCGGGTGGACAGCGGCAGCGTATCGCTTTGGCACGCGCATTGGCAACCGAGCCGAAATTGTTGCTTTTAGACGAACCTTTCGGTGCGTTGGATGCGAAGGTGCGCAAGGAATTACGACATTGGCTGCGCCAGATTCATCACGAGCTGGGCATTACCAGCATTCTGGTTACCCACGATCAGGAAGAAGCGTTGGAAATGGCAGATGAAATCGTAGTTATGAATCATGGCGTGATAGAGCAGGTCGGCAGTGGCGATAATCTTTACCATACGCCCGCTAATGTATTTGTTACCGAGTTTCTCGGCGAAGTAAACGCGTTTGACGATGCCCGCATCGAGCAAAATCATCTCTATATCGGCGGCTATCAGGAGCCTTTGTCGGGGCCGAGCAACGAGCGACAAAACGTAACCGCTTATGTGCGCCCTCATGAATTGGCCGTTTTTACCCGCCCTAAGGAAAACAGCATTGGCGAAGCAGAAATCGAAGCCATTCAAACCACCGGCCCGATGGTAAGGCTAACTTTACGGCAAGCCGACAGCCGCAAAACCTTACAAGCGCTGATGCCGCAATCACAATATCGCGCCGAACCGCTGGAGGTTTCTCAAACCGTATGGCTTTATCCGCAAGCGCGTACGGTATTCAAGCTGCCGCAAATGGTGGAATATGTGATTTAGCTGCTTGGTCTTGAAAAAAGCCTGTCTGAAAATGTTTTCAGACAGGCTTTGTTTTTGCTGGAAAGAGTTGAATGGATGCTCGGGCTAATATCGCCACGCGAAACGCAGAATAGTTTGAAAGCGGATTTTAAGGCCATACTTGAGTTCCCACTCCTTTAAACTTTATCGCCGTGTTGCTTTTCTTTGGCTTCCACTTCATCGCGTAACACGCGGCGCAAGATTTTTCCGACATTCGATTTTGGCAATTCTTCGCGGAATTCAATATCGCGCGGCACCTTATAGGCGGTAAGCTGAGTGCGGCAATAGGCGATTAAGTCTTCCTTCGTTAGCGAGTCGTCTTTCCTGACTACGAAAAGCTTGAGCGCTTCGCCGGTCTTTTCACTGTTCACGCCGATGCAGGCGGCTTCGCTGGCTTTCGGGTGACCAACCACCACGTCTTCCACTTCATTCGGGTAAACATTAAAGCCCGATACCACAATCAAATCTTTTTTGCGGTCAACCAATTTGAAGCGCCCTTCGTTATCCATCACGGCAATATCACCGGTTTCCAGAAAGCCACGCGCGTCGAGCACTTTGGCGGTTTCTTCCGGCCTATTCCAATAACCTTTCATCACTTGCGGCCCGCGTACCCACAATTCGCCCGCTTCGCCTTGTGCAACTTCGCTGCCATCGGCATTGCGCAATTCAATCTCTGTACTCGGTAAAGGAAAGCCGATGGTGCCGGTATATTCTTGGATGTTTAAAGGGTTGCAACACACGCCCGGGCTGGTTTCGGTCAGGCCGTAGGCATCGACGATGGCTTGGCCGGTAAGCGCTTTCCAGCGTTCGGCCACTGCTTTTTGCGTTGCCATGCCGCCGCCTAAGCATAAGTGCCACGTACTGAAATCCACCTCTTTCAATTCGGGTTTGTTTAAGAGGCCGTTATAAAGCGTATTGACGCCGATAAAAACGGAAACACGTTCTTTTTTAAGGGTTTTTATCATGCCTGTCAAATCGCGCGGATTGGCAATCAAAATGTTTTTCGAGCCGGCCTGGGTGAAAATCATCAGATTAACGGTAAAGGAAAAAATATGATAAAGCGGCAAAACGGTAACCACCGTTTCCTTACCGGCTTGCAGCTTGGGCTTAATCCACTCGGCTGCCTGCATCATGTTGGCACAAATATTGCCGTGCGTGAGCATTGCACCTTTGGCCACGCCGGTGGTGCCGCCGGTGTATTGCAATAAGGCTAAATCTTCGCGATTAAGCTCGACCGGTTGCAACGTATGCCGGCTGCCTTGTTGCAATGCCTGCTTGAAAGAAACGGTATTCGCAATATGGAAGGGCGGCACGATTTTTTTGATTTTGCGCGCGATGAAGTTGGCCACGGCGCCTTTGACTGTGCCCAGCATATCGCCAATGCTGGTAAGCATTACATGCTTGATATCTGTATGCGGCAAAACTTCGGCTAGCGTGTGGGCGAAATTTTCCAGCACGACGATGGTATTCGCGCCACTGTCGTTTAGCTGATGCGCCAATTCGCGAGGCGTGTACAACGGGTTAACATTAACCACGACCATACCCGCTTTGAGCGCTCCAAAAATAGCAACGGGATATTGCAACACATTCGGCATCATTACGGCAATCCGTTCGCCGCGCGGCAATTTCAAAACATTTTGCAGATACGAAGCGAATTGTTTTACCCGTTCCGACATTTCTCCGTAGCTGATGCCGCTGCCGAAACTAGTAAAAGCAATCTGGTCGCGAAATTTTTCAACGCTTTGTTCGAATACATCGAGAATGGATTGATAGCGCTGAACGTCGATTTCAGCGTCGATGCCGGGTTCGTAGTTTTTGAGCCAGATTTTTTCCATTTGTTATCCTTATTGGTGTCGTCTCATAATGCGGCTTCATCCATGAGGCTCGAGAAACCGGAAAGATTCGTTTTTTGTGGTTTAAATACAGAAAATGCCTGTCTGAACCTTTCAGACAGGCATTTTGATGCTTACGTTACGATAACCGGTTTATCCGTCGCAACAATAATCCCGCCGCCCAAACATATTTCGCCATCATACAATACGGCAGATTGTCCGGGGGTAACCGCCCATTGCGGTTCGTCAAACTGTAATTCGGCCGAGCCGTTGTCAAGATAATTCAACGTGCACGGTGCGTCGGTCATACGGTAACGGGTTTTGCAGGTATAACGGCCGGCTTGCGGGCGCTCGGGCAGGGTGAAGCTCAAATCGTTCATGATCAGGCTGCGGGTGTAGAGCAGGGGATGATCGTGGCCTTGCACAACCAATAGCTCATTTTTCGTTAGATCTTTGCCGACCACAAACCAAGGCTCGCCCGCGCCACCGATGCCCAAGCCTTTGCGCTGGCCTATGGTATAAAACATCAGCCCGAGATGTTCGCCCACGATTTTTCCTTCGGGCGTGACCATGTTGCCATTGTTGGTAGGCAGATATTTCTGCAAAAAATCACGAAACGGGCGTTCGCCGATAAAGCAAATGCCGGTGCTGTCTTTTTTTGCCGCGGTCGGCAATTCTGCCGCTGTGGCCAAGCGGCGGACTTCCGGTTTTTCCAAATGACCGAGCGGAAAAATAGATCGCTCGAGTTGATGCGGTTGCAGTCGATAAAGGAAATAGCTTTGGTCTTTGTTGGCATCAAGGCCTTTGAGCAGATAATGAATGTTATCGCGTACTTCTTTACGCGCGTAATGGCCGGTGGCGATAACATCGGCACCTTGTTCCATTGCATAATCCAGAAAGCATTTGAACTTGATTTCAGCGTTACAGAGCACATCGGGATTCGGTGTGCGGCCTGCTTGGTATTCCGTTAAAAAATAAGCGAATACTTTGTCTTTATATTGCGAAGCAAAGTTCACAATGTCGATATCAATGCCGAGAATATCGGCTACGGCAATCGCGTCAAATGAATCTTGCTTGATGCTGCAATATTCGTCGTTATCATCATCTTCCCAGTTTTGCATAAATACCCCGCGCACCCGATGGCCTTGCTGCTTGAGCAAGGCTGCAGTCACGGAAGAATCCACGCCGCCCGAAAGGCCGACGATAATATTTTGCGGGTGGTTGGAAAGGGTATTCATTTGAGAAATCAGAATAATACGGATAGAAAGGGCGGCATTCTAACATATTTTAAAACGGGCATCCGCAGGGTTTTTTTGACAATGCCTGTCTGAAAGTCTGTTTCAGACAGGCATTTCGCCCTATTTTTTGCCATTGCTTTTTTTTCGTTTGGCGCCCGACGGTTTGGCCGTTTTAGATTTGGTTTTGCTCGCTACCAGTGCGATTTTTCCATTCACCATTTTTAGCGAATTGGTGGTTTTTGCGGAACGTGCGGACGTTTTCGCTTTCGAAGTCTGAGCTTGCTTTTCTGTATTAACGGTTTTGCCGGCCGCTCTTTTCGGTTTTTCCGATGTTTTCGGCGCTGTTTGTTTACGGCGTTTTTTACCTTGAACGCCGCCCGCAATCAAAGTCAGGTCGATTTTGCTGGTATCCAAATCGGCACGTGCCACTTTAACGACAACTTTATCGCCCATCGAAAAACGCAAACCGCTGCGTTCGCCTTCGATGGCCATGATTTCAGGACGGTAATTGAAATAATCTTCGCCCAAATCGCTGATGTGTACCAAACCTTCAATATGGATATTATCCAGCGTAACAAATATGCCGAAATTGGTTATTCCGGAAATTTTGCCTTCAAACACTTCGCCGACTTTATCCTGCATATAATATGTTTTCAGCCAGTTTTCCACATCTCGGCTGGCCTCGTCTGCACGCCGTTCAGCAAAGGAAGTATGCACGCCGGCCGCTTCCCATGATTTGGGTTGATATCCCTCTTTTTGCAAAACCGCTTTAATGGCGCGGTGCACCATCAAATCGGGATAACGGCGGATGGGTGAGGTAAAGTGGGCATAATGCTCGTAGGCAAGGCCGAAGTGGCCTTCATTATGCGATTCGTATACTGCCTGCTGCATAGAACGCAGCAGCATAACTTGCAATAATTCCCGGTCGGGCCTGTCTGAAAACTGTTCGGCCAATTTTGCATAGTCGATGGGAGAAGGTTTTTCGCCTCCGCCTAGGCTTAACCCGAGCAAGCCGAGCTGCTCGCGCAGAGCGGTCAGTTTTTCCGGCGTAGGGCCCGAATGGTTGCGAAATAAAGCGGGATGTTTGTTTTCCAACAGAAAATCGGCCGCACAAACATTGGCCGCCAGCATACATTCTTCAATCAGTTTATGCGCATCATTACGGATAACGGGAACAATACGCTTGATTTTACCGTTATCGTCAAACAGCATTTGCGTTTCGGTGCTTTCAAACTCCACCGCGCCGCGCTGGCGGCGTTTTTTTTGCAGAATGCCGAAAAGCTTATATAGCGTGTCCAACTCTTTCTTATGAGGGTTGTCTTCACCGCTTTCCAACCATTGCCAGACTTGGTTGTAAGTCAGGCGGGCGTGCGACCGCATGACCGCAGGGTAAAAGGTGTAGGATTTAACATTGCCCATATAAGAAATCTGCATATCGCACACCATACACAGACGTTCGACATCAGGATTCAACGAACAGATACCGTTGGATAAATTTTCCGGCAGCATTGGAATCACACGGCGCGGGAAATAAACGCTGGTGCTCCGTTCGTAGGCATCTTTATCCAGTGCATCATCGGGGCGAACATAATGGCTTACATCGGCAATCGCCACCACCAACCGATAATTGCGGCCTTGTTTCTCCGCATACACGGCATCATCGAAATCACGCGCCGTTTCACCGTCGATGGTAACTAGCGGCAAGTCGCGTAAATCCACACGGTTTTTCAAATCTTTCTTTAAAACAGCCGTCGGAATCTTAGCTGCTGCTTTCAGACAGGCATCACTGAATTGGTGCGGCAAATGGTGTTTGCGCACGGCAATTTCGATTTCCATGCCGCTATCGGCATAGTCGCCCAACACTTCGATTAATTTTGCAACCGCCGGATGATGCCCTTCGGGATAGCTTTCGATTTTTGCCATCACCACCTGGCCGTCGGCCGGTTTAAGCGAAGCCACAGATTCCGGCTCCAGCAAAATAGGTTGGCTTAAACGTTTGTCTTCCGGCTCCAGCACGGCAACACCGCGTTCCAAATAAAAACGGCCGACCACGTCAATATTGGCTCGCTCCAAAATTTCCAGCACTTGGCCTTCGCGCCGCCCGCGCCTATCCACGCTACCCGGACGCACCATCACAATATCACCGTGCATCAAGCCGCGCATTTGGCGCTCATACAAAACAAAATCATTTTGCCCGCCGCTCAATGGCACGGCAAAGCCGAAACCGTCTTTATGCGCATCCACCCGGCATTTCACCAATGCCAGCTTATCCGCCGCACATACTGCACCGCGACGGTTGATCAATACTTGCCCGTCGCGCGCCATCGCTCTGATTCTGCGCTCGAAAAACTCATATTCTTCGGGCTGAATAGAAAGTTTTTCAGCCAAGTCATTAATTTTTAAGGGTACGCCTTCTTTATCAAGTAAATCGATAATCCATTCGCGGCTGGGTAAAGGGTGCTCGTAACGCTGTTTCTCGCGCTCCAGATAAGGGTCTTTTTCTCTTAGATTAAGTTTAACTTTTTTCTTCATTTTCTGATTGACATTTTTTTGTAAGGTTTTATAATGGCGAACTTCATTTTGGAAGCACTTTAACGTAAATTACAGATTAAAGCAAAGCCCAGATGGCGGAATTGGTAGACGCGCTAGCTTCAGGTGCTAGTGTCCTCACGGGCGTGGAAGTTCGAGTCTTCTTCTGGGCACCATTCGATTTCTTTAATTTGTAGCGTTATGCCCAGATGGCGGAATTGGTAGACGCGCTAGCTTCAGGTGCTAGTATCCTCACGGGTGTGGAAGTTCGAGTCTTCTTCTGGGCACCATAGATATAAACCCGGCTTATGAAACTGAAGTTGGGTTTTATCGCTTTCAGACAGGCATTCTTGCTAGGATGCTTTAAAGGCAGTATAATTTATTTCCCTCACAGAGAGGTGGATGAGTGGTTGAAGTCGCACGCCTGGAAAGCGTGTATACGTTTATAGCGTATCGAGGGTTCGAATCCCTTCCTCTCTGCCAGAATTCTTAAAGTAAGCAATTTAAAACGCTCCGCAATCATAATGATGCGGAGCGTTTTGTTTAATGACAACTCAACTAACTGGATTACGTATCCTATCTCAATATCAATCAAATGGGTTTTCATCATGCCGGTCTGAAACTTAAAGCATGGTTTTCAATGCCTGCCATGCTTGCGGCAACTCGGTAAAACCATTTTCAGCCAGAAAATGCCCGCCTTTCGGTATCCTGATAATGGCACTGCCAAGCTGCTTGGCCAGCTTGAGGCTTTCAGATGGCTCTACGATTGGATCGTCGGTGCTGATGATGCTGTAGATTTTGGGGCTCATAACACGAATGGCTGCAAAATCAATATGAGCATGCTCTACATAAGCATCAATATCGTAGCCGTTTATCATAGGAAGGGCTGGCAGTTTGGCGCCAAATCCCGCCACTAATATTAAGCCGCCGATGCGTGCAGGGTGAGTAGCTGAAAGATAATGTAACAGACTGATGGTGCCGAGGCTGTGGGCAATAAAAATATCATTTTCCTGCGGTTGACCTATATGCTCGGTCAAAACTGCTTGCCAGTGGTTGAAGTCCGGATTATGGCTATCGGGTAGTGCGATATTGTCTACCATTAAGCCTTCAGCTGCCAATCGAGCCGCTAGCCATGGAAACCAATGATCGTTCGGGGAGGCGCTGAAGCCATGAATGATATATGCTTTTTTAACGCTTGGTTTGGTTTTGTTTGCCGCATAAGCGGATGAAACGGCATGGGTGCCAACGGCAAGCATAGCCGTGGTTAGTAAGCAAAATTGCCGGCGATTCATCATCTTATTCCTCGGTGTCGTTTATAATGCGATAAGCTTAAAATATGACATAGTGTGAGGGTCAACCATGAAAATCAGTGAGGTTGCTAAAAAGTGTGAAACCAGCGTTCGGATGATTCGCTTTTATGAAACTTTAAATTTGATCCAACCTGTGCGCAACAACAGCGGCTACCGCGTTTATACCGAAAATGATGTCGAAATTATCAGAAAAATCATTCTGCTCAATCGAACAGGATTGCCATTGAAAGACATTGCGCTGATGCGCGATTGCATAAATGATGAACCGCAGGATTTTTGTAACGATTTACGGGCCAAATTAATGGCGAAGCAAAGCGATATAGACCGTCAGATTGCCTGTCTGAAAGCGTCGAAAGCCTTACTTGACGATTTATTGGCCCGTTGAGGGTTAAACATTCAATTGTTCGAACAGCAAACGTTTCAGCTCCAATTGTTGCTTAGGATTGGCCAAAGATGGGCTGTATAACGAAAAACTGTCTTCCACGCGCTCGTCCAGCGTATTGATTTTGGCGTAACGCAGGCTGATGTCGAGTGCAGCGAAGGCCTCCGTAATATTGGCCAAGAGGTAAGGACGGTTGGCCGTAACGATTTCCAATATAAACCAGCCGGGATAATCTTCTTCTTCGGTAAGCTGGATGGTCGGGGCGATGGGTTGATGACGGACGCGGCGGCTGCTGATGCCGCAGGTTTCGTCTCCTTCATCAAATTTTCCTTGGAGAAAATCGTTGAGCTCTGCTCCAAGTGCGCTTTGAATGAGGGGATAGTCTTCCGCCGTATAAATGGCGGGAAACTGCACCACAAAAGTATCCAAAATGTAATTGGTTTCGGTAATGAAGGCTCGTGCGGCGACAATATCCAGCCCTTGGTGGCTGAAGATGCGACATAAGCGGGTAAACAAACGAGGCGCATTGGGCATGTAGATCATCACTTGCAACGTTCCGCCTTCGTTTAATTGGCGGACGGCAATTTTTGATTCTTCCAGATGGTCGATTAATAAAGGCAGATGCCATAGGATTTCTTGCTCTTCATGGCGAACAAAATAAGCCGCGCCTAATGCCTGCCATAAACGACGCTGTTGTTTGGCATCAAATCCCTGTTGCGTAAGGGCTTCGGCCGCACTATTCTGACGATGACCGGTAATGGCGCTGCGGTTGTTTTCGCCTCCGGCAAGATGCCGGGAAGCGGCGTGAAACAGGCTTTCAAGAAGCCCGGCTTTCCAAGAGTTCCAGATTTTCGGATTGGTTCCCCTTATATCGGCTACGGTCAATAAATAAAGTGCGGTCAGCCGCTCCTGCGTTTGTACGCGTGCGCAAAAGCGCGAGATTACATCGGTATCGTAGATATCTTCTTTTTGAGCAACCATTGACATCAGCAGATGGTCTTCCACCAGCCAAGCCAGAAAATCATTTTCTTCTTGATTAAGAAAATGATCGGCCGCGAATTTACGGGCATCGGCAATGCCTTCCGTAGCATGATCTCCGCCTCTCCCTTTCGCAATATCGTGAAACATAGCCGCCAGATACAGAATGTATTTTTTCTCAAAGGAATGCATCAGGCTCGAAGCGAAGGGCAGTTCGTGCACGTGCGTATCCATGGCAAGACGACGCATATTGCGCAATACCATCAAGATATGGTCGTCCACCGGATAAATATGAAATAAATCATGCTGCAACAGGCCGGTAATTTTTTTCCAAGCGGGAAGGTATTGACCGAGTACGCCATATAGGTTGAGTAAGCGCATGGTATGGGTTAAGCCGTTGCCGGCCTTGAAAAAACCGACAAACCGTTCTCGGTTGACCGGATTTTTATAAAACTTTTTATTGATTCTCCGGGTAGCAGCCCACCAAGCACGCAGGGTTTGCGGAGCTATGGTTTTGATGTCGTTGCGCTTTTGTATGATTTCAATGATTTTGAAAATATGGGTAGGGCTTTTGTGGAAGATATTTTTATCTTTCACAGCAATCTGGTTGCCGATTTGATAATAATCATGGTCTATTTGGTGTACATGCCGCGGTAATAGCGAATAAACCCGACCGCGCAGCATGGGGATGATAATGCCGTTGAGCTGCTTAACGGTTTTGGTGGCTCGGTACAGCATATGCATCAGTTTTTCGCTTTTAATCCGCTTCTCATCATCTTGCAAGCCCATATTGGCAGCAACTTTACTTTGCAAATCGAACACCAAACGGTCTTCTTCCCGGCCTGCAGCAAGATGCAAATCAATGCGGATTCGTGCGAGCTGCTTATGGCTGTTGGTTAGCAGGCCGGCCTCTACGCGGGTTAAAACGCGGTTGTGCACCAAGGAATAGGCGGAAGTGGAAAGCCCTTGCGCTTTGCCCAGCCACATCATGGTATGGATGTCGCGCAAGCCGCCCGGACAGGTTTTGATATTGGGTTCGAGCAAAGCGCCGGAACCTTGCTGCTTGTCATGCCGCTGTTTCATTTCGACGAGCTTCTCTTCTATGAACAAAGCGGTTTTGCGCTCCAGACTTAATCTTTGCAGTATGGCGTTACCGATAATGTGGCTGCCGCAGATGAAGCGTGCTTCGAGAAAGGCGGTTTCGCCGGTTAAATCTTGGGCGATGCTGAGGCATAATTCTTCGATGCTACCGATTTTCACGGCGGGGGTAAGCTGCATGTCCCACAAGGTTTGCACGAACAGGGCGGCCGCTTCTTGTTGCGCCTCGGTAAGCGGCTCGGCGCAGACAAGAGCCAAGTCCAAATCGGAGTGGGGATACATTTCCCGCCGGCCAAAGCCGCCGACGGCCAAAAGGCACATCGGCATGCCGATAAACATTTCCTGCCACAACGCAGCCAGCATGTTATCCAATGCCTGCGTGTATTGCTCGAAAAACAATTGAGGCTGCCGTTTAGCCAGATAAATATCAACAGCTTGTTGTTTTTTTAAGGAGAGTTCTCGTTCTGCGGCTTGTTTAAAATTCTGCATGACAGGTTCCTGCAATAGTTTTCAGACAGGCATTAATGCTTGCGGTTTGGTTTGATGCGGCGATTATGCTCTTGATAACATGGGTTTACAATAGACGGATTTTTGTAAATTCGTTATAGTGCGCAACTGTTTCTTCCATATTTGTTAGGCAAAGAGTCAAAATGAGCGATTCACAATTAAGAAATAACCCTTATAAGGTGGCGATAGCCTCGATGATAGGCACCGCCATCGAATTTTATGATTATTATATTTATGCGGCAGCGGCGGTGCTGGTGTTTAACACGCAGTTTTTCGATAAAAGCGATCCTACCGTGGCGATTTTGCTTTCTCTTTCCACTTTGGCACTCGCTTTTTTTGCCCGTCCGATCGGCTCGGTTATCTTCGGCCATTTCGGCGATAAAATCGGCCGCAAGAAAACGCTGGTGGCTTCCTTGTTAACTATGGGGCTTTCTACCGTTCTCATCGGCCTTTTGCCAACTTATGAAAGCATCGGTTTATGGGCACCTTTGCTTTTATGCCTGTGCCGTATCGGGCAGGGTTTGGGCTTGGGCGGCGAATGGGGCGGAGCGGCTTTAGTGGCTACGGAAAATGCGCCGGAAGGCAAGCGCGCATGGTTCGGTACGTTTCCGCAATTGGGCGCCCCCATCGGTTTGTTTCTGGCTAACGGCGTGTTTTTCGTGATTAGCTCGCAAATCGGTCATGACGCATTGGTGGAATGGGGCTGGCGCATACCGTTTATCCTTTCGTTGGCTCTGGTGGCAGTGGGCTTGTGGATGCGGCTATCGTTGCATGAAAGCCATGTATACCGTGAGGCGGAAGCGGAAGGTAAAACGGTGAAAGCGCCGGTGAAAGCCGTTATCCGTGATTATTGGCGGCCGATTGTGCAGGGTACGTTCATCATGGTGGCGACTTATGTGCTGTTTTATATCATGACAGCGTTTGTGCAGGTTTATTCGAAAGGTAGCACCAATCTTTCTCCTGCGGGCCATCCGATGGGCTTGGGCATTCCGGCGAACACCTTTACCGGTTTCTTGCTGGTCGGCGCCGTTATTTTCGGAATTTTTACCAGCATTTCCGGTGTACTGGCCGATAGAATCGGACGCCGCCGCTTTTTAATCGGCACCACCTCCGCCATTATTTTGTTCGGCTTGAGCATGCATGCTTTTCTGTATCAGGGTTCGCCGGCCAACGTGATGGGCTTTCTTGCCGTCGGGTTTATCTTGATGGGCTTTACTTTCGGGCCGATGGCGGCTTTGTTGCCGGAATTGTTTCCCACGCATGTCCGTTATTCCGGTGCGTCGCTGGCTTACAATCTTTCCGCTATCGTTGGCGCTTCTCTGGCTACCATGCTCGCTATTGAATTGAATCTGCGATACGGTTTATACGGCGTAGGTATTTACTTGGCAATAAACGGTATTTTGACTTTGATTGCGCTCTTCAGCACCAAAGAAACCAAAGATATCGATTTAACAGAAGAGTGATATTTCATTCATAAACACAATGTCTGTCTGAATATGTTTTCAGACAGGCATTATTTTGTTTGAACTCAGAATGCAATAGCTTAATAACCTAAGCGCTGGCAAATCGTAGACACCAAACCGGCTTGGTTCAAAGTATAAAAATGGAGGCCGGGAGCGCCTTCGCGCAATAAACGGCCGCACATTTCCGTTACTACGTCGAGCGCAAGGGCTTTGATGGAGGCGGTGTCATCGGCATAAGACTGCAACCGCAAACGCAGCCAACGCGGGATTTCCGCTCCGCAAGTATCGGAAAAACGGGTCAGCTTGGAAAAGCTGGCAATCGGCATGATGCCGGGAATAATCGGAATATCTACGCCGCGGCCTTGTACGTCGTCGACAAAGCGAAAATAAGCGTCGGCATTATAAAAATATTGCGTGATGGCGGAATCGGCACCAGCATTGGCTTTGCGCACGAAATTGTTCAAGTCGTCTTCCGCGCTGCGCGCTTGCGGGTGGTATTCGGGATAAGCCGCTACTTCAACGTGGAAATGGTTGCTAAATTCGTTTTTAATCAATGAAACCAATTCGTTGGCATAAAACATGCCGTCCGTGCCGGCACCCATGCCGGAGGGAATATCGCCTCGAAGTGCCACAATATGGCGAACGCCGATGTTTTTGTATTCATTAAGCAAGGCTACTACTTCTTGCGGCTGCATGCCGATGCAGGGTAGGTGCGGTGCGGCCGCGGTGCCTTCGCTGATGATGTCTTTGATGGTTTGCATGGTGCCTTCGCGAGTGGAACCGCCGGCACCGGAGGTGCAGGAAAAAAAATCCGGCGAATATTGGCTGAGCTGCTTGCGGGTAAAGACTTGTTTGGCACGGCCTTCCGGCGTGCGGGTCGGGAAAAATTCAAAACTCAATTTGGGGAGGTTCATGGGGCAGCTTCCGTAAAATCTTTGTTGTTTTGTAACGAGTTGGGTTGCGAATGCCTGTCTGAAAGACAAACAGGCATCGGTTAAACTTTCAGACAGGCATTAAGTATAAAGATATAAAGAATGGTTGAAACCTTCAATCATCGCGCTGTTGCAGATGATAAATCTGCGCCACTGCATCTAATAAATCGTTATTATGGCCGCCTGCTTTGGAGAGGGTTTGGGTAGGAGAGTGCAGCAGTTTGTTGGTTAGCTGCACCGACAATCTTTCCAATACTTCTTCCGGCGATGCGCCCTTGGCAAGCTGTTTCATCGCGTTTTCCAATACATGACGCCGTGCCCGCTCACCTTCGTCGCGCAAGGCGCGAATAAGAGGCACATTCTGCCGGCTACGCTGCCAATCAATAAATTCGACTACTTTCTGCTCTACCATCGATTCCGCTTCTTCAGCGGCTTTCTGCCGCGATTCTTTGCCGCTTTCAATGATGCCGGTCATGTCGTCGACGGTGTAGAGGTAAATATCGTCCAGCTCGCTGACCTGAGCTTCAATATCGCGCGGCACGGCCAAATCCAGCATGAAGACGGGCATATGCTGCCGCTGCTTCAGCGCGGTTTCCACCATGCCTTTGCCGATTATGGGCAACTGACTGGCCGTGGAAGAAACCACCACATCATAATCTGACAGCACAGCAGGCAAATCGCTCAAGAGACAAGGATCGGCATTGACCCCGAGTTTATCGCACAATTCCTGCGCACGAGGCAATGTGCGGTTGGCAACCGTAATCAGATTCGGCTGTTTGGCGGCAAAATAAGTCGCCACCAATTCAATCATCTCGCCTGCGCCGACAAACAATACGTTTAAATCGCTTACAGAGGGAAAAATCTGCTCTGCCATCTTGACCGAAGCGGCCGCCATCGAAACCGAGCTTTCGCCTACAGCAGTAGAGGAACGAATGTCTTTCGCTACGGAAAAGGTTTTCTGAAACAAAGCGTTTAATGCCGTGCCAACCGTTTCTTCTTCCTGCGCCACCCGAACAGCGTCTTTAAGCTGGCCGAGGATTTGCGGCTCGCCCAAAACCATGCTGTCCAAACCGCAGGCAACCCGAAAAGCATGGCGAACGGCATCTCCGGTACAAAAAGCATATAAATAAGGGCGGATTTCTTCGATTTTGAGGCTTTGATAATCGGCCAACCACTGCATCACTGCTTCCGTATCGCCGACACAATACAATTCGGTTCGATTGCAGGTGGAAAGGATAACGGCTTCTTTTGCCGCTTGGCTTTGAACCAGCGCAGACACTGCTTTCGGCAACAATTCAGCCGCAAACGCAAGTTTTTCACGTATGCTTAGCGGGGCTGTTTGGTGATTTAGGCCGACGGCAGTCAGTTGCATGATGTTATTTTGAACGGGTAGTGTGTTTGGATGGGTGTGGGCGCTTTTGCAGGCGCGTTATTGTATCAAAAAATCGCTTCTTCAGTATGCTTGTTTAGGCTATCGGGCAGATTTAGCGGCAGAGTGTTGTGCGTTTGGAGATTTTTTATCTGCATCAGAATTATGAAACGAAGCCGTGTGCGGGCTTTTTAAACGGTGCAATTTTGCCCGCCTGCCTGATAAATCAGCCTGCCCAAATTTTTTATGATATAAATATAAAAAATTTTATTACACCGTCTTTAGGATAATGAATATGGGCAGATATACCCCCATTGTTTTAGCGCTATTGGTTGGGTGTGTGTTCGGTTTTATCGGCACCCAAATGCTTTTTTCCGCTTCTTCCGCCCAAGAGCCGCTGTTTGATGCGCCCGATGCCCCCAAGGTGAATTTCAAAATCTGGCATAATGGCAACTGGCAATTCAAACTTTCGGGCGACAATCCGGAAACTTCAGCCGAAATCGCTGTGTTGGAAAATAAAGTGCTGCCGTTTAAAATCATGACCAGCGGCTCCACCGAACCGAAATTCTTCCAAGTGGATGTGAGCAGCGTGCCGCATCAGCCTTTCAGCACGGTTACGTTGGTGGGCAATGAAAAAGAAGGGTTTATCAAAGAGGTGGAGCTTTGGTCGGATCACAAAATCTACCATATGAAGCGTAGCGAAGTAGGCGGTGCTTGGAGATTAGATGAAACCAATCTGAAAAAATAAACGGGCAGGAAAGCCTGTCTGAAAAAGGAGACGTCATGGATTTACATCATATAAGAGAAGACTATAGCAAGCGGGAATTATCTGAAAAAGAATGCGACACCAGCCCGATTGTGCAGTTTGAAAAATGGTTGGGCGAAGCGATGTCTGCGGCGGTTCACGAGCCGACTGCAGTCAACGTGGCCACCGTTAGGGAAGATGGCCGGCCGAGCAACAGGGTTGTTTTGCTAAAAGAAGTGAACCCGCAAGGTTTTGTATTTTTTACCAATTATCTAAGCCAAAAAGGGCGTGCAATCGCAGCGCACCCATTTGCCGCATTGACTTTTTTCTGGCCGGAACTGGAGCGGCAGGTAAGAGTGGAAGGACGTGTGGAAAAGCTGGCGGACAAAGATTCCGACGACTATTTCAATTCCCGCCCGTATACCAGCCGAATCGGCGCGTGGGCTAGCGAGCAAAGCAGCGTATTAGAAAGCAAGGCGATGCTGGTTGCCAAGGCGGCGGCGGTCGGCGCGCGGCATCCGCTGCATGTGCCGCGGCCACCGCATTGGGGCGGCTATCTGGTTATTCCCGATTCGGTTGAATTCTGGCAAGGCCGTCCGAGCCGTTTGCACGACCGTATTCGCTACCGCTTGGTAGACGGTGCATGGATTAAGGAGCGCTTGTCGCCTTAATCAAACAGATGCCTGTCTGAAAACCAGTTTTCAGACAGGCATTGTGCTATGTTTCTGTACTATTTTTATCGTTTCCGTTTTCGCCTAACAATTTTGAAAGCCGCAAGTTTATGCAAACATGGAAAGACGCCATAGGCGCCGAAAAAGAGCAGCCTTATTTCCAGAAAATTTTGAACACAGTCAAAGCCGAGCGCGCTACCGGACAAATTATTTATCCGCCCGCTGCCGATGTGTTCAATGCATTTAAAGCAACCGAATTCAAGCAAGTGAAAGTGGTGATTTTGGGGCAAGACCCTTATCACGGGGCAGGGCAGGCGCACGGTTTGGCTTTTTCCGTGAGGTCTGAAATACCAGTACCGCCTTCATTGATTAATATCTATAAAGAGCTGGCCGACGATATCGAAGGCTTCCGCATACCACAACACGGCTATCTGCAACACTGGGCGGAGCAGGGCGTGTTATTGCTGAATACCGTGCTGACCGTACGCGCCGGCCAAGCGCATTCTCATGCGACGCTAGGCTGGGAACGCTTTACCGATTGCGTTGTCAACCGGCTGAACGAACAACGTGAACATCTGGTATTTATGCTTTGGGGCAGCCATGCGCAGAAAAAAGGCAGTTTTATCGACCGCCATCGCCATTTGGTGCTGACAGCGCCGCATCCTTCGCCCCTTTCCGCCCATCGCGGTTTTTTCGGTTGTCGCCATTTCTCACAGGCCAACACCTATCTCCAAGCACACGGCCTTTCGCCCATTGATTGGCAGATTTAAGGTACAATAAGCAGCTTTCCATACAGATTGTTTTTTCAGACAGGCTTTATTCCTCACATGCCTGTCTGAAAAGAGAAAAAGGCCATAAACGAATGCTGAATAAAGACCAATTCGCCGATAACCATTTTATCCGAACCATCATCGAAGAAGACCTCAAAAACGGCAAACACACCGCCATCCATACCCGTTTCCCTCCCGAACCCAACGGCTACCTGCATATCGGTCATGCCAAATCGATTTGTTTGAATTTCGGCCTTGCCTATGTTTACGACGGCTCGTGCAACCTGCGTTTCGACGACACCAATCCCGAAAAAGAAAATCAAGAATATGTTGATTCCATTAAAGCCGACGTCGAATGGCTTGGCTTTCATTGGGCAGGCGAGCCGCATTACGCATCCGATTATTTCGACCGGCTGTTCGATTATGCCGTCGGCCTGATAAAAGACGGCAAAGCCTACGTTGACGATTTAACGCCCGAAGAAATGCGCGAATACCGCGGTACGTTAACCGAGCCGGGTAAAAACAGCCCTTATCGCGAACGCAGCCCGGAAGAGAATCTTGACTTGTTCATGCGCATGAAAAACGGCGAGTTTCCGGACGGCAGTAAAACTTTGCGCCTAAAAATCGATATGACTTCCGGCAACGTAAACATGCGCGATCCGGTGATTTACCGCATCCGCCGCGCCCATCATCACAATACCGGCGACAAATGGTGCATCTACCCGATGTACGACTACACCCATGCCATTTCCGATGCCATTGAAGGCATCACCCATTCGCTGTGCACCTTGGAATTCGAAGCGCACCGCCCGTTGTATGACTGGGTGCTCGACAACATTCCCGCGCCGCACCCAACTCGCCCGCGGCAGTACGAATTTTCACGGTTGGAGCTGCTTTATTCGATAACATCCAAGCGTAAATTGAACCAGTTGGTTACCGAAGGCCGCGTCAGCGGTTGGAACGATCCGCGCATGCCTACCATCTCGGGCATGCGCCGTCGGGGTTACACGCCCGAAGGTTTACGCTTGTTCGCCAAGCGTGTCGGCATTTCCAAATCGGAAAACGTCGTTGACATGAGCGTATTGGAAGGCGCCATCCGCGAAGAATTGGAAAACTCAGCCCCTCGCTTGATGGCCGTATTAAACCCGCTGAAAGTAACCTTAACCAATTTTGAAGCGGGTAAAACCCAAAGCCGCCGTGCGCCTTATCATCCGAATCATGAAGAGATGGGCGAACGGGAAATTCCTATCAGCCAAACCATTTATATCGAGGCCGATGATTTTGCCGAAGTGCCGCCCAAAGGCTGGAAGCGTTTAACGCCCGGCGGAGAAGTACGCCTGCGTCACGGCTATGTGGTGAAATGCGACGAAGTGGTTAAAAACGCAGAAGGGCATATCATCGAGCTGAAATGTTCGATAGACCATGATACGCTGGGTAAAAATCCGGAAGGCCGAAAAGTGAAAGGCGTCATCCACTGGGTGTCGGCAGAACATGCGGTGCCGGCAACCGTACGCTTGTACGACCGCCTGTTTACCGAAGCACGCCCCGATGCCGTACGCGGGGCAGACGGCGAATATCTGCCTTTTACCGACTTTCTCAACCCGAATTCAATAACCGAAGTAACCGCCTACATTGAACCGGCCGCAAGCGCATTACCTCCGGAAAGCCGCTGGCAGTTTGAGCGTTTGGGCTATTTTGTAACCGATCGTTACGACCACACGCCAAACAAACCGGTATTCAACCGCACGGTGGCCCTGAAAGATACTTGGCAGAAAGAAAGCTGAATAAATCGTTTGCTAATATAAAAAAGCCTGTCTGAAAATTTCAGACAGGCTTTTATTTCACAAAAATCATCAAATGCAATGAATTAAATTATTCTGCTAGATGAATCGCGTTATACTTATATTAATATTCAACAAACACAGAGGGTTAAACAATGAAACAGGCTAAATCCATTGGCAATCGGCTTCCTGAGCAATGGTTTCGGCGCGGTTTGTGGCTGATTGCTTTTATTTTCGCCTCGTTCCTTATCGGTTTGGGCGGGAAAATCATCGGCGATCTACCCACCGTTAGCGAGCCTTTAGATATTGAATACTATATGAGCGGCAAGGGAGCCGATCCTTTATTGAAAGAGCGCGACCGCCTTGAAAATGAAGAAAACCGCTTATCCGAAGCGCTGGAGCAAGCCTCTCTCGCTTTGGGGAAACAGAAAAATCAGACAGAAACCGAGCAAACAGGCCTGAACAATTGGCTGGCGGCCCGTTCGGCTACTGAGCAATCCGAGCAAAACCCCGAAGTTATCGCCCGCACACGTAAAATAGATGGTCTCAAAGCCAAAGAGCAGGAATTGCAACGGCGTTTAGACGCGCTTAAGCAGAATCAGTTGGACAACACGCAAAAAATCAATCAGAACAACCTCAAAATCGAAGCCATTCGATCTGAAGCGGAAAAGGTTAAAGAAGCTGACGATCGCCGCATCGAATTGAAGGTTTTCAGTTATCGGCTGGCTATAACCCTTCCTTTGCTATTGATAGGAGCTTATCTATTTGCCAAAAAACGCCACTCAAAATGGTGGCCGTTTGTTTGGGGATTCATTTATTTCGCTTTATTTGCCTTTTTCGTCGAACTCGTACCATATTTGCCGAGCTACGGCGGTTATGTGCGCTATGCAGTAGGCATTGTGGTGACGGCTTTGGTTGGCCGCTATGCTATTGGTGCAATGAACCGTTATTTGGAGCGCAAACAAAACGAAGAAACCTTGCCTGTTGATGAGCGCCAACATCAATTGGATTACGACCGTGCTCAACAGTGCTTGGCGAAAGGCATCTGCCCCGGCTGCGAAAGGCCTTTGGATTTTCAACAGCCCGATCTGGATTACTGCCCCCATTGCAGCATCAACCTGTTTAACCGTTGCGGTTGTTGCGAAACTCGCAAAAGTGCATTTAACCGTTATTGTTTCCATTGCGGTGCAGCAGCAAGCAGCAGCAAATAGTTTTTAACACATAATAAACAGGCTATCCGAGAACATTTGTTTTTCGAATAGCCTGTTTTAACGGCTTTTATTCAAGGGTAGGTTGCTACACACGGTTCAGATTACCCACGCTTTACTATTCATCGATATTCTCCCGTTACCACCCAAGAGCGGGCTAATGCCACTTCATCGCAATTATTGCCCGCTCCTATGCGGTCTACCACGATAAAATCCCCGCTATTGCCTATTTCGCTATGGGTGAGCAAAGGGTGGTGCCAAGTTCCGGCGTGATAATTCACGCCTTGGCCGTGTTCCGCATAAAATGCCCGCATCTGAGTTTCGTCCGGCTTGTCGTTTGCTCCATTAGGCGCAACTACCAATCGATTAAAACCTATCGTTTTTTCAATAACATTCCGCTTTCGATATGATTGGTAAATGGAAATTGGTCGAATAAAGCGAAGCGGGCAATTTGATGAGTTTTTTGTAATTTTAGAAGATTTTGGTGCAGGGTTGCAGGGTTGCAAGATATGTAGATGATATTGTCGAAGCTTGCCACCAAATCAAGCGTTTTGTTGTCAACGCCTGCACGCGGCGGATCGATAAAAATGGTGGAAAAGCGATAGTTTTTCAGTTCAATGCTTTGCTCTTTCAAGCGGCGGAATTCGCGGCTGCCTCGATAGGCTTCGGTAAATTCTTCGGCGGATAAACGGATGATGTCTATATTGTTGCGTTGATTGGCCTGAATATTCCATTGGGCGGCATTTACAGAGGTTTTGGAAACTTCGGTAGCGAGTACGCGATGAAAATGATGGGATAAGGGCAGGGTGAAGTTGCCGTTGCCGCAATAAAGTTCCAGTAAATCGCCGTCCAAACCTTGCGCGGCGCTGCACGCCCATTCCAGCATTTTGCCGCATACAACGGCATTGGGCTGGGTAAAACTGCCTTCAATCTGCCGATAGACAAAGGTTTGCTGGCCGATAATGAGCCTTTCGGTAACGAAGTCTTGAGTTAACACGATTTTCTGACCACGGCTGCGGCCAATGATGAAAATGCCTAATTTTTGCTGCAAGGATTCGGCGGCCGAGCGCCATGATTCGTCCAGTTTTTTATGATAAATCAAGCTGACCAGCATATCTCCGCTTAGCGTGTTGAGGAATTCGCATTGGTAGAGCCGGTTTTTCAATACCGGCTCGGCTTGAATTTGCTGCAGCAGGAGCGGCATCAAGTCGTTTATCGGCCGGGCAGCCGGCGGGAAATTTTCAAGCTTGATTAAAGAGGCCGTACCGGCTTTTTTCCCCGGTTCGAACATGGCATAGCAAAGCTGCTCACCTTCATGCCATATGCGAAATTCGGCGCGCATTCTGTAATGTTTTTCCGGAGAAGGCAGTATTTCCAGCTCGGGCGGGTTTAAATCGGCAAAGAGATTTTTCAGATAGGCAACTTTTTCAGCCAGTTGGGCGGAATAGTTGGGTGAAGGCATGACGGATTCCTTAGTTTATGTATAGGAAATAAAGTTATTCTCGAATGGGCGTGGAGGTGCTGTATTTACAGTCTCTCCATTTTACTCGATTCCCAAGGCTTTGATGCCTGTCTGAAATTTCAGGCAGGCATATTTTATTGTTTATTTTTTGTGCTGTCGGCATTCATCTGCATATTGGACACCCCAGCTGTGCATCGCTTCGATAACCGGTATCAGCGTACGGCCAAATTCGGTAAGCGAATATTCTACTTTGGGCGGCACTTGCGGATAAACTTCGCGGTGCACGATGCCGTCACTTTCCAGCTCGCGCAGTTGCAAGGTCAGCATGCGCTGGGTAACGGCAGGCATCAATCGTTGCAATTCATTAAAGCGGCAGGTATGGCCGTTTAAATGATAAAGAATCAAGACCTTCCATTTACCACCGATGATGCCTAGCGTGGTGCTGACGGGGCAACAGGCACTGTATTCGTTGCTCGAAATTTCCATACCAATGTTCTCACGGTTACAGTATAAAAAATGTGCGTACTTGTATAAAGATTTGTACTGCGTATAATACACCTAAACGAATCAAAAGCCCATTGAAAATTCCAAAAAGTTAATCATTTAGGCGGTTTGGAATCATTCAGACAGGCATTAGGCAAGAAAGGAGCGCATTATGCGTATCGCAGAATTAGACCGAATCAACGAGCTGGCCCGAAAAGCAAAAAACGAGGCTTTAAGCGAGGAGGAGCAAACAGAACGCGCCGCCCTGCGCCGGGCTTATTTGAGCCAAATACGCGGGCAGTTGGAGCATATGTTATCAGCCGTTACAGTTATTGATAGCGAGGGTAACGATGTTACTCCCGCCAAACTCAGGGCTGCTCAAGCATCGGGTATGAAAAAACATTAATGATTATTGGAAACACAACATATCGAAAGGATTTGAAAATGAGAAAAATACGCCAAATTTATCGTGCCAACAGCCAACATTGGGTAGGCGACGGCTTTCTGGTGCAACCTTTGTTTTCCCACATGGGAGAAGACCGCGGCACCGACCCTTTCCTGATGCTGGATTATGCGGCTCCTCGCGAATTCGAGCCGGGCAGAACGACCAGCCCGCGCGGCGTCGGCCAACATCCGCATAAAGGTTTTGAAACCGTTACCATCGCCTATCAAGGCGAGGTGGCACATCGCGATTCCAGCGGCGGCGGCGGTGTTATCCGCGAAGGCGATGTGCAATGGATGACGGCCGGCTCCGGCATCATTCATGAAGAGTTTCATTCCGAAGCATTCGGATTGCGCGGCGGCGTGTTTGAAATGGTGCAACTTTGGGTTAATCTGCCTGCAAAAGATAAAAATGCCTCGCCGCGTTACCAGCATTTGGCTCAAGAAAATATTCCTGTGGTGTCGTTGCCAGATAATGCCGGTCATGCGCGCTTGATTGCAGGAGAATATGAAGGCGTGAAAGGGGCGGCGGAAACCTTTACCGAGATGAATGTATGGGATATGGTGATTGAAGCGGGAAAAGAAGCGCGTATCCGCGTGCCGGAAAGCCATAATCTTTCGATGGTGGTATTGCGCGGCAATGCAACCTTCAACGGTAGCGATAAAGCCGCAGCGGGTCAGTTGGTGAGCTTTGAAAATGCCGGTGGGGAAGTGCGGATTGAAGCAGGAGAAGAAACGCTTAAAATCCTGCTGCTATCAGGCGTACCCATTGATGAGCCGATAGCGGGGTATGGCCCGTTTGTGATGAATACCACTGAAGAAATCCGCCAAGCCGTACAGGATTTCAATAGCGGTAAATTCGGCCGCATTAACTAGCCTTATAAAAAGCAACCGATAATCAGCGCTCTTCTGGCTGATTATCGGCTTTATTCATTTGCCTGTCTGAAAATAAGATTTTTATTTTTTCAGACAGGCATTGATTATCTGAAAGGTTGTTATTGAGGTGCCTAAATCAATTAAACAAGCTGATGATCCACATCACCGCCAAAGTAATCACAATCGCCGCCGCGCAGCCCACTTTGGCAACCACACCGAGGATAAAGCCAATAAAAGTGCCTATGCTGACCTTGCCCGCGGAGCGTATGTTTTTGCGGGCAATGATTTCCCCAGTCGCCGCACCGACTACTGGACCAAGCAACAAACCCGGAATGCTGAAAAAAGCACCGACGATACCGCCGATAAACGAGCCCCATATGGCTTCTTTACTCGCTCCAGTAAATTTGGCGCCGAGCATGCCAGCGATATAATCGGTAGCCGTGCCGGCAGCGGCAAAAATGCCGAGCGTGATTAATGTGCCGCTGCCGATAATCTGATAATCACCGGCATAAGCCAGCAGCCACGCGCCGCCGAACATTAAACCAAGCCCCGGAATGGCGGGATAAATGGTACCGAGTAAACCGATAACCAAGCAGATTAAACCGGCAAGAATAAGGATGATGGTCATATTTTTCCTAATGATGAGGGAGAAATGCCTGTCTAAAAACAATTTTCAGGCAGGCATTGAAGGTTAATCCGGAAGTTTGATTACCACGGTATCGGCCAGATAATCTTGTAAAGTCCGGCGATCACGTTTAATGCTGAAAAGCATAATAAAACAAATCAGGTAAGGTAGATTGCTAATGAGATTATTGAGTAACTCTTTTAACGGTTCTGGTGAATCGGGCATCGCCATATTGATGATGAATCCAATTAATGCAGTAACCAGCCCGACCAGAAAGCTAAAGGCAATTTCACGCATCAAGACTGTGCCGACAAAGCCCGCTTCTTCGCCATTGGTCTTAATCACTTTAATTTTAAGCAAGCGCTTACCTAGCGATTGGCCTCGTTTACTCATCATCACAATTTGCCAAATGCCGAAAGCCAAAAAGATGGCAACGCATAGTAAAAACGCCGGATGGGAGAAAACGCCACTCGGCATAGCAGTAGTAGATAATGCCGTTTCAAGATTGCTTGCATCACCGTTTTGACGATGAGGCATTTTATAAATAACCAACACAATCAAGGAGATTATCATTGGCACCATAGCTAAGATGAGAAATAAAATATTTAAGATATAAGCAGCAACCCGAGCACCGACGGAAGCGATTTTAACTTCAACCTGTTTGTCGGCAGGGAAAGCAGCATTTGGGAATTCATTCATAACATTTTCCTTTTATAATAGACTATTAACATTTAGGTTTGCTGGCCAGTATATTGATTACCGTTTTAGGCATGCTTATCTTGATTTCATCAGAATCCTCACTATGCCTGTCTGAAAAACTGTGTGGCATGGTTTCGCGGTCGAAAGCCAAATCACCACCATGTTTCAAGACTTGGCCGCGTTCTAAACCGGCAAAGTCGAATAAGCCGGTATCCGCCAGATGCGAGGGAACCACGTTTTGCAGCGCCGAAAACATCGATTCAATGCGGCCGGGAAAGCGTTTGTCCCAATCTTGCAGCATTTCTTTGATGACTTGGCGTTGCAAATTAGGCTGCGAGCCGCACAGATTACACGGAATAATCGGAAACTGCTTCAAATCAGCATAACGCTCCAAATCTTTTTCTTTTACATAAGCCAAAGGGCGGATAACAATGTGTTCGCCATTGTCGCTTACCAGTTTCGGCGGCATCGCTTTCAGCTTGCCGCCGTAAAACATATTAAGGAAGAGCGTTTGCAGAATATCGTCGCGGTGATGGCCGAGCGCGATTTTGGTGCAGCCCAATTCTTTGGCCACGCGATAAAGCACGCCACGGCGCAAACGGCTGCATAACGAGCAGGTGGTTTTGCCTTCTTCAATCACCCGTTTCACCACTGAATAGGTGTCTTCCTCAATGATTTTATAAGGCACGCCGATGCTTTCCAAATATTCGGGCAACACATGCCCGGGAAAACCGGGCTGCTTCTGATCAAGGTTGACCGCTATCAATTCAAACGAAACCGGTGCGCTGGCCTGCAGCTGGCGCAAGATGTCGAGCAGGGCATAGCTGTCTTTGCCTCCAGAGAGGCAGACCATGATTTTATCGCCGTTTTCAATCATATTGAAATCGTTGATGGCATCGCCCACGGCATGGCGCAGTCGTTTGTTTAATTTGTTGTTTTCGAGTTCGTGCTTGGTTTTTTTAGACATTTTTAGACGGATGTGGCAATGGCTGCTTCGGAAAATATGATTATACCCGAATCAAGTCTAGCGCACGGCTTTTTAGATTTTCAGACAGGCATTTATTGCGCAGAACGAACAAACCGATGCCTGCCTGAAACACCCAGCAGATGCCGTTTTAAATGTTCCAATGATATGATAAATAAATTTACAAACTAAATTCTCAAAAATATAAAAATTTGAACAAAATAAGGAGCGAGATGATGCAAAAAGATGAGGCACAAAAATTGAAACAAATTTCAAACAGCTGTAAAGGTTGCTTTTATAAAAAAATGATGACAACAAAAGTATTGTTGGCTTTTTGCTGCGCATGTTTATTCAGTGCATGCAATTACCATACAGAGGACTTGACAATCAACCCTTATGCTACTGGGTCTGCCGGCAAACAGGTTGATCCAAATTGTACGGACAATTATGAGAGACCAGAGGGCGGCGGTTATCTTTCCAGCCAGAGCATCGGATGGAGACACCATGTAGACGATTGCAAGTCAAGAGGCCAAGGGCAAAAATTATCGTATTAGTTGCTTTACTATAAAACATTAACGGGCATATCAACTATGCCCGTTAATTAGGTGAGTTTGGTTTAACTTGCTCCGTTTTGCTTGCTTTCCAACATTTCCCAGCGCTCCAGTTTTTCCAACAGCAACGTTTCGATGGTTTCTGCGCGTGCTTGCAAAGCGCCGGCTTTTTCATAATCTTTGAAAATTTCAGGTTCGGCAAGCTGCGCGTTCAAGCTACTTTGTTCTGCTTCCAATGCTGCGATTTCATCGGGTAGGGCATCTAGCTCGCGTTGCTCTTTATAGGAAAGCTTAACCGTACGGTTGGCTTTGGGTTTGCCTGTTTTATCCGATTCTGCGTCAATCGTTGTGGCTTTCACGGCGGTTGGCGTTTGCGCCGCTGTTTCGCGTGCTTTTGCATCCAAATAATCCTGATAGCCGCCGATGTACTCTTTCAATTTTCCTTCACCTTCAAAAACGATGCTTTGGGTGATAACGTTATCTAAAAACATACGGTCGTGGCTGACCAGAAATACCGTGCCGCTATAATCGCGCAGCAATTCTTCCAGCAATTCCTGCGTCTCGATATCCAAATCGTTGGTCGGTTCGTCCAGCACCAAAATATTGGCGGGGCGTGTAAATAATTTAGCCAACAACAGGCGGTTGCGCTCGCCACCAGAAAGTGAGGAAACAGGGCTTTGCGCACGAGCGGGGTGAAACAGGAAATCTTCCAGATAACCCATCACATGCCGTTTTTTACCGCCGATTTCCACATAATCGTTGCCTTGGCCCAGCGTGTAAAACACCGTGTCATTTTCGTTGAGCGCGCTGCGGAATTGGTCGAAATAGGCCACTTCCTGCTTGCTGCCGATACGGATGCGGCCGTAGGTGGGCTGTAATTCGCCCAGAATCAATTTGAGGAAAGTGGTTTTGCCGATGCCGTTCGGGCCGATAAGACCGATTTTATCGCCGCGTTGAATAACGGTGGAAAAAGGGTGCATGATTACTTTATCGCCGTAGCTAAAACCGGCATGTTCCAATTCCGCTACGATTTTGCCGCTTTTCTCGCCGCTGTCGAGCTTAAAATTGACCTGCCCTTGTCTTTCCCGACGCTCTGATCGAGCGCGCCTTAATGCTTCCAAGCGGCGTACTCGTCCTTCGTTTCGAGTACGTCGCGCTTCAATGCCTTTGCGTATCCACGCTTCTTCTTGTGCGTGAAATTTGTCGAATAAGCGGTTATGCTCCGCCTCCACCATCAGCTCTTGCGCTTTTTTCTCGCTGTATTTGCTGAAACTGCCTTCGTAAGAGCGCAATACGCCGCGATCCAATTCCACGATTCTGCCGGCGATATTATCTAAGAAACGGCGGTCGTGCGTAATAACGACCATACTGCCGCTAAATTGCTGCAATAGGTTTTCCAGCCAGATAATCGCGTCGATATCAAGGTGGTTAGTGGGCTCGTCGAGCAATAGGATATCGGGCTTTTGCACCCACGCCTGCGCTAAGGCCACCCGTTTTTTTTGCCCACCGGAAAGATTACCGATTTTTTCATTTTCAGGCAGGCCAAGTTCGCCGATAGCCTGCCGGATAGCTGCATCAAACTGCCAACCGTCAAGAGCTTCCAACTCGGTTTGCAGGACATTCAACGTTTTGAGCAATTCGTCTGACGATTCGCTCTCCAGGCGCAAGCTGGTTTGATGATAACGCCCGAGCAGTTCGCGCAAAGCACCCAAACCTTCGGCAACCGTATCAAATACGGTTGCCTCGTTATCAAAAAAATGCTCCTGAGGCACATAAACGGTTTTTAAGCCGTTTTGCACAATCAAACGGCCATCGTCAGGCTTTTGCACGCCGGCCAAAATTTTCAATAGAGAAGACTTACCCGCGCCGTTGCGTCCGATCAAACCGATTTTTTCTCCTGCATCAAGCTGGAAAGACGCATCGGCCAACAGAGCGACATGGCCGACAGCGAAAGAACAATTTTCTAATTGCAGGATATTCATGATGTTTATGCTATAAGATTGAGGGAGGGCGCTATTTTAACTGATTTTAGACGGCATCTACGAATAAGCCGCAGCAACGCTTCATCAAACCAAAAAAAGCTTTCAGACAGGCATAGCTGATTTTCGGGTATCATTAAGGCCTGAATCCGAACCGACATACACATTATGCTGCAAACCGATAACCTTACCGCCGCTCGCAACGAGCGCGTGATCACTCCGAAACCGCTTTCTGCTCAGGAAGAGCAGCTTGAGCGCGCACTGCGCCCGAAAGCATTGGCCGATTACATCGGGCAGGCCAAAGCGAAAGAACAATTGGAAATTTTTATTCAAGCCGCCAAAAAACGGGGCGAGGCGCTTGACCATACTTTATTGTTCGGCCCGCCGGGGCTGGGCAAAACCACATTGGCCCACATCATTGCGCGGGAATTAGGCGTGAATCTGCGGCAAACCAGCGGCCCTGTTTTAGAGCGGGCCGGCGATTTGGCCGCATTGCTGACCAATCTTGAGCCGCACGATGTTTTGTTTATCGATGAAATTCATCGTCTTAGTCCGGTAGTGGAAGAAATTCTTTATCCTGCGCTCGAAGACTATCAACTTGACATTATGATTGGTGAAGGGCCGGCAGCCCGTTCCGTAAAAATCGATTTGCCGCCGTTTACACTTGTTGGCGCCACCACTCGCGCCGGTATGTTGACCAACCCGCTGCGCGATCGTTTCGGCATTGTTTCACGCTTGGAGTTTTACCGTAATGAGGATTTAGCAATCATTGTCGGTCGCTCCGCCGCATTGCTGCAACTGGATATCGATGATACCGGCTCAATGGAAATCGCACGCCGCAGCCGCGGCACGCCCCGCATCGCCAACCGATTATTGCGCCGCGTACGCGATTACGCCGAAGTCAAAAGCAGCGGTAAAATTACTGCCGATATCGCCGACGCTGCGTTGAGTATGCTTGATGTGGATGCGGAAGGGCTGGATGTGATGGACCGGAAATTTCTCGACGCCATTCTGCACAAATTCAGCGGCGGCCCGGTCGGCTTGGAAAACGTGGCTGCTGCCATCGGAGAAAGTACGGATACTATTGAAGATGTGATTGAACCTTACTTAATCCAGCAAGGTTTTCTGCAGCGCACCCCGCGCGGCCGCATGGCTACCGAACGAAGTTATCAACATTTCGGTTTGAAATTTGAAAGAGGGTAGAGGGCTGAGAAATATAAGATGCCTGTCTGAAAATATTCAGGCAGGCACTTTTATGTTAACAATAATAAAATAATAGGTATGATTTTGATAGTGCCCAATAAAGTTTCGAGAAAACATTGATTTCAGGCAATCTGATAATCCAGTTCAAACCGCGCGCCTTCGTCTTGTTGCAAAAGGGATTTTAAAGTTGGCAAGCTGGCGGCAAGCTGCTGAGTAAGCAGATAGGGCGGATTGATGATAAACATACCGCTGCCGTGCATGCCAAAACCATCGGCACGCGGATGGTGCACGTGTAATTCCGCACATAGGTAATTTTCAGGTGAAAGCTTTTTCAGAGCAACGGGAAGCTTGCGACTTTCTTCTCGTGATAGGCAGGGATACCAAACTAAATAACAACCTTCGGCAAAGCGTTTTTTCGCATTTTTCAAGGTTTCTACCACACGTTCATAATCCTGCTTTTCTTCATAGGGCGGGTCAATCAATACCACAGCACGTCGGGTAGGGGGTGGCAGCAGGGCAATCAGGCCTTGATAACCGTTTTCTTGCTTAGCAATACAACGTTTGCTGATTTTCCATTCGGCAACATGGTTCTGTAAAAATGCGAAATCCGCCGGATGCAGCTCGAATAAACGCATTTTATCTTCCGATCGTAAAACTTGAGCAGCCAGAAAAGGGGAACCGCAATAGCTGTTTTCATCAGGTAAGATTTTTTTCAGACAGGCTTTGAATGAAGTTAATGCCTCCGGTAAAGCTTCCGCTTTACGCAGCAGCGCAATCCCTTGTTTATATTCCCCCACTTTCTGAGCTTGTTCCGAATCCAGCTTATACAAACCGGCGCCGCTATGAGTGTCGATATACCAATAAGGTTTATCTTTGCGGTTAAAATATTCCAAAACCAGCCAAAGCGTAAAGTGTTTGAGCAAATCGGCATGGTTGCCGGCATGAAAGGCATGGCGATAACTGAGCATGTAGAAAACACCAGAAGATGATTAATGCCTGTCTGAAAACGGCAAAGTGCATTAGCTAAGGCGTTTTCAGACAGGCATGACAGATTGAAATTAATTATGAAAGCTTATTTGGCAAAATATTTGCTTTCGATTTTTTCATATTCTCCGTTTTCACGTACTTTTTTCAATGCCGCATTTAACATGTCTAATGTAGCATTGTCGCCTTGGCGTACGGCAAAACCATAATTTTCCACAGTAAAATCAGGCGCTTCAACTACGGTAAAACCTTTACCCGGATTGTTTTTCAAGTAATTGCCGACGACGGCACTGTCGGTTACCACCGCATCCAAGCCGCCGCTTTCCATTTCTTTGATAACCAAGGGCAGAGTATCGAAACGGGCAATTTTACTGCTGCCGTTGCCCAACATTTTGGTAATGGCAAAATCACCGGTTTGTCCGGTAACCACGCCCACTTTGTTGGCATTTTTCAGATCCGCCACATTTTTAATGTTTTTGCCGCTCGGTACCAGAATCACTTGGGTAATCTTGTAATAAGGATCGGTAAACGACATGGTTTGTTTGCGTTCGTCGGTAATGGTGATGGCAGAAGCAAGAATATCAACATCACCGTTGCCTAAAGCAGCAAACAAGCTATCCCAAGGCTGATGTTTGTATTCGACTTTAAAATTACCTGCAGCAGCCATTGCATTCATCAGATCTACGTCGAAACCTTCCACATGATTATTGTTATCCAATGATTCGAACGGAGCAAATTCAGCATTCATGGCCACACGATAAACCTTATCGCTGCCGGCAGCAGAAGCTTGGCCGCCATGTTCTTTATCTTGCCCGCCGCAACCGCTCAATACCAGTGCCGAACAAACGCAAACTGCACCCAGCCATTTTCTCATACTCATAATGGTAATCCTGTTTCAATAGATAAATTATTTTATCATGACTTTACACAATACGGCATTATTTCAGATAGGCATTGTCTTTGAAATAAGCTCACATCTCTTTTTCTCTGAAAAAAGCATAAGTTACATCGTGAAACAAATCAATATGCGGGCTATTTTCATAGCTCAATTCCGCTAACACATCTTCAAACGCCAATTGAATAGATTCAACCGCATCCTGCGCCATATCAGCGGGCAGGGCGCGGATAAGGCCTTTTAATGCAGTGGCCAGCACTCGATTTTGCATGCGCAACACCTCACCGGCTTCTTCCAAAAACTCAACCCTCTGATCCAAGCTACTCATCATCTTCCTTCGGATAATCTGATAAAATGAAGCCCTGATTATAAGTCTTCAAACGCCAACAAAGAAAGCAAAAAGAATGACCAACAAACGATTCAGCTCGACACATCATAACTTGCCGCAAAACCAGCAAGAAGAATGGGAACGCAAACTCGAACAATTGCGACGCCGCAATAATGCGCCCGCATCTGCCGGCACCAATCAAATCAGCAACGCCATCCGCCCGCAGGCAGCCATACGTAACATCGCACAAACCGAAGCCCGTGAACGTGCCTTGGATCAATATTTGCGCGAATGGCAAGAAGAAATCAACGCAGACTTTACCGCCGACAAACCGGTTGAAGACACTTCCGTTTTATTGCAAGAAGACTGGATTGCCGCCCAAGCTGCTTTACAAGGGGAAGTGGAAGAGGATGCCGTCGAAAGCACGCATACGGTTTGGCTGAACCCCAAGCGTTCAAATAAAACAGAACCTGTTGTCGAACAAAAAGAATTTTTCGACAAAGACACACCGCCGATTCCCAATGAAAACATACCCGTCAGCATCAACGTTATTAATCCAAAAATCGCCCCGAATCAGCCGGTTACCTGCCTGTCTGAAAAAGAGTTGCTGGATCGCCTGACCGCTAAACTACTACCGCACTTAACCGATGCCGTTTCCGGAATGATACGAACTGCCGTACAAAAACAAACTGCCGTATTAACTTACCAAATTCAAGAAACACTAGCCAAAGAAGCGCCCGGTTTGGTCAAAGAAGTACTTGAACACAATTTAGTTAGTGTCATGAAAGACATTCGCTACGATTTAAAATACAAACGTTAATGCCTGCCTGAAAAGCAAAATACATGAATAAAAATAAACTGATCATTCTTATAGTAGCCATCATCACCGCATTCGGCTGGCAATACTCGGATAAATTAATCAAACAATCCAAAAATCATGAAACCATTACCGCGTCTTCTGATGCCACCGACAATTCACAGATAGATGATGATACAAAAACAGCCGCTTTCGAACAAAAATTAAAGGAGGCTCATCAAAACAATCAGAGCAATCTGCAAATCGAAGGCAAAGGCATAGTGAGTAAAGTTCTGCTGGATGATAACAAAGGCTCTCGCCACCAGCGTTTTATCATTAGGTTAAATAATGGCCAAACCATCTTAATTGCGCACAATATCGATTTGGCACAAAAAATTAAAAACTTGCGAAAAGGCGACACAGTTAAGTTTTACGGCGAGTATGAATGGAGCAAACAAGGTGGTGTCATTCATTGGACTCATAAAGACCCGTCACAAAAGCACACAGACGGCTGGCTAGAGCATCAAGGGCAAATTTATCAATAAAGTATTATAAGGATAAAAATTGGTTGATGTATATTTAACTTGCAAATTATTTAACATAATAGTGATTATGCGAAATTAAAATGATTACTATTGTAGTAAAAAAGGCGGTATCAGTAAAACATCTAACACTGCCAACCTAGGCGCCCGCCTCGCCAATATGGGTTATGTTGTATTGTTAGTGGAGCTAATGTCACATAATCCTTTATTATATTTAATAAAACAATGATATTTTAAGACTTTGTTGGCAGTCATTTTAGTTTTATTACTTGCATTTTCTATTTTTTTTAACTAAACTGGATATATGTCCAATATATAAATTATATAAATCATTATGTTATGTCTCAAACTACTCACAACCAATTTATTGAAGCTGGATCAGAGCATAGTGGCTCAAGCGTTGATGTCGCAATATTTCATGTATCTGATGAGAGGTGTAATGGTGCCGATGGTTATTGGCTTGCGTGTAATTGAAGTGGGCATCGCGCCCGAAGCGTATCGAATGGGCGATTCATGCTTTGTTTGGCAAACATTACGAAACGCCGGAATCGAAAAATAAAGAAATGGCCGTTCTTGGCTAATTGATGATAAATCTCCACGGAGTATCCCATGAAAAAAAACTGGTTCGTTGTTCCGGCTGTCATTGCCGCTTTGGCAGCAGCTGGCTGGTATGTGTATCAAAAGCAGAATGCAAGCGCCCTGCCCGCTGGTTTTACTCAATCAAACGGGCGATTAGAATTGGAGCGTTTCGACGTAGCCAGTTTGTATCCCGGGCGGATCAAAACGATGCGGGTGGATGAAGGCAGCCGAGTAAAAGAAGGCGATATTTTGGCCGAGCTTTCCTCCGAAACCAGCAATAGCCGCGTTGAAGCGGCCAAAGCGCAAAAACAACGTGCTCAAGAAGGTTCTGCCCGCGCCGATGCGGAAATCAAGGCTTACGAGCAGCGGTTGAAAGTGGCGCAGCTGGACTTGGATAATGCGCAGAAATTGCGAAGCGACGAATTGGTGTCGGACAGTGAAGTGAAAAAACGCCGTGCCGAACGCGATAGCGCCGCGGCTGCCTTGCAATCGGCTCGTGCCGCACGGTCGGAATCGCTAGCCTCGGTCAAAGCGGCGCAGGCGCAGATTGATGAGGCTTCTTCCGCCAACGACGATATGGTTATCCGCAGCCCGAAAACCGGAATGGTTGAATACAAAATCGCCGAAGTTGGCAATGTCATCGCCTCGGGAGGCAAAGTGGTAAGCCTACTTGATCCGTCAGACGCATCCATGAATATTTTCTTGCCCAACGGTGATATGAGCCGTTTGAAAGTGGGCGATGAGGCGCGCATCGTTTTAGACGGAATCCAAGCCGTGTTTCCTGCGGTGATTTCGTTTATTGCAACCGATGCCCAGTTCACGCCCAAAAGCGTGGAAACGCGGAACGAGCGTGAAAAGTTGATGTTTAAAGTGAAATTGAAAGTGCCGATGGAAACAGCTTTGAAATACCAAGGCTTGCTCAAAGGCGGCATGACCGGCAACGGCTATGTGCGCACCGATACCAAAGCGCAATGGCCTTCCAATTTGACTGTTAAATTGCCGGATTAGTATTAGCGTATGAAAATGATGGCTTTCAGATATACATTTGAATGTGATATTCCTAAATGTCTAACCCCTGGCAGCATGCTTGTCTGAACAAAAAGGAAACCCAATGAGAAAAACTTTGATCACCGAAGCCCTTACCCAAGCACCTGCGGCAGACGTATGGCGGATTTTGATTGATTTTGCTAGCTGCCCTCAACTGCAAGTATTATGCAGTAGATTACCCGATGGTCAAACTAATGGCTTACTGGTCAATTTATTTGCACTCTCATTTGAAAATGACACGTTAGCCAGGTTTAAGCAAACGAACGAAGCGTTGAAACTGAGGGCGGAACGGGTCGACCTGATACCTGCTTAAAAAATAGAGCAATCATGATGAATAGCCAAGAAACTGCTGTTTCCCTCCAATCCGTATCACATCATTACGGCAAAGTCCGCGCGCTGAACGACATATCGTTTTCCTTGCCGCGCGGCGTTACCGTAGGCCTAATCGGGCCGGACGGCGTAGGCAAATCGACTTTGCTCTCACTGATTGCCGGCGTACGGATTATCCAAACAGGCACGGTCGACGTGTTGGGCGGCGATATGGCCGATAAGGCCGTGCGGCAGGAAATGTCACACCGCATCGCCTACATGCCGCAGGGTTTGGGTAAAAACCTTTACCCGACGCTTTCCGTTTATGAAAACGTCGATTTCCACGCGCGGCTGTTCGGGCTTAAAGCGAAAGAACGCAAAACCCGAATCGGCAGGCTGCTGGAAGCAACCGGACTGGCGCCCTTTCCTGATCGGGCGGCAGGCAAACTTTCCGGCGGGATGAAGCAAAAGCTGAGCTTGTGTTGCGCCCTTGTACATTCGCCCGACCTGCTGATTCTTGATGAGCCGACCACTGGTGTCGACCCTCTGTCAAGGCGCCAATTCTGGTCGCTGGTCAATGATTTGCTCCATGAAACCAGCGGCATGACCGTTATTGTTGCTACGGCTTATATCGATGAAGCGGAACAATTCCAGCATTTGCTGGCAATGGACGACGGCAAGCTGTTGGTAAACGCCCCTACCAATGAAGTCATGGCGCGTTACGGCGCCCGTACGCTGGAAGAAGCCTATGTCAAAATGCTGCCGGAGGAAAAGCAACAAGGAGCTGGCGCTTTGGAAATTACCCCGTTTATCGCCGACCCGAACTCTCCCCCTGCTATGGAAGCCCATAACCTGACCAAGCGTTTCGGACAGTTTACCGCAGTTGACCATGTCAGCTTCAAAATTGAAAAAGGTGAAATTTTTGGCTTTCTGGGCTCCAACGGCTGCGGCAAATCAACTACGATGAAAATGCTTACCGGCCTGCTGCCCGCCACCGAAGGAAGCGCCGAATTGCTTGGGCAACCGATTAATGCTGGTAATCTGGCAACACGGATGCGCGTGGGTTATATGTCGCAAGCGTTTTCGCTATATGAAGAGCTGACGGTACGTCAAAACCTTGAATTGCATGCCAAACTCTATCAGATGGGCGACGCAAGCGCGCAAGCGGTGGAAGATGCGCTGACTCAATTCGATTTAAGCACGGTGGCTGATACCAAGCCTTCTTCCCTACCACTGGGCATCCGCCAGCGCCTTCAGCTAGCAGCCGCCTGTCTGCATCATCCGGAGGTATTGATTCTGGACGAGCCGACCTCCGGTGTCGACCCGGCCGCACGCGATATGTTTTGGCGCACGCTGCTGAAATTATCGCGCCAAGACCGCATTACCATCTTTGTTTCCACTCATTTTATGAACGAAGTCGACCGCTGCGATCGCATCTCGCTCATGCACCGTGGGCGAGTGCTCGCTGTCGGCACGCCTAAAGAAGTAGTAGAGAAAAGCGGCAAAGAAAATACAGAAGAAGCGTTTATCTATTATCTGGAACAAGATGCTGTAAGAGAAGCGCAAGAAGAAGGCCTGTCTGAAAAAGCAGTGCCCGCCCCTACTTTGCCTATAGAAAACGAAAAGGCCAACTTATTCGAGCAAACGGCCGCGTCTGCTAGCGACCCTCAGCAACAAACAACTGGTTTAAGCCTGTCTGAAAAATCGATAGGCGACAAACAACGCCGCACTCGTTCGCTTAAATATTGGTTTTCCACCGTACGCACCTTTGCTGCGCGCGAAGCGAAAGAATTGCTGCGTGACCGTATCCGGTTGTTTTTCGCCGCCTTCGGCCCGGTGATTATGTTGGCCTCTATCGGCTGGGCGATTTCGTTTGATGTAAACGAGCTCAAATATGCGGTACTCGATCACGACCAATCTTCTGAAAGCCGCCGAGTGGTTGAATATTTCCGTGGGTCGTCGTACTTCCAAGAAATGCCGCCACCCGCAGGTCTGCGCAATGCCGAAGCTATGCTCAAAAGCCACCGCGTTTCGCTGGTGCTGGATATTCCTGCCGGTTTCGGGCGCCGCGCCAGCCAAGTTGAACAGCCGGAAATAGGCGTGTATATCGACGGGGTCGAGCCTTTTAACGCGGCGGCCATCTCCAACTATGTTTCCGCCATAATGAACAGTTATAACAAAGAGGTGCTGAAAGAACGCGGCATCGAGCTGCCTACATATGCTGAGCTGGCTCCCCGCTTTATGTATAATCAAGATTTCAAAAGCGTTAATGCTGTTACGCCTAATGTAATTATGCTAGTGCTGATGATGATACCCGCCATCATGACGGCGCTGTCTGTTGTTCGGGAACGCGAAATCGGATCTATTGCCAATTTATATGCCAGCCCTGCCGCTGTGTCACAATATTTGATTGGCAAGCAAATTCCTTATCTGGTGATAGGACTGTTCAATTTTGCTATTTTGTCTATGATGTTAGTGCTTTGGTTCGGCGTACCCTTGAAAGGCTCGTTGATCGCCCTTGTCTTGGGTTCGCTGCTGTACACCAGTTCATCGACTGCGCTAGGGCTGTTAATTTCATCGTTCACCAAATCGCAAACCGCTGCTTTCTTTATTGCTTCTCTCGGTACTATGATTCCGACGATAAACTTTTCCGGGATGAAGTATCCCGTTTCCTCTATGAGCGGCGGTGCCTATGTCATGGGCATGGGTTTTCCCGCTTCATGGTTTCAACGCATCAGCATGGGCGGCTTTACCAAGGGTTTGGGCATCACAGACTTTGCTACAGAATATGCCGCACTTGCTGCCTTCGGCACCGCTTATTTATTGCTGGCATGCATATTATTAAAAAAACAGGAAAAGTAGACCACCTACCGCAACCAACCGATGAAAGTCGACCATGCAAACTTTAAAAAACACAGCCTCCCTTTGTTATAAAGAGTTGCGTAGCCTGTTGGGAGATACAACGCTGGTAATTCTGATTATTTGGGTATTTACCGCCCTGATTTATTCCACCGCCACCGGTGCCACCACCGATGTGAATCATGCCGGCATCGGTATTATCGATCTAGATCAAAGCCAGCTTACCCGACGCATCAGCGATGCGATGCTACCGCCGCATTTCCAAAAACCCATCAGCGTGAAGCGCGAAGAGGTAGATGATTTGATGGATAAAAGTAAGCTGGTATTCGTGCTTGAATTTCCGCCCAATTTTCAGCACGACCTGGAAGCTGGTCGCACGCCCAAAGTTCAATTGCTAACGGATGCCACCACTATGACTCAGTCAGGCCAAGGGCAAAATTATATTGCACAGATTCTACAAGACGAAATCACCCGATTTCTGCATCTGAAAGGAGTAGCCGTTAAGTTAATGCCCGTTAAACCGGTTATTAACATTCAATTTAACCCCAACAGAGAGAGCAGCTGGTTATCTTCGGTAATGGAAGTGGATAACATGATTGCTTTGATTACACTGGTGCTGGTCGGTGCGGCTATTATCCGCGAACGTGAGCAGGGCACCATTGAGCACTTACTGGTAATGCCCGTGACTGCTACAGAAATCGTATTGTCTAAGATTCTGTCCAATGGATTGGTTGTTTGTACTGCTGCAACGCTATCACTTTATTTTATGGCGGGAAAAGTCATCGGCGTTCCTATCGTTGGATCGTTTCCTCTTTATGTTTTGGGTGTAATATTGTTTATGTTTTCTGTTTCTTCACTGGCGGTCATGCTGGCCACATTAGCGCCTACCATGCCGCAATACAGTTTGTTGATGATGCCGACTTATATCGTCGCATTGATGTTTTCCGGTTCGTCTTCGCCGCGCAGCAATATGCCTGAAGCGGCACAAGCCATCAGCGAATATTGGCCGACCACGCTATTTGCCAAGTTTGCACAAAATGTGGTGTTTCGCGGCGCAGGCGTAGAAACGGTATGGCCACAGTTGGTAGGCTTAGCGGTTACCGGCGGAATATTTCTGCTGTTTGCGTTAAGCCGGTTTAGAAAAATGCTGGAGAAGCAAGGCTAAAAGCCGATTTGATATTCAGACAGGCTTTTGATGGATACACGGTCAATCATATTAAACAACGAAACGCATGCCATCCAAAATGCCTGTCTGAAAAGTTTGATTAGCGTGATACCCAATCGCCTTTGATAGGACGGGCAAAATAAGCGAGTACGGCAATCATGCACACCTCAATAGCAACCGACCAATAAATGTGACCGAGGATTTCACTCCAAAGCTCGGCCTGATTAAGATTCCACAACCATCCTGTGGCACCATCTGCATAAGCCGGATTCCGGAAGCCCAGCAACGGAATCAGAAAACCGTGCATCACAATGGTAATGATAAGACCGTAAAGCGCACCGTACCACAAACGGATTTTCGGCCAATAAACCGAGCCGACTACATATACAAAAGCGAAGGCAAAACTGAACAGCCAGTGATACAAAGTAACCGCCCCCGGAATAGTAATGCCCTGGTAAACATAATCCAATGAATGCGAATTAAAACCCAAAGGCCCGAGCCAAGCATCAATATGGGCACCCGGAGGAGAAATTTCTCCCTTCATGCGGGGCGGCATATTTACTTCCGAACCCCATTTTACCAACGAGCTGAAAAAGCCACCGACAAGCGTAGTCCAAATAATGATCTGGGCATTGGAAGAAGATTTGCGGTATTCGGTTTCAGACATGGGAAACTCCTTAAAATTATGGTTTTGAAAAGTAACTCTAATTGAGGTTATGTTCTGACTATGAAACTAAGCAAACGTTCCCTGAAATCCCATATTGCATAAAAAGAATTTATTTTATGCAAAATGATACCTCAGTTTCGATAAAAACGCTGGCTTGCCAGAAAAAATGGCATAGAAATGTATTCGACATTAAGAAGCATCGCAAAGCCTGACAACCAACGCCGAATCAGGTTGAAAACGCAGAACATTTAGATTAAGGATATTGATATGACATCAAAAAGTTTACTTTTCACCGGTAGCATACTGACTCTGCTGTTGGCCGCCTGTCAAAACACCCGCATACCGCTTGACAGTGAAATCCAGCTGCCCCAGGCATTCGAAGCCTCTGCAACAGCAAAAGGCAGCGAGGAAATCGGCAGCTGGTGGCAGCAATGGCATGATCCTGTGCTTAGCAATCTGATTGAGCAAGGTTTGCGGCAAAACCATGATATCCGCATCGCCCGCAGCCGCCTGCAGGAAGCACGTGCCAACACCCGTTTGGCCGAAGCCGATAAAGGTCCAAGTGCAAACTTAAGCGCCAAAGGATCCCGTATGAATTCCCGAATCAATAATCCGTTGAATGAGCAAATCCGTTCCGCCTTGGGGCAAAACCCGCAGGCCGCCGCCCTGTCAGCCGACCATTTCAGCTTGAAAGGCAACAGCCTTACCGGCGGCTTGACCGCATCGTGGGAACCGGATATTTTTGGTCAAAAGCGAAGCGATGCCGATGCCGCGTACTATGCTCAAATGGGAGCGCAGGAACAAGTTTATGGCGCTCAAATGCTGGTAGCTGCAGAAATTGCCGATAATTATTTTAAAGCACGCGCCGCCCAAATGCGTTTGAAAACCGCGGAAAACACCATTATTACGCTACAGCGGATGCTCCGTTACGTTGAAGGCCGTTTCAAAGCAGGTCAAACAACCGCCTACGAAATAGAACAAGTCCGCACTCAGCTCACATCAGCTCAAGCCAAACAAAGTACCATTAATGCTGAATATGCAGCTTATGTACGCAATATTGCGGTTCTGACCGGACAAACATCACAAGGCTTTACCCTGCCCATCAGTCAAATCAACATATTGGCCAACCAACCTGCGGCACCTAGCGGTCAAACACCGCAAGGCTTGCTTGAACGTCGGCCCGATATCCGTGCCAACGCCGCACAAGTCAACGCCTATGCGGCCAAGTTAGCCAGTGCCAAAGCCGACTTATTACCTCGTTTTTCCATCAACTTTCTCGGACAAGGTACGATTAGCATCGATAGCGCGTCCGATTTAAAAGGCTGGGGCAGCCTTTTATCGGCAAACATACAGGTTCCTATTTTTACCAACGGCCGCATTAAAGCCAATATCGACGCTGCCGATGCCCGTCTGAAAACCGCTCTGCTTCAATATGACCAAACACTGCTCAAAGCACTAAGCGAAGTTGACACCGCATACCAAACCGAAAATGCACAAGGCCGTCAAAGCATATTGCTAAGCAGTGCATACAAACAAGCCGCAAAGCAAGCAACAGATGCTGAAAAGCTATTCCGTTACGGCAATAAAACCTTGGACAACACCCTAACCGCCCGCCTAAATGCAGAGCAGACGCAAGAAAACCTCATCCAATCCCGCCTCGCCCATGCACAGACCATGCTCGGGCTATATAAAGCATTAGGGGGCGGTTGGTCGATAGATAGTAAAGGAAATACTCGATAGGTATTGAAAATATATCTGTAAAAATAACAACTAATATCGATATGCTGCCAATTTGCGCTTAATTTCCGGTAATGCGGCTTGGGCGGCTTGTTCGCCGAGCTGAATGGCTTTGGTTTTTTGATCAAAACCGCCGACGGAGCCGAGCTCTTGTACTTGCGGTTTGATAATCACATTGGCTTGGCGCAGCTGGTATTCTAAGGCAGGAGCACTCATGATGTTGAGGCTTTGGTCGAGATAGGCAAAAAAGCCGGAGCCGCTTTCAAGTTTGGCCGGTTTAGCCGAAATATCAACCGCAATGACGAAATTGGCGCCTAACGTACGGGCAGCGGTAACGGGCACCGGAGCTGAAAGGCCGCCGTCAACGTATTTATGGCTGCCGACCACGGTAGGCTGGAAAACGTTGGGAATGCTGGCGGAAGCGCGCACGGCTTGACCGGTGTTGCCTGAATTGAAGGCAATGGCTTTGCCAGAGCTGAAATCGGTGGCGACTGCGGCAAATTTTATGGGTAGTTTTTGAATGGGACGGTTGCCGACTTTATGATTAATGAATTGTTCCAGTTTTTCGCCTTTGATAAAGCCGCTGGTAGAAAGGGTTAAATCGACCAAGTCGGTTTTATTGAGAATTTCGGCTTCCAATTCGAGCCGATCGGGCGACATGCCGGAAGCGTAAAGACTGCCGACAATGGCTCCGGCGCTGGTTCCTGTAATGATGTTGACTGGAATATTGTTAGCTCTGAGCACTTTCAATACGCCGATATGGGCAAATCCTTTGGATGCGCCGCCGCCAAGCGCAAGACCGATGATAGCTTTAGGCTTTTCCGCCGTCGTAGGGGCGGGTTGTGCAGGCGGATTCGATGAGTGAAAAAGCGTGCAGCCGCTGAAGGAAAAAATGATCGTGGCCAGCAGAATGCGTTTGGTACGGAATAACATGTTTGTCAATCCTGTATTGAAATAGTTTGATGGAGTGAAAAGGTTTTTCAGACAGGCATTATAATGGTTGAAATGAAAACCGACGTTATCTTGTGTAAGCCATGTTTTTGTCTGTGCCCTACTCTTTCGAGCTTTTGGCTTTTTGCTCACCCTTCACCTTCGGATAAAACTGCACAGGGCTCGCTCCTTCCGGCAATACGGCCTTTTTCACGGCATGGCCGTATATGGTTTCTAAAGTGATGCTGAAGTTACCTGCTTCAATGGCTTGAGTTATCAGACGACGGGCGGCATCAGGGTCGCTAAATGAGAGGGCATTCCAGATGCCAAGGATTTCCATATCCTGCCAAAAAGAAGCTGCGCTGGCATAGCTCAATTCGAGCTTGGAGGTATCTGTAATCGGGTCGTAAAAGCCGTTTTCCAAGAGCATGTCGCCCAAATCGTGCATATCAACCAGCGACGGGGCGCTGACTTCGATGCCGTGTGTTTTCAGACAAGCATAAAGGCTTTGCAGGCTGTCGATGCCGAAATGGGTAAAAAACAACAAGCCGTCTGGTTTGAGGGCCTGCGCCCAGTTACGGAATACAGGCGGCAGCTCGGGGGCCGTTATCAGGCTGAGGTTGGCCCATAAGAAATCGGCGCATGCTTCAGGGAAAGGGTCGGTCATACTTTGATGGTGCTGCGGTATGATTTTTCCGCTGAGTCTGGCCAACAGGCCGTTTTTGCGGCGGGCTGCAGCGGCCTCTAAGAATGTTGCGCGCAAATCGTATTCGCTAAACGTGGCTTTGGGATAACGCGAGGCTAAAAGGCTGCGGCTGATGTCGGCATCGGCACCGGCCAATAGAATATGCTGCGGCGCTTTGCGCACTAATTGCAACCGCTCATCGGTATGTTGAGCGAGATGACGATGTATGAGCCAGCGATCGGTATTCATGATTCGGCTTTCTTACAAGATTTGATTTATCTGCTGGTTTTCAGACAGGCTTTGGATTCGATTCTATAAAATGGGTTAGCAATTCGGTAAATTCGGCGACATGGCTCAAAAAAGGCGCATGAGCTGCTTTTTCGATCAGATTTAGCCGCGCATCGGGCAAATTGCGTGCTAAATATTCTCCCATGCGTGGTGGCGAGATGGTATCTTTAGAGCCGTAAATCAGGCAAACAGGTTGCCCAATACCGGATAGCAACGGCCGTGCATCGGCTTCAGCCAAAGCATCCAATGCGCTTTGCAACGCAGCAGGCGCCCCCCGGTTGATGATATCTGGCAACACTTTTTCCAAAATGCCGGTTTGATCTTTCGCATGCATAAACTGCAACTGTAGAAACTGTTTCATATATTTGTGATAATCTTGCTGAAACAGCGCTACCATTTTGCCCAAAGCCGGGTTGCTCAGCCCTTCTGGATAATCCGGCTCGGCGCGGAATTTCGCAAAACTGGCGGTAAGGCAAAGCGCACGGACTTTTTCAGGATAACGGCTGGCAATGTAGAGCGAAACCAAGCCGCCGAGCGACCAACCGAGTAAATAAGAAGGTTCGGTAATCCGTTCGGCAAGCGTTTCAGCGGCAGAGACTACATCAAAATAACCTTCCAGAGGCGCTTGGCCGTGACCAGGCAAATCAAACGCCTGAATCCGCCATGTATCGGGCAAGCGTGGAATGAGATCGTCAAAAATATGGCGGTTAGCTGCCCAACCGTGAATCAGCACAAGATTTTTTTCAGGGGATGTCATGGGGTTTCTTTCTTTCAGGCCTTTGCCGGTAGAAGCCTGCTTATTATGCCACGATTCGGCGGCGCGCAACGGGCTGTGCAATGCCTGTCTGAAAGACTTGCGCGTCTTGGCAACCGACCCGTCAAAAGTCTGCCCTCGTTGCAGCGGAATCGGCCACGGAACCTTATGCGGGCAATGCCAGCAAACTCCTCCGCCGTTTGAACGTTTGTGGGCATCCGCAGAATACGCACCGCCGCTAAGCGGCATCTTGCATCAGTTTAAACATAAACGCGATAGTTCGCTGGTGCAACCGCTGGCCGAATTAATGGCTGCTTTACCGCCTCCGTGGTTGAAAGAAATTAAAATCGACAGCGTCTTGGCCATGCCGCTGAGCCACGAGCGGCGATTGTCTCGCGGATTCAATCAGTGCGACGAATTAACGGCGCTGTTGGCTCGGCGTTTTGGATGGGATGTACTACCGCACACAACGGTTTTCAGACAGGCATCCGTGCCGCAGAGTACGCTTCCGTTATCAAAAAGACGCCAAAATGTACGCGGTTTATTCCGGGTTGCCAACAATGTTAATAAACGTAATTTGCTGTTAATCGACGACGTAGTAACCAGCGGTACTACCTTAAGCGAACTCGCCCGAGAGCTACAAAAGACGGGGAATAAGCGCATTTTCTGCTGGACGCTGGCCCGAGCTAAAATGAAAAATTCTTGATGAACTAAGCACTTATCCAGTATAGTTCGTCTGCTTGACGATGGAACCATATGTTTACCGTAGTTTTATACCAACCTGAAATCCCGCCGAATACAGGCAATATCATAAGATTATGCGCCAATACTGGCATCGCGTTGCACTTAGTCAAACCGCTCGGATTTCCGCTTGATTCGGCCAAAATGAAACGAGCAGGGTTGGATTATCACGAATTCGCCTCGGTAACCGTACACGAAAATTTCGATGCCTGTCTGAAAGCCCTGCAAGGTCGGCGTATTTTTGCGCTGACCACCAAAGGCACCTGCCGCTACGACCAAACCGCTTTTCTGCCTGGAGATGTATTTCTCTTCGGTCCGGAAACACGAGGCCTGCCGGCCGAAATACTGAACGACTTGCCCGAAAATCAGAAGCTAAGGCTTCCGATGCTAGCGCAAAGCCGAAGTATGAACCTTTCAAATACCGTTGCCGTGATGGTTTTCGAAGCATGGCGGCAACATGGTTTCAGCGGTGGCCAATAGCCTGCCCTACTTCAATAACCGTAAAAGAACAATAACAAAAGCGGTTTGCGTTATCGACTCAAGAATAGGATTCTGTTTTGACTAAAGCTACCCACTACTTGTTATCCGGCTCACTAGCCGCCGCCCTCGCCTTGGCGAGCACTTCTTCTTTCGCTCTCGACCGTTTGGTTTCTGAAAATCAAATCAAATCCGAGCCGCTGATTAAGGCGGCCAATATGAGCTACACCGTGCGCGGTATGCGTTACACCCCAGTCAAACAAGTTAAAACCTTTAGTCAAACAGGCAAAGCCTCATGGTACGGCCCCGGATTCAACGGTAAAAAAACCGCCAGCGGCGAACGTTTCGACATGCATGCCTATACTGCGGCACACAAAACGCTGCCGATTCCCAGCTACGCCAAAGTAACCAATCTTTCCAATGGCAAAAGTGTGATTGTGCGTATTAACGACCGCGGCCCGTTTCATGGCAACCGCGTGATTGACTTATCAAAAGGCGCCGCATCGAAAATTGGCTTTTCCGGTGTCGCTAATGTGCGTGTAGAGCAAGTGGTTCCCGGTCAAATGGCAGAACAAGCCGAACAGATTTATGTTAGATTGGCCGCGTTTAACGACGAACGATCTGCACAAGATTATATGAGCCGAACCAACGAGCGTTTGAAAACAGCCTCTTCCGATCATCGTGCTGTAACCGAGCGCAAAGACGGTCAATATATCGTCAAACTGGGGCCGTTTGCCAAACAAGAGCAAGCCGACAATGCGCGCCAAACCGCAATAGCGCAAAGCTCGATTTAAAACGTTTTTATTTCATATGATGTTTCAGACAGGCATTTGACAAAATGCCTGTCTGAAATACGTTTAAGGGATAAGATTAATGATAGGCAGACTTACTGGTAGGCTGATTGAAAAGTTGCCGCCGCAGGTTGTGATTGATGTTAACGGCGTGGGCTACGAAGTAGATGTATCCATGCAAACTTTTTATATGCTACCCGCGTTGAATGAAACCGTACAGCTATATACGCAACTGGTGGTGCGCGAGGATGCCCATCTGTTATTCGGCTTTGCTACTACCGAAGAACGCGCTACCTTCCGCCAGCTGGTTAAAGTCAGCGGTATCGGCGCCAAAACAGCGCTTGGCATACTCAGCGCTATGAGTGCCGGAGAGCTGGCTCAGGCAGTGGCTGAAGAAGATGTCAAACGCCTTTCTTCCGCACCCGGCATCGGCAAAAAAACAGCCGAACGCATGATATTGGAGCTGCGCGGCAAACTGGTTGCGGGCGATAGTTCCGGGTCGCCCTCCCCTGCTCCGGCAGATGAAACCGACGATATCGTCAATACCTTATTGGCTTTAGGTTATAACGAGCGGGAAGCAAAAGCTTCCGTAAAAGGGATTCCCGCTGGTACCGACGTGAGCGAAGGCGTTCGGTTGGCTTTGAAAAATTTGTTACGCTAAAAAGAATCTAGCACTCTAAAATAAAAAAAATGCTGAAACAGATTAGCGTATGGCTAGGTTGTTTCAACTTTTTTATTCAGTATAAAAACTGGCTTAAATGACACCAATCAGCACATTTTTTATTTTTCACGGGAAAAAGCCATGAACTCCCAACGAAAAAGCTATATCGAACAATTATACCAACGCTATCATGCAGATGACGCCAAACAAACTGACCGCTTAAACCGCTGGCGCAGCATCGAACCTGAATCGGCAGAATTGCTGGCTCTGTTGATTATTGGCAAGCAAGCGAAGCGTTTATTGGAAATCGGTACATCCGGCGGCTATTCCACCCTATGGCTTGCTGACGCGGCGGAACAAACCGGAGGACACTTAACAACCATCGAAATAGAAGCTGGACGTTTGCAAACAGCGACAGCTCATTTAACGCAAGTCGGCTTAAGCGGCATAGTCACACCAATCTGCACCGACGCCCTGACATTCCTACAAGAAAATAAAACTTCTTACGATTGGATATTACTGGATGCGGAACGCCCTGCTTATGCATCGTATTGGGCATATTTAACGGAATGCCTCGCTGAAAAAGGCAGTATGCTGGTGGTAGACAATGTGATTTCACATCGTGAGCAAGTAAGTAGCTTTATCGCTTTAGTTCAAGAAGACAAGCGTTTTCAAAGCACCGTCTTACCGATTGGCGCAGGATTGTTTCTGATTGTTCGTTGTTAGGTTGATGGTCGTGTGAAAAAAGAGGAATCAATGCTACCTAAAAAATGGTTACAGGTACGAATATTGGCCTAGTAAGAAAGAATCTTAGCTACAACAGCCTTGACCAACGGTTATAGATATAGGGCTCTATTGATCAATCATTATTTAAAGACACCCATACTTTTGGTTGGGTTACTCATCCAACCATCGAAAAGAACGTTGCAATTCTTCTATCGCATTGGTTTCATAGCAACGCCCGTGTGCCAAAATAATTTTTTCCGGCTGCCAAGCCAATATTTTTGCCAAACTTGCCCGGGCTGCAGCTTTATCTTTAAAAGTGGTGCGCCAATCAATCGGCGCCTTACCATCAGGGTCGGAGATGCCCGCTAGTTTCATACTGCTCTTCCAAAAGTGGCTGCCGAATTTGTCGGTTTCAAAATTTTCAATTAAGTCAGCCAGAATCAATGTGCGACTGCCATAGTGAAAAAATACGGTTTCCTGCATAACTTGGCTGCCTTTAAATGGCAATTGGGCAATGTCATGATGCCATTGCGGTGGAGCTTCATCGCCCAAATCAGCGTCAAAGGTGATGGCGATATGTTGTGATTGCGCCCGCTCCCGCACGCCCATGCTCGCCCATGCAGTTGCTTGCGGATACAATTTTTTCCACTCTGGAATGTGAGCATAGTGAATCTTGTTGGGTGAAACCAAATAACGTACTTCGCCCAACTTATCGATTTCCTTCAGCAAGTTCTCGTTCGGCGCAATCGGTGAATGACACCACAAATTACCGTCGTGTAAACGTACCACCGTCATACGCGTACTGAATGGCACTTTAATACCTAGAGGAAAGCTCATATGGATAAGCTCGCCGTCTGCAATCCAAATGTTTTCTGCAATAGGCTTTAAAGTGTTTAGCGGATGATAGAGATAAATTTTATCGGTCATTTTTAATCCTATTAATCAGCTTCAGTGTTTATGTTATAAAGGACACGAAACTTGCGCATAAAATTCCCCAGAGTGGATAAAAATGCCATTTATTACCGACGACACAACATGCCGCGTGGATACAAAGACATGGCTGGCAGAATTCTATATCGGTAAGGCATTATTGTTCATCGTCCAGCAATCGGTAATTTTCTCATCGCTTATTTTGAGAAAATCCGCACCGACTTTGAAAAATACCTTATTACCCACTGTTGTGCTGATACGCCAATAGGCAGAAATCATATCACCGTCTCGAAAAGGCCCCAGCAGAGTTTCATATGTCAGCGTTTCATATTTTGCTCGAATGGTGGCAATCCAGTCTTTCGCTGTTAACTGATCAACAACCGGAGAAGGCGGAGGCGTTGAATCTGCCGTTAAATGGGCTTGAAAGTTCTGCGCCAAAATAGTATCGGTAAGTTCAAGCTGGCCGTTCCACATATCTGTCCAAGCTTTGTAAACGGTTTTAGTGTTGTTCATGGTTTCTCCAATATAAGTTTCTTTAAATGTTTGATAAAGAAAGCTGCCGCCATTTTTAATTAATCTGAATGGCATCAATTTATTTATCAACGGTAAATAACTATAACAAACATCTGCGCCAGTTTTTGACAGTAGCCTGCGCTTGATTGGCCCAATATCTTTTGAGATATTCTCGTGCACAAAGCAAGTCCATAGAAATATGGTTCGTCTCTCTTTATTGCCTCTTTTGACTAAACGCCGTACGCCTGAAGAATGGCTAATGGAGCCTACCAACTTTTCTTTACGTGCTAACGAGTGTGAGATCGTGACTCTAAAGATCTTGTTGCGTTAGAAAAATATAAACGATGCCTGTCTGAAATTTATTCAGACAGGCATCGTTAATTATAAATCAGGCTGCAAAGCTCATCGGATAGCGACTAATCCGATTGATGATTTCCGGGGTTAAATCCGAAGCCACGGATAAATAGCTTTGTTCCACCATTTTTTGATTCCATGCCAAATTAAACGGTGAAAATTTATCGGTCAAATCGCCGGTCGCAGAAGTGTTGATGTCCAACATTTGTCGATTTCGATAACGATCAACAATGCTTTGTAGCGACAAAACCTTCAGCTCGGGTTTATCCCGCGTCTTCAAATAAATTGTCAACTGTTCTAAATCGTAAACGATTGACCAATAAGTATAGCTATTCTCTGTATCTTGTTGGGTCATCCATTGGTAGCCGATATTATCGCTTTGATTGGTAAATGCTACTTTATCCAACAGATGAAATGCTTGTTGTACCGTCACCTTATCATTGATGCTGGATAGCGCCTGCGCAAGCAGCCGATAGCGTGCCACTGATATGTCTCTTTCGCTGGCAATCGGCTGAATAAAAGGCAGCTGGGCAGCTTGAATAGTCTTCTTGTGGTTGGTGTTGGTCAAAACATGATAAGTTTGATATTGATGAATAACTGGCCGCCCTTCAACACATTCCATCACCAAAGAGCGCCCTGTGCTGTCTGCCAGCGAATAATGCAACGGCATAAACTGTGCAAATGGCAATGTACTCTCCACATTGGCATAAACTTCCTCAATGCTACCAAAATTATCCAACTGATATTGAATCCATTGTAATTCGTTCAGCCCGCTGCTTAACGGCTTTGGTGGAAAATCGCCATCTTCATCAAACATCATGGCAACAACCAAGCCTTTTTCATTCATACCGCCTATTGGGAATTCACAGCCGAATTGGTTGAAAGTCAAGCTGGCATAACGACTAGTCCACCGTAATGTTTTTTGCATCGGATCAAGCAAAGTAAATTTGTTGATACCGCTCGGGTTTAATACAACATAGCCATGTCCAAAATAAAAATCATAATTCTGCCCAAACAAGCGGCTGCCATTGATAGCGTAAGTGGTACACATCGTTATATTCTTCCATTAACATTAAACTGAATTCATTCTGTTATTCAGTAATTCTACCTCTTTATAGCCTGCTCCTCTTTATAAAAAGAATAAATAACGGGCGCAGGTTCTGTGCATAAATTATCAATAACTGCCAATATATCGGCTATTATTGGTTTTTAAATCAAAATATACTGCCGACTCAGTAAACTAATAAAAAACATGTAAAAAATATCTACAACTATGCGCATGCCTCTTTTTACCTTGTATTTCAATCGGCGTAGCTGATTATTTTTTAAAAGTAGGTGGAAGATACCGTTTAAAAGGAAATTGAAATATGGAAAACTTATTGGTTCATAAAAACGCAGTGATTACCGGCGGTAGCGACGGCATTGGTTTCGGTATTGCCGAAGCATTTGCTCGAAACGGCGCGAATGTTACGCTTATCGGGCGTAATCAGAACAAACTGGCCGATGCTCGTAAGAAATTGGCACGTTATCCGGTGGAGGTGCATCTCATTGCTGCCGATTTGCAAGACAGCGCATTACTAGACAATGTTGCCGAAAAGTGTCTCACACTTTGTTCACAGATTGATATCTTGGTTAATAACGCCGGCATTGGCCGCTTTACTCCTTTCGTCGATACAGATGAAAATCTGTTTGACACTCATTTCAATCTTAATATTAAAGCACCCTATTTCCTTACCCAAAAGCTTTTGCCGCAATTGATCAGCACTCGGGGCAATGTCATCAATATTTCATCCTATTTCTCTCACAGGATGTTTCCCGGGCGCACAAATACGGCTTATTCCGCAACCAAAGGCGCACTTGATTCTTTTACCAAAGCATTGGCTTTTGAAATCGGCCATACAGGCGTGCGGGTAAATGCCATCGCCCCGGGAAGCGTGGAAACTGCGCAGCTAAAACATAATCTGAGCGTGATGCCAGCAGAAAAACAACAAGCATTCCATAAAATGATAGAAACCATCTATCCGCTACAACACATCGGCAGTATCAAGGATATTGGGGAAGCAGCCGTCTTTCTCGCTTCGGATGCCGCCAAATGGATTACCGGAACCATATTATCCGTAGACGGCGGGTTAACAACAAATTAAAGTTAAGCATTTTAAAAGCCTGTCTGGAATTTTTCAGATAGGCTTTTTTGATTATGATTCATGTTTCCCTATTTGCAGGTAAGGTAAGCAAAAGGAAAATGAATTTTCAAATCTGTAAATTGAGAAAGATATTCCCAATGCTAAAATTTTTATTTTTTGAAAGCCATAAAAAGTGCTACAATAAACTTATTCCGTAGTAATATCCCACAGGAGTAATACCAATTTATGGCTTCAACAACGATTATTTATGCTCATCCTTATGATAAAAGCTTTAATCATGCGATTTTGGAACGAGTACAAGAATTACTTAATGTCCAAAATGAGCCGTTCCAGTTGATCAATTTATATACTGATGGTTTCAATCCCGTATATAGCCAAGAAGAACTCGCTTTATTTAACCAAGGTAAAACGCTTGACCCCTTGATATTAAAATATCAGAAAATACTTAAAGAAACCGATAGATTGATTTTTATTTTTCCTATTTGGTGGGCGAATGTCCCTGCTATCGTAAAAGGTTTTTTTGATAAAGTATTTTTAAAAACATTTGCTTATATTGAGAATAATTCAGGTTCACTGAAAGGACTATTATCAAACATTCAAGAAACGATTGTGATTAGTACTTCTACCGCACCAACTTTTTATCTTAAATATTTTTGTGGCAATACAATTGGCAAAGCAATGCTTGGACATACCATTAAAAGTATTGGGGTAAAAAAACGTCGCTGGATTAACTGTGGTCGTGCCAACTTAGTTAGCCAAAAGAAGCGAACGCAATTCCTAACCAGCTTGGAAAAATATATTTAAAATATATTATGACAATCTAAAAGCCTTGTCTGAAATTTTGCAGACAAGGCTTTTAGTATTTTATTCAACAAGTAAAACTATTTCATATATTTTGCCAAGAAATTCAACACAGTTTCCGGTTCACGACCAAACTAATTGTAGCCGTCTTTAAAGCGTCGGGGCGTACCCTCAATCAAGAATAGCTCTTTTTCTTTGGTGCCTAGCATATCAAATGTTTTTTTTTGCGTGTCCATACATTGTCCAAAACCTGCACAATCATAGTAGGCATGGTCACTTTATGCGCCCAAAGTTGCGGCGTCATTTCGGCAGCGGTAAATGCACCCATTCTCAAAAGCTCAAGATCAATCAGTTCCTGATATTGTTGTACGCCTTGCAATTCGCTGAACGCATCAAATATCGCGCTCATGGAAACCATCATCGGGCTAATAACCATGCATTTCACATTGGCGAATAGCTCAGAGCGCTCGAAAATAGCGCGGTATTGCGAATTGCTGCCCATAACATTGGCTGTATAAACCCACCGTCATTTTGGATAGCTCAGCAAGCCTATCCATTGATAGATTCAAAATATGCAGATAACTTTAAGCTGTTTGCTATATATTAAAACTCTTGTCGTGTCGGGCGAACGGTAATCTCATTTACAGCCACATCATCAGGTTGTTCGATTGCATACGTGACAGCCCGGGCAATACTATCTGCAGGAATTCCATTCGCTTCATAAAAGGCTTGAATGCCAGCCGCACTTTCTTTATCTGTGCTTTGTAGCTTCAATTCGCTATCCACCGCTCCCGGATAAATCGTCGTCACACGAATATTGTCTGCTGCGACTTCTTGACGTAATCCTTCTGAAATGGCTTTTACTGCAAATTTAGTTCCACTATAAACCGAACCAATACCTGCTAAAACACGCAACCCTGCCACCGATGAGATATTAATAATCTGGCCGCTTTTTTGAGCTTGTAATATCGGCAATACAGCTGCAATGCCATACAACACGCCTTTTACGTTCACATCAATCATGGTATCCCATTCATCGGTACGCAATTTTGCCAACGGCGCCATGAGCATCACACCTGCGTTATTGATCAACACATCAATTTTTCCAAATGCTTTTATCGCTTGATCAGCAATATTTTGCACTTCTGCTTGTTTCGCCACATCAGCCACCACCACCAAGGCTTTACCTCCTTTGGCGGTAATAATTTCAGCTACTAAAGCATTTAAACGTTCTGCTCGACGAGCGGCTAGAACAACTTTTGCACCTTTTTCTGCCAGATGGCAAGCCATAGATTCGCTCAACCCGCTTGACGCGCCAGTAATAATGACTACTTTATCTTGAATATTGTTCATTTAGGTATTCTAATTAAATGATGGTTGAATTATTTCAAATTTGCTTTAAAGAAGTTGTCTATTGTTGCAAACGGAATTTTTTTCATGTTGTCATACAAATCGACATGATCAGTATTTGGCACAATAACTAATGTTTTCGTTTGTGCATTTTTTGCCAGTTTATAAACATCTTCTGAATAATATTTTGAGTGCGCATTCTCTCCTGTTACTAACATTAATGGTTGTTTCAAACGTTCGATATTGTCGATTAAATTAAAGTTAAAAAATGAAACAGGTGTGGTTGCAGTCCAAGCGCTAGTGGAATTAATTGAACGCTTATGATAGCCTTGATTAGGTTGCTTATAATATTCCCAAAAGCGACTTAAAATAGGATTCGCATTAGCCGGCAACTGATCAGGTAATCCTGTTTTTACAGGAATAAGATTTCCTTTTTCATCAAAAATTATTTCATGTAAACCAATATCAAAGCGTCTATTGGATGCATCTTCCCAACGTTGATTGCTTAAATAATCTTTGATTTTTTCTTGTTGTTCTGGCGTATAAGAATCTAAATATCCTTTTGTAATACTGCGACTCATATCATACATTGCAGAAACCACCACAGCTTTTACCCTTGTATCCGTTGCAGTTGCTGTAATACCCATTCCACTCAAACCGCATATGGCTAAAATACCAATACGATTACGATCAACATTATTCTGTAATCCCAAATAATCTATCGCTGCACTGAAATCTTCAGTAAAGATCTCTGGAGATGCGACATTACGCACCGCACCACCGCTTTCACCAGTAAATGACGGATCAAATGCTAATGTTAGATAACCACGCTCCGCCATTGTTTGCGCATACATTCCTGAAACCTGTTCTTTAACCGCGCCAAAAGGACCACTTAACACCAAAGCTGGTAACCGACCTTTAGCATTCTTTGGATAATAAATATCTGCAACAATATCTATGCCAAAGCGATTTTTAAAAGTCACCTTTTTATGCTCAACTTTATGGCTCTGCTTAAAAGTTTTATTCCAACTCTGTGTGATAGAGGGTTTTGATTCCACTTTTATAGCCAAATCTTGAGAAAATGTTGATGTAGCCATCGCCAACGTTGCCATAATAACTGTGCTACTTAATAATCTACTCGAGCCTGCTAATTTCATATTACCTCCAGTTTAATATTATGAAATTTTATGATCGCAAACGCCTATTGATTTTCATCTCGTTGCTTATGCATGAATTAAATTTGCTTCGTCATATTCTTGCTGGCTCACACCTTCAAACCATTTTGCATTACCTGCAGTAATGGCAATATGAGTAAACCAAGAATCTTTTGTCGCACCATGCCAATGTTTAACCGATTCTTGAATTACGATAACATCACCCGCTTTCAAACGTTGGGCTGGCTGGCCTTCTTCTTGATAAAAGCCCTCTCCCGCTGTAACTAACAGAATCTGGTAGCCATTTTCGTGACAATGCCAATTATTACGACAACCTGGTTCGAAGGTAATATTGGCTACATTTACTTGCTTATCTGGAGATGCTGCTAGCATGGCAAGATGCGAATCTCCAATAAAAAAATCTTTGTAATCAATATTTAGATCGCCAATGGGAAAATAGCTTGTTCTTGATAAGTTTTCATTTATAGCTCCTTAAACTTTACAAAACAAAAGAATTTTTCTAATTTTATTTTTCTACAAATATATGAATATTTTCTGCTAGCATATTCGCTTTAAACTCTCTAATCTGATAAGTAGCTAAACCCTGTGGATAATAAACATCTTCTTGCAAAATATTATCTAACTGCTCACGGTTTTCAGCTTGAGCAATAATTACACCAGCATTATCTTTGTCAAGGTAAGGGCCTAATAACAAAAAATTGCCTGCCTGAAAACGTTTTGCAAACCAAGCCCTATGCTGACTCAATAATTCATCTGCCTGTTCTGATGCAATTTTTCCAACATTTATTGAATATCAATAATATACATTATTTACTCCTAAAAATTCCGTAATGAAATAAGGTTATATTCTGGGCGTTCTGCCATCACACGATTGAGATAGCGGTTTAAGAAGTTTCACTCATAACTGTGCCATTACAATATTCTACTCATTGTAAAGACTGGATTTTCTCAATAACTGTTGCTGCATATTCACGCGCTTGTTGCTGTTGTTCCGCAACTTTAGCCTCATCACGACCGACATAACTTACACCGTTCATATACATTGGCACTTGATAATCTAATCCGCATAATGCCGTCGTACTTTCAAATACAGAACAATAATCCTCAATATGATGCAACATAACGTTATCAGGGGAATACAAGGCTTTTGGAGCACCTGTTGTAAACGACAACAATAATTTTTTTCCACTTAGTTGTGCTGTTGAGCCATGCGCAAAGCCGTGTACAAACACATCATCCAACCATTTTTTCATCAATGCGGGCAAGGAATACCAATGAAAAGGGAATTGCCACACAATCACATCGGCATTCGCTAAAGCATTTTGTTCGGCTTGTACATCAATTTGAAAGTCGGGATAAAGCTCGTCTAACTTACGAATCTCCGCATTAGGCAGTGCTTTAGCAAGTTCCTCCAAAATAATTTGGTTTGCTACGGAATTTTGAAGGTTGGGATGACCTGAGATAATGAGCATATTTTTCATCATGAATTTCCTTGACTACGTTCATTTGTTTTGACGAATGCATTATAGGCAATGATTTATATCTTTAAAATGAATAAATATAGATATATGTATTCCTATTTCAGGAATAATAAAGTATCATCTATCATATTCAAACAGCTTTGAGAAGAAATTATGCTGAATAAACTAGAAGCATTACGTTATTTTCTAACCTCAGCAGAAACCTTACATTTCAAAGAAACTGCCGTCAGAATGTCTGTTTCTCCTCAAGTAGTGACTCGAATTATTGCCGAATTGGAAAATGAATTCGGTGAAAAACTTTTTCTGCGTGATACACGCAATATTAAGCTCACCGACTTTGCCGAACAACTGATACCCAAGGCACAAAAGCTGTTGGCAGACAGTGAAAATTTATTCAACCAACATCCCAATCAAGATGAGATGGCAGGCATTGTTCGAATTACCTTACCAACGCTGCCTGAAAATCAATATGTTCTTGCCGCTTTAATGAAAAAAATCAGCCCTTATCCTGAGCTGATTATTGATTGGAAAACTGACACTGCGAAATTACACTTTATTGAAGATAAAATTGATATCGGCCTCCGTATTGGCTTAGAGCCAGATCCTCGTCTAATTGTGCGGCGCTTAGGTTATGTTTATGAACGTATTATTGCAGCGCCAGGCTTATTAGAACGATTAGGTACACCTAAGAACTTAGAAGATTTAGCTGAAAACTACCCTTTAAGTGGGTTTTATAACAGTGAAACAGGCAAAGCATGGGATTGGCTTATCGGAGAACAACAACGGTTACATCCACAAAAATTTCGTTTCATCGCCAATAGCGCCGACAGTGAACTTGCTGTTGTTCTTGCGGGTAGATGTGTCGCAATGCTGCCTGAAAATTTTATTAAAACCTATTTGGAAAATGGCGAACTGATATCGCTTTTCCCTAATCTTGCCACACAACCTTGGTTGGTTTACCTCTACCGCCCCTATCAAGCCACACCGCCCAAGCGGGTGCTTTTTGTATTTGATATTTTGACTGAAATTTTTAAGGAAATTTATAAATAAAGAATGACTACATTATTAGAAACCACAGAATTTTTTGATAAGGAAATAGAACTTAATGAAAGTTATTTTGGGCGGTACTCGAAAAGGAAAAAACAGTCGTAGTGTAGCTGGAAACAGCTGTATTTTGCTTATTAAAACGTAACGACAAGGTTCATGCCCTTTATGGTTAAAGAGCGCCAAATCAAATCTATTACTGCGAGTATAACCAAGTCTGATAACATTATTTATACTGATAGCTATAAAGATTATGATACACCGGCTGAGACGGCAAAATGTTAACATTCCGACGCTAATCTGCCCTTAACAAATTTATGAGTGCATATCGATGCTAGAAACGAAACGATTACGCCTGCGACAATGGAAGGATGAGGATTATCCTGCATATGCCCGACTGAATGCAGACCCGATGGTAATGCGCTACTTCCCCAAGACGCTATCCATGCAGGAAAGCTATAAACAAGCCGATAAGTTGCGTTCGCTGATAACAGAAAGAAGTTGGGGAGTGTGGGCGATGGAGTTGAAAGTTAGCGGTGAATTTATCGGGATATGCGGCTTGCACACACAAGCTGCTGCTGACAGCGGTATTTCTCATGCGCCTCTGACAGAGATCGTCTGGCGCATTCTAGCTGCTCACTGGGGAAAGGGCTATGCGCCTGAAGCAGCAAGACGGGTCTTGCAGTTTGCCTTTGAAGATCAGGCGCTGGATACGGTGTATTCCTTTACGGCACAGGTTAATACGCCATCACAGCGGGTAATGATTAAAGCCGGCATGGAAAATACCGGCGAGGAGTTTAATCATCCCAAACTAGAAAACGGGCATGAGCTTGAGCAACACTGCCTTTATGTCATGACTAAGGAGCACTGGTTGGCAAGCAATTGCTGATTGTTAGTTCTGCATGAGCAAAAGAGCTGACACGGTTTCATGACGCTTTCCCGCTTTCTGCCTAAAATAAATGATCTATTGCTTTTCTTTATCCGCAAAACTTGCCAACTCCTTAGCAGTTTTTGTCGGAATAAATTCCGTAATTCTATATTCTCCAATATTCGCCTGATAAAACGGATCTTCGCTGACGATTTTTTCAATTTCCATTCGGTTGGCCGCCCTGGCAATAATCACGCCACCCTCACGAGGTTCTTTCCTGCCTGAAAAGAGAAAAGCGCCTTGTGCATAATAATGATCCAGATAATCACGGTGTGCAGCCAAATGTCGTTCAATTTCACTCAACTCGGCGGTGTAGTGGATATCGATAATAAACATATTTCTGTCCTTGTTAAACAAATTAGAAAAGCCTTGTCTCTGTTTTTAGCACGTCGCTAACAATTACCCCTAATTAATATAATACTAAACAATCTTGCGATAAAAATTCTTCAAAAATAAGCCTAAATTTACCTTGGCTCAAGAATATTCAAATTTGAACTTGCAAACAATGTAACAACGAAAGCTTTATAACTAAATGTCATTAACAGTCATTCATCAAATTCACAAGAAACGGGTCGATTTCGACGCATAAGGTCTTTATACTCAATTTAGATTAGTTACTTTGAGGAGAAAGGTATGTCAGAATCAAAACTTTCGAAACAGTATACGCGCGTGAGCAGTGCAATCGAATATTTATACGATAACGCCCATTACCAACCAAGTTTAGAAGAAATTGCAAAACAAGTTCATCTGAGTCCTGCATATTTTCAAAAAGTATTTACTCAATTTACAGGGTTAAGCCCCAAACAAATGCTGTCTTACCTTAATGTAGAAATGGCTAAACAGTATCTTTCTAGCTCAAAAAGTTTGATGCAAACTGCATTGGCAACAGGCTTGAGCGGCACGGGACGATTGCATGATTTATTTATAAAAATTGAAGGGATGACGCCATTTGAATATAAAAACGGCGGCGTAAATCTAACGATTTACTATGCCTTTTTAAACAGCCCGTTAGGCGAATTGTTAATTGCCAACACGGATAAAGGCATTTGCTTTATGCACTTTGTTGATGACCAGCAAAAAAGCCTGTCTGAATTGATGACAACTTATCCGCAAGCGCAATTTTTAGCACAATTTCATATATTGCAGCAACAAGCAATGTCGTTTTTTAATGAAACACCACAAGGGCTAACCTTACACATCAAGGGTACGCCATTTCAATTGAAAGTCTGGCAAGCCTTGCTTTCCATCCCCTCAGGGCAATTAAGCAGCTACGATGAAATTGCCGAGCAAATCGATTGTCACAATGCTGCTCGTGCAGTAGGCAGTGCGGTAGGAAAAAATCCGATTGCAATATTGATTCCATGCCATAGAGTTATTAAAAAGAACGGCATTATTGGCCAATATCGTTGGGGACGCAGTCGAAAAATGATTTTGTTAGCGCAAGAATTTGCCAAACAGGAAAAACACGCAAATGAATAATGATGATTTATTTGAAACACCAAATCAGCCTACGGCAAACTTGTTACCTTATGATGGAGAGGTAAATGATTACGGTGTGATTTTTGATTGTAAAAAATCCGACGCATATTATCTACAACTATTGCAACAGATCGCGTGGCAACACGACACCGCTGTTATATATGGGAAGAGGATTACCACAGCCCGACAAGTCGCTTGGTATGGCGAAAAGAATTTCAACTATCACTATTCCGGCGCTACGCGTACAGCATTACCGTGGACAGACAGTTTACTGGAATTGAAACAGATTGTTGAACAGCATTTGGCAACAATTAGCCCTACTCTATTTAACTCTTGTCTGCTTAATTTATATACAGATGGCAACCAAGGCATGGCTTGGCATAGTGATGATGAAAAATGTTTAATTAAAAATGGTGTTATTGCTTCTTTGAGCTTTGGAGCAACACGCAAATTTGCTTTTCGACATAAGAAAGACAAACAAAAAATAGATTTATGGCTTAAGCATGGGCAGTTGATTGTTATGAAAGGAACAACTCAAACTTATTGGCAGCACGCCGTTATGAAAAGCACTCGCATCAATCAGCCACGTATCAACCTGACTTTTAGGACAATGGTGGGATAAGAACAGCTACTAGAATATGCTGAAATATCGCTAAAAAATTACCAATTATGGGTAATTAACACATATTAATTTGAGCTATTAACTTTATCTAAGTATGTAATAATTATTTTTATCCGAAATTATCCGATAATAGAATTCTTTTGCCGTTGAAGAATTATAAAAGCGCAATTTTTTTTGGGAAGAGACATGAACATCAATCACCTTGTTTTACTTGAAATAAATTTGGAAAGATAGCCCCTCAAGTTCTAACTTGATATTTTCAGACAGGCTTTTACATCATCATAACGCCATTCTCATATGAACATGCGTAATGCCTGCCTCTTCAAACACTTCGCCAAATGGTTCAAAGCCCATTTTTTCATAGAATCCGCGAGCGCTGATTTGGGCGTGCAGCTCGATAAGCAGATAATTTTGTTGTTTGGCAAAATCAATGGCGGCTTCTAAAAGCACTTTCCCCAACTGTCTGCCGCGATGCGCTTCTAAAACAGCCATGCGCTGTAAAATCACTTTTTCTCTTCCCGGTTCAGGCAATATGCGGCATGTTGCAGTAGCCTGATTATGCTCGTCATAAAGCACAAAATGAATGCAAACCGCTTCATTTTCATCAATCTCCAACGACAAAGGCACGCCCTGCTCTTCAACAAAAACAGTTTTCCTAATAGCAACGGCATCCGAATAAATCGGCGAAGTAATATCATCGGTATAAAGAATTTTCATAATGGTTGTGCCCATTCTGATCAATAGTGGAGCTAATTTTTCTATTTCAGCTCAACAATTTCCAACATCTCATGCCAATCAACAAAGGTATTGGAAACAGGCATGATTTCTCCGCGTTCAAAAAAATATTTGGCACTATTCAGCGCCAGAGTGGCAAATAAAGTTGCTTGAAAATCACGCTCTTTTGCTATGCCGGTGCGTCGATTGGCCAGCTCGATAAAGCCTTGTTTTAACATCTGTTGCATATCGGCATAAAGATGATGGCGCTTGGTTTCAATCTTCCACAAAGCCAAAACCAATTGTCTGCGTTCAAAGAAAAACGGCGTTGCATTTTGCAACAGCTCTTTCAGATTGGCAGTTTCTTGCCGCTTGTCGATTAAAGATTGATATTCCAACAGAAAATTCTGAATAAGCTGCCCGACCAAATCATCTTTTCCCGAATAATAAGTGTAAAAAGTTTTTCGGTTAATCATGGCGCGCTCTATCAATTCTTGCACGCTGATTTCCAAATAAGTTTTTTCTGCCAGTAGCTGAATCAAGGCATTTTCAATGGCTTTCAGGGTTTTTTGTACGCGTAAATCATGCTTTGCCATATCGACTCTGCCTCGGTAACATTTTTTAATTGATATGTTCCATTATACCTACACTTTTACAAATTTGTAGGCATAAAGGTATAACACTATCTCCCGTTGTCCGTACTATTCTGCAATTTAATCTCCTAAACTGCGCTTCATTAGAAACCAATTTATCTTAACCAATAGGCTGCATAAGGTTTTCAGACGGCCTATTGGTTCATTACGAGAGTATTCAACTATGAAAACAGCATTGATTGTTGGCGCAGGCATCGGTGGCATGGCAGCGGCTATCGCTTTGAAACAACAAGGATGGCAGCCGATTATTATCGAACGTGCTAAATCGCGTCGTACCGGCGGTTATTTTATCGGTCTCCAACCTGCCGGACGGGAAGCAGCGGAGAAGCTAGGCGTCATGGCAGGCATTACCACCCGCACGCCCAAACGCTCTGCCAACTGGGATATTCTGCCCGACGGCAGCCGCTTACGCGTTGCTGGATTTGCCGATCAGCTGACCCGCCCTGCCGTGCTTTTGCGTGGCGACGCGGAAGAAGGATTATGGCAAGGCATACAAACACACGGTATCGAGATATGGTTTGACTGTAGCCCGGTTGCACTTGAGAATCGCGGCCAACAAGTATGGGCAAAGCTCAATCGCGAAGGTCAAGAATTAGAAGCCGAATTTGATTTGGTTATCGGCGCGGACGGCCTGCGCTCAACCGTTAGACGTTTGGCTTTCGGCGCACATGAAGAATTCATGCAACCTTTAGGTATGATGATTTGCGCATACCAATTGCAAAACGGCATTAACGGCTTTGCCGAACAAGATGGCGTGATGATATGCCAGAAGAAACGTTCGCTATGGGTCTTTCCGTTGGAAGATCACAGCCCCACCGCCCTTTTTACTTATCGCACCGACGATATTAATGCACAATTCGTTGAGCCTGCCGACAAAACATTGCTTCGGGTTTATCAAGATATGGAGCAAGACGGCATTATCAATGAAGCATTAAGCGATTTAAGACAAAGCAGCGATTATCTGTTCGACAGCGTTAATATGGTTAAAATGCCCAAATGGCACAACGGCAGAATCGTTTTACTTGGTGATGCCGCATGGTGTTTGACACTGTATTCGGGCATGGGCGCAACCGCAGCTATGAAAGGCGGTTACGAACTGGGCAAGGCCTTGGCAGCACAATCGGATATTCCCGCAGCGTTGACAACATGGGAAAAAATCATGCGCCCGTTTGTACACAAACACCAACTACTCGTACCGCTAAAATCACAGCTTTTTGTGCCTGCCAACGGATTAACCTCTCTTTTACGCCGTATTGTGCTGCGTTTATTAGGCATCAAAATGCGCAAAAATAAGGAAAAAGCCATCGCTTTAAAACAAAAAGCATAAGTTGTTTGCTTGAGAAAGGCTTTCAGACGGCCTTTAAATCAACCTTTATCCAGAGTTTCCAACACCTTCAGCAGCGCGGTTAATCCTTCGTTTAACTGCTGTTGCTGATCTTCTGACAAAGCGGACAAAATTCGTTTTTCATTTTCCACATGCGGGTACACGACTTTCTCAACCAATTCCTTACCACTGTCTGTGAGCTGTACCAACATACTGCGTGCATCATTAGGGTTTGGTAAGCGAGAAATCAACCCTTCCGCCTCCATTCGTTGAAGCCGGGTAGTCAGAGTGCCTGAGGTAATCATCATCGAATTAAACAATGCGGTCGGAGTCAAACAATAAGGGCTGCCTGAACGGCGCAGCGTTGCCAATACATCAAAGGCAGGGCGGCATAGCCCATATTGCTCAAAAACGCTTTCTATACGATGTTCTCCCAATAATACACAGCGTTTTAACCGCCCAAATACAGCCATTGGTGCAGCATCTATTTCGGATAGTTCTTTCTGCCATTGCGCGACGATGTCGTCAAGTGCATCAGTTTCTTTTTTGGATTCATTCATTTATTTAATCTTCTCCGTTTGATTTTCGGCATCTATATTTTATCTTGAAACTAAAATAAAGCGGGTGTTATATTTAGGTTCTGTTTTCATTTGGTGCTGAGATACGGGCTGAAAATCAGCATTTCATAGCAATCCTCTATTCTGCTAAACGGTAGCTGCAAGTTAGGCTGCTGATACTGTTTCACAAGTTTGGTGTATATGCGGAAAAATTGTAGAAATGTACCCATATGCATCCATCTTATAAAGATATAGCCCGTTATTATCTTATTGATATTGTTACCTAAAGATATACCATCATAACAAGCCATTGTAAGGAGTTTAATACATTATGCAAACACAGCATTGGCGCATTCATTTGCAGATGATTGGCGTGACATTTTTTTAGGGAGCATCGTGGTCATGGGGGCGTATTATTGTACAGGCCATACCGCCATTAACAGCTGCCTCTATCCGCTTTTTTATCGCAACCTCAGCGTTGTTATGTTGGCTGTTGTTACGTCAAGGTGCGGCGCCACTTGTCGCCTTAAAAGCGAAGCAGTGGTTGAGTCTGGCACTGTCAGCTGCTTTTGGTGTATTCGGCTATGCCATCTTTTTTATGCTGGCTTTGCAATCCGTGCCGGCAGGTAAGGCGGTAACGGTGGCGGCACTCAATCCGGTGTTGCCTTTGCTTCTCGCCGCATGGCTGTTTAAGGAGCGATTGAATATTGGCGTATTATTAGGGATGGTGCTATCCGTAACTGGTGCATTGATAGCCATTTCCCACGGTCATCCGATACAGTTATTTGCAGGCGGTGTCGGCAAAGGCGAGTATTTACTGTTGTGTACGGTGCTGTGCTGGACGGGCTATACGCTGCTCGGTCGTATGGTTTTGAAGGATATAAGTCCGCTACTGACAACCACTATTACCGCTTTTTTCGGCGCATGGTTTTTATTCGCAGCAGCGCTGTTTTATGAAGGCACACAGGCTTGGACGATTGCCTTGCAAGCACCAATTTCAGTTTGGTTGTGTTTGCTCGCGATGGGTTTGGGTGCAACTGCGCTGACGTATTTGTGGTTTTTTGCAGGGGTGCATGCGCTTGGCGTCGGTACTGCTTCCGCTTATATTGCGCTGGTACCTGTTGTAGGCATTTTAATTGCCGCTCTGTGGCTGGGTGAGGCGCTAGATTTTAGTTTGTTATTCGGTGGTGCACTAGCTGTTAGCGGAACATTGCTGATGAATTTAGCGAAACTCTGAATCTTTTTTTGCCGCTGTGTGCAATTTTTTTTGTGATGTAGCTTAGGGGCTTTTCTAGGTTTTCCGATACTCACACGATGATAGTCTCGCCATCGGCGGTTTAATTTTAGTTTGTGTGTTTTTTGGTTTGGGTAGCCTCATGATTGTGTTCGCACCGCTTTACAGTTTTGTCATGAGTTTCTGGCAGCTATTTGTTGGTGCACTGGCCTTCGCCGGCTTGATATATCGGCAAGAAACGACTTTTCATTATCACGCAACAGCGTCGTATTTACCGCCTTAGTCGGTGTTTTTTTTTGAATTTTGCTTTGGCACTTTGTGAAGATAGCCATGCGATAGGCATCTGTATGTTGATCTGGGGGTCAACTTATCTGGCAACGGTCGCGTTTCTGCCGCCAGACCGTCCGTTTACCGTAGCATTAATACGGGTACTCGCAACGTCGCTTACCTTGTAAGCGTGATTGGCCAAAAGTGTTTATTTTAGGCGCACTTAATATCGGTTTTTTCCAAGCAATGTTGTTTGTTGCTGCATATCGCTTATCAGGCGGTCTGGCAGCTATTTTAAATTCAACACAAACTTTAATGGTGCTGGCTTTAACTTGGCTAGCAGGTAAACAATCGTTTCCCAAAAGCACTTGGCAGGCTGCCGGTTTGGGTGTGTTTGGCATCGCGTTATTAGTTTATTCACCACAAGCACAATTCGATACGGTCGGCATTATCGCTGCGTTGTTAAGTGCTGTTTCTATGGTGACGGGTGGCTTTCTTTACCAACATTGGAAAATACAATTGCCCGTTTTAGCACTTACCGGCTGGCAACTATTGTTTGGCGGCTTGTGC
>NZ_JAUMZU010000020.1 GCF_030527965.1 Neisseria sp.
CGGTAACCATCTTGAGGTCAGTTTGGGCATCTCTCCAGTCTTTGAGAGGCGATTCGGTTCCCCGATGGACAACGATAATCTCATTGGTTTCGGCATCTTGATAGACTGCGCCGTAATAACCTGTTTTAGGGTTGGTATGAACTTTAAGCACTTTATAGTTGTGCCCACCAATGGGAATAGTTTGGTTTAATGGGGTTTCTTTGCGTGTGTTATAAGCATCAGCCGCCAGATTCGCAGACTGTTGGGCACTTGGGTGGCTCATCATTTAATCTCCTCAAGTGTAACCGATATACTAAATAAATTTTTTAGCTGTTCTTTATTAAACCCTTTTAGAGAATCCGCACCAAAATAAACGTAACCAATTACACCTTTAGGCATCCCCTCGATTCCATCATTTTGTAGGGCAATGGAACCGTCTTCATTTCTATAGTAAGGATAGCGAGCCTTCCAATAATATTTGGTCAGTGTTTTTTTCTCTATCAGCTTTTCCATTACATCGCTGACATTAAATGTTGTTTCTTCAGGCTTACCCGTCGCTTTAAAGGCAGTGCCGAAGTTTTCAACTTCCCATTTGCAGACGCCTTTCCCGAAATAGTCTTCATCCTGCATTGCATCAAAATAAATGATGCTCTCATACTCATCTTGCCCAATTTGACGAATTTTGTTCGGAATGTCTTTGTGCGGATTGGTTGATGCACCTTCAAGCTCATTAATGACATAAGAACAGTTTTGAGCCGTATAGCCTACATACATATCGCCAATCAGCTTCAAAGGCCCGGGTGCATCGTTGATTTTGATTTTAATGCGGTAGGCTTTTGTAGGGTGCGGGTTGAGTTGGAAACGCTTTTCAGTCTGCTCTTGAATGCTCATACGGTTCTCCGACCCGCCGCAGGCGCTCAGGCTGGCGGCGGATAATAAGGCTGCGGTTAGAAGGGAAGTAAAGGGTTTCATAAAGGCTCTTTCTTTACGAATGGATAATCACGCTGTTCGAGGCTTTCAGACAGCCTGATTATCAATCCGTTCGATAAATAGGTTTTTTGATGCGAAGCGAGCATTTTGTTGTCTTGTAGTCATCACTTCATCTTTTCAAGTGTGACCGTTATTTTAAATAAATCTTTATATTGTTCAGGCCGATAATCATCCAAAGCTTCACCAAACTCATTTGTTCCAACACCATCAATTCTTATTTTCATAGAACCATCATTATTTTTGTAATAAGGATATGCTCCTTTCCAATAATATTTAGTTAGAGTTTTTTTCTCTATCAGTTTTTCCATTGCATCGCTGACATTAAATGCTGTTTCCTCAGGCTTACCCGTCGCTTTAAAGGCTGTGCCGAAGTTTTCAACTTCCCATTTGCAGACGCTTTTCCCGAAATAGTCTTCATCCTGCATTGCATCAAAATAAATGATGCTCTCATACTCATCTTGCCCAATTTGACGAATTTTGTTCGGAATGTCTTTGTGCGGATTGGTTGAAGCACCTTCAAACTCATTAATGACATACGAACAGTTTTGAGCCGTATAGCCTATATACATATCGCCAATCAGCTTCAAAGGCCCGGGCGCATCGTTGATTTTGATTTTAATGCGGTAGGCTTTTGTAGGGTGCGGATTAAGTTGGAAACGCTTTTCAGTCTGCTCTTGAATGCTCATACGGTTCTCCGATCCGCCGCAGGCGCTCAGGCTGGCGGCGGATAATAAGGCGGCGGTTAGAAGGGAAGTAAAGGGTTTCATAAAGGTTCTTTCTTTACGAATGGATAATCACGCTGTTCGAGGCTTTCAGACAGCCTGATTATCAATCCGTTGGGTAAATAAATTTTGATGCGAAGCGAGCATTTTGTTGTTTGGTAGTTATGATTGTTTCATCTCCTCAAGTGTAACAGTCATGCTGAATAAATTCCCTTGCCTGTCTGTACTATATTTGGTTGGGGAATCAGCGCCATAAGAAACTACATCATCATCGTTATATCTTGAACCGTCATCATTCTTAAAATAAGGATAACCACCTTTCCAATAATATTTGGTTAGTGTTTTTCTCTCTTGTAATTCATTTAAAAAATCCCCAAAATTGAATTCTGTTTCTTCTGGTTTGCCTGTTGCTTTAAGTGCGAAGCCGAAACCTTCGGGCTTCCAATGACAAACACCCTTTCCAAAATAGTCTTCATCTTGCATTGCATCTAAATAAACAATAGTCTCATACTTAAATTCTCCTATTTGAAGAATTTTAGTTTGAATACGCTTATAAGGTTCTGTTGAAGCCCCTTCTAAAGAGTTAATAATATATGAGCAATTTTGAGCTTTGTAGCCTACATCCATATTCCCCATTAACTTCAAAGGTCCGGGCTCATCGTTGATTTTGATTTTAATGCGGTAGGCTTTTGTAGGGTGAGGATTGAGTTGGAAACGCTTTTCAGTCTGCTCTTAAATGCTCATACGGTTCTCCGACCCGCCACAGGCGCTCAGGCTGGCGGCGGACAATAAGACTGCGGTTAGAAGGGAAGTAAAGGGTTTCATAAAGGCTCTTTCTTTACGAATGGATAATCACGCTGTTCGAGACTTTCAGACAGCCTGATTGATTTTAAAATAGAATTCTTGAAAAGTATTTTATTTTTAGATTATCGGTAGTCTTATTATTAATAGAATCGATAGAACGATTGAGAGCAACATTAAAAATGCATTGGATATACTGCTGCTATTGCTACGGCGCAAGATTTCTGGAAACAGATTCTTATCTTATTTCAAACTTAATTCATCATATAAAGACGCTCTATTCCGCCCACTTCGGCCGGCAAGCCAATACTTTCGCATAAATCGGGCAATCCGCCGTATGCGCTCCTGCCAGATAACCGGTACTCATCAAAAATTCGTTCACAATCTCGCCGCCGACAAATCTGAAATGCCGTTTAAACAGCTTTACCCATTGCGCCAATGTCATCGGATGATGCTTGTCCAGCCAATTTTTAAACGAGCCGTATTGTTGCTGCAAAATCAGAATCTCGCGTGCATTTTCAATCGCGGCGTTGATTTTCAAACGGTTACGCACAATGCCCGCATCGGCCAACAAACGAGCCCGATCCGCTTCGGAAAAAGCCGCTACCGTAGCAATATCAAAGTTTGCATAAGCCGAGCGAAAAGCCGCCTGTTTGTTTAAAATCATCGTCCAATTCAAACCCGCCTGATTGATTTCCAGCAGCAACCGCCCGAACAACTCATTATCATCTTCAATGGGAAAACCATACGCATCATCGTGATAACGTTTATTCGGATTATCCGTATCATTCGGCAACGCATTAACCGATTCGCAATAGCTCATCTTCAGACAGGCCTCAAGATAAAACAAACTCAACCGCCGCCATTGCATGAATGGCAGTACTGTCAAATACCGGCAGCGGGCAATCTTCAGGTTTGAGCAGCAAGCCGATTTCAGTACAACCGAAAATCACACCCTGCGCACCGGCAGCTTTCAAGTCGGCCATGATTTCAAGATAAGCCTGTCGCGCCTCATCGGTAAACCAATTGCAACAAAGCTCCTCAAAAATCACGCGATGGATTTCTGCTTGCTGCGCGTCTGACGGCACCAAAGTAGCCACGCCCAAACGCCGCATGCGCTCCGTATAAAAGCCATCATTCATCGTAAAACGCGTTCCCAGCAGCCCTACCGTGCCCAACCGCTGCGCTTTGATCGCTTCAGCGGTAACATCCACCACATGAATCAACGGAATGCTAACCGATTGTTCAATCGCATCCGCCACTTTATGCATCGTATTGGTTGTTAACACCAGTGCCTGAGCCCCTACTTTTTCTAATTGGCGCGCACTTTCTGCCAAAACCTTCCCCGCATTCTGCCAATCTCCCGCACGCTGCAAAGCGGCAATCGTTTCAAAATTCACGCTGTGCATCCAAATATCCGCACTGCTATTGCCACCCAAACGACGATTCACCTCACGGTTAATCATTTGATAATAAGAAACCGTACTTTCCGGGCTCATGCCGCCGATAATGCCTAAACTTTTCATGATGCTTCCAAACCGTTTCTTTAAAAATGAAACCATGATAATAATGGAAACCCCTTAAAAAACCTACCTATGCCTGTCTGAAAAATTCAGCAAGGGCATCCTATACAAGCTACGGAACCGCCATTCTTCACATATCATCACAATAATCAGATGCCAACTTAATTGTCACTTTTACCTGCTACTCAACAGTCATAATAATCAAGAAGGCTCTTCTTCAACTGCTTGCAAAAGCGATTCACACATTTATCCAAATTCGCTACACAAAACTAAAACGTTAAAATCCCCGACAACTTTGAAAGTTATCGGGGATTTCTGCACCAGATAAAATCTGATTACTGTACTTTGATTTCCACATCCACGCCCGCAGGCAAGTCAAGCTTCATCAACGCATCAGTTGTTTTATCAGTCCAATCCACAATATCCATTAAACGCAAATGGGTGCGGATTTCCAACTGTTCGCGTGAAGTTTTATTCACGTGCGGAGAACGCAGAATATTGAAACGCTCGATTTTGGTTGGCAACGGAATCGGGCCTTTTACCACGGCACCGGTACGTTTAGCAGTTTCAACAATTTCCTGAGCAGAACGGTCAATCAAGCTGTAATCATAAGCTTTCAGACGGATACGGATTTTTTGGTTTGCCATTTATCAATATCCTTCCGATTAAGCGATGATAGAAGATACCACACCGGCACCTACGGTACGACCACCTTCACGAATCGCAAAGCGCAGACCGTCTTCCATCGCAATCGGAGCAATCAGTTCTACTGTAATCGTTACGTTCTCACCAGGCATTACCATTTCAACACCATCTTCCAGAGTAACCGCACCGGTAACATCTGTTGTACGGAAGTAGAATTGCGGACGGTAGTTGGCGAAGAACGGAGTATGACGACCACCTTCTTCTTTGCTCAAAACGTAAACTTCCGCTTTGAATTTGGTATGAGGAGTAATCGAACCCGGTTTAGCCAATACTTGGCCGCGTTCAACCTCTTCACGTTTAGTACCACGCAACAGAACACCTACGTTATCACCGGCTTGACCTTGATCCAACAGTTTGCGGAACATTTCCACACCGGTACAAGTGGTTTTCTGAGTCGCTTTCAAGCCAACGATTTCAATCTCGTCACCAACATTGATGATACCGCGCTCTACACGACCGGTTACTACAGTACCACGACCGGAAATAGAGAATACGTCTTCGATAGGCAACAAGAAAGGTTTGTCTACCGCACGCTCAGGTGTCGGAATGTAGCTATCCAATGCAGCAGCCAGTTCAAAGATTTTTTCTTTGTAAGCGGCATCACCTTCCAAGGCTTTCAAAGCAGAACCTTGAACGATCGGGCAGTCGTCTCCCGGGAAGTCGTAGCTGCTCAGCAGGTCGCGGATTTCCATCTCAACCAGCTCCAACAGCTCGGCATCATCAACCATGTCGCATTTGTTCATGAATACCAAGATATAGGGAACGCCTACCTGACGAGCCAACAGGATGTGTTCGCGGGTTTGCGGCATCGGGCCGTCGGCAGCAGATACCACCAGAATCGCGCCGTCCATTTGGGCCGCACCGGTAATCATGTTTTTAACATAGTCGGCGTGACCCGGGCAGTCTACGTGTGCGTAGTGGCGGGTTTCGGTTTCATATTCAACGTGTGAAGTGTTGATGGTAATACCGCGGGCTTTTTCTTCCGGGGCATTGTCGATTTGGTCGTAGCCTTTTGCCTGACCGCCGAATTTTTCAGCCAAAATAGTGGTCAGTGCAGCGGTCAATGTGGTTTTACCATGGTCAACGTGACCAATGGTGCCAACGTTTACGTGCGGTTTGCTACGTTCGAATTTCTCTTTAGCCATGAGCTAATTCCTTCATTAAAGAACAATTAAAGATCAAAAGGTGGCTGCCAAAAGTTTTCAGACAGCCTTTTCAAACAGGTTAGCCTTTGCGGGCTTCTGTAACTTGTGCGGCAACATGTGCAGGAGCTTCGGCATATTTCTTAAACTCCATTGAATATGTTGCACGACCTTGGGTTGCGGAACGCAGGTCGGTTGAGTAGCCGAACATCTCGGCCAACGGCACCTCGGCACGGACTTTCTTACCGCCGATACCGTCGTCATCCATACCCAGCACGATGCCGCGGCGACGGTTTAAATCGCCCATAACATCGCCCATGTAGTCTTCCGGGGTTTCCACTTCAACAGCCATAATCGGTTCCAGCAATACAGGGCTGGCTTTTTTCATACCTTCTTTAAAGGCCATCGATGCTGCCAACTCAAACGCGATTTGCGAAGAGTCCACGTCATGGTAAGAACCAAAAACCAGGCGTACGCGAACGTCTACCACAGGATAGCCGGCAACAATACCGTTCGGCAGCGTATCGCGGATACCTTTGTCGCAAGACGGGATAAATTCACGCGGAATCACACCGCCTTTGATTTCGTCGATAAACTCGTAGCCTTCGCCACCGGGTTCCATCGGTTCCATCTTGATGACAACGTGTCCGTATTGGCCTTTACCACCGGATTGTTTAACGTGCTTGGCTTCAGATTCCACTTCTTTACGAATCGTTTCGCGATAAGCCACTTGCGGTGCACCGACATTAGCTTCGACACCAAATTCACGTTTCATACGGTCAACGATGATTTCCAGGTGCAATTCGCCCATACCGGAAATAATGGTTTGTCCGGATTCTTCATCTGTGCGTACGCGGAAAGACGGGTCTTCTTTAGCCAAACGGTTCAAGGCAATACCCATTTTTTCTTGGTCGGCTTTGGTTTTCGGCTCAACGGCAACGTGAATCACCGGCTCCGGAAACTCCATGCGTTCCAGAATAATCGGCGCATCGTCAGAACACAAAGTCTCACCAGTAGTCACATCTTTCAGGCCGATAGCCGCAGCGATATCGCCGGCACGAACTTCTTCGATTTCATCACGGTCGTTGGCAGTCATCTGAACCAAGCGGCCAATACGCTCGCGGGTTCCTTTAACGGAGTTGATAACGCTATCGCCTGATTTAACCACGCCGGAGTAAACACGAATAAAGGTTAACTGACCCACGTATTTATCGTTCATCAGTTTAAATGCCAAAGCAGAGAATTTGGCATCGTCACTGGCTTCGCGGCTCTCGGGTTCGTCATTGTTCGGATTGCTGCCTTGTACAGGAGGAATGTCGGTAGGAGCGGGCAAGAATTCCACTACTGCATCCAACATACGCTGCACGCCTTTATTTTTAAAGGCTGAACCGCATAAAACCGGCTGGATTTCGCCAGACAAAGTACGTTGACGCAACGCGGCAACGATTTCTTCTTCGGTCAACTCTTCGCCGCCAAGATATTTATCCATCAATTCTTCGGTGGCTTCGGCTGCGGCCTCAATCATATTCTGACGCCATTCTTCGGCAGTATCTACCAGATCAGCCGGAATATCGCCATATTCAAACTTCATACCTTGAGAGGCTTCGTCCCAAATAATGGCTTTCATTTTGATCAGATCAACTACGCCTTCAAAGCCGTCTTCCGCTCCGATAGGAACTACAATCGGCACAGGGTTCGCGCGCAAACGTGTTTTCATCTGTTCAACGGCACGGAAGAAGTTGGCGCCTTGACGGTCCATTTTATTAACGAAAGCCAAACGCGGAACGTTGTATTTGTTAGCTTGACGCCATACGGTTTCGGATTGAGGCTGTACGCCGCCCACCGCGCAATAAACCATCACGGCACCATCCAGTACACGCATAGAACGCTCTACCTCAACGGTAAAGTCTACGTGTCCCGGAGTGTCGATGATGTTGAAACGGTGTTCTTTAAACTGACCGCCCATGCCTTTCCAGAAAGCGGTTACGGCAGCAGAGGTAATGGTAATACCACGCTCTTGCTCTTGTTCCATCCAGTCGGTTGTGGCCGCACCGTCGTGCACCTCACCCAGTTTGTGGGTCAAGCCGGTATAGAACAGAATGCGTTCGGTGGTGGTGGTTTTGCCTGCGTCAATATGGGCTGAAATACCAATATTGCGGTAAAGGCTGATAGGGGTTTTACGAGCCATGTCGGTCGCCTTTCTAAATGGTGATTAGAAGCGGAAATGAGAGAATGCTTTGTTAGCTTCCGCCATACGGTGCACTTCTTCACGTTTTTTCAGCGTGCCGCCACGGCCTTCTGCCGCATCCATCAACTCGCCTGCCAGGCGCAGGTCCATAGATTTCTCACCACGCTTACGGGCTGCATCGCGTACCCAGCGCATTGCCAAAGCCAAGCGACGTGAAGGGCGAACCTCAACAGGAACTTGGTAGTTGGCACCGCCCACACGGCGGCTTTTCACTTCAACGACCGGTTTGGCGTTGGCAATGGCTTCGTTGAACACTTCGATGGCAACTTTGCCGGTTTTTTTCTCGATTTGCTCAAGTGCACCATAAACGATGCGCTCGGCAACTGATTTTTTACCGTCAATCATCAATACGTTCATAAATTTAGTCAGCTCAACACTGCCGAATTTCGGATCCGGCAATACGTCGCGCTTGGGGACTTCTCTACGTCTTGGCATTTTAATTCCTTAATTTCTATTCAGTTGGGGCAATCCCATGAATACCCATCGGGATATTCACTTACTCGGCTGCGCTCATTGCAACCGACGTGCCATCAGATTCAAATTATTTAGGGCGTTTAGCACCGTATTTAGAACGGGCTTGTTTACGATCTTTCACACCTGCGGTATCCAAAGAGCCGCGAACGGTATGGTAACGCACACCCGGCAAGTCTTTTACACGACCGCCGCGAATCAATACGACGCTGTGTTCTTGCAGGTTGTGGCCTTCACCGCCGATATAGGAAATCACTTCGAAACCGTTGGTCAGGCGAACTTTACATACTTTACGCAATGCAGAGTTCGGTTTTTTAGGTGTTGTTGTGTATACGCGTGTGCATACGCCGCGTTTTTGCGGGCATGCTTCAAGCGCAGGCACTTTATTGATGTACACGGGCTTTTTACGGCCTTTGCGTACCAATTGGTTAATAGTTGGCATATTTTCTCGTCCTGTTGAGTTAAATACTTGCCGGCACCATGCCGACAAGAGCGGAATTATAGCGGCATTACAAGCATTTAGTCAACGGGGGATGAAACGCCTTTTACTGCGGTTGGGATATTTTGTTTGAAAAATGCAATTTGAAAGCAACAGATACGAGACAAGCAAAAATAATGCCTGTCTGAAAAATTCAGACAGGCATTATGGTATTTCAATTCAGAGGGGCAATGTTAAAACGGCAAACAAGCCCTTTATTTGTTAATCTGACTACCGATAACGCCACCTAATGCGGCTCCACCCAATGTTGAGCCGGTATCTTTACCGATCAAATTGCCCGCCACTCCGCCAACAACCGCGCCGGCAGCTGTATTACGCTGAGAGGTGCTGAGACCTTGGCAGGCGCTGAGCAAAGCTGCGGTTGCGGCTAAAACGATTACTTTGGTTACGGCGATTCTCATGGTTTAACTCCTTAATCCATAATAAACGATTAATCATTCAAACTGTCATATAATATTGGCGCACCCTTACATATTCGGGCTGCGTGGTTGATAAGACACGTTGCACGCGTTAAAGTTTTACAGGATTATGTTATGTCAGTCTATGCCATTGCCCATATTGTTCATTTATTTTGCGCGATTGCGTTTGTCGGCGGCGTGCTTTTCGAAACCTTGGTACTGAGCGTCATCCATACCAAGCAGGTTTCTCGCGAATCGCGCAGGGAAGTTGAAAAAGCCATATCGCGCAGAGCGACACGGGTTATGCCGTTTATCGTTATCGGATTGTTTCTTTCCGGTTTGGCTATGGCACACCGTTATCTCTCCGCTTTTGCTCATCCTTTTGGTTCGGCGTTTTCAATGCAGCTGGTTTTAAAAGTTTTACTCGCTCTGAGCGTATTGGGGCATTTTATTATTGCCGTGCGCAAAATGCGCAGTAACACTTTGACCGTGGCTTGGTCTAAATACATCCATAAGGCTGTGCTGTGCCATATGATATTGATTGTTTTGTTGGCCAAAACGATGTTTTACCTTACATGGTAGAAAGCCTGTCTGAACATTTCAGACAGGCTTTCCTTTCGATTTTCCTTTTTTGTTCTTACACTTCTGATACAATCGGTCATTTCGGATGCGCTTAGTTTAAAAAGGAATGCAGCTTATGCCCAATCAAATATCCGTCGGCACACCGCTATTTTACGGTGTGTTTTTTATCGCCGTTTTGATCATGATCGCCGTTGACATGCTCTCGCTTAAGAAAGCTGGCTCGCATAAAGTGAGCGCGAAAGAGGCGCTGACTTGGACCATCATCTGGATTGCGGTTTCCTGCGGGTTCGCCGGCTGGCTTTATTGGGAACTGGCGCACAATCAGGCCATCGGGCAGGCGGTGGCGGCGCAAAAGGTGATGGAATTTTTTACCGGTTATGTGTTGGAAAAATCGTTGGCGGTAGACAACCTTTTCGTTTTCCTGATGATTTTCAGCTATTTCAAAGTGCCTTCGCAATACCAGCATCGGGTTTTGCTTTACGGTGTATTCGGCGCCATCGTACTACGGGCGGCTATGGTGTTTATCGGCGCGGTTTTGGTGCGCGAGTTTTCTTGGGTATTGTATATTTTTGGCGCATTCTTGCTTTATACCGGCTTGAAAATGCTGAAACACGGCGGTGATGACGAAGAAGAGGATTTATCACAAAATAAAATGCTGATTTGGCTGCAAAAGCATATCCGCGTCAGCTCCAATCTAAACGGTGAGAAATTTTTCATCGTAGAAAATGCCAAACGCGTTGCTACGCCGCTGTTATTGGTTTTGATTATGGTCGAGCTCTCCGACGTTGTGTTTGCGGTAGACAGCATTCCTGCTATTTTCGCCGTCACCACCGACCCGTTTATCGTGCTGACTTCCAATATCTTTGCCATTCTCGGCTTGCGCGCCATGTATTTTCTGCTGGCCGATATTGCAGACCGTTTTATTTTCCTCAATTACGGCTTGGCTTTTGTTTTGAGTTTTATCGGCATCAAAATGCTGATTGTCAAATGGGTACACATTCCCGTAGGCGCCTCGTTGGCCGTTGTGTTCGGCGCACTGGGCGTATCTATCTTGATTTCCCTCTTGTACAACCGTAAGCAAACCTAAAAGCCTTACCCGACATAATGCCTGTCTGAAACCTTTTCAGACAGGCATTATGTTTGCTCGGCAGGTCTTCTTTTAGAAAGCCCAAAACGCTTTAATCGCCGCTAAAACCATTTCCGGCTGCTCTTTAACGGCCTCATGGCCGGCAAACGGGATGTTCGCCAAATGGATGGCCTGCACCAGGCTTTTCAGCGAAGCCATATCTTCCCAGCCCAGCAGAAAATCGGTTTCACCGCGCATGGCCAAAATGGAAGCCTTAACAGACCGAACGCTGTTGTTCGGATAACCGCTATCGCCGTTATCCAGCCACATGGTTTTCAGATGCTCGGTCAACAAAGCCACATTGGGACGAGGATTGTTCTCTCGATAAAAAGCCACCGCTTCCGGCATATAGGTATAAATAGCATGTTCGTCCAGCTGATTGTAAAGCGGGCGGATTCTGCTGAGATTGTCAGCATGCCAATGCGCGCCTAGCGTGATGATTTTATCCACGCCGCCGCATATGGCACCGATACGGTAGGCGCAAATACCGCCGTCGCCGAAACCGAACAGGCTGAATTGCTCGATACCTTCATGGCCGAGAATATGCAGCACGTCATCAGCAAACTGTTGGTAAGTCAATTTGGCGCTGCCCAGAGTAGAACGTCCGTGCCCGCGCGTATCAATGGCAATCAAACGAAATTGAGGCTGCAGTTGCGGTAAAACCGCATCGAAATCTGCGATAGAACCCAAACCGCCGTGCAGCAGCACCAATACCGGTTTGTTGGCTGTTCCGCCTGTTTGATAATGTAATTTAGCATCAAGATGGTTGAGATAATTCGATTGCATGTGGTTCCCCTAACCACGAAGGTTAGCTGCTTAATAAAGCAAGTTTAAGCCTGTCTGAAAATTCGACGTCTTTCAGACGAATCGAATTTTATTACATCAAACTACAACAAAGCAAACCTTTATATCCAGCCAATGATTTAAATCAACCCGGCAAAACAGAATCCGCCCGACGGCGCAAAAACCGTCGGGCGGATTCTGTTTTCCAAACTACTTTTCAGACAGGCATTTATGCCTCGTTCTCCTTGCGCTGAAGGAAAAACACCGCCTTCTCTTTATACAGCACCCACAAGACCAGCACCGTCAACAAAACAGTTTGAATGACTTTGCTGTCGGGATGAGTGGCAAACACTTCATTCCCCACATTGCCGCACAAATGGAATAATATGGCTACCATCACGCTTCGGCCGCTTTTAACGTACAACCAATTCATCAACAACACGAATATCAGCAAACTGACCACAAAATTAAGGGTATATAGCCAACCTTGCACCGCCACTTCACTTTGATAATATCCTTTGATAAAAAACAGCGGGAAATGCCAGAAAGCCCAATAGACGGCAAAAATCATAGACGTGGTAAACAAGCTGAAACGCTTATTGAGGCTGTCGGTACCATAACTGTGCCACGCCAGCTCCTCCGCTACGGGCGCAAACATCAGCATAAACCAAGGCGAAAACAACGCCGAGCGAAACGACGGATGCCCCGACACAGTAAATTGCGCCCAGCTATGCCCAAAGCAGATGGAAATCAGTTGCGCTACAATCAACGACACCGGCAACAAAAACACGGCAAGCCACAGATAACGACGCGGAAAGCCGCCCAACCGAAACAATCTCGTCCGCAAATCTGCGGCCAATACAGGCGCCCGAAAAAACAGCACCGCCGCGGTTAACGCCGGTGCCAACAAGCCGATAAGTCCCAGCATGCCCTGCAAACCCTGATACGCTTCTTGCTGCGGCGAACGGCTAATTCCTGCCGCAGCAAACCACAACAACCAAGGCACAAGCAAAGCAATGCTAAAGAAAAGAAACGGACGGTAACGGTCATTCATAGATGGAGCCTCGCATTTTAAACCTCAGTCCCTTAACGCTTCTTATAGCAAGTGCCATTCGAACATTTCGCCCGAGGCAACAACCAGCGGGGAACATAATAGCGATAACGGGCAAAATACGGGTAACCCCAGTCGCTAAATTGCCGAATGCCGGGCAGGTTCCAGAAGCGCGTTAACGGACGATTGCATTGTGCATAAACCAAGCGCAAGGCAGGCATTCCGCTAACAACCACATCATCCGGCGTAATCAGATGAATAAGCGTCAATGCCGCCTCTCGCTCAATACCATATTTTGCCAACATATATTCATTACCCTGCACAGGCAGAATAAGCAGATTGGCTTTATCGTTCGATGTGCTCAGCAACGACATTTCACGTTGGCAAATAGGGCAATCGGCATCGTAAAAAATGCGATAAGACATCATATCTCTCCAACAAACACTTCAAGGCATCAATATAACACCTCGAAGGTTTTTCAGAAAAACAAAGCTCCGCCTACTCCACTGTGACCGATTTAGCCAAGTTGCGCGGTTTGTCGACGTCGGTACCTCGCGCCAGAGCGGCATGGTATGACAAAAGCTGAACCGGCACGGTATGGACAATCGGCGAAAGTGCGCCGACGTGGCGCGGTGTACGGATAATGTGCACGCCGTCGCTTTCTTCAAAGTGGCTGTCTAAATCGGTAAACACAAAAAGTTCGCCGCCGCGCGCGCCTACTTCCTGCATATTGGCTTTCACTTTATCCAAGAGCTGGTCTTTCGGCGCAATCACCACAACCGGCATATTTTCATCAACCAACGCCAGCGGGCCGTGTTTCAATTCACCGGCAGGGTAAGCTTCGGCGTGAATATAGGTAATTTCTTTTAATTTCAACGCACCTTCAAGCGCAATCGGGTAGTGAATACCACGACCTAAGAACAACGCGCTGTTTTTCTGAGCAAATTTTTGTGCCCAAGCGGCAATTTGCGGCTCCAGATTCAACACATGCTGAATGCTGCCCGGCAACTGACGCAATTCTTCGGTGTATTCGCGAGCTTGTTCCTCGCTAACGAAACCGCGCATTTTACCCAGCGTTACCGCAAGACCGAACAAAACAACCAACTGAGTCGTAAAGGCTTTGGTGGAAGCCACGCCGATTTCTGCACCGGCGCGCGTATACAAGACCAATTCGCTCTCGCGCGGCAAAGCGGATTCCATCACGTTACAAATCGACAGGCTGTGTTTATGCCCCAGCGATTGAGCGTATTTCAGCGCTTCCATCGTATCCAGCGTTTCGCCCGATTGGGAAATGGTGATAATCAGTTGTTTGGGATTGGCAATAACATCGCGATAACGGTATTCGCTGGCGATTTCCACATCGGTCGGCACTTTGGCAATGCCTTCCAGCCAGTATTTGGCGGTCAGCGCAGAATAGTAGGATGTACCGCAAGCAAGGATTTTGATGCTTTCGATTTCATTCAAAACCTGAGCGGCATTCGGGCCGAAATTTTCCGGTTCGAAACCGCCGTCCAAGAAGACTTCGGCAGTATCGGATACGGCTTTAGGCTGCTCGTGGATTTCTTTTTGCATAAAGTGGCTGTAAGGACCAAGCTCCAATGAAGCCAGCGACAGTTCGGATACTTTTACTTCACGTTTGGCTTCTTTGCCGTCTTTATCCAGCAGTTTGCGAATGCCGTCGGCGGTCAGCCATGCGATGTCGCCGTCTTCCAGATAAGCGATGTTGCGGGTAAAGGCAATCACAGCGGAAACATCGGAAGCAATAAATGTTTCTTTATCGCCGAAAGCCAGCAGCAACGGGCAGCCCATACGAGCCACCACCATGTTTTCGGGCTGGTCGTTGGCAATCACGCTAATGGCATAGGCGCCGTGAAAACGCGCGCAGGCCGCTTGTACGGCGGCAAACAAATCATGGCCGTTATGGGTGTATTCATTGTGCACGCTGTGGGCAATCACTTCGGTATCGGTTTGCGAATCGAAGGTATAACCCAATTGCTGCAAACGTTTGCGTTCTTCTTCGAAGTTTTCGATGATGCCGTTGTGCACAACGGCAATCAGGCCGCCGGAAATATGCGGGTGGGCGTTCGGCTCGGTTACGCCGCCGTGGGTTGCCCAGCGTGTGTGGCCGATACCGATATGTCCGTTCACGCCTTCTTCTTTCGCGGCGTCTTCCATCAGCTGCACGCGACCGACACGGCGCACACGGGTAATCTCGTTGCCGGTTTGCACGGCAATACCGGAAGAATCATAACCACGGTATTCCAAGCGCTTGAGACCGTCGGTCAGGAAATCGACTACATTTTGATTGGCGCGGATGGCGCCGACGATACCACACATATTTTTATCCTTCTTTGAAATCCTCTTCCGTCGCCTGCTCGGCAGCGGGTTCGGCTTAATGTGAACGGGGGGTTATTTGAGGCATTGCAACGTTTTCAGACAGGCATCAGCATCATGCCTGTCTGAAAACTGAATTAGCGTTGTTCTTTATCTTCTTTTTTCGGTCTTATCCAGCCCTCGATAACGGTTTGACGGGCTCGGGCAAGCACCAGCGTATCTTCGGGGCAGTTTTTGGTAATCACGCTGCCGGCACCAGTGGTGGCTCTGTTTTCTATCTTAACCGGCGCAACAATCATGCTGCCTGAGCCGATAAACACTTCGTCGCCGATATAGGTTTTATGCTTATTGACGCCATCGTAATTACAAGTAATGGTGCCGGCACCAATGTTGCTGCGGCTGCCGATTTCAGCATCGCCCAGATAAGTAAGGTGGTTGGCTTTGCTGCCATTGCCCATCACGGTATTTTTCACTTCAACGAAATTGCCGATGTGCACACCTTCGCCCAGTTTGGCATTAGGGCGCAAACGGGCAAACGGGCCGATGCGGGAATCAGCGCCCACTTCGCAATTTTCCAGATGGGAAAACGGCGCGATTTTAGCGCCCGAAGCGATTTTAGCGTTCCGAATCACGCAGTTGGCACCCAACTCTACATCGTCACCCAGCTCCACTTCGCCTTCGATAATCACGTTTACGTCAATCACCACATCTTGTCCGTGCTTGAGGCTGCCGCGCAAATCAAAACGCGCAGGATCGCGCAAGGTTACACCCGCAGTTAAAAGGCTTTGAGCCTGATCGTTTTGGAAAATCCGCTCCAGCTCGGCCAGCTGAACTTTATTGTTGACGCCGGCAGCCAGATGCGATGCGGAAACCTGCACCGGATGCACGGCGATGCCGTCGCGGTTGGCCAGTCCGATTAAGTCGGTAAGGTAATATTCGCCTTGCGCATTGTTGCTTTGCAGCGCATCCAGCCAGCCGGCCAGTTTGGCGTTGGGCAGCACCAAAATGCCGGTATTGATTTCTTTAACGGCTTTTTGCGCCGCATCCGCGTCTTTTTCCTCCACGATGGCAACCACGTTGCCGTTTTCGCGAATAATCCGGCCGTAGCCTGTCGGGTTCTCCAACACATCGGTCAGCAATCCGACTTCATTACCCGCCGCTTCCAATAGCGCTTGCAGCGTGGCGGCATCAATCAGCGGCACATCACCGTAAAGCACCAAGGTTCGCCCTTCGGCAGGCAGATGCGGCAAGGCAACTTTTACGGCATGTCCGGTGCCTAACTGTTCGGTTTGCTCCACCCAAACCACATCGCGTTTCACGCGTGCCAAAACTTGATCTTTGCCATGACCGATCACCACGGCAATGCTTTGTGGCTTGAGCGCCGCAGCGGTATCGATAACGCGCTCGACCATAGGCTGCCCGCCGATTTCATGCAACACCTTAGGCTGCTTCGAATACATGCGGGTGCCTTTACCGGCGGCGAGAATGACTATGTGCAGGTTGTTTTTATCCATAGGGCTTTTACTTAAAATCGATTATGAGGAATTTTTAGCTAAACGGCGGCCATGTCGGATTTGCCGGCCGTGTTATGAGTGATTGTTTTTCTGTGTTTATTTTTTTACCGGTTTTTCCCAATGCGTACCTTGAGCTTCTTCGTTGCCGGTGCTTTGCGGCTTGATGGCGTGTTGCTCGGGGCGGAATTCGTTGTTGCGCATATTATGAGAATAAGTGCCGTCTTCGTAATACACTCGAGTACCTTGCGGGTATTTTTGACGCAAAGAGGTGCTGCCGTCTTCACGCTGATAGGTTTCCCAAGAGCAGCCGGCCAAGGCAAGGACAAGCAATAGGCAGTTTATATGGCGCATGAGGATTCCTTTTTTCTTGAGATAAATTGATGAGCGAAATTTTAACGAATTTAACTGTATCTCAACAGCACAATCAAGCAGTTTAACAATACAACCCGACCGCTTCCGCCCAAGCAGCTAAAGCAGCCATGTCGGGTATGGCTGCATCAACGAAGGGCAGATTATGGCTGTCTTGGCCGAACCAAAGCGTTGTCATACCCAGCTTTTTGGCTGCGTGCAGGTTGTCTGCACTATCGTCTATCATAATACAGTCGGCCAGAGCGGCACCCAACAAACGACAAACGGTTAAATATGCTTGGTCGGAGGGCTTATACAACAGGCCGAAATCGTCGGTACCCAACAAAGCTTCGAAATAATCGGAAAGCGCCATTCGTTCGATTAAAGCCGCAACATAAAACGAAGGGCCGTTGGAAAAAACGGCTTTGCGCCCTTTCAGGCCGGCCAGCGTAGCGGCCGTGTGCGGCATCGGCACCAGCGCGGCCAACAATTCGGGCAATGGGTGGCTTTGCTGCAAAAATTCTTGCACGTTGATTTCAGGATGATGCTTCTGCAAACCGGCCAGCGTGGCGCCGTAGCGGTGCCAATAATCCTGCCGCAGATGGGATGCGGCTTTTTCAGGCAACTGCAATTTCCGCGCTAAATAGGCGGTCATATGACCATTAATCAGCTTAAAAATTCCCGCATCGGCATGATGCAGGGTGTTGTCGAGGTCGAACAGCCAAACAGGGGCGGTTGGTGGGGCGGGATGGTTCATTCGCTTAGGGCATCATACTTGAATGCCTGTCTGAAACGTTTTCAGACAGGCATTCTTTACGAAAGGCGGTTTACAAATAGAATTTTTCAATAACTTTCAGGTTGTCGTCCAATTTGTAGACCAACGGCTGGCCGGTGGGAATTTCCAAGGCCATGATGTCATCATCGGAAATGCCTTCAATGTGCTTGGCCAATGCACGCAAAGAGTTGCCGTGGGCGGCCACCAATACGCGTTTGCCGCTCAAAATGGCGGGGGCGATTTGGTCTTCCCAGAAAGGCAGCACGCGCTCTAAGGTAACTTTCAGATTTTCGCCGTCGGGCACGACGTCGCTGGGCAGATGGGCATAGCGGCGGTCGTTATGAGCGGAAAATTCGTCTTTCGGATCAAGCAGCGGCGGCAGGGTATCGTAGCTGCGGCGCCAGATGTGCACTTGCTCGTCGCCGTATTTTTCGGCGGTTTGTTTTTTGTCCAGACCTTGCAGCTGGCCGTAGTGGCGCTCGTTCAAACGCCAGCTTTTCACTTGCGGCACCCATAATTGATCGCTTTCTTCAAGTACGATGTTGCAGGTTTTGATGGCGCGGGTTAATACAGAGGTAAAGGCGATGTCAAACAAATAGCCTTGTTCTTTCAGTTTTCTACCGGCTTCGGCGGCTTCGGCCATGCCTTGCTCGGAAAGTTTGACGTCGCGCCAGCCGGTAAACAGGTTTTTGGCGTTCCATTCGCTTAGTCCGTGGCGGATAAATACGAGTTCCATATTGTGATTCTCCATAAAGCGGGGGATTAAAAGGGGATGATGCGGGTTTTCTTGTTGTGGGTGTGATGCCTGTCTGAAAACGGGCAACTGCTTTTCAGACAGGCATTTATGATGTGCTTATTGTACCAGACCGGCCTGTCGGGCGGCCGCCCAGGCGGCGTTTAAACGTTGGCTGGCGGCTTGTGTGGCGCTATCGGTGCCGGTTTTGGCTTCGCTGGCTTGTTGCAGCTCGGTACGTAGGCGGCTAATGTCGGCATCGGCTTCCTGTTTGCGCCGCTCGGCATCGCGCAAACGGTTTTGCAGACTGGTGATGTTGCCGTCGCTGCGGTTTTGCTGGCGAACGGCTTCACGGTAGGCCGCTTGCGCGCTGAGCAGTTCGTCGCCGGCGGCACTCGAACCGGCCGTTACTTTCGCCGTAGCGGAGGGCGGCAGATTGGCCGGCAGCGCATTGGCCGACTGACCGGAAGACGGATGAATATAAGAGCAAGCCGACAAGGCAACCGCCAATGCGGCAATCAAAAGAGGCTTCATGTTTGTTTAATCCTTTATTCTTTTCAGGCAGGCATTATTTACCGGCGCAAACGGTTTGGTATTGCTTCTCAACAATCGAGCCGCTGGCGGCCACCGCCATCGGGCGCACGTTAACCGAAGTATAGTTTTGCTTCAGCAATTCTTTACCGTCTTTATCCAGCAAGGTCAACGCGCTCAATCGGTAGGTTTTGCGTGCGCAGTCGATTTCCCATGTGCCGATGGCGGTTTTATAGCGGGGCGTGTTCACATAACGCTCTTGCGATTGGTTGACTACCGTTTTTTTATCTCGGAAAGAAACCAAATTGCCGGTGCGTTTGATGCTGCTTTTATCAATATAATTGCGGATGTTGCCTTCGCTGCTCTCGCCTATGCTCTGCCAGCTCCCTTCTACTTGCGGGCCGCTGACGCAGGCAGAAAGTACGCCGAGTAAAACAAGCGGCGCGACAAAACGCAAAGCCTTGCTTGGGTTCATAAACTTTCCTTTCAGACAGGCATTCATTAAAATATCGGCCTTATTATAACGGAATTCTTCAGATGACCAAGCAGCGCGACGATGCACGGCGAATTTTGCACGATGTATTCGGCTATCCCGATTTTCGCGGACGGCAGGCCGAAATCGTCGACACGCTTGCCGGCGGAGAAAGCCTGTTGGTGCTGATGCCGACTGGCGGCGGCAAATCGCTCTGTTATCAGATTCCCGCTCTGATGCGGGAAGGCGTGGCCGTCGTCGTATCGCCGCTGATTGCCTTGATGAACGATCAAGTTGCCAACCTGCGCGTGGCCGGTGTGCATTCGGCCAGCGTACACAGCGGCACGCCGGCCGATGAAGTGCGCCAAATCGCCGAAGACATCGCCGCAGGCGATCTCAAACTTTTATACGTTTCTCCCGAACGCCTAGTCAGCGAACGCTTTCTGCGCTTTCTCGACAACACACGCGTCAGCCTGTTTGCCATCGACGAAGCCCACTGCGTCAGCCAATGGGGGCACGATTTCCGCCCCGAATACCAGCAGCTCGGCCTGCTTGCCACGCGCTATCCCGAAGTGCCGCGCATCGCCCTCACCGCCACCGCAGATGCCGAAACCCGTGCCGACATCAAGCACTATCTCCATTTGGAAAACGCTCCCGAATTCATCGCCAGCTTCGACCGCCCGAACATCCGTTACCAAGTGGTCGAAAAAAACAACGGCAAAAAACAACTGCTCGACTTCATCCGCAAAGACATGCAAAACGAAAGCGGCATCGTTTACTGCCTGAGCCGCAAAAGCGTGGAAGATACCGCCTTATTTTTAAGCAGCCACGGCCTGAACGCCATTCCCTACCATGCCGGCCTGAGCATGGTGCAGCGCACGCAAAACCAGCGCCGCTTCACACAGGAAGACAACATCATCGTCGTCGCCACCGTAGCCTTCGGCATGGGCATCGACAAACCCGACGTACGCTTCGTCGCCCATCTCGACATGCCGCAAAGTATCGAACACTTCTACCAAGAAAGCGGCCGCGCCGGGCGCGACGGCCTGCCCGCCACCAGCTGGCTTTGCTACGGCATGAACAACCTAATGCTGCTTAAAGAACGCATCCAAGAAAGCGGCGCCGGCGAATTTCAAAAACAAATCGAACTAGCCAAACTCAACGCCATGTTCGCTGTATGCGAAACCGCCGAATGCCGCCGCGTACTCCTTCTGCGCCACTTCGGCGAAGCAAGCGGCCCGTGCGGCAACTGCGACAACTGCCTCAATCCGCCCGAGCGCTTCGACGGCACGGTATTGGTGCAGAAGCTGCTCAGCTGTGTTTACCGAGTCGGCCAACGCTTCGCCGCAGGCTACGTTATCAACGTATTGCGCGGCAAAGACGAAGACTGGATAAAACAAAACGGCCACGACAAACTCTCTACCTTCGGCATCGGCGCCGAACAATCCGATAAAGACTGGCGCGCCGTTACCCGCCAATGCCTCGGCCTCGGCCTGCTCGACACCGACACCACCAATCACCAAGCCCTGCGCCTCACACCCGCAGCCAAAGTCATACTAACCGGCAAACAAACCGTTCGGCTGCGCCCGCTCAAACGCCCCAAACCCACCGCATCAGGCCCGCAAACACAATGGCTGCGCACCGAGCGCGAAGAGCGCATCTGGCAGCAATTACGCAGCTGGCGGCTGGAGCAGGCCAAAGCCGAAAACGTACCCGCCTACATCATCTTCGGCGACCGCACTCTGCAAAGCATCGTGCAAAACCTACCGCAAACCGAAGCCGACCTGCACGAAATCTACGGCATGGGCGAAGCAAAAATCGAAAAATTCGGCCACGACATACTCGCCCTATGCACCCGCTTTTCACAACAACCGGATGACGGCGGCGATGTGTTTTAAAACTATTCCAGTATTTTGGCACAAGTAAAATAGTCTAATGCCTGTCTGAAAAGTTTCAGACAGGCATCAAACTGCTTTACCTCATATGCTCACTGTTGCCTTTTCTGCGCCGCATCTGCATAACGCGAAATATCACGCTGCACTGTCTCCATATTCAAAGGGTAATCAGGCAACTTGCCACGCCGTTCTTCCTTTACAATTTCTCCGTTTCGAATAAACCAAGTCTGGCGTTGCTCCGGTGCATTGAAATCAGCAGTTTCTCCGTCTGCCGTTAGAGGAACGGATGAAGACTGCGCCAAGAAAAGCTGCCCGTTTTCCAGATAATATTCAAAACTCTGCCGCCTTTTCCCATTATCGTAACTCCAATAAATCTTTTCCGGCCGATGTTGCTCGTCATAACCAACAACCAAGCTGTTCGCCTTCATCCCTGCTGGCATAATTTCCGGCATGTTCCGATAATCAACCGTTTGCAGATTTCTCGCAGCAATCTGATTGCTTTTCTTCTGCGCCTGAAAAACATATTGCGTTTTTAAAACGGCATTCTGCGCCTCATGCAAATAACGCAGAGCATCAGCATAGCAACGCTTGCAATTTACATATTCCGCCATATCAACCCGCCCTTCACTGCTTTTCATCAAAACAGAACCATCAGGTTGCCAAATCATAACAACCGACCACATAGGGGCTTTTACATCAGCAGCATCCTGAGATTTGAATCGGATAATTAGAGCAGAGCGGGGACGGCCATTTGCATAAACAAAAACCGAACTCAGATTCTCCCTACTATTCTTACCCCAATTCGAAAACCTCGAAACTTCTATCAATTTATCCTTAAAAAAATAATAACTCGCATTGGACTTAACTTTACCATCGTTATGCTGATCGCTATACCATTCACCCTTGCCTTTTAGGTAGTCCAATTTCTGCAGTACAGTTATATAATCGTCTACAGAAGCCAATGGCTTATCTTCGATAACCAAATCGCCATTCCGCTCAAATTCCTGTTGATTGATTTTATCGTTATATGCTTTATCGTTATATACAACCTTACCGATATAATGCATAGTCCATATTGATTCTTTAACTCTCTCAATCTCCTGCACATACGGAGAAGCCAATGCTTTGCTGTCGGCAGCAGAATTCTCATCATGTTTTACATTAAGATTATCAAAACTTTCCGGCTTCATATTAAATAAAAGAATGGAACCACAGAACAAAACGGAAACCAAAATCCCCAAAGTGATAAGTATTTTTTTGAACATAGTTATTTTTCAATCATGGTTTGATTTAAAAGAATATTAAAATTTAATGCCTTATGGCTAGCAATATGAAAATCGCGAAAATGCACCCTTTTAAAAGTAACTCCGTTACATAAAGCATTTATTCAGAAAAAGAATACATTATTTAATTTAGTACCGATGGCATTATAGCTTTTTCTAAGTTGCATCTACTATTGAATAAAAAGGCTGTCTGCAAAATCATTTTCAGACAGCCTATACACCACTCTTTTAACTTTTCAATTAACACTTTTATTTCCTCTCAATCTTCTCATCAGAAACATTTTTTTCCCATAGTTTCATTAATTCTACACAAGCGATTTGTTGGGTTACCTTCCCCATAAGTCCGATTCTTTGTTTTAAATTCATGAACTCCAAATAATCAATTAACTTACTTTTTTCATCAGCTTAATTATTTCTTTATTGATCCATAAGTTTTCAAGCAGGATTAAGCTTATTAACGACCAGATGATAATTCAAACTTAAAAAAAGCTTAACAAGTTGAAAAGCCTCTTCTTTATGTAAAGACCAGTTTTCAGATGAAGATAAAATAGATGCACTTTGCTTTTCAAAACTGCACGAGGCCAGCAAATAAATATTTTCCAGCTTATTAAAAATATCAAAATATTTGGACTTTAGATAATCGTCTTCTTCTATAAGCAAAACCAATCTAGAAAAAACGCCAAAGTCACTAACAATTTCTTTTGCCTTATTATCTATCAACAACTCAATCTCATAAAGAATCTTTCCAGATAATAACTCTGCTTCAAGCTGATATTTATCACGCCACTTCTTCCAATGAGCTGGCCTACCTTCAGAGTCCCATTCATCCAAAGCACTTGCATTCAAGATTTCTAATTGATTCCAGCTTTCTGAAATATCTTCAGAATACGCCACCCATTGTTCAATATTAGAAACAAAAAGAGAGAACGCATAAATATCAGCAATATATTCCTCAACATCTATATGACTATTTTCCATGCCTCACACTCACAACTTTAGTATCGGCTACCTTTATTGCAGAAATCCCTTTCCATGCAGGAACGACAGCCGATGCAACATTAACAGCAGCGCCTATGCCCCTCTGCTACATTCGGATGTTGCGCCGCCCTGTTGCTTATATTGGTCTGTGCATCGTTCGCGAAGCGAACTAAGCCGCTAAATTGCATTGAAAAATGCAGGCAGTCAGCTTAATCATAAGTTTTCAGACAGCCTTTTCGCTTAGCGCCAACCCAACTCAATCAAACACAAATCAATACTTTTCCAGATTAACTACTTTTTCGCATAATAATCGCAAATTTCGTCTAACGGTAACTCTTCTGTGCGCATCCAAACCGGCTCAGCATTATCCGGTAAATCGTCGTAATACTCATTCGGCAGCTCCTTTTCCAGTGCAGACTCAACAATATCCAATAAGCCTGTCTGAAAGCGGTTATTAGTTTTCCTGCCAATTTCAATTAAGTAACGAACTTCTTCTACACATTCATAAAACCCTTTAAAAAATACACGATATTCTTCCCTCTCTTGCGGATTTTCATTGATAAAATCGTCTTCTACCTGCACCATAATCCGGTTGGTTTCTTCCAAATCGGCCCATCGAACATAACGGCGGTACAGCCTATCGGATACTAACTCATGATTCGGCACCTGTTTTCGAATCAAATAATCCTTCAGCTCCTGAAAAAAACGATACAGAATCGTTCTATCCCGTGCACTGCCCATTAAAAGACACATTGGCGATACAAATCCTGCTAACACCATAATCAACTCCTAATTATCATCTGTAATAAATTTAACATCATCTGCTTTAATGACACCTTTGGTTTTTCTTTCAATTTTCTCTGCTATATCTACTTGATCTGCCTTCGTATACCTTTGCCCCCGAAGGTCTATCTGTACGGTTTGCTGCATATTTTCCGGCAAATGCGTTTTTCTTTGCTCTGCCTGTTTGGCAATATTGCGAATCAGGCTGCTTCGATTCTTATGGATATCATAGTTTTTCACTTCGATACTTTTATTCTGTAACTAAAATAGATTGTCCCTAAATTCAGCATCACTTCTGCAAGATTTTTACCTGCTCTTTTGGTACTCCAAAGTTAAACTGAAATCCACGTTCCTTCGAGAATAACAAAAAGGGCTGAAGTAGATTAGCAAGCATGTTAAGTCTACCTCAGCCCTAATAAAATTTATCCCAAACAAGATTCTTTGTAACTAATTACATTCTTCAACTCATAAAAATCTAAAATACTTTTTGTTTTCATATAGTCATCCAAGAGTGTAAAATTTACTGCTAGATAACTTTCTCCAAATCTTCGTATAGTTCCTCTGTTTTCTCTAATAATCGAAAATAAATTTTCGAATGAATTTTTTAACAAAACAATATGTATAGTTATATTACCAGATGCTTTTACAAGGTCAGCAAAAAATAAGTGGCCTTCATCTTCCTCGACCTCGACTATATCGTTTAATGCCAAATTTGGAACAAATAGTGGAATTTCTCTAATTACAAATTTATTATCTAACAATAAATCACCAGATAACCTTTCCTTCTCAATATTACCTTCTAAATCATAATAAAAAACAGTTAATTTTTTTTTCATTTACTCCCTTTCTTCCTATTACAATATCTACATAGAACTTGCCCATTCTTTGGGGAACCTTGTCCTCCCTTTGCTTTTGGTATTACATGATCAACTTGTCTTTCATTTTTAGATGGTGTTATATTTCTTCTTGATTTTGTTGCAGGAACTGTTTTCACCCCGCAGTTAGAGCACTTAACAGAACCATTATTTCTAATCCTGTTTAAATCAATTACAACCTCCTTACCAGCTTTAGTAAAATCTTTACCAGAACGATCTATAGCACTAAGCCTATCAGCACGTTTTTGTGCTTTTTCCAAATTGCTATCAGTATTGAACGTTTTTTTCTTAGGTATCGAAACGGCACCCATCTGAGACCGCTTAAGCGAGCTGCCTCCAATTTCAGCAAATTCATAATTGCTTCTAACATAGTCGATACCCTTGGCTGTTCCCCATACCGCTGTGCCTACATTAACAGCAGCGCTTATGCCCTCTGCCGCATTCGGATGTTGCGCCGCCCAGTTGCTTATGCCGGCCTGCACATCGTTCGCAGCACCTGCTGCTCCGCCTAAGCCGCTGATGATGGCCATCTTCCAATCGGTAGAAAATGGCTCCAAAGCGTGCATAGTGCCGATGCTAAAATCACCTTTAACACCATCCACTGCATCGTCTACACCCAGCACTTCGCCTATACTTTTAAAACCGTTAGATGCCGCTAAAGCAAGCCCGTTGACGATTTGAAACCCATTACCTGCAAAACCTAAATTCGAGTCGTGCTCAAAGATTTTTTTGCTGGCCTCTTCATTGCGATGAACAAAGTTAGTCCCTAAATTGCCGAAACGATCGAAAAAACGCTGCTCCGTGCTGCGGTTGTCGTTTAGTTTCAGGTTTAGAAGAATCTGGATTATTCTGATAGCCGCCGCGAATCAGAACTTCAACAGAATAGTACCCGCCGGTAATGAAGCCCGAACCTTGATCGCCCATCACAGAAACGTAAAGGACAACTTTACGCCCTTGCAATGCCGATAAATCCATTTCTTTTACTGCAGCTCGGGAAGAAGCGACCACCAATTCTTGTTCAACAGCAAAGCGTTTGCCGCCGCCATGAGCCGGAAAAACTAACTGCCCAATATCTCTTCAATGAAAAACCACACGCCAACGCTTCATTTTGTTTTTATCTCTTTTGTTTCCTATTTATTTAATGATGATTCTAAATAATACCCGAAACAAGCAAAATAAGACTAAGCCAAATGAAACAAAAATACAAAAGCCTGTCTGAATATTTTCAGACAGGCTTTTGCCATTCAAAATATCATTACTCTACACAACAAGCCGCTTCAATACTGTTACCACCTCTTCGCTCGTTGCGCCACTCAATTCCGCTATCGAAACCGTTTTTTCCGGCAGATAACGTATATCGCTGCCGATGGCCTGTTCAAAACGGTTGGCTTGATGGGTGAGCATTGCAGCATCAGCGGCAACGATTACCGCATGGGAAAGCACGATATAGCGGCCGGAACATTGAGTGTCGCGTTGCCAATATTGCGCGGTACCGGCGATTTTCCGGCCGTTTGCAGCGAGATTGAAGCGGCCGTCACAAAACGAGCCGTTCACGGCTTGCGTATCGGTGCTGATGCCGAACTCGTCAAACAGGGTCTGCAACAAACGGCACAGTGCGCGGTAATGGGCTTCGGCAGCGGGAAAAGGATTATTCGTTGTCACGTGGTAGGCCAGATGCAAATTCACCGTATATGAGGATTGCGGCACCACGCCGCCGCCGGAAAGCCGCAAATGCACCGGCAATCCTTCGTCGGCCAGTGTTTCCACCGCCTGTTTGAAATGTAGTTTGCCGGAATAGCTTCTCGGCACCACAATGCCCTCGGGCGGAATATGCACCCAAGCCATTCCCTTCTCCGGCATCGCACTCTGCATTAAGCGGCGTTCGTTTTCTGCCCAGCTTCGCGTATGCAGATTCAAAGATTTCGGATAAAGGGCGAGAGGCGGGATAAGCATGGCATGGCTCCGGAAAAGGTTTTTCTACTATAACAAACGAACCGGATTTTTTACACCTTTCCCGCCAACTCATTTTCAATCCGTCGTCATAATCAAGCTAAGATATCATTTGTAAAAATAAAAAAAGCGAAACTTGTATTAGAATCGGGATAAAACAACGATAAATCTAATAACAAAAAACAAAGGAGACTACCATGGATCGTTTCGATTTCGGCTATGCCCCTTACGACAGCCTGAACGGCCGGCAAAGGCAAGTATTGCAAGAAGCAGTGGATATTGCTTTTTTTGAGGAAGACACCTGCATTATCGGCCCAGAGCAAGCGATTGAGCATTTATACGTAATGATTAAAGGCGTAGTGAAAGAAATCAGCGGCGACGGAGAAGTCATTGCCCTTTATCACAGCCACGATACATTCGATGCGCGGGCTTTGGTGGAAGGCTCCAGCCAGAATCAGTTTGTGGTAGCGGAAGAAGCTTTGGTGTATTTGATTCCCAAAGCGGCGGTTAACGAGCTGGTTGAATCGAACACGCAATTCGGGGCTTATTTCTATGCTTCCGTTGCCGAAAAGCTGGCCAGCCTGTCGGGCAATAAAAACGAAAATGAATTTGCCAGCCTGTTTACCGCCCATGTGCGCGACGCCTACCGGCAAAACAGCATCTGGCTGGAAGGCAACGCCAGCATTCTGCAGGCTGCCGCGGCCATGAAAGACAATAAAACCAAGTCTTTGCTTATCCGGCACGAAGGCCGCGTCGGGCTGCTAACCGAATCGGTATTCCGCAACATTGTGATCGCCGGCGCCAAGCCGGAAGAACAAGCCCACCATTGGGCCACCTTCGACTTAATCTGCGTGGATATAGACGATTTTGTATTTAATGCCCTGTTGCGCATGATGGAATTCCGTATCCAGCGTGTCATCGTTACAGAAAAAGGCACCATTATCGGAACGCTGGAGCAAATCGACTTATTGGCTTATGTTTCCAACCACAGCCACTTGGTCGCCCAACGGCTGGAACGAGCCGACAGCATCGAAGACTTGATAGGTATTGCCCAGCAGATGACGGAATCGATACGCGCGCTGCGGGCCAACGGCGTACGCGCACCGCAACTGGCGCAGCTGATGCAGGTGCTCAACACCAGCTTGTTTGACAAGGCTTGGCAGCTTATCGCTCCACCGTCTTTATATGAAAATGCCTGTCTGATTGTGATGGGCTCGGAAGGCCGAGGCGAACAAGTGCTGAAAACCGATCAGGATAACGCGTTGATTCTGCCCGAACATGCCGATTTAGATGAAGCGGCAGCCGCGGCCGAGCAATTTTCCGCCACCTTATCGCGCTTGGGCTACCCGCCCTGCCGCGGGCGGATTATGGTCAACAATCCGGAATGGCGCAAACCGCTGGGTGAGTTTAAAAGCATGGTGTCAGGCTGGTGCCGCGAGCCTTCGCCCGAAGCCATGATGAAATTGGCGATTTTTCTCGACGCGAAAGCCGTGGCGGGCGATGCCTCGCTACTGGCGCAAATCAACGCGCATCTACGCAAATACCTAAGCAACGATGCGGGCATGTTAATGACATTTGCCCGCGCTATAGAACAATTTGATAGCGACGGGCAGGGCTTTTTCTCCCAACTGCTGCGGCGTGACCGTACAGAAAAAATGGACATCAAAAAAATGGGCCTATTTCCGGTCGTACACGGTGTGCGCGCTCTGGCCCTGGAAGCAAAAATCGAAGACACCGGCACCTTCGAGCGCCTGAAAAAGCTGGTTCAAAACCATGTGTTAGACGAACACTTGGCCAAAGACGTGACCGAAGCGCTGCGTTACCTGATGGATATGCGGCTGAAAGCCGGCCTTGCAAGCATGAGCAACGGCCAAGTCAGCGAACCCAACCAAGTCGACCTGCACAGCCTCTCCACGCTTGAGCGCGATTTGCTCAAAGAGGCTTTGCAAGTGGTGAAACGCTTTAAAAATGTGGTTCGCCACCATTTCCACTTGAATTCATAAGGAGGCGGCTATGGGCATCTTCGAGCAATTCAAACGCCGCCGCGAGCGCGCAAGACTGAAGGACTCGCATTATGATTTCTTGTTTCATGAAAATTCCGAGGAATTCGTCAGCTTCGATTGCGAAACCACGAGCTTAGACGTTAAAGAAGCCGAAATCATCTCTATCGGCGCCGTTAAAATCCGCGGCAACCGAATTCTGACCAGCGAATCGTTTTATGTTTTGGTCAAACCCGAAGGTATGATGGAAGCGGCCAACGTTACCATCCACGGCCTGCGCCCGAAAGATTTGCGCAACGGCCTGCCGATAGAAGCAGCGCTGCGCCTTTTTCTTGATTTCATCGGCGGCCGGTCGCTCGTCGGCTATTTTCTGGAATACGACGTTGCCATGGTCAACAAATTCCTGAAGCCCATGCTGGGTATTCGGCTGCCCAACAAGCAAATCGAGGTATCCAGCATTTATTACCGGCAGGAAATGCAAAAAAAGTTTTACGACAGCTATGTTGATATGCGTATGGCGCCGATGATAGCCAAACTCGGCATTCCCGATTTACCCCGCCATGATGCGTTAAACGATTCGATTAACGTCGCCATGATGTATCTGGCGCTACAAGCCCGCAGCAAACGCTAATCCGCCTCCCGATTCATCATTAAAAATTAAAATCTATGCTACGAAAATGCTTTTCTTACTTGCTCAGAGGCCTGCTCGGCCTATTGGCACTGATTGCGCTTTACCTTGCTTCGGCTTGGACACTCGGCCACATAAAGGTTAACAACGCACACACCGATCAAGGCAATATCGATATATTCCTATTAAGCAACGGCGTGCACACCGACATTGCCATGCCCTTGCATAACGATGATTTCGACTGGCGTACCATTGTTTCGCCAACCGATACGCGCAAAGTAACGCCGGCCGATTATGTAGCGCTCGGCTGGGGCGACCGCGGCTTTTATCTGGAAACGCCGACTTGGGCGGATTTAACCGCTTACACCGCATTAAAAGCCGTCAGCGGGCTGAACCGTACCGCAATTCACGCCACGTTTTACCCCGAATTGCAGGAAAATCAAAACAGCGTCCGCATCCGCATCACATCCGAAGAATATCGGAAACTGATACAAAGCATATTACCCTCATTTCAGCGACAAAACGGCCGCGCACGCCCCATCCCGAATACCGGCTATAAAGACAATGACATCTTCTATGAGGCCAACGGCCACTACAGCCTATTCACCACCTGCAACACATGGACCAACCTCCACCTAAAAAACAGCGGCCTCAAAAGCGTGGTATGGACACCGTTTGCCGGCAGCCTGATGGATGCTTACGGCAAATAAAAAGCCTGTCTGAAAACATTTTCAGACAGGCTTTGAATCGAATGCCGCACTTATTGGGCGCGGATATCAATATAAGCGTTTTTATGCAAATCTTGCAAAAGCTGATAAGTGGCCTTCTGGGCTTTACTCTGCTCCAATGCAGCGCGCACGGCATTACGAGTGCGCTCTTCGGGTGTGCCGCCTTCGCGTATTTCATTTAATTTAATCAAATGCCAGCCGAATTGCGAACGCACAGGGGCGCTGATTTGACCGGGCTTCAGGTTGTGCACGGCATTCTCAAATTCAGGCACCATTTGACCGTCGGTAAACCAACCTAAATCTCCGCCGGTTGCGGCGCTGCTGTCTTGCGAATATTCCCGCGCCAGCTGGTCGAAACTCTTACCACTGCGCGCCTGTTGCCAGATTTGGCGAATCGCCGTTTCGGCTGAAGGGTCGTTTGCAGAGGCTTTAACCAAAATATGCTGCGCGTGGTATTGGCGAATAGCTTCGCCTTGGGGCAGTTTCTGGCCTTTGGCCTGTGCGTCGGCAATCACGGCATTCACTTCTTCGTCGCTCACTCGGGCATTCTGAGTCGCCAGCTGCTGCTGCACTTTATTGGCAATAATGCTGTCGGCCACGCTGCTGCGCAACGCTTCTTTGCTCAGACCAGATTTTTCATACAGTTTTTCCACAGAAATTTTACGGCTGGCTGCAGTTTGCGCGATAACTCTATCGATTTCCGCATCATCAGCGGTAATGTTGCGGCGCTTGCCCGCTTGCGCCACCAAAGATTGATTAATCAATTGGTTCAACACTTCTTTGCGATAGTCGGCTTCGCTCATATTCTTCGGCTTAGGGCTGCGCGCCAAAGCAGCCTGCAGGCTGCGCTGAGTAATCACATCGTCATCAGCCACGGCGACAATGCCGTCAACGTATTTAATGTCGGCTGCATGCGCACCCAAAGCGGCCGCAGCGGCCAGGGCCAAAATCAGTTGCTTCATTTTCATCGTTTAATTACCTCGTTGGTTTGGCTGTAGCCGGGGATGGAACGGCGCAGCTCGTTATAGGGGTTGTTGCCGATATTGCTCAAGTCTTTCAGCTGCACGCTGAAGAATACGGCGTTTTTATAAGTGCTGTTTTTAGCGGAATCCAGCCCGTTAACATAGCGCTGCGCCACAACGCTGGCGCTCCAGCAACCGCAGCCGCTTTTGTATTCCAAGCCGACCAGTTGCTCCAGCGGCTTGCGCACGTCCAGACCGTAATTAAAGCGGGCTACGGCATAAAGATTGGGCTTTAACGGCCATTGCGCCGCCAAATCAATCTGCTTCAATTTGTCATAAACATAATATGACGTGCCGTTGGCGTTGGCTTCCAAATAAATCGGTTCGTAACGGCCGTATTTATAACGCAGGCTCAGCACCTTGCCGGCTTCGGGGTTGTAGCGCAAACCCGTATCGATGTTCTCGAAACGTTTCTGGTTTTCGTTGTAATGCACGATGGCATGGGCGCCGATACTGTTGGTGATGTTGCCCTGCCCAAACGCAATCCAGTCGGAACGGTTGCGTCGGTTTTCTTCAACCAATCCGCTCAGCGCCACGCTATCGGTAGTGAAATAGAATTTCTGCCCGATGCCGGCGCGGAAACGTTCGGCACCCGTCTGCCGGTCAAGATAGCGGGTTTGCAAAGCGGTGGTCAGGCTGTTGGCCGAGTTAATCCTATCGTTGCCCGAATATAGGTTTTCACGGAAAAGCTGCTCGTAGCTGAAACTGTTTTCCGACGAATCGAAATTAGGCAAATCGTTTTGCGACTTGGTAGGAATATAGTTGTAAAACAAGCGCGGCTCTAAGGTTTGAATGTAATCATTGCCCCAGAGGGATGTCGGCCGCTCGAATGTCATGCCGGCATCAATATTAAAAATCGGCAATACGCGGCTGGCGCTGCGACCGGAACGTCCTTCAAACGAATCCAAATCGTAATGGGTGTAATGAACGCCGAATTTCGGGGTAATAAAGCCCCAGCGGTTGTGCAGATTCCAGTTGACGCTCGGATAAACAACCAAACGGTTGCCCGATTGTTTCCGATCATGCTGGAAGCGGGTAAATTGCCCGAAAGCGTTGAATTGTAAATTATCAAAATTCTTCTGCCAACGCGTACTCAGGCGCGGCATGATGGTATAGGGCTCGTCTTTATAACCGTTGGAATTGGCCAGCGTTTGGTATTTCTGCACCGTGGCATAACTATCCAGCGAGCCGTTGAGCAGATTCATGTGGTGGTTCAACCAAATCTGGCGATTGAGGTTGACATTGGTGGCAATATCATTTCTACCATAAAAATCACGATAGTAATCATCATCAGAAACCTGATTGAAGTCTATCCCGCCGCTTAAAGAAGGCGTAATGATTTGTTGGTGCTGCCAACGTGCATGGTAGCGGTTGTTATGTTTGCTGCGCTGGTCGTTCGGCATCCATGTTACGGCGGTTTCGCCTTGCATTTTCGGCGTCAGATAACGGAAATCGCCGCCCAATCTCACCCCGCGCCCGGTAATGATGCCAGGCGTTACAGTAGCGTCGTAATTGGGCGCCAAATTGAAATAATAAGGCAAATCAACTTGGGTGCCGTCCGAACCGACTTTCAAGGTGGGCACTAACAAGCCGCTCTTACGGTTGCCGTTCAGCGGAAAATCGGCCCAAGGCGTGTAAAGCACAGGAACGCCGCCGAACACCAGTTTGGCATTTTTCGCCACCCCGATACCTTTTGCATAATCCGCTTCAATACTGCTGGCTGAAATATACCAGCTTGCATCGCCGGGCGAGCAGGTATTGAATTTGGTATTGTGCAAAACGTAATGGTCTTTGCCTTTCAACTCGGCCTTTTCGCTGACCGCTTGCAGGCGTCGCCCTTCATGTTCCGCATCCAGGCGGGCGTTTTCGGTAAAGCCGGTGCCGGAGGTCAGGTTGTATTCGATTTTTTCTCCGGCAACGGTGGCGCCGTTTTCATAAAGCTGAAACGAGTCGCCCGCACGTACGATTTCTCGGGTCTGGTCGTATTCCACCCACGGAGCGTTCAGCACTTTGTTGTTGTATTCGACAATCACGTTGCCTTTGGCGCTTACTGCGACTTTGGTTTGCCCTTCGACTTTATCCGCCGTAATCCGCGTATAGTCGGCAGGCAGCGCTTCTTCGCCGCTGGTTTGCACTTGCGGCATTTTATGAGCCGCCGCTTTGATTTTTTCGGGGCTGCAATTGAGGCAAGTCTCGCCCAGCGAAAGATCGGCGGCATGAACCGCGCCTGCGCCGAATGCGATGCTCAGCGCCAGCGCAACGGGTTTTACTGTAAACAAACGTGCCAAAATATCACCTTAAATCGGTTTTGCCAGTTAAAATAGTATTTATTTTAACCTGAAAATGAATATGCAACGAGAAAACGAATTAAAAATTTGGCTGGAATCGGTTTACCCAACCGAAAAATTCACCCTGTCGTTCGCTGCTGCCGATGCGGATTTCCGCCGCTATTTCCGTGCTACCTTCGATAACGGCAGCACAGTTGTCTGCATGGACGCGCCGCCCGATAAAATGAGCGTGGTGCCCTACCTGAAAGTGCAGAAACTCTTTGATATGGTCAATGTGCCGAAAGTTCTGCACGCCAGCGAAGAAAAAGGCTTCGTTGCTTTAAGCGATTTGGGCAACACCACTTTCCTAACCGCAATGCAAGCCGAAAACGATGCGGCAGCGCATAAAGCCCTCTTGTTGGAAGCCATTAACGAATTAATCGTTTTGCAAAAAGGCAGCCGCCCCGGTTTGCTGCCCGAATATGACCACGAGGTCATGCTGCGCGAAATCAATCTGTTCCCCGAATGGTTTGTCGCCAAAGAGTTGGGCAAGACGCTGAATTTTAAACAACGCGACCTGTGGCAGCAAACCGTAGATACGCTGTTGCCGCCGCTGCTGGACCAACCGAAAGTTTATGTTCACCGCGATTTCATCGTGCGCAATCTGATGCTGCAAGCGGGGTGCCCCGGCGTTTTGGATTTTCAAGACGCACTCTACGGCCCTATTTCTTACGATCTGGTTTCGCTGTTGCGCGATGCGTTTATCGAATGGGACGAAGAATTTGTGCTCGACTTGGTTATCCGCTATTGGGAAACCGCCCGTGCGGCCGGCTTGCCCGTACCCGAAACGTTTGACGAATTCTACCGCTGGTTCGAGTGGATGGGTGTGCAACGTCATCTGAAAGTAGCGGGCATTTTCGCACGGCTTTACTACCGCGACGGCAAAGACAAATACCGCCCCGAAATCCCCCGCTTCCTCAATTATCTGCGCCGCACTTCCCGCCGCTATGCCGAACTGGCGCCTTTATATGCGCTGTTGGTCGAGCTGGTGGGTGATGACGAGTTGCAAACCGGTTATACGTTTTAAACATTGCTTTCCCTCTTCCATGCCTGTCTGAAAACATTTTCAGACAGGCATGGCATAAAGATTACCGCTCATCAAATTGCCTCGATTATGAATCTTCTCCACACGCTGGCCCGAGTCAGCAGCCTGACTATGGTCTCGCGCATACTCGGCTTTCTGCGCGATATGATTATTGCGCGCACCTTCGGCGCCACCGCGGCGACCGATGCTTTTTTTGTTGCCTTCAAACTGCCCAACCTGCTGCGGCGCATTTTTGCCGAAGGCGCTTTTTCACAAGCTTTCGTGCCGATTCTGGCCGAATACAAACAAACACGCTCGCCCGAAGCCACCCGCGCCTTTGTGCAACATGTGGCCGGCATGCTGACCTTTGCCTTAACGCTGGTTACCGCCGTCGGTGTTTTGGCGGCACCGTGGATTATTTACGCAACGGCCACCGGCTTTGCCCGCGACCCGGAAAAAGCTGTTTTGGCATCCGATTTATTACGGGTGATGTTTCCTTACATTCTGTTTATTTCGCTCTCGTCTTTTGTCGGCTCGATTTTAAACACCTATCATAAATTCAGCATTCCGGCCTTTACCCCCGTGCTGCTGAACCTTTCTTTTATTGCTTTCGCATTGCTTTTCGTGCCGTATTTCCATCCGCCGATTATGGCTTTAGCATGGGCGGTATTCGTTGGCGGTATTTTACAGTTAGCATTCCAGCTGCCTTGGTTGGCCAAGCAAGGCTTTTTGAAAATGCCCAAGCTTGATTTCAAAGACAAAGCGGTCAACCGCGTCATTCAAAAAATGGGACCGGCCATTTTCGCCGCCAGCGTTACCCAGATTTCTCTGATTATCAGCACCATTTTTGCCTCTTTCCTGCAAACCGGCAGCGTTACATGGATGTATTACGCCGACCGCTTAACCGAATTGCCAACCGGCGTGCTGGGCGTTGCACTGGGCACCATCTTGCTGCCGACGCTCTCCAAACATGCCGGCGGACGAAATCCGCACGAATTTTCAAAGCTGCTCGACTGGGGCCTGCGCCTGTGCTTTCTGTTATCGGCGCCTGCCGCCGTGGCGCTGACTGTGCTGGCATTCCCGCTGCTCTCGACACTGTTTATGAGCAAAGGTTTCACGCTACATGATGTTGAGATGACGCAAAAAGCCTTGATGGCATATTCTTTCTGCGTGGTCGGACAAATCATGGTTAAAGTGCTGGCTCCGGCATTTTACGCTCAGCAAAACATCAAAACGCCGGTAAAAATCGCCCTGTTTACGCTGGTGGTTACCCAAGTGATGAATCTGGCATTTATCGGTCCGTTAAAACATGTGGGCTTATCGTTGGCAGTCGGCCTGGGAGCCTGTCTGAATGCCGGCTTGCTGTTTTTATTACTGCGCGTCAAATCCATCTACCAGCCCGCTGCAGGCTGGCAAGCTTTCTTGTTGAAATTGTGCATCGCCCTGCTGGTTATGGGCGGCGGGCTGTGGGCCGCCATGAATTATCTGCCATTGGAATGGGTTGAAGCTCGTGCATGGCGCAAAGTTGCCCAGCTTTTCGGGCTGATTATTTTCGGCGCTTTTCTGTATTTCGCTACGTTAGGCGTGCTAGGATTCCGCCCTCGCGACTTCAAACGCGCCGAGCAATAAACAATAACACAGGAAATGCCTGTCTGAAACCGCCTTTCAGACAGGCATTTCCTGTATCCGCTTTGCCACACCTACCAAAGTATTACAATAAATATTATCTCATTCATTTTATTGTTTATTTTACCAACTCAACACAAGCCCTTCGATAATCAGACCAGCGTTTTGCCGTCGGATTAATGGTTCCACCGCAAAATACCTTTATTCCAAAAACAAAACAACATAAGATTACAAACAACAGCGAAGCAATCTGCTGTTCGTCTAAGCAAATTTATTGCAACATAACACTATAAAGGAAAACATCATGGCAATTTTCTGCCAAAAATCCACCGTTTTATTCATCGCATTAACCGCCGTTTCCTCAGCCGCATTCGCTGCTGAAAATAGCGGCTTTTACGTGCAAGGCGACGTAGGCGTATCACGCCAGCAAGCCGATGCTTTCATACTCAAATTCAAAGAAACCGGTTTCCTGCCCCGCGTTAGCGCCGGTTATGATTTCGGCGGCATTCGTGTTGCAGCCGACTACGCGCATTACCGCACCTTGAAATCAGACCGAAACGACCTGCATGCCGAAGTACGGTCGAGAGGTGCCGGCGTATCGGTTATCTACGACATTCCCGTCGACAGCAATTTTCAGCCCTATGTCGGCGCACGTGTCAGCCTGAACAAAGTTAAAGTAAAAGCTTCCCGCACAGGATACAGCGCCTCTTCCGAAGAAACCCGAACCAGTCCCGGCGTTTTGGTAGGCGTAGGTTATAAAATCAACGACAATCTGACCGTTGATGCCGGCTATCGTTTCAACCGCTTGGCTTCCGATCTAGATTCACACGAGCTGACCGCCGGCTTGCGCTACAGATTCTAACTCTTAACCATTTGATTTATTTTAATCATCACAAAACCGGTATCGCACAAACTGCATACCGGTTTTCTATTGCCATTTCATCCTCTATCGTCAAAGCCATCCTCCGCCAATATCACCGCCCGAACCATCCATCACGCAAAGACACTAGCATGTAAAATCTTGCTAGGTTATGATGCGCTCTTTGTTAAAGCCCGTTTCATAACCGTTTGCCGCCGCGCAAGCTTTTGGAGAACCCAACCATGAATGCAGTAGTGATTGCCGTTGCCGTGATGCTGATTTTATCGCTGGCGCGCGTACACGTTGTTCTCAGTCTGGTTATCGGCGCCTTTATCGGCGGCCTGACTGCCGGCCTGCCGCTGGCCGACATATCCGACGCCGCAGGAAACGTCTTAACCAAAGGCGTGATGACGCACTTTCAAGACGGCTTGGCCGGCGGCGCTAAAATCGCCCTGTCTTACGCCATGCTGGGGGCTTTCGCCATGGCCATCACTCATTCCGGCCTGCCACAGCAGCTGGCGGGCGCGGTTGTGCGCAAACTTGACGGCAGGCAGGCTACCGGCAGTGCCAGCACCATCAAATGGGCTTTGCTGGGTGCCATTCTGGTAATGGGTATCCTCAGTCAAAACGTCATCCCCATTCACATCGCCTTTATCCCGATGATTATTCCGCCGCTGCTTTTGGTATTCAACCGCCTGCAAATCGACCGCCGCCTGCTGGCCTGCGTTATGACTTTCGGCTTGGTAACCACTTATATGTTTTTACCCTACGGCTTCGGCGCGATTTTCCTGAACAAAATCTTGCTGACCAACATCGAAGCGTCCGGCATGAGCGTGAAAGGCGTCAACGTTATGGAGGCGATGGCCATCCCGGCCTTGGGCATGGTCGCCGGCCTGTTGATTGCCTTTTTCAGCTATCGCAAGCCGCGAATCTATGAAAACAAACAAATCGACATAGAAAGCAACCAACAGGCAGCGGTTCAACCTCAACCGTCTTCTTACCGCAGCGCGGTGGCGGCAATCGCCATTTTGGTGTGCTTTGCCATTCAGTTGAAATACAACGACGCTTTGCTTCTGGGCGCGATGGTCGGCTTTTCTGTATTTATGGCATTAGGGGTTGTACGTCGCGGCGAGGCCAACGATGTATTTGGCGCCGGTATTAAAATGATGGCGATGGTCGGCTTTATTATGATTGCCGCGCAAGGCTTTGCCGCCGTTATGAACGCTACGGGAGAAATCAAGCCGCTGGTGGATGCCGGCGCGGCCATGTTTGCCGGCAGCAAATCGATGGCGGCATTAGCCATGCTATTTATCGGTTTGCTGGTTACCATGGGCATTGGTTCTTCCTTTTCCACGCTTCCCATCATTACCGCCATTTATGTGCCTTTGTGCATGGCTCTGGGCTTCTCGCCGCTGGCAACCGTTGCCATCATCGGCACCGCCGGTGCGCTGGGTGATGCCGGTTCCCCCGCTTCAGATTCCACCCTTGGCCCGACCATGGGCTTAAACACCGACGGGCAGCACGATCACATGCGCGATTCCGTTATCCCCACCTTCCTTCATTACAATATCCCCTTGCTGATCGCCGGCTGGATTGCCGCCATGGTGCTTTGAAATGACAGAAACGGAAACGCTGGAAAACCGCATTATCGAATTGGAAATTCAAACGGCCTTGCAAGAAGATTTGCTGCAAAGCCTGAACGACACCGTCGCCCGCATGCAGCAAACGCTTGATTTGCAACAAGCCCAACTGCGCCTGCTTTATTCCCGCCTGCAAGACAAAGGGGGAAACGAAAAGCCTTACGGCCCGGCCGATGAAGTTCCGCCGCACTATTAATGCAATTAAAATGCCTGTCTGAAACAATCAGACAGGCATTTTCAAATAGAAGCACTCAATCGCCTTGGGCAAAAAAGGGTAAGCACATGTGAACATAACCGCCGGCAGGTAAAAAGAGGTATAAGCGGTTGCCCTCATTAACCGGAATCCCATATGATGCTCGCCATATCTGCAAACCACCCAAAAAAGGAAGCCCTACACGCTTCCTTTCATTTTCAGATATAGACACACAAAGAAAGGATTTCTCCTATGAAAAAATCATCTAAAGCCGTGGCATTAACCGGCATTCTTGCGCTTTTTTCCAGCAGCGCCTTTGCTGCCGCACCCATTCCCCATGAAATCTACAACCCGACCGACGCCCAAGTCGTCAAAGCCGAACATTCCAACGGCGGCGAATTCGAAGCCGAATTCCTCCTGAAAAGCAAGCACACCAGCGTCAAAAGTCTGGCACGCCAAGTGCGCCAACATGCCAAACGCCAAGGATTCCATGAAATCGAATCTTCGGTTGAAAACAACGACGCCGATTTAAAATTCAAGCGGAAAGATCAGGAACTAGACGTTTCCATCGAACGCAAAGACCACGGCATCATCGAATACAAAGCCGATCTGGACTTAGACAAAAACTAACTTCCCCGAAATTTCAGTAATATCAATAACAAATATCAGCATAACCCAAAGCCTGTCTGAAAATCCCAAACACCAAACAATTTTTCAGACAGGCATTTCAACGTGAAGGTTTGACGCGATGTATACCGTCCAACGCATTTACGATTTCCATATCCTTCCCGCCGAAACCTGCGCCGTTTTCATCGACCGGCTCTATCCGCGCGGTCTCGCCAAAGCCAGAATGCAGCATGTAATTTGGCTTAAAGACATCGCCCCCTCTGCCGAATTACGCCGCTGGTACCATACCGCGCCCGCAGAAAGATACCAAGCCTTCGCCGCCCGCTATCTCAACGAACTAGTAGAGCGGCCGGCAACCGTACAAGCCTTGGCCGAATTGCACAACTTGGCAGAGCAACACCACGAAATACGCCTGCTCTCCGCAGTAAAAAACCCGCAGCAATCCCATGTTGCCGTGCTGCTGAACTATTTGGGCGAGCCATTCCGAACGGCCGACCCCTATGCCACATCGGAAAACGGCCACATTTAAACGCACCAACCCTATCCGCTCCGACGCCCGTTTGCCGATTGGTGTACAATCCGCATTCCCCCGTTTAACCCCGATGTTCCCATGTCGCGCCCCTTTTCCGCCCCGTTTATCCGCCGTCTCTCACACCACCTGCACCGCGGCGGCCTGATTGCCTACCCAACCGAATCCTGCTACGGTTTGGGCTGCCTTCCTCGCAACACCCGGGCGTTAAACAAACTGATTCGTTTGAAAAAACGGCCGCAGCACAAAGGCATGATTATCATCGGCGATCATTTACCTCGCCTGCTGCCGCTACTCAAAAGCCTGTCTGAAAACCAGCGGCAAAGCCTGGCTGCCGCATGGCCCGCACCGCTTACCTATCTGTTGCCGGCTTCGCCCAAAACACCGCCGCTGTTGCGCGGACAAAGGCGCAAGAAACTGGCCGTGCGCGTTCCCGCCCACAGCGGCGCCCGCGCCTTATGCCGCGCCCTACGCACACCGCTGGTTTCCACTTCCTGCAATCAAACCGGCCAACGTCCGTGCAAGACAGAACGCGAAGTACGGCGCCGGTTCGGCAAACAGGTCGAAATCATCGGCGGGCGCTGCGGCGGCGCAAAAGCACCCAGCCGCATTATTGATTGGGAAAGCGGCCTGCGCCTGCGCTGATATTCCACTGCATGCTAAGTTTAATTTTTCAGACAGGCATTGTGGCTTTTATTTCGCAAACGAAACAAGGCAGTAAACATACATTAATGTATCGCAAACGTATCTAACCAGAAGCCACAACCTGAAACATTGCTACATAAAAACAAAGCCATTAAAATACAAATATTTGAAGAAGAAAATATACCAAAGAGATGACACAGCCCTTTATCGAGATGAAAGACGTCGCCTTCTCCTACGGCGAGCGGCCCATCCTGAGCAATGTGAATTTCCACATTGAGCGGGGTACTTTTGCCGCCATCATGGGCGGCTCCGGCAGCGGCAAAACCACACTAATGCGCTTGATTACCGGCCAGCTTCATCCGCAAAAAGGGAAAGTGTTGGTCGAAGGGAGAGATTTGGCCGCCCTGTCTTCCGCCGAATTATACGAACACCGCCGCCGCATGGGCGTATTGTTTCAGCACGGCGCGCTGTTTACCGATTTATCCGTGTTCGACAACATCGCCTTTCCGATGCGCGAACTAACCGATCTGCCCGAAGCAGTTATCCGCGACTTAGTGGTTTTGAAACTGAATGCCGTCGGCCTGCGCGGAGTAGAAAAACAAATGCCGTCCGAATTATCCGGCGGCATGGCGCGGCGGGTAGCCTTGGCGCGCACCATCGCGCTCGATCCTGAATTGATGTTGTATGACGAGCCGTTTACCGGCCTCGACCCGATTTCGCTGGGCGTCATCGCCCACTTAATCAGCCGCATCAATTCGGCCTTGCGCTCCACCAGCATTATGGTTACCCACGATATCGAGCAATCGCTCGCCATTGTAAACCAAGTGATTTTTCTGGCGCACGGCGAAGTCATGTTCTCCGGCACGCCGGAAGCGATGCGCGCCACCGATTCACCTTGGGTACAACAATTTATCGGCGGCAAACCCAACGGCCCGGTAGCATTCCGCTACCCCGCGCCTACTACATTGCAACAGGATTTACTCGGCAGCTAAACCTGCCGCCCGGCAACGGCCCAAACTTTTTCAGACAGGCATCCTGCCTAAGAATGCCTGTCTGAAAACCTGCAAACCATTGATAAAACCGTATGAGCTTTTTCTCTTTCCTCGGCGCGAAAGTTTTAAACTTTCTCCAAACACTCGGCAGCCAAGTTCTGTTTTTCTTCAGAATTCTCGGCGCCTCCGGCACGGCATTGCTCCGCCCTCGCCTCAGTTTGCGCCAAATTTATTTCGCCGGCGTACTCTCCATGCTGATTGTGGCCGTATCCGGCTTATTTGTCGGCATGGTACTCGGCTTGCAGGGTTACACCCAGTTGGCCAAGTTCAAATCGGCCGACATCCTCGGCTATATGGTGGCCGCTTCGCTGCTGCGCGAGCTCGGCCCCGTATTGGCCGCGATTCTGTTTGCCAGCAGTGCAGGCGGCGCGATGACCAGCGAAATCGGCCTGATGAAAACCACCGAGCAGCTTGAAGCAATGAACGTCATGGCCGTCAATCCGGTAGCGCGCGTCGTTGCCCCGCGCTTCTGGGCCGGCGTGATTTCCATGCCGCTTCTGGCCTCTATTTTCAACGTCGCAGGTGTTTACGGCGCCTTCATTGTCGGCGTGCAGTGGCTGGGATTAGACAACGGCATTTTCTGGTCGCAAATGCAAAACAACATTAGCTTCGGCTATGATGTACTCAACGGCCTGATTAAATCGGCCTTTTTCGGCGTAGCCGTTACCCTGATTGCCGTCTACCAAGGCTTCCACTGCGAGCCGACTTCAGAAGGCATTCTACGCGCCAGCACGCGCACCGTCGTTTCATCCGCGTTGACCGTTCTGGCTATTGATTTTATCTTAACCGCCTTTATGTTTACTGGGTAAACCATGAAAAGAAGCACCTTAGAACTCTGGGTCGGCCTGTTTGCCGCCATCGGCATCGCCGCCATCGCCTTTTTATCCTTCCGCGTTGCCGGCGGCGGCTCGCTGACCAGCTCCGGCGCGCAAACCTATACCGTATACGCCGATTTCTCCGATATCGGCGGCCTGAAAGTCAAAGCGCCAATCAAAGCTTCCGGGGTACTGGTCGGCCGCGTAGGCAATATTCAGCTTGACCCCAAAACCTACCAAGCCAAAGTAACGCTGGATTTAGACAAACAATACCAGTTCAGCAGCGATGTCAGCGCCCAAATCCTGACATCGGGCTTACTAGGCGAACAATACATAGGCCTATCCCAAGGCGGCGACACCGACAACCTCGCCCCGGGCGACACCATTACCCTAACCAGCTCCGCCATGGTGCTGGAAAACCTGATTGGCAAATTTATGACCAGTTTTGCCGAAAAAAACGCCCAATCCTCACCGGAAAATACGGCGGCAAGCAGCACCAAATAAACATTTCCACTACCCGAACCATCCACAATAAGGAATACCGCACATGAAACAATCCGCCTTCATTTCCGCCATCAGCATCGGCGTAATGAGCATCAGCATGGCTTTCGCCTCGCCGCAACAGGCCGTCAGCCAGATTAAAACCAATTCAGAGCAAATGCTGAACATTCTTGCAAAAGCCAACGGCAGCAACAACGCCGCCGTGCGCCAGCAGGCAGAAGCTTATGCCATGCCTTATTTCGATTTCCAACGGATGACCGCGCTGGCCATCGGCAACCCTTGGCGCAGCGCCACGCCCGAGCAACAACAAGCGCTGACCGACGAATTCAAAAAACTGCTGATTCGCACCTACTCAGGCACCATGCTGCAATACAAAAACGCCCAAGTAAACGTGTTATCCAACCCTACGGTGAATAAAGGCGGCAAAGAAGTCGTCGTACGCGCCCAAATCACTCCGTCGGGCGGCAAAACCGTCAATATGGATTTCACCACCTACCAAAGCGGCGGCAAATATCGCGCTTATAACGTGACCATTGAAGGCGCCAGCTTGGTAACCGTTTACCGCGGCCAATTCGGCGAAACCATCAAAGCCAAAGGCATTGATGGTCTGATTGCCGACTTGAAAGCCAAAAACAACAGATAACCATGAAAACCGAAATTCGCGAAAGCGTATTGCTGTTAAGCGGCGAAGTGCGGGTAACCACCGTTACCAATGCCGCTTACCGGCAATTCAGACAGGCATGTGAAAACCCGCAGGTTAACACCATCGATTTATCCGGCGTTACCCGAGCCGACTCCGCCTGCCTCTCCCTTTTACTTGCCGCCGTACGCCGCAAGGAAGGCCAGCCGGCCATCCGCAGCATTCCGCCGTCTGTAGCGGCATTAGCCGAACTTTACGACATTCAAGAATGGATACGCGCATGATTGCACACCGCACCGCTCTTATCATCGCCCTTCTTTCCCTCAGCACGCCCGCTTTGGCCGAACGCAACCCGCAAGACCCTTATGAAGGCTACAACCGCTTTATGTTCAAAGTGAACGACAAAGCCGACCGTTACTTCATGGTGCCGGTTGCCAAAGGCTACCGCGCCGTAACACCGGCGCCCGTGCGTACCGGCGTAAGCAACTTTTTCAACAATCTGCGCGACGTCGTCAGCTTCGGCAGCAACGTACTGCGTCTCGACATCAAACGTGCCAGCGAAGATTTGGTGCGAGTCGGCATCAACACCACCTTCGGCATCGGCGGCCTGATTGACATTGCCGATGCAGGCGGCGTACCCAATAATAAAAGCACGCTGGGCGACACCTTCGCCTCATGGGGTTGGAAAAACAGCCATTATTTCGTCTATCCGCTTACCGGCCCTAGCACCGTGCGCGACGCATTAGGCAGCACCATCACTGCCGCCGCCCTACCGGTCGACAACTACATTTTTAAAGGAACCGGCGCCCGTATCAGCGAAAAAGCACTCAACTCCGTCAGCCGGCGCGAGCAATACCTCGACCTGACTGCCAGCCTGGATGAAGCTGCTATTGATAAATATGCCGCCATGCGCGACGTCTATATGAGCGTACGTGCCCGCCAGCTCGGCGTTACGCCTCAACAATCCGGCGAAGACATCGACATCGACGACCTCGTTACCGACGATGCAACAACCCCGGCAGTACCGGCCGCCGCGCCTGAGCCGGAAGCAGAAACCATTCGTTTGAATGATGGCGAAACCATCCGCAGTAGCGATTACAAACCAATTCAGTAATTAAAAAAAGCCTGTCTGAAAACCGTAGGTTTGCATAATCCACAGTTTTCAGACAGGCTTTCTTGATTACCTTTATTTCCCCAACGCTAACACAAACACCCCCGCCGCAATCATCCCGATACCCAGCCATTCCTGCATGCTCGGCCGCTCTTTTAAAAACAACACCGCCATCAGCGCCACCAAAACCATACTGAATTTATCCACCGGCGCCACTTTCGACGCCTCGCCGATTTGCAAAGCCTTAAAATAAGCCAGCCAAGAAGCCCCCGTTGCCAAGCCCGACAAAATCAGAAACGTCCAGTTTTTTCCGCTGAAACCGCCCACATTCTGCCATTTTCCCGTATAAGTCAGAAAAAGGGCTAATGCCGCAATAATAACCAACGTGCGGATAAACGTCGCAAAATCCGAATCAACCCCTTGCAACCCCATTTTTGCAAAAATCGCGGTCAGCGCAGCAAAAAAAGCCGACGCAAGCGCCCAATAAAACCAAGTTCCGCCCATCATATAGCCTCTCCTCATACAAGCATTTCCACCAGCAAATCAGCCGCCCAAAAGATTACACCGTCTTTACGAAGCCAATCCAATCAAGGCTATAATAATACTTTCCCCGTCTACATGGAAACAGGAGTTATCATGAGCCAAAAAACCGATGCCGAAATCGCGCGCGCAGCCGCCATCCAACCAATTCAAAACATTGCCGCCAAGCTTGGCCTCTCGTCCGACATGCTCGAGCAATACGGCAAATACAAAGCCAAAATCAACCCCGCCGAAGCCTTCACCCTTCCCCGCAAACAAGGCCGCCTGATTTTAGTAACTGCCATCAACCCCACACCCGCCGGCGAAGGCAAAACCACCGTAACCATCGGCCTTGCCGATGCCCTCAACCAAATCGGCAAGCAAGCCGTTGTTGCCCTGCGCGAGCCTTCGTTAGGGCCGGTATTCGGCATCAAAGGCGGAGCAGCCGGCGGCGGTTACGCCCAAGTGCTGCCGATGGAAGACATCAATCTGCATTTCACCGGCGATTTTCATGCCATCGGCGCCGCCAACAACCTGCTGGCCGCCTTGCTCGACAACCATATCTACCAAGGCAACGAACTGTCCATCGACCCCAAACGCGTCTTATGGCACCGCGCCGTCGATATGAACGACCGCCAACTACGCAACATCATCGGCGGCATGGGTAAGCCTACCGACGGCGTCATCCGCCCCGACGGTTTCGATATTACCGTTGCATCGGAAGTGATGGCTATATTCTGTCTCGCCAAAGATTTAGCCGATCTGAAAGCGCGCCTAGGAAACATTCTGGTCGCCTACACCTATCAAGGCAACCCCGTATACGCCCGCGATTTAAAAGCCCAAGGCGCCATGGCCGCACTCTTGAAAGACGCTATCAAGCCCAATCTGGTTCAAACCATCGAAGGCACGCCGGCCTTCATACATGGCGGCCCCTTTGCCAATATCGCGCACGGCTGCAATTCCGTTACCGCCACCCGTCTCGCCGCCCATCTGGGCGATTATGCCGTAACCGAAGCAGGATTCGGTGCCGATTTAGGTGCAGAAAAATTTTGTGACATCAAATGCCGTCTGGCCGGATTAAAACCCGATGCCGCCGTGATCGTCGCTACCGTGCGCGCCCTCAAATACAACGGCGGCTCAGAACGCAACGCTTTAGCGCAAGAAAATCTGCAAGCCCTGCAACAAGGCCTGCCCAATTTATTGAAACACATTGATAACATGAAAAACGTCTTCGGCCTGCCAGTTGTGGTTACACTCAACCGCTTCGCAACCGACACCGATGTAGAGTTGTCTCTGATTCAGCGAGCCTGTGCAGAACGCGGCGTAGAAATCGCCTTAACCGAAGTATGGGAAAAAGGAGGAGCTGGTGGCAAAGACTTGGCGGAAAAAGTAGTCGCCGCCATTGAACAGCAACCCAATCGCTTCAGCTTTGCCTATGATGAGAAAGACAGCATTCCGGCCAAAATCCGAGCCATCGCACAAAAAATCTACGGCGCGGAAAACGTCGATTTCAGCGCCGAAGCCCTAGCCGAAATTGCTTCATTAGAAAAAATCGGCCTCGACCAAATGCCTGTCTGCATGGCGAAAACCCAATATTCCCTCAGCGACAACGCCAAACTGCTCGGCCACCCCAAAGGTTTCAACATCACCGTACGCGGCATCACCCTATCCGCCGGCGCCGGCTTTATCGTCGCCCTCTGCGGCAACATGATGAAAATGCCCGGCCTGCCCAAAACACCCGCAGCAGAAAAAATTGATGTAGATGATAAAGGTGTGATCAGCGGATTGTTTTGATTAAACACACAATTATCAAAATGCCCGTCTGAAAATATATTCAGACAGGCATTTTCATCAAATCAATAAAAATCAGAATTACCATAATAACTAATTTAAGCTTAATAAAGGATTACTGCAAGCAGACGAAATCAAAGTGCTATCTAAATCCGAACCGCACTCCCATGCCCCCGTGTCCAAGGAATAACGCATGCTGATTTTTTTACCTTTAATCTTATCGTTAATTCCCGAATCTTTAAACGTAACCAACAATAAACACCGCTTCGTGGCATCATCAGATGAAACGGCAATATTATCAACATAGTGCCCCGTTTTCACTTCGCTAACAAACCACGGTGCCGTGCTACTACATTGACCAACACCTCCCGTTGACACCGCTTCTACCAACGGGGTTTTCAAACCCTTCAGCAACGATTGCCCTTCCGTTACCTGTCCTCGCGCAGTGTAGTTACCATACATTGGTAATGCTAAAGCGGCCAAAATGCCAACTAAAGCAACTACTATCATCAATTCAACGATAGTAAAACCCCTATGAGAGAAATAAGACATTAAGGACTCCCTATTAATATTTTTATAATAAAAGCCCACTAAAACAGCGGGCTTTATCTTTTAATATCTTTCAAGAAAGATAAAAAACTCATTAATTTTATTAAACCTTAATTATTATGCTTTCTTGCGGCATGAAGCAGGGGCAACGTTATTGTCCAAAGTAGTATCACAATCCCAAGTACCTTTAGCTGGGGTAAAAGTCATAGTGATAGTTTGAGTAGCAACTTTGTCGTTCACACCGGCAGTAGCAGCTTTAAATTTTGCAGTTAAAGCGCAAGTTGCAGCATCGCCAGTACCATCAGCTTTTGGAGTAATAGTATCAACATATTTACCTGTTTGCACAGAGCTTTTGTACCAAGCTGCATCTGTTGAACACGCACCAGCATTACTACTAGAAGAAATCGCCTCAATCAAAGGTGTTTTCATACCGCCAATCAGATCATAACCTTCGGTAGCTTGTGCGCGGGCAGTATAATCGCCATACATCGGCAAAGCAATCGCAGCCAGAATACCGATAATCGCAACCACAATCATCAACTCGATCAGTGTAAAACCTTTTTGTACAGCTTTCATATTTTCAAACTCCATATTAATTTAAGTAGTAAAATTATATCCCGCAATGTATTTGGTATATTTATTTCAAACCATAATAAAGAAGGGAACTTCATCAATTGCAACGTATTTTTTCAAATTCGCCGCAGACATAAACTATTTAGCAATAGGCATGCCAAAACTTAAAAAAATATTCATAAAAATATAACAAAATGTTTTTTAAATAAAATTTAAGATTAAACTTAATAAAGCATGAATAGCTAAGCAATACCCTATTTAAACAAGGTGCCGTATTTTGTCAATCAATGAAGAATTTTTACATTTCTTGACTGACATTTTTTGTCAATCCATACAAGGCACTTTACTGAACCGCCAATTTAATACCAAACAGAATCCTAAATTCTATTTTTCGGTTCATCAAGCCGGACAGCAGGATATTCGATCATATTATTTTATGCCTTACGATACCGCCAGTTTCAATCAAACCCAGAAACAGGCCTCTAAGCCACCGTTTCTATCAGACTTACGAATTTGAAATGGCTTTTTACTCAAAACTCAGCTGAACGCTCAAAGCCTCATCAACTTTAAATGATAAACAATTATTTAGCCCATTGCGCATCCAACAAACGGTATTAAATCGTTTCGGTATCCTATTGCAACCGGAACCGAACTGGTTATGAAAGATTCCTTAGCTGAATAGGATTCGAATGCCCGAAC
>NZ_JAUMZU010000002.1 GCF_030527965.1 Neisseria sp.
GATAATTCTAACTTAAATTTGAATTTCCCTAGTTATCTAGGACAGCCCCTAAATTATAGCATGTTAGCTAAGATTTTCTTAAACTCTGCTCCTAATTGAGTATGTTTTAGACCATATGCTACAGTAGCTTCTAAATAGCCTAATTTATTGCCACAGTCATAACGCTTTCCGGTGAAATGATGAGCAAATAATTTTTCTTGTTTCATCAACATAGCAATGGCATCAGTCAGCTGTATTTCTCCACCCGATCCGCGTTGTGTTTTGCGTAGCATATCGAAAATAGCGGGGGTCAATACATATCTGCCAACAACTGCCATATTGGATGGAGCATTAGCCGGTTTGGGCTTTTCTATAATATTACTTATCCTGTTTAATCCATTTTCAAGGAAGGTTTCTACGATGCCATAAGATTCCGTTTCTGCTAAAGGGATTTCTTCTATTGCAACAATGCTCGTTTGTGTTTGATTATACAAATCAATTAATTGGGCTGTTGCCCCTTTAGGTGCATCAATCAAATCATCAGCCAGAATGACCACAAAAGGCTCGTCTCCTACAACTGATTGCGCACATAAAACAGCATGACCTAATCCTAGTGCTTCCGGCTGTCGGATATAAATGCAATTGACGTCATCAGGTAGAATATTGCGTACATGCTCTAATAAATCATGCTTTTTCTTGTAAGATAACTCGGTTTCAAGTTCGTAAGCCTTATCAAAGTGATCTTCAATACTTCGTTTGTTTCTGCCCGTAACAAAAATCAGTTCCGTACAGCCGGCAGAAATAGCTTCCTCTACTGCATATTGGATCAGAGGTTTATCTACAATCGGTAGCATTTCTTTTGGGTTAGCTTTCGTTGCAGGTAAAAAACGTGTTCCCATTCCAGCAACAGGAAAGACGGCTTTTTGTATTTTTTTCATAAGTTTTCCCTTTCAGAGTTTGGATATTCAAAGGTAGGTAATATGTTCTGGTCGCGGCGCGTTATGGAAAGCCGTATCATAACTATTATTTAAATGCCCTATATCCAATGCCCGATAACCTTTGTTATAAAGACGGCTGGCAACAGCAGTTCCCGTAGGGCCTAAAGCGATTAGAAATAGATCTACATTACTTTGCTTTAGACTCTTGTGAATAATATTGTCGATGTCTTCATAGGCATTTTTTGTTTTGGAGTAAATGTAGGATGAATTTTTAATATTATCAAATATAAAATGATTTCCATCCATTCGTGAGCCTTCTCCGGTTATAAAGCATACATGCTTGTTTTCCCAGATTTCTTTCCACATATCTGCAATTATATGCCCGTAAAGATAAAAGGCTTGAGGGCGTGTGACAAAGGAATCACCTAAAACTTCACGTTGTAAATAGAATTTGCACTGCGCCCAATGTTTTGCCCAAAAATCTAACCAGAAACCATTTTCTACCATTAAGCTTGGATAGCAGACTAGTAAACCATTTTGAGTCATATTCATATCTCTAAGCTCCTGCATAAGTTTCCAGTTATGGGTTTGGAAGCTACATCCCGTTTCGGTAATCATGCAATTGATTTCACCATCTCCAAATCGTGCGATACTTAACTCTTCATTTTTAATTCGATGCATTGTTTCCAGTATAGATAAAAGCCTATTTTGCATATGATTAGTCATATCTAGCAAAACATCGTTGCGTAGTTGCAATGCATTTATTTCATTTGATTTTTTCAAATTTAAATTTGAGGTTTTTAACCATAAAAAAGGCTCTTTCTCTACTTTCAAGCATTTGTTCAGAATTCGCTTAGCTCTTTCCAGAAATAAATGCATATCGTTAGGCATAAGAATTGTATCTGTGTGAAATAAATTATTGACGCAGATATTACCTAAGTAAATCGGAGTTCCCTTAGTAAACGGATAGTCAAAGAAAATAGAAAAATGCTGTGTCGTGATATCATTTCTAAAAACTATTTCACAACTCCCATCATGTTTAAATTCTAATGCGAAAGCTAGCAACTCTGTTTTGATTTCTAAAAAAACAACATCTTTGTAAATATCAATTTTTTTGATAAATGAAAAATTACCAAAATACATTTTGAAGCTAGCAAGTATAGTTTGAGTATCTAAATTTTGGTTAGACATGCATTAATAAGCCTTTTAAAGTTAGGATTCTTTATAGAATCTGGGAGCTCAAATATTATTTGATGTACATATATTCCTTCATTAACGATCAAATGTATCTGCTAACTCTCTTAGAGATTTAGAATATTTCAATAGTAATGTTTGAGATAGAATACTGTAATTTTCTTTAACACCTTGGGCAAGTTCGGAAACAACGCGAGGATGGTTATTTTGCGCAAATGCCATATTAGCGGCAGCCAAGAAATAAGCACAATCATGTTTACTATGTTTGTAGTAACGTGAAATATAGTGATTGGCTCTTTCAAAATTCTTTTGTTTCACAAAAATATATGAGGCAAAAAGTTCTAACTTATAGGATTCTTTTTGCTCTAACGTGCAAGTATGCAAAAATTCTTCCAAGTATAGATGAAAACCTTTCCAATTCTTTAATATTACAAATTCGCTTAATTTTAGGAAAACCTGTGCCAGGATAGTTTTGCTGTTAGTGGTAATAATTTTGCGTATTTCTTGATAAAAAGTAATATCTTGATTATATGCGGAATAAATAAGGCATAGTAATTTATCATCTAATTCTTTTGGTGGGTTTCGTTTAAAATATTCCAGAGAGTTTGTTTCGTCATTGAGATGAAATCCCATTTTTGCATGCCAATATGCGATATTTGCCTTACTAGCTTGTAGGCATTTATATAAATAAACAAACTTATTTTGTTTAAATAGAGATAGTAAATAATAATGCTCGTATTTTTCTTCTGCCTGAATTTTTTGCAGTTGGTAACTTCTTTCTTCTAAAAGGTGCCATGCGGATTGTTGAAGTGCATTTTCTGCAAAGGTTTTTAATAGATTAATATCTAGACTGTTGTCAAGCTTATCCATGTTTTGAATAGCTAGATAAGTCCTTTCGCAATTCTTCCTGTCCCTATAAGGGAAGGTAGCTTTAATTCTGCTTAGATAGGGCTCACAAGGATGGCCGTCATTTTGTAATACTTGACCCAAGCTATCTATAAGATCATTTTCATTTTCAACAACAGGGCCAAATCCATGGTTCTCATACGAGAAATACCCTTTTTGTGTTATATGTCCACCCGAGAATACTTCGTCTTTATCAAATTGATAATAAATAACGGATTTTTCTAAAAAGCCCATTTCGAATGCAACAGATGAATAATCAGTAATCATAACTTGCGCAGTTTGGAAAAGCTGTTGAATACTCATTTTAGAGTTTTCTGCTTCCCAGGTTTGTATATATTGTGGGATTTCGAAAAGAGGCAGGTAAGGTTCAATATTGGCATGTGGCGCAAAAATAATCTTATACCCATATTGTTCTGCCAATATTTTAAGCTGAGCGCTTTTTACGAGCATGGACCAATGTCTGGCATACTCTGTTTGCATGAAATTTTTATTGTACTCTCTAAAATTGCCCGTCTTAGAGGCTTTGCCGATAATGCTGGAGCGCCATGTTGGCATGATTAAAATGATTTTGCTATCTTTCTTATTATTCTTTAATAAAGCATCATGACGAGCCAAACCACAAAGAAAAACTTCTTTTTTTCCTACGTGATAATTGTTATGGTCAAGGGCGATAGAATTGTACTCTTCGGGAGTGGTTGTGATAATCCCTAGCATATTTCTTTTATAATTTAACCATCTAGATAAATTATTCTGAATTACGCCATGTTGTAAAAAAACATATTTCTTGCTGTATTCATATTCATCGCCAAAATAATTAGTAATATAACCATCAAAATGGCTGCTGATGATTTTAGAGGCTTTCCGTAAATGGTTCTCAAACTGTTTACTTCCAAAGTCTAATAACAGAAATCCTTCTTTTTGAAGGCGTACCCAATCATGTGAATTTTTATTTAATGCAAAATAGCAGGTCTGTTCGGGATGGTTTTCCTTCATGTAACGGTAAAAATGCTCTCCATTATCATCAGCTTGAGTATCCCTATCCATAATAATCCAAGAACCATCGGTTCTGTATTTTTCTGAAGGGGAAAAGGCGTCAGCAATCTCCTGTATTTTCCAATTATTTTTTTGTTTGCCAAATAACGATAAGCGGGCATGTTTCCCATCTAGCATGATACCTAATTGTTCATTTAATGATTGATAGGGAATCCATGCTCTGAATTCCTGTACAAAAATTTGGTTGGCAAAAGTATAATCCACTACTTTTTGGAATTTAGGGATAATATCTTTATTATCGATTCGATAAGAAACACTTATATCATAATATGTAGGGTAAACAACTAAAATTTGCTGTTTGTTTTTATCAATATTTTCTATATAGGCTATATTAAAAGCAGGCTTTTTCCTCTTCAAGCCCATCATGCCGATTTTATAAAAAAACCAAATACCGATTAGATCAAAATCTAAAATCTGATTGTCATCTATATAAGAAAAAACTTCTAAAGCTAATTGGTAATAAGTTTCTTGCTCTGCACTTGATAGGAAATCAATTTTATAATCTTGGTTTAATAAGGTTTTGATATGCCATGATAATTCATAAAGTACAGTCCATTGAATGTTTTTAGGGATGGTGCCGTATTTCTCTTTATATGCTTTAAGCATTGGCAGGTAGCCAAATGCTAGAATATTGTAGTACTTTTCTTTTTTCTGCCATGAATTGTCAATTGTTGAGCTGCCATCTCCGCGTTTTCTATAGAAAAAGATTGCTTTTTGTAGATAAGCGACACTACCGGTTTCGGTATGTAAAAAGTAATCTGCTAGAAATTTACCATCTTCAAAGTTAGGCTTGATGTTTTCATCAAATTTGATATTGTTTTTTCTTAGGATGCTAGTTTCAAAGAAAGAAACTGTGACGAAGAGATTAATGTTTTTATTCAAATCCTTAATGGGTACGATATTAACTTCTTTATTGAAGCGATAGCGTAAAGAATGAGTATCCTGTACTAACTTATTTTCATCAAAATAAAATTTTAAATTACCTACTGCCAACTTGATAGACTCATCCTTTGATATAGTATCATCAACAATTTTAAAATAGTCAGGATGTATGAAATCATCAGAGTCGATAAAAGTTACCCATTTTGTTTTGACATGAGTTAAGCCTAAATTGCGCGCTGAAGAGATGCCACCATTTGTTTTATGGATGTACTGAATGTTGTTTGGATATTTTTTTTGCCATTTTTTGATAATTTGAGCTGAAGAATCAGTTGATCCATCATCGACCAGAATTAAATAAATATGGTTTTTAAAGTTAAGCGTTTGGGAAACTAAGCTAGAGAAATAATCATCAAGATATTTTTCTACATTATAAACAGCTGATACAACGGTGTATTGATTGTGCCCATCATGTTTGATAGGTAAGCTTCTTTTTAATTGAGCTTCTTTTTTAAGATACATATCTTTAAAAAATAGTTTTGGATCTCGAAGAAGTTTTTTTAATTTTCTGTTCATTGGATTTTATTCCTAAATACTTAGCTTTAATCTCGATAATATTTTTCTAATAAATTAATCAAATTTTGTTGATATTGTTTGGTACTTTTTTCACTATTGAAGTCATTGGCACAGAATGAATGGGGAGATGCTCCAGATTTTTGATTTTTAATAAGATTATTGTATTGTGTCAACGCGTGAGGAGAACGAATATTGAAGTAGTAGCATATTTCACGTTCAAAAACAGACTGGCCGTCTAAATACATCAGCCAAGGTACTAAAAATGTTGCTAAATTCAGATCGCTATTAGTTCTGAATTTGTTAGGTAGAAATGCTTGGATTTCTGAATGGAAGAGATTCCAGGCTTTTGAGTAAGCGCTTTTTTTTAAAGGCACGTATGTGTGTACTAAAGGCGCATCAATGTTTGCAGAAAAATATTTTTTTAGTAATGCTGCACCGTTTTGAGATGCAGCTAGAGTTGGTGTCATTTTTCCTTTCTGCTGCATATTTTTTAAGCTTTTTGTTGCAATGAATAAGGAAGCAATTCCATTGCTACGAAAAAAATGTTGCGGCAAAAGTTTTCTGGCCACAAACACATCATCATTGAAATAAATAAAATTTTCGCTTAATCCTTCAATTTTGTGGAGATGGGCTTCAATAATATGTGAGTTGAAAGTGGGTAAAAATTCCTCTTTGATGATTTCTTTATGGTCGATAACTTTTATTTTTCTATTATTTTTATCCAGCCAATCAGGTTCTTGATCGTCTGTGACGATGTAAATCTGGCGAACCCATGGCATAAATTTTTCTATACTTTGGACTGAATAAAATAATTCGTTATGATTGCTAAATCGAGCTTGATCATTAGCATACAGTCCTATGGTATCTAGGGAATATTTTTCAGTGTGTGTTTTGTATTTTTTCAACCATTTATCGTCATTGTTATTTACCCAAGTAAATACTACGTCAATTATCGGATTGTTTGAGTAAATTGTCGTATCTTGTACTGATAGATTTATATCGTTTTTGATTAAAATAGCCTCTTCAGGCTCGGTAATCTGTTGTTCGTTATTGATGATAGGATATCGTTTATTTAAATAATCTCTGAAAAAAATTTCAGGGTTCCGTACTAATTTTTTAATTTTTTTCATGAATCAAATAAAATCAATTGGGTTTGAATAGAAGCTGGAAATATTTTTCTAGTAGTAGTATTGTAAGGATAATATCTTGCTTGATGCAAGCTGAATTTATTATTGCGGATGGTTTTGTTGAGAAGAAAGGGCATGTAAAATAAACGAACCATTGTTTAAGTTTGATTCATAGTTGGTTGTAGGGTTTATGATAAAATTCAAGTGTTCCATTTTGTTATCTGTTTGTTTTGTTGGATCTATTACATTGTCTTCATGTAGCAGCTTGCCTACATCTGGCCCTAGTTCCAGAAAAATATTAGCTTTGGATAAGCAGCAAAGTTCTGCCAATATCCCTCCTGTAAGCATTGTCGATGTAAATGAGCCGGTAGTGTCTCAACTCTATCAAGAGCGAATATCCCAATCGTTTTCAGAGTTAAATGGAAATGAAGGGCATAATGGCCGTGTAGGTAGGGGAGATGTCTTGGACATTTCAATATGGGAAGCTCCTCCGGCACTACTATTCGGAGGGGTATTGTCTACTTCCGGAGCAGGTAGTGCGCAAGCTACCAAGTTGCCAGATCAGATGGTTAATTCGAAAGGATTAATTTCAGTTCCGTTTATTGGGAATGTGGTCGTGGTTGGTAAAACGCCGGAACAAATTCAAGAATTAATTAGAACGAAGCTGAAACGAATGGCCAATCAGCCTCAAGTGGTGGTTCGCTTGGTGCAAAATAATTCAGCACATGTGTCAGTGGTACGTGCTGGTAATAGTGTACGTATGCCTCTGACTTCGAGTAGTGAGCGTGTGTTGGATGCAGTTGCGGCTGTTGGCGGGGTAATCGGTGCTGTGCAGGATATTTCGGTGCAGTTGACCCGTAATAATGAAGTAAAGACAGTAGCCTTTGAAAAATTAGTATCTGATCCTCGGCAAAACATTGTGTTGAAGCCAGGTGATGTGTTGACTTTGTTAAATAACCCTTTAAGTTTTACTGCTTTGGGAGCGGTAGGCCGTAGCCAGCAATTTGATTTTTCAGCGAAAGGTCTAACTTTAGCGGAGGCAATAGGCCGCATGGGCGGTTTGCAAGACAGGCGTTCTAATGCGCGTGGTGTGTTTGTGTTTCGTTATAAGACATTGGTTGATTTGCCTGAAAGAGAACGGGAGAATTGGAGGGCCAAGGGATATGCGGATGATGCAGAGATTCCAGTGGTGTACCGTTTAGATCTGACAGATGCAAATTCTTTATTCTGGATGCAACGTTTCCCTATGCAGAACAAAGACGTAGTGTATGTGGCGAATTCTCCTTTGTCTGAAGTACAGAAGTTTTTACAATTTGTGTTCTCTCCCGTAGTTAATGGGGTGAATAGTATTGATAATATTGGAAATTAATTGATATGCAGGAACAGAAACCAGAAGCGCAGGTGGAAGAGCCTGTTACAAAAGTAGATAAAATAAACCGTAAAACAAACTTAGTAAAAAAACTTAGCCCATTATTGTGGGTGACCGTGATTATTCCAACTGTTTTATCAACGGTTTATTTTGGTTTGGTGGCGTCTGACCAATATACCTCTGAATCTACTTTTGTGGTGCGTTCGTCAAAAAATCAGACTTCTTTTAGTGGCTTAGGTGCGTTATTACAAAATGCAGGATTTTCAAGGTCTCAAGATGATACTTATACTGTACGAGATTATATGTATTCGCGCACGGCATTAGATGAGCTGAGCAAGAAAATACCTATTCGTACTTTTTATGAAGAAAAGGGAGATATTTTTAGTCGTTTTAATGTATTCGGCATGTTTGATTCAAAAGAAGCGTTTTACTACTATTATAAGAATAAAATTAACATTAATTTTGACTCAGTTTCCGGTATTTCCACTCTGGACGTAACTTCTTTTGATGCGAAGGAATCTAAACAAATTAATGCCGCTTTGCTCAAACAAGGCGAGCAATTGATTAATAAGCTGAATGAACGAGCGCGTAAAGATACTATTCGTTATGCCGAAGATGCCCTAGCAAGTGCAGAGAAAAGGGTTAAAGAAACTTCTGCTAACATGACAAATTACCGAACCCATAATAGTGTATTCGACTTGAAAGCCCAATCAGAAGTACAAATGGGGCTGGTATCCAAATTACAGGATGAGCTGATTGTCATTCAAACTCAACTGGATCAAGTAAAAGCATTGACCCCGGATAATCCGCAGATTCAAGGTCTGAAAGCTCGCGAGCAAAGCCTTCGCAAAGAAATTGCCCAACAGATGAAAATGATTTCCGGTAGCAGCTCAAAATCTCTGACAAATCAAGCTGAAGAATATCAATTGTTATACCTTGAAAATGAGTTAGCAACTAAGCAATTGGCTGCTGCCATTACTTCTCTAGAAACTGCAAAAGCGGAAGCGAGTCGACAGCAGCTTTATTTGGAAGTGGTTGCACAGCCAAGTGAACCTGATTTAGCTATGAAGCCGAGTCGCCTTTATAACATTATGGCTACATTAATTATTGGTTTGATGCTGTATGGTATCTTAAATCTGTTAATTGCTAATGTACGTGAGCATAAAAACTGATGAAAGAATTGCATAAGACATCGTTTTGGGAATCGTTGATGATTCAAAAACGGGTTATCAACGCGCTTCTGTTACGTGAAATTATTACTCGTTATGGGAGAAACGATATTGGTTTTCTATGGCTTTTCATGGAACCTTTATTGATGACGCTAACGGTTGTTTTGATGTGGCAGTTTATTAGGGCTGATAGATATTCAACTTTAAATATCTCTGCTTTTATTCTGACGGGCTATCCGATGGCTATGATGTGGCGTAATGCCTCCAATAGAGCTATCGGTGCAATCTCTGCTAATGCAAGCTTGCTTTATCACCGGAATGTGCGTGTGTTGGATACGATATTGGCACGTATGTTGTTGGAAATCGCGGGCGCAACAATTGCGCAGATTGCGATTATGGGCGTATTTGTTTTGCTTGGATGGATGGATGCTCCTGTAGATATTTTTTATATGCTGATAGCTTGGTTTTTGATGGCGGTTTTTGCTATTGGGTTAGGATTGCTAATTTGTTCGATTGCATTTAATTTTGATATTTTTGGGAAGCTTTGGGGTACGTTTAGCTTTATTTTGTTACCGTTGTCAGGCGTGTTTTTCTTTGTTTACACTTTGCCGCAACAGGCGAGGGAATATGCTTTATTGATTCCAATGGTAAATTGCACAGAGATGTTCCGTCATGGTTATTTTGGTAATTCGATCGTAACTTATGAAAATGTCTGGTTTATTGTTATTTGTGATTTGATTTTACTGTTTTTGGGTTTGGCAATGGTCAATAATTTCAGTAAAGGTGTTGAGCCACAATGATTTCTGTAGAGAACGTATCGAAACAGTACCGAACACGCAGTGGTTGGCGCATGGTTTTGCATGATATTAATTTTCGACTGGAAAAAGGTGAAAAAATCGGCATTTTGGGGCGGAATGGCGCGGGAAAGTCTACCTTAATCCGTTTGATTAGTGGGGTGGAACCACCTACTTCCGGTGAAATTAAACGTACGATGAGTATCTCTTGGCCGTTGGCATTTAGCGGTGCGTTTCAGGGTAGCTTGACGGGTATGGATAATCTTCGTTTCATATGCCGAATTTATAATGTTGATATCGACTATGTAAAAGATTTTACTGAAGAGTTCTCCGAACTGGGTCAGTATCTTTATGAGCCTGTAAAGCGTTATTCGTCGGGTATGAAAGCGCGATTGGCATTTGCGCTGTCTTTGGCTGTGGAATTTGACTGCTATTTAATTGATGAAGTGATTGCGGTGGGAGACTCGCGTTTTTCTGAAAAATGTAAATATGAGCTGTTTGACCGTCGTAAAGATCGTTCGATTATTTTGGTTTCGCATAGCCATAGCGCAATGAAGCAGTATTGCGATAATGCGATGGTACTGGAGGCGGGTCATTTGCATAGGTTTGAAACGATGGATAAGGCTTATGAATACTATAACGCGCATCTGTAGCAATAAATGAACGTGTTCTTTGCATCTTCAGGTTGTTTATAATTAACTAGACTTCATGGATTAATACACGAAATTATCTCAAAGGAATGTTATGCGGATTCTTCTTCTGGATGGTGGTGCAGCTTTTGGCCCTTCTCAAGGGCGGTTGAATCATACTTTGCAGGCTTGTGCTCGGGATACGCTTGTTGGGCTTGGTCATGAGGTTTGTGAAACTGTTCTTGCCGATGAATATGATCCGCAGGAAGAGGTAGGTAAATTTCTGTGGATGGATGCAGTAATTTGGCAGATGCCGGCTTGGTGGATGGGTGAACCGTGGTTTATCAAGGCTTACATTGACAAGGTTTTTTCTGCGGGGCTCGGCAAACTCTGGCAAAGTGATGGTCGGCATAGTGCAACGCCAACGGAGGGTTATGGTACGGGCGGTTTGCTGCAGGGTAAAAAGCATATGCTTTCGCTAACTTGGAATGCGCCGATGGAAGCGTTTACCCGACCGGGGGATTTTTTCGAGGGCGTTGGTGTGGATGCTGTGTATTTGCATTTTCATAAAGCAAATGAGTTTTTGGGTTTGCAGGCATTGCCGACGTTTATCTGTAGCGATGTTGTTAAGAACCCGCAGGTGGAGCGTTATCTCAAAGATTATCGTGCACATTTGCAAGAAATTTTTGCCGCATAATCCAGACTGTTTTATCAATTATAGATTGCTGTTTGATTATGAAAAGCTTGCTTTGTGGGCTTTTGTTTTGAGCCGTTAAAGCAACGTGATTTATCGTTGATCTGTATGATGGTTTGTGATTGTGGCAAGAGTTTCATATTGCCAAAGATGAATTGGCTAGATTATTAAATGCCTGTCTGAAAAATATTTTCAGACAGGCATTTTTGATTGGAATATTGGGTTGTCTATCGGCTGGTATGACTGGTTTCTACGCCGCCTTTTATTTCGCCGTAGGCTTGCGTAGTGCTGTTTGAGCTGTTGGAGGTGCAGGCAGCCAGGCATAAGCCGAGCAGGGCGGTGAGGCATAGTTTTTTCATTTTTTCTCCTTGTTTATATTGAGGAAATGAGGTTTGATTTTATCACTTGCCGATACAGAAGCGGGAAAAAATAACGCCGAGCAGGTCGTCGGAGGTAAATTCGCCGGTGATTTCATTGCATGCGTGTTGGGCTAAACGGAGGTGCTCGGCCAAAAGTTCGAGTTGCTGGTTGTTGCACAATGCGGCGTTTTGCAGCTCGTTTTGGGCGTTATGCAAGGCGGTGAGGTGACGGCTGCGGGCGAGAAATAGCCCTTCGCTTTCCCCTTGCCAGCCGATTTCTTGCAGCAATGCTTGTTTGAGCAAATCCAAACCTGAACCGGTTTTGGCGGAGAGCTTGATGAGTGTGTCGGTGCCGCTCAGGCTTAGATGCCTGTCTGAAAAAAGGCCGGTTGGTTCGCCGGTTAAATCGGTTTTGTTATGTATTTCAATTTTTTTTAGATGCTCGGGTAAACCGCAGAGAACCGCTTGGGTTTTGGCATTGATGCCTTCGCGAGGGTCGACGAGAATCAGGGCAACGTCTGCATTTTGTACGGCTTTGCGGCTGCGCTCAATGCCGATTTGTTCTACTTTATCTTCGGTTTCGCGTAGACCTGCGGTATCGATGATGTGCACGGGAACGCCGTCGAGAGTGATTTGTTCGCGTACGGTGTCGCGGGTGGTGCCGGCAATCTCGGTAACAATGGCGATGTCGTCTCCTGCCAAGGCATTGAGCAAGCTGGATTTTCCGACGTTTGGTGCGCCGATGAGCACCACGCTCATGCCGTCGCGCAGGATGGCGCCTTGCTCGGCGCTTTGTAATACGGTTTGCAAGCGGTTTTGCAGCATGGACAGTTTGCCGCTGGCGTCGGCAGCCTCGAGAAAATCAATGTCTTCTTCTGGGAAGTCCAACGTGGCTTCGACTAGCATGCGCAGCGTGATTAAATCATCCACCAGTGTGTGGATATGCTGAGAGAATGCGCCTTTGAGCGAGCGCACGGCCATTCGGGCGGCTGATTGGCTGGCGGCATCAATCAGGTCGGCTACGCTCTCGGCTTGAGCCAGGTCGATTTTATTGTTGAGAAAGGCGCGTTTGGTAAACTCGCCCGGCTCGGCCAGTTTAGCGCCGAGCTCCAAACAGCGTGCCAGCAGCATTTGCATGACTACCGGCCCGCCGTGCCCTTGCAGCTCAATCACATCTTCGCCGGTAAAACTGGAGGGGGCGGGGAAGTGGAGTAGCAGGCCGTTGTCGATGGCTTGGCCGTCTGCATTGAGAAAGTCGGTATAGAGGGCGGTGCGCGGCGCAGGTGTTTTCCCGCCGCTGATTTGTTTGGCCAACGGCAGCAGGTTTTTGCCGGAAAGCCGGATAACGCCGACGCCGCCTCGCCCGGGGGCAGTGGCAATGGCGGCGATGGTGGGGTTGGTTGGTGGCATGAGTATGAGCTCTTAAAAGACTGGCTCGAATTATAGCAAGCATCTCGATGCCTGTCTGAAAACGCTATGGCTTGGTTTGAGAGCAGGATGGTGCGATTTGCATTCTATTCGCATGGGTTTTGATATTGAAATGTTTGTCTGAAAGCTTGAATGTGATGCGATGATTTGTGATAAATCAAAAGGCTTGTATGCTTTTGTGTTTTTTCTTGTTTTGATTCATGACTTGTAATACAATTTTGCCCCAATGACACCGATGTCATTTAAATTGCGTAAATAACTTTCAAACACAGCTGGATGGCTTATGGCGACGATTTATGACGTGGCGCGTTTGGCGGGCGTTTCTCCGAAAACGGTCAGCCGCGTGTTGAATAATGACGCTCCCGTCAAAGAAGTTACCCGACGTGAAGTAGAAAAAGCGATTGCTCAATTGGGTTATGTGCCGTCTTCTGCGGCACGTACCATGCGTTCGCATCGTTCCGGTTTGATTGGCGTGATTACCGGCGCAGTGTCGCACGTGTCGGAGGAGGCGGAAGAGCGGGGCTTGCCCGATATGTTTTTGGTGCAGGGCGCGCAGCAGGTGGTGGCCGAAACCGGTAAAACGTTGATTATTGCCGATACCGGCGATAAGGCGGATCGGGTGTCGGATCTTATTCGTACGTTTATGCAATATCGGGTGGAAGGCGTTTTGTATGTGGCGGAGCACCATCAGCGCGTGGATTTGACCGGTTTACATGCCGATTTCCCTTTGGTTTTGCTCAATTGTTTTGATGATGAAGGCACGCCTGCGGTGGTGCCCGACGATGAAGCCGGGCAATACGAATTAACAAAAAAAATCATTGCCAGCGGTCATCGTCGGATTGGTTATCTGACTTTGCCGGAAAATATCGTAGCGACGCGTTTGCGTTTGAACGGATATAAAGCGGCTTTGGCGGAAGCGGGTATTGCGTATGACGAAAGACTGGTGGTAACCGGATACACTGATCGCAGCAACCGGAGCTCGGATTTGCTGTGTGCGATTAATAAAATATTGAATCAAACGCAGCAGCCTACGGTTTTGTGCTGCGGCAACGATGAAATGGCTTTGCGTGTTTACGGCATGCTGCGTACGCGCGGGATTAAGGTGCCGGAAGATATTTCGGTGGCCGGTTACGACAACTACCGTTTGGTTACGGAAACCTTATTTCCGCCTTTGAGCAGCGCTGAATTGCCTTATACGCAAATGGGAAGGCAGGCGGCGCAGATGTTGTTGCAGATGATTGAAGGTAAAGAATTGCCGCCGGTTAATCCGGTTAGGGTTTCCGGAGCGGTATTCTGGCGCGATTCGGTGCTGGGGCATTAAATGAATAATGGCGGATGTTTGTTTTTCAGACAGGCATTTGCGAAAAATAAAGCCGGTGGCTCAACGACCGGCAACAGAAGTGATGCATACGGGTAATACGCTGCGAGCGCTAAGTTTCGCACAAATATTTTTCCAATAGATATCATGGAGCATCCTGATGACAATGAACCAAAAAGTTGCCATGGCTTTCAGGCAGATTGTATTGATGAATTTCGGTTTTTTCGGAATTCAATATAGCTTTGGCCTTCAGCAAACCGCAGTTAACCCTTTGTATAGCTTTTTGAATGCGAATCCTGATTCTTTGCCTGTTTTGAATATGGCAGGCCCGATTACCGGTTTGCTGGTGCAGCCGCTGATCGGCGCTTTGAGCGATCGAACGTGGATTAACGGTTTGGGGCGGCGTCGGCCTTATTTCTTAATCGGCGCTGTGGGATGCAGCATTTGTTTGTTTCTGTTCCCGCACGTTACTGCTTTGTGGATGGCTGTTTTGATGCTGTGGATGCTCGACATCAGTAACAACACCGCGATGGAACCTTACCGGGCCTTTATCGCCGATAAATTGCCAGAGGCGCAGCAGCCGACCGGTTTCTTAATGCAGTCTGTGTTTACCGGCTTGGGCATTACTTTGGCCAACGTATCGCTTTATTTCTTTAAACAGTGGATTGAAGGGACTTCCGAAGCGGGTATTCCTTACTGGGTTTACGGTTCTTTCTATATCGGGGCCGTTTGTTCCATCGGCTCGGTTTTGATTTCTGTGTTTTCTACACCGGAAGACCGTCCTTCTGACGAAGCATTAGCCGCTATGCGAGCCAAACCGCGCGGCTTGGGGCCGGCACTGGTTGAAATTTTCGAAGCCATCAAAGATATGCCGCGTGCTTTGTGGCAGCTGGCTCTGGTTTATTTGTTTCAATGGTATGCCATGTTTGTTTACTGGCAATATGTAACGCACAGTATCGCCCAATCGGTGTGGGGCGCGGCGGCCGACAATAAAGAATTGTATGGCGAGGCGGTGGCTTGGACCGGCTTGGTCAACGGTTTTTATAATGTGGTTACTTTTATTTCAGCCTTCGGTTTGATGGTGTTGGCGAAAAAATATTCAGCAAAAGCCGTACACGCGTTTGCCGTATCTTTGGCGGCACTGGCTTTGTTCATTTTTCCGCATATCAGTAATAAATGGTTGTTATTCGTGCCGATGATTGGTTTCGGTATTTCTTGGGCGAGCATTATGGGCGTGCCGTTTTTGATTGCGGTGGCTGAAGTGCCTAAAGAGCGTTATGGTGTATATATGGGGATTATCAATATGATGATTGTGATTCCGATGTTGATTGAAACCGTAACTTTCGGTTGGATATACCGCGTGTTCTTGGGTACCAATCCGGCTTATGCAATGATGTTCTCCGGTGCGTTGCTGGGCTTGGCTGCATTGTGTACATTGATGATTAAAACCAGCCAAAAACCGGAGTTGAGCGCTTAACCCGCATGGGTTCGGTTGGTTAAAAATGCCTGTCTGACAAAATTCAGACAGGCATTTTGTTTGGCGTTCGGAATAAAAAGCCGGCGGCTTACCTCATGCCTAAAACACTTAAAATTAGGCCGACGATGGCATGGTAGAAAGGCGCCATGATGATTCCCAACAGGCCGGTGGCCAATAGGATAAGCAGTATCCATGTGCCGTAAGGTTCGATTTTATGAAACTTGATGGATGCGCGTGTGGGGAGAAAGCTGTCGATAATGCGGCCGCCGTCCAACGGCAGAATGGGTAGCATGTTGAGCACGAATAAGCTGACGTTGATGCTGACGCCATAAATAGCCATGCCGCTCATGGCTTCTTGAAAATTATCCGGCACCCATGCCGCTGCTGCCAGCGCGATACCCCAGCCGAAAGCCATAATCAAGTTGGATAAAGGGCCGGCGAATGCGACGATGCGCAGGCCCATGCGTATATTGCGGAAATTGCGGGGGATAATCGGTACCGGCTTGGCCCAACCGAATAGGAAGGGCGTAACCGTAAACATAATCAAGGGTACGATGATGGTGCCGACCAAATCGATGTGGGCCAGCGGATTTAGTGTCAAACGCCCAAGCTGTTCGGCCGTGCGGTCGCCCCAATAGCGGGCAGCATAGCCGTGCGCCGCTTCGTGTACGGTAATCGCCAATAAGATGGGTAGAACGGCGAGGAGGAACTCGGCAAGATGGAATTGTTGGAACATGCTTTACCTTGTTGTAATGGTTTTCTCTTGTGTGCGCTCCGAGTGCCTAGATGAGATGCAGGGCAGGCGGAGCGCCTGCTTTTTTCAGACAGGCATTATAAACCGAACAGTGTTTTGTCGCCTTTGCCTTCGCGTATCAGTGATACGCCGTCGGTCATATCGATTACCGTCGTCGGTTCGGTGCCGCACCAGCCGCCGTCGATAATCAAATCTACGCTGTGTTCCAGCCGGTCGCGGATTTCGTACGGGTCGCTAAGGGGTTCGCCGTCTTCAGGAAGCATGAGGGTACAGCTGAGCAGCGGTTCGCCTAATTCTTGCAACAGTGCGAGTGCGATTTTATTGTCGGGTACGCGTAGGCCGATGGTTTTGCGTTTGGGATGCAGAGTGCGGTTGGGCACTTCTTTGGTGGCTTGCAAAATAAAGGTGTAGCTACCGGGCGTGGCGGCTTTGAGCTGGCGGAACTGGCTGTTGTCGACCTTGGCGTATGTGCCCAATTCGCTCAGGTCGGCACACATGAGCGTAAGGTGGTGTTTCTGGTCAATCTGGCGGATGCGCAGGATGCGCTCCATTGCGTCTTTGTCGCCCAGATGGCAGCCGAGGGCGTAGCAGGAATCGGTGGGGTAAACCACGATGCCGCCTTGTTTAATGATTTCGGCGGCCTGCTTGAGCAGGCGCTCTTGCGGGTTTTCGGGGTGGATGGCGAAAAATTGTGCCATGGGGGTTCCTTATGGTGATAATGCGTTTTTCAGACAGGCATAAATATGATTGCAGATGCTTGGAATATCAAGGCGAGATCGTGCTTGGAGATGATGCCGCTTCCTTGGCTTCTTCCGTGTTTTCCGTATCCGGTTCTCCGATAAACCAAAGTTGCTTGTTGTCGGTCGGTTTGGCTGTTAACGCTTTGAGCAGGCGTGCGTATTCGGGCGATTGCTGCAGCAATACATGGGCGGCCTGTTTCAGGTTGTTGATGTCGCTATGCGGCAGGTAAAAGCTGGTCGGAATATTCAACACGCTTTTGCGCAGCGGGGAGTCGGGCAGGTCGAGTAAGTTGAGGCTGATAAAGTACATGCCGACGTCTTGGTCATGGCGCGTGCGTGCGACTTCGTTCCATTGGTCGGCCAGCGTACGTATGCGGCGTAGAGATTCCTGAGAATATTGGTCGATGGGAATGTTAACAACGGCGCTTAATACGTCGGACAGGCCGGGTATGGCGGGAGAATGGTCGATTCGGCTGTCTAACTGGTTTTGTGCATTGACGTTGATGATAACGATTTTTTTGATGCGTCCCTCTTTGATGGCCCGGTTGTATAAGGCGTTACCGGAAAACGTTTCCGCCCTGTCCAGCAAGCCGCGCAGGCCGAGGTTGTCGGTCAGGCCGCCGTCGATCAGGTGGATAAAGGGGCGTTTTTTACTGTCGGCATAGCGCATAAAATTCCGAGCCATTTCCCGTCGGGTTTGGTTTTGCAGGGATTTGTTGTCGGTGGCAGCAAGGGCTTCTTGTAAGTTGGCTGGCAAGGTGTAGCCGCAGTTACCGCCGTTATTGTTGAGGGTAATGGGGGCGAAAACCAATGGCACTGCGCTGGAGGCGGCTACGGCGCGTGAGATACGCAAGTCGGATAGGTTGAGACACATAGAATCAAAACGTTCTTGCGTGAAATCAATACGTTGTCCGAGCGACATATCGGTGGCGGAAATGATGGCGAAAGGGCCTTTGCGGTGTTTTTCCAGATCGCCGAAAGTCGCTTTTTTAAACAATGTGTTTTCAAATTGTTCTTGTAACAAATCACCGCGGCCGTATTCGTTTGAGGTTAGTCGGGGTAGGTTGGCAAAAGAGAAGACTTGCTTGGTAACTTGCCTTTCGAAGTTTTGCTTCAGAAAGCGCCGTTCAAATGAAGGAATGGCGTCTTTACCGTATAGCGAGAAATAAGCGGCCAAAACCGAGCCGCCGGATACACCGCTGACCGAATCGATATTATCTAATAATGTGCTTTCTTTGCCGCCTATCCAGACTTTCTGTTTGTTCAGTTCTTCCAAAACACCGTAGCCCAACGCCGCTGCGCGCGTACCGCCGCCGGAAAACATCAGCACGATATAGGTGTCGTTGCTGTGCGCTTCCCAATTGTTTTCCAGACGATAGCCTTTGGACGTGTCGATTTTGTTGATGGTGGTCAATGGCTGGTATTTCACCAGATTACAGGCGGAAAGTAGGGAAATGACAGCAGGCAGGAAGATTTTTACAAGGCGGGGGGTAAATTTGGCTTTCATGTTTTTCAGGTTTGCAGATAGGCGGGAAAGGATGGCGGAAGTATATCAGAGCTGACCAGTAGCGTGTTTTCTATATGTTTTATACATATTTTTACATTTAAAAGAGAGTGCATGGCCTATTGTAGGATTTTATGACCGATTGTTTTGTTTTGTAAGCTCATATGTCATAAATAGTGCTAAGATTGCGTTGTGAATTATTACAAAGGGCTGAATGAGACGATTACAAAGTCGCAGCAATGAAATAAACCTACAATGAAAAAGATCATATGCTTATTTTTTTGATTTTGATTTCTCTTACCGGTTTTTTTGTATCGAAATACCGGAAACTGGGTGCGTTCAATCCTTTTACCCTGTTTTTCGGATTATGGGCCGTTATTTTTATTGCATACTTTATTTTCCAGCATGTTTATTATCCTTTGTCGAGCGAATATCTACTGGTGCAAATCTGTGTGCAGCTGGGCGCATTATTTATGATGTGGTTTGCTTCTCCTGTAGGCATTCCGGTGGTCGGTACGAATGTTCCGACTTCATCGTATAAAATAAACAAATGGGTTTTATTTTTGATTCAGATGGTGCTGTTGATAGGCATTCCGCTGACTTATCAGAAAGCAACCGAATTGGCGGGCGGCAGTATTTTTACCAGTGCCGGTTATACCCGTTTGCGCTATGCCTATAACATGACAGGAGCCAGCTTGGGTTGGCTGGGATATTTAGGGCCTCTGTCGTTTCTGACCTCGGGTATCGCCGTTTATTTTGCATCTACAAAACAATTGAGTAAGTGGAGTGCTTTGCTGGCTGTATTGTCTGGAATGGCTTATGCTTTTCTTTCAACCGGCCGGACGTTTTTTTTGATGATTTTTATTTTGACCGTGATGCCGCTGGCGGTGACGGGCAAAGTGCGTGCGAAAAGCATGTTGCTGTTGGGGAGTGTTTTGCTCGGCATGTTTTTCGTTATCGCCTCGCTTACCTCGAAAGGTACTTCGGAAGATGCTTCGTTCGGTGCTAATTTAATCGGATTTGTAGATAGTATGCAAAGTTATTTGTTGGCGCCTTTTGTGGCGCTGGCCATGCTGTTTGACCAATCGGATTATTTGGCTATGGGCGACCACTCGTTACGTTTTGTATTGAGTTTGCTGGCCTCTCAGGGTTTGACGGATCCGCCCGGGCCGATTGTTAAAGGCTATCAGTTTACGCCGGTTCCCACCAATCTTTATACGGTTTATGAAGTGTATTTCCGTGATTTTGGCGCCGCCGGCTTTTTTATACCATTGCTTTTTCTGCCGGTACACTGGATGTTTTACAAGCAGGCTAAGAAGGGCAATGATTTTTTTATCATTGCCTATGCCATTTCGGCTTATCCGTTGATGTCGCAAATTCTGCAAGATCAATATATGACGCTGATTTCAATGTGGATACAGATTATGTTGTGGTGCTTTTTATTGATTCGTAAGGTGCAGACGGCGAGGTGAAGCACCAAATTTGAAGTCATGGTTTAAATATAATGCCTGTCTGAAAATGTTCAGACAGGCATTATATTTAAACAAAGCAGCTTTGTTACAAAGGCGTTCGGAAAGATTCCGATCGGGATTTTTCCGAGCGCCTCTGGTTTAGTAGATGGTGAAGTTGGCCGCGGTAAGCTCGGCGCTTGTTCCATCCAGCTCGGCAAATTGTACGGCGCTGAAATGTGTACCCGAACCGTCTGCATCGTAATACAGTTTGGTTCCGTCTTGGTAAACACGGGTTTCAGTGGTAATCGCGTTGGATTGTGCAAACCAGTTGCCTTCCAAAGAGCCGAATACCAGAGAGCTCAGGCCCAGTTTGTCATTCCCTGCAGAAAAATCGGTTACATGGTCGACATCACCGTTTAATCGGCCGTTGAATAAGAAAGTGTCGTTGCCTGCTCCGCCGGTCAGCGTATCATTGCCTTCTCCGCCGATAAGCGTATCGTTGCCCGCTCCGCCAGATAGCGTGTTGGCCGCTACATTGCCTTTAAGGGTATTGTCCAAACTATTGCCCGTGGCATTGAGCGGATCAATATTCAAAAGCACCAGATTTTCAACATGATCGGGCAAAGTGTAGCTTACCGTGCTGTAAATGGTATCTTTACCGCCGTTGGCAGCCTCTTTTACGGTATCGGAGGCATGGTCGACATAATACGTATTGTCGGATGATGTACCTGTGTAGTGCTGAATGCTACCGGTCAATACCGAATTGTGGGTATTCACGAAACCGTTGATGGTTGCACTACCGTTGGTGTGGGTTTCTACAGTTTGAGTGTAATTACCACCTACAATGGAGTTGCCCGAGAATTGCAGATTGTTGATGTCACCTACCAGGTTTTCATTGTGATAGAGGCCAGTGGAGGTTTCCGCACCCATGAATAAAACCGACATGCCTTTGGTAATCGTATTTGCAGCAACGATATTGTCATTGACTTTGACATTATCCAAATCACCCGTGCCGCCGTTATAGTCGGTTACATAGGTTTTTTTAGTAATGACATCGTAAATGCTTAATTTGCTGGGCATATAAGCGCCAATTACCCCGGCCGAAGAGTCGCTGTCCCAAATGGATTCTACGCCGACCACTTTCCGGTTGACATTGCCGTTCAGCGTGTTGTGGCTGAATACGGTGCCGTTGGAGTCCGTACCGGTATAGAGCATCCAGCCGGTGCCTTTTTCACTGGTCACGTTGACTTCGTTGTGTGTGAATTTGTTGTTGACGCTGCCTTGATAGGCCTGCAGCAAACCCTGTCCGACTGCTTTGGAACTGGACACGATATTGCCCGTTACATTATTGTTGTTGGACATATAAGCAATGTGCACGGCAGACGATTTGGCCTCAGTTAAGTAGTTGTTGCTGACCGTATTGCCGTCACTGCGGTTTTGCATGGAAATATTCCGCACATTTTCGCTAATTACATTATTACTGATGGTGCTGTTGCTGACGCCGGAGAAAGATACACCATAGTAACCACCGGTAATATGATTTCCAGTAATCGTTGCGCCGGTAATGTTATATTTATTGGCGGTAACGCTGGTGTCCGTACGGTATTCATGCCATTTGGTCAGGCTGCCTGAATAAAGGCTCGATTCAGACTGGTTATACAGAACAATCGCGTAGTTTTCATTGGCATCGCTTTTAACGCCTTCTTGTAATACGATATTGTTGTTTTTGATGACCAGATTGGTTACATCACCATCTTCAGTCACAAAACTGATGGCGCGGTTTTTTACATTGATAAAATTGTTGTCTTCAATGGTAACGCTATCGCTGTTAATGCCGACGATACCGCGCAAACCTGCTTTGTTTTGTAGATCAAAAGTAAAGCCTTCAACTTCTACGTCTTTGATATTTTTCTGTAAGATAATACCGCTGTTAAAGCCGTTGGAAATATTTTTGAAAACCAAAGTAGAATTGTTGCCGTCAACGTAATCCGTGCCGGAATGCACGATAACGCCTTTTCCGCTAAGAGTGTAGCTGCCGTTTTCGGGCATTTCTACACCCAAACCCTTTTTGGCTGCCACGTCAATAGCCGATTGCAGGGCAGAGGTGATATCACTGCCTCCCTTATGGAAAGCTGACACGGATACACTGTCTTTGAAGGTGGTACCCCATGAGCTGGAGCCCCACGAAGTGGTGTAATCACCTCCGGCACCTTTGGTGAAAAGCGTGTGATGGCTACCATCACTGACCACAATATATTTTAAAGCGCTGTTGCCGGCTGCGGCCGTCGCTGCTTCTGATGCATTCTTGACAACGGTGTAAGAGGCGCCGGAAGGCACGTTACTACTGACAAATGCACTGGTCGTTACTGTTGTTGAAGTTTTAGCCAAATCAATCTCCTGTTTTTTTGATGTATCAGCAAGACTATTTGAGTTTCCATCATTCTGTGTAGTGGCAGACTGGCTGTTGGAGCCGGTTGCCTTCACCACAGCACTTGGAGTGCTGCTCGGAATGGAAGGTTCTACAGCAACCTTCTCGTTATTCTGAGTTGCGCTATGCGTGGTGTTGCTTTTGGAAACTACCTCTGTTTGGCTTGAAGTGTTGTTAGCCGTTTGAGAGGCAGTCGTTGTTGCAACAGGGTTGCTGCTTGCGTCCGCCTCCTTATTGGTTTGGGTGGAAACAAGCGCTTCCTTCTCTTTGGTTTGAGATGCTACAGAGGCCGATGAGTCAGAATCATCTGAGCCGCCACCGCCTGCCGCAGCAGCAATACCGCCGATTAAAGCACCACCCAGTCCTAAACCTGCTAACCAAGGGTAAGGTGAAGAACTTGATGCTTGGGGTTGAATCTCTTCCGCTGAAACACTGGTGTCTTGAGGTAAATCAATGGCTGTAGGCGCTTCGGCAGCGGCATATTCATAGCCTGACAACGTTGTACCTTGGGGCGGATTATCAGGCGTAAAAAGGGCTTCTTCATTTAAACCCAAGTCTTCAATCGGTTGATTCAATATCAACTCTGACTCAGGAACGGTAAAAAAGGGCGCGTCTTCGGTTGTAATGTGTTTTTGGCTAAGTTCATTAGCCTGTGTATGGGTATTATTCATGCTAATTGGATTAAGTCTCATTATTAAAGCTCCCAAATAGTACAGCATTTCCGTGATTGTTATAGCACAAAACCTAAGATAATCGGTTTTTATAATAGATAATCGGTATTTGTGTTGTGTTTTTGTTTGCATCCATTTATTTTTTTATTTAAATGGAATTTTATGATTGTTTGTATTTAGCGTCCGCTTATTGATAGTTTAAGCGGGAAAAGGTTCAAAAAATATTTACTTTTGTAATAAAAACATATAGATACAAACGAATCCCTAAATGCGACTGTAAAATATAATTAAAGATACTATTTGTATTAAAACTATATTTAAGTAATATAATTACTTATTAATTTATTTATAATCTAATCTAATTTCTATTTTAGATGCATATAATATAGTATTTTTATTTTGATGTCATAGAATATTTTTGTTTGTAACTGTTTTAACCTAACTCTTTTGGGGTTCTGAGAGTAAATAGGATGGCATATTGAAGAATATCTTTCTGTTTTTTCTGATGAATCGAATGCCTGTCTGAAAAATGAACGGGATGTATCGGTTCGTACTTTTTACACATCTTAAAAAATGCCTGTCTGTTTTCAGACAGGCATGGCCGATTTAGGTTATTTGAAGTTTTAGAAGGCTTTGGAAAATCTGACTCGATTGAAAATTACCAGCCTACCTTCAGATGGTATTCGCCCAATACCTCGGTTAATTGGTCGAAGAGGTTGGTTTTCGGTGTAACGTGCCATTGGGCATGTGTTTCCAATGCACCTTGGGCACCTTGATTGCGGTAAAACACATGGACGGGGATGGTGGGCTCTTGTGTGCTGTTTCCGAGAAAGCTTTGTAAGATTCCGACGGCTTTGGCGACATCGTGTTGAGGAGTGAAATGCAAGGTCAGGTTGCGGGCAAAACGCTCGCGTGCTTGTTGTAGGGTCATGACGCTGTTGGCGATGATACGCAGGCCGCTTTCGCCGTTGTAATCATCTCGGCTGACTTTGCATTCCATAATCAGCACTCGGTCGGCTTTCAATTCGGAGGCGCCTTGCTCCAATGCTTGCCCGGTAACCATAACTTCCGCCCGACCGGAAGGGTCTTCCAGGGTGGCGAATACCAGTTTCCCGCGTTTGCCCATCATGGAGCGAACCGATGTGGCGAAACCGGCCACGCGCACGTTGTCTTGCGGTTTCAGTTTGCCAAGCCGAACGGGGGCGAATTGGCGAACTTCGCCGGCAAACGGCCCGAATGGGTGGCCGGAAAGATAAAAGCCGATAACCTGTTTTTCTTCCGCCAGCTTTTGTGCTTCTCCCCAAGCGGGTTGGTCGACTAATTGCACCGCTTCAATCGCATCTTGCGCAAAATCAAATAAGCCGCCTTGATTGGCATTGGCTGCTTTTTGCTCTGCATTGTTGATGGCCAGATCGATATTGGCCAGCAGCATGGCACGGTTAGCATTGATGCTGTCGAAAGCACCGCCGCGTATCAATGATTCGATGGTTCGTTTATTCAGATGGGCTTTGTCGACCCGTTCGCAGAAATCCAATAAATCTTTAAATTCGCCGCCTTGTTTGCGCGCTTCAACGATGGCTTCCACTGCGCCTTCGCCCACGCCTTTGACGGCGCCGAGGGCATAACGGATGCGACGTTGGTTGTCGGGTGTGAACAAGTAATCCGATTCGTTGACGTCGGGCGGCAGAAAAGTGATGCCGTTGGCTATAGAATCGTCATAAAAGTTTTTCAGCTGGTCGGTGTTGTCCAGCTCGCTCGACATGGTGGCGGCCATGAATTCGGCGGGGTAGTGGGCTTTGAGCCAAGCTGTTTGATAGGCAATCAGAGCATAGGCGGCGGCGTGCGACTTATTGAAACCGTAGCCGGCAAATTTTTCCATGTAATCGAAAATTTCATCGGCCTTGCTGCGCGGGATGTTTTGCTTTGCCGCACCTTCGGCAAATATCTCGCGGTGCTTTACCATTTCTTCCGGCTTTTTCTTACCCATGGCACGGCGCAGCAAATCGGCGCCGCCGAGTGAATAGCCGCCGATAACCTGCGCGGCTTGCATCACTTGTTCTTGATACACCATGATGCCGTAGGTTGGTGCCAGTACCGGTTCCAGCAGAGGGTGGATGTATTGGAATTTATTACCCTTCATGCGAGAAACGAAATCAGGAATATTGTCCATCGGCCCGGGGCGGTAGAGCGAAACGAAGGCAATCAATTCTTCGAATTTGGTGGTGTGCGCCGTTTTCAGCATTTTTTTCATGCCGGTGGATTCAAACTGGAACACAGCGGTGGTGTTGGCATCGCGGAAAATTTTATAAGCGGTCTGATCTTCCAGTGAAATCGTATTGACGTCGATTTCTTCGCCCGTAGTCTCTTTTATAAATGTCTGCGCCATTTCAATGATGGTCAGGTTGCGTAAGCCAAGGAAGTCGAATTTAACCAAGCCGACATCTTCTACGTCGCCTTTGTCGAACATGGATACGGGTGAAGCCGATTCGTCGGCCTGATAAACGGGACTGAAATCGGAAATTCTGCCCGGTGCGATTAACACGCCGCCGGCGTGCATGCCTAATCCACGAGTCAGGTCTTCCAGTTTTTTGGCCAGTTCGATTAGCTCGTCGGCATCTTCTTCTTCGATTAATTGGCGGATTTCCGGTTCCATTTCCATTGCTTTTTCCAAGCTGACCGGCCGGTTGGCCTCAAGCGGAACCAGCTTCGACAGGCGGTCGCACAGGCCAAACGGCAGCTCGAGTACGCGGCCGACGTCGCGGATAACGGCTTTGGACGACATGGTGCCGAAGGTAACAATCTGACTGACGGCGGCGGCGCCGTATTTTTCACGCACATATTCGATAACGCGGCCGCGGTTGCTTTGGCAGAAATCAATATCGAAATCTGGCATGGAAACACGTTCGGGGTTGAGAAACCGTTCGAACAGCAGCGCATATTTGAGCGGGTCAAGGTCGGTAATTTTCAGTGCGTAGGCAACGAGAGAGCCCGCGCCGGAACCGCGACCCGGCCCTACCGGGCAGCCGTGACCTTTTGCCCAGTTGATAAAGTCTTGTACGATAAGAAAATAACCCGGGAAACCCATCTGAATGATGATGGCCAGCTCGAAATCCAAGCGAGCCTGATATTCGGCCATTTTGGCGGCGCGTTCTTCTGCATCGGGATAAAGCTGAAGCATACGCTCTTGCAGGCCTTCGTTGGCAAGCCGGGTTAGGTAATCGTCGAGCGACATGCCGTCGGGTGTGGGAAACAGGGGCAGGAAGTTTTTGCCCAGCGTGAGCGTTAGATTGCAGCGCTTGGCGATTTCCACGGTATTTTGCAAGGCTTCGGGCAGGTCGGCAAAGCGCTCGGCCATGGCTTCGGGCGCAATGAAAAACTGGCTCGGGGTGAATTCGTGCGGGCGCTTTTTGTCGCCCAGCACCCAGCCGCCGGCAATGCAAACGCGTGTTTCGTGGGCTTTGAAATCGTCTGGTGCTAAGAATTGGGCCGGATGGGTGGCAACAACGGGCAACCCGAGTTCTTCTGCGATTTTGATGCTGCCTGAAACGGAGGTTTCCCATTGCGGGCGTTCGGGTAGACGTTGTAATTCGAGGTAAAACGCGTTGGGAAACCATGCGGCGTATTTTTGCGCGGCTGAGCGGGCGGCTGCGGCATGGCCGTTCATCAAATTGGCGCCCACTTCGCCGTAATGCGCGCCCGATAGGCAAATCAGGCCGCTGTTGTCACCTTCAGCCAACCATGCTTGCCGCAGTTCGGCATGGTCGACATTGCGGTCTTTTCCGACATAGGCGGCGCTCAGCAGCTCGCTCAGGCGCAGGTAGCCAGCATGGTTTTTGACCACCAGCATGGCGCGGAACGGTTTGTCGGGTGCATCGGGGTTTTCAATCCATACATCCGCCGAGGCCACTGGTTTGATGCCTGCGCCGCGGCAGGCTTTGTAGAATTTCACTAAGCCGAACAGATTCATCAGATCGCTGACGCCCAAGGCGGGCAGACCGTCGGCAACGGCTTTTTTGACAGCGTCTTTGATGCGGATGGTGCCGTCGGTAATGGAAAATTCGGTGTGTAGGCGCAGGGGGATGTAAATCGGATCGGTCATAACAGCGGGACGGGTGTTGGGGTCGTTAATGATGAAGGTGTATTGTAGCAGGGTTTTAAATGGAAAATGCCTGTCTGAAAGGTGCAAAGTTTTTCAGACAGGCATGGTTGCCGGCTAACGGCAGAAATTCGGCGCAGCGAAGAAGAAATGCTTGCGCTACGCCACACTGCCGCAGCGCAAGATGCCATCAAGGCGCTGTATGAAGACGAAAGCCGCTTTGTCGACCATCAAGCGCCTTTACTCTGGTATGCAAGTGAAAATCTGGTTTTAGCTTGAATAAGCTTGAGCAGGCGCGGCCGGGTATTCGTCGCCGTGTTTTTTATGTTTGGCTTTGATTTGCGAGGCCAGTATTTTGCCGTTGGTCGCATCGACAATCACTTCGTATTTCTGCCCGTTGGATAAGACGTCCACTTCATAATGCCCCCCGGTATGGTAATCGTATTCGAAGTCGACATCTTTGGCATAGCCGCCGGTCTGTGCGATTGCCGCAGCGGCGGCTTGTTTGCCGGAAATCGGTGCGAACATGCCGTAGGAAAATGCCGTGGCGCCTGCTGCGGCAGCCAGTCCTATGGTGGCGGCTACGGTTAAAGTGGCGATGATTTTACGGGTGGATAGCATGGTAAACTCCTTATGGTAAAGGGGAAAAATCAATTTGGTACGGACGCTATATTAGTCGGATAGATTTAGCGCAAAATTAGTGGAAAGCTAAACATGCCATTGTTTTCGTTTTCGGGCGGCTTGGCGGCGTTTCAGGTAAAATGCCTGTCTGAAGAAACCGATTGAGTAAAGAGAGTGCTATGAACGCAGCCGTTTATCTGGAAGACGAAGCCTTTATCCCGTTGTGCGATTTGTTGAAGCTGATCGGGCTGGTCGAGAGCGGCGGTCAGGCCAAGGTGGTGATTGCCGCCGGCGCGGTATTGCGCAACGGCGGCGTGGAAACGCGGAAAACCGCTAAAATTCGCGGCGGCGAAATCATAGAGTTTAACGGCGCTGTTTTGGAGGTTTATGATGGATACGACCCCGAAGATTGAGCCGGCGGTGTTGGAAGAGCCTTTGCTGCCCGAGCCGGTTAAGCCTGAAATATGGGAATGTTGCGGCAGCGAATGCGGCGATGCCTGCATACAAACCATTTATTATCGTGAAAAAGCCGCCTACGATGCGCAACAGAAGCGCTTAAAAGCATTGGCGGAACAAGAGCAGGAAGCCGAATAAGCCTTGTACGCTTTTTTCAGACAGGCTTCCTTTAATTTGCCGGATAACCGAAAAATATGATCGATTTACATTGCCATTCCACTGTTTCCGACGGCGCACACAGCCCCGCCGAAGTGGTTCGTATGGCGAAGCAAAACGGCTGCACGATGCTTGCGCTGACCGACCACGACCACACGGGCGGTTTGGCCGAAGCGCGTGCCGAAGCGGTGGCTCAAGGCATTCGACTGATTAATGGCGTGGAAATTTCGGTAACGTGGCGCAAGCGCACCATTCATATTGTCGGGCTGGATTTTGACGAACACAATCCAGCATTGCAGAATCTATTAGCCACCGTACGCCAAGGCCGCCTGCAACGGCTGGAGTCCATTGCTGCGAAGCTAGAAAAGAAAGGCATTAACGGCGCCTACGAAGGTGCGTTGGCGCTGGCCGCCAACCCCGAAATGGTGTCACGCACCCATTTGGCGGAATTTCTGATGAATGCGGGCCATGTTCGTAACAAACAACAAGCATTTACCAAATACCTAGGCGATGGCAAGCCTGCTGCCGTGCCGCATCAGTGGGCGGAGTTGGCCGACTGCATCGATGCCGTTAACGGCGCCGGCGGGCTGGCCGTGATTGCCCATCCCATGCGCTACGGCTTTTCCGCTACGGCCAAACGCAATTTGTTTGAAGAATTCAAAGCGCTCGGCGGCGCCGGCATTGAGGTGCATAGTGGCCGCTGCGATCATAACGACCGCCTCAATTACGCATTGCTTGCGCAGCGTTACGATTTGCTGGCCAGTGCCGGCAGCGATTTCCACCGTGCGGGCGATTACGGCGGCGGCGTCACCGGCTCCTGCCCTGAATTGCCGGAAATGTGTCATCCGGTATGGATGCGTTTCAAGGATTAGAAATGGAAAAATTGACAAAAGCCTGTCTGAAAACGGTTCAGACAGGCTTTTTTAATGCTATTGAAATCGAAGTAAAGCGTTTTAAGGTTGTTTTAAATGCTAATACATTAAATATGTGCTATTTTTTTAAATACCAATCATGTTTAAAACGGGTAATTAAAGATGAGAACCCCTAAGTGTTTGTTATGGTTAAGCGTAGCATCTTCCTTATTATTATTGATAGCGGGGTGCAATGCCCGAGAGAAGGAGCCGAAAGTGATTGACGGTCAGCCGGTTCGTGAGCTTCCATTTTCTCAGCCGTTGGTTTTAAAGCCGGAAACGGGTCAAGATTTCTATTTTTCCCTGAAGGGCGATGAACAAAGGGCTTATATGATAGGCGTTACTACATTGGTTCCTGTCAATGATGAGAAATTAATGGCGGCACAAGATGAATGGACTGCTGTCGGAGAAAACAACCAGCCGGGGAAAGGTAACCTGAAGTTTGATTTGAAGGTTGAATATCATGTTCACGGTAAGGTAGTACCGGTGCAGCTGACAAGAATATATGGCGGAAAGGCCGCATTGAGCAAAGATGGCAAGCCTAAATGGGATAGCTTTGTAACTTATGCCTACTCTAATAAATTTTCAGAGGTTATTAATGGAGTAGAGGTTATTCCATTTAGGGATAGTTTAGCAGAGTTTAGGCCAACGGAAGTTTCCAAGGAATCGGGAGGAATTTATAAGGTGTCGATTCGACCGACAGCCGGAGTTCGATATCCGAATATCGATTTGAAAGTATTTGTTGAAAAAAATTATATTGGCAAATGAAAAATAAATAACATAGTATTATGATGGTGTGTTATGTTGAATCCTGGATATTAGGTAAGTGCTTTTAGATAATGTTTGAAACGGATAATTAAAGATGGGAATCCCTAAGCGGTTATTATGGTTAAGCGTAGCATCTTCCTTATTATTGATAGCGGGGTGCAATGCCCGAGAGAAGGAGCCGAAAGTGATCGATGGCCAGTCGGTACATGAGATTCCGTTTGAGCAGCCGTTGATTTTAAAGCCGGAAACGGGGCAGGATTTTTATTTTTCTCTGAAGGGCGATGAACAAAGGGATTATGTGATAGGCGTTACTACATTGGTTCCTGTCAATGATGAGCATTTAAGGGAAGAGCAACGCAAATGGACTGCTGTTGGAGAAAACAACCGGCCGGGGAAAGATAACCTGAAGTTTGATTTGAAGGTTGAATATCATATTCAGGGTAAGGTGGTGCCGGTGCAGCTGACAAGGATCTATGGTGGCAAGGCAGCATTGAGCAAAGATGGTAAGCCTCAATGGGATAGCTTTGTAACTTATAGATATGCCCATGAATTTGCAAAGGTTATTAATGGGGTGGAGATTATTCCTTTTAACAATAGCTTGGTAAGGTTTATGCCTTCTGAAGTTCCGGCAGAATCGGGAGGAACTTATAAGGTGTCGATTCGACCGACGGCAGGTATCCGTTATCCGAAGATTGGTTTGAAAGTATTCGTTGAAAAAAATTATATTGGTAAATGAATAATGGCTTAAACAGCATTTCACAGAAAGGAAAAATATGAGTAAACGATATACGCTGACGGTTTATGTGGCTGCTCCGGGCACCCCTTTGATCAATGATGACGGTAGCCCGTTAATGCTTAATGGCAAACAAGAACATTCTTTGGTTGGTCATCTCTATTACAAAATCAGTGATGAAACGGAACAAGGTACGGTGGGATATGGTTTTGCCCCTCTGATTGAGGGAAAAGCTTTTGGGGAAGGAAAAGTCAAAAATGATGAATTCAAAAAATACCACAATCCTGCTTATGAGCGGACAATAGAAATTTCGGAAGAGCAATATAAGAAACTTTTTGCTTATGGTGAGCATCCCGAGGTGGGTAGCTTTGATCATAAACACTACAATGGTTTGAGAAACAGCTGTATCGACTTTGTGTATGGTGCCTTGGCTTATGCCAAAGTATATAATCCGACTAGAACAATTAGTGGGGACGATGGAATGGATTATAAGTTGCCATATCAGGGTTCAATACGCGTTGGCCCGAATATGGATGAGTTTGATAAAATTCCCAATCAGCGCGGATATGAAAATAGCGAATTAAATACCCCGCCTGATCGACGCCGTCGCGAAGATCCGAGCTGTTTTAAAGCGTTTGGCTGGTCATGGGAAACGCCCGTTTGTTCATGGGTTGAAAACGAATCGGTACAGCCTTCTTCGTATGCACAATCTGCCGTTTTGGTTGAGAATCTGCCGGAACCTGCTCAAAAAATATACTATGCCAGCAAAGAGCGTTTGGAAGCTTTTTATCAGGCAAACAATCACCCCTATACCGAGGAAAGTTTGAATAATTGTGCGCTGGCACTGGCGGATGAGGGCTGTGCCAAGGGTATGCGGGATGCGCCTCTTTTCAATGTTAAAGATGGGAAAATTTTAATTGGAGAGCGTAACCCGGGCTTGATTACGATTTCGCTGGATATGGAAAAAGCGGCTGCTATACCGGCGGTAGAAAGTATGAATCGAGTTCAACAAACGTTTGCCCAAGAAGAGCAAGATAGGCAAATGGCACAAAGCCAGTCTCGCGGAATAAGTATGTCGTAGGTGGGATGGAAAATAAAAAAAAAAGCCTGTCTGAAAACGGTTCAGACAGGCTTTTTTATGTAGTAGGCGATGTGAATTCGTCGAATCATACTGAAAACAAATAGGGCAGGCTTATAAGCTGCAATGCCTGCCTGAATGTTCAGCTAAGTAAGCTAGATTATAAAAAAGCATCCACAATAGCGAGAAACAAGCCGCATAGGCATGAATAGGCAATTTTTTGCAGAATCGTATCGCCTAGAGCGGGCTCGTCGGATAATAAAGAATCAATGAATATGGCAACAAAGCCCATGCTAAATCCTATAACAAAACGGCAAAAGAACGGGTGGATTCCTGTCATTGGTTCCCCTTCGCTCAATATAGGTTGGATTGTGCGGTTGGTCGGGCTGCGGCTTGCGACCTGCTAGCATGGCGGTACTTTGTTAAACAGGCGGTAGAAATTTTCCGTGGTGGTGGCAGCGATGTTTTCCAACGAGTCGCCGCGCAATTGGGCTAAAAATTCGGCGGTATGGCGCACATAGGCGGGCTCGTTGGGTTTGCCGCGCTTGGGTACGGGTGCGAGGAAGGGCGAATCGGTTTCGACCAGCATGCGGTCAAGCGGCACGTAACGCGCGGCCTCTTGAATCAGCGGGGCGTTTTTAAAGGTAACGATGCCGGAAAACGAAATGTAAAAGCCTAAGTCCAGCGCTAGTTTGGCGATGCGCACGTCTTCGGTAAAACAATGGATAACGCCTGCGTGTGCTTGATGCTCGCGCAGTATGGTCATGGTATCGTCGGCTGCTTCCCGGGTGTGGATAATCAAGGGCAGGCCGCTTTGGTTGGCGGCTTGGATATGATCGGCGAAGCGCTGGTGTTGCCACGCCAAATCGCCTTTGCACCAATGGTAATCCAAGCCGGTTTCGCCTATGCCGACCACTTTGGGATGGCGGGCGTGTTCTATCAATTCGGCCACGCTGAATTCTTCGGCTTCGGGGTCGTCGGGGTGAATGCCGACGCTGGCGTAAATGTGCGGGTTTTGCTCGGCAATCGCCAAGACTTCGTTAAAACTTTGACGGCTTACGCTGATGGCGAGTGCTTGCTTGACATGGTTCTCCTCCATATGGGCAAACACTTCGGGCAGGCGGTTGGACAGGCCTTCAAAGTTGAGATGGCAGTGTGAATCGATTAATTGCATAAGTGTGAAACCAAAATTGAGAGAGAAGAGCTACTGTTTTTCAGACAGGCTTTTTCAGAGGCAGTTTGATATGCGGTTTTGCCGGCTTGGCAGATTTTAAGCCCAGTTCGATTTGCTGTTGCTCGCTAAGTAAGCCGCTCCAGTCGCCGGTTTTATACCATTCGGCGCCGTCCAGCTCAATCGGGTGCTGGATGCGTTCGCAACCGTTGCCGCATTGCAGGTCGGTGCCTTTGCAGTATTTGTCGCAACCCCAACAGATGCGTTCTGGATTTTTGGGATGGATGGGGAATTTCTTGGCCATGATGTTTGCTTCTTCAAGAATGTTGGTTGCGAGTGCCTGTTTTCCCTTTTGCGGTATGTCTGTCTGAAAAAGTTAAAAGCGGGTTTGCTGCCCGCTTTGTGGTGTGAATTATAAGGTATAGGTCGGGCGTTCGCTGCGTAATACGTTGCCCAAGGTGCTTTCTATGCTGTTGCGTACGGCAATGCTGACTTCATCCGAGTTAAATGCCAAGCCGATGCCTTTGGGGCGGTTGGCGGAGGTGCGGGCGGGATTAATCCAGGCGACTTGGGTGCGCAGGAATTTTCTGTCGCCGTTTTCGCCCAATTCGATGGAGAGCAGCACTTCGTCGCCCAGCTTGAAGGTGTCTTCGGAGGGAACGAATACGCCACCGAACTCTAAAAAGGGCATGTAGCTGTTGTAAAGCAGGGCTTTGTCTTTGAGTTGCAAAGACATCATTTTGCCGGGTAAGTTGGTAAGATTCATCGGGTTTTCCTTTAATTATTTGTTTTGCTGAAAGCTCAGGTATTCGGTCAGTAAAAATTCTAACTGCATTTTAACACTCAAGGTGTGGTGGCCGTAAGGGCTGAGGCGGTTTAGAGTGTCGGCTAGTCGGAAGAGTGTGGCGGGATTGGTTGTTTGGGCGAGCTGCGCCACTGCTTCGGCATAATCGGGGTAATACAGCGGGCTGATGTGTTGTTTGGCCAGACCGATATCGATGAGCCATTTTTGCAGCCAGTCGATGAAGGTGGCCAGCGGCCATTTTTTCCGGTCGAACGCGGCGGCGTAGTCGAGTATGGCGAGCAGGCGGGGTTGGGCGAGCAGGGCGCATAATTCTTCGCGCATATTGTCTTGTTCGGCATCGGGAGCGAACAGGGGAGCGCCGCTGTGAAAGGCTAATAATGCTTCGGCGTGTGGCGTGTCGTTGCGGGTCAGGTAATCGAGCGCTTCTGCTTGCTGCGGGGCGTTCAGCACCATCTGACGGCAGCGGCTTTTGATGGTCGGCAGCAATTTGTCGCGATTGTGGCTGACCAGCAGGAAAACCACGTCGGCCGGCGGCTCTTCCAAAATTTTTAACAATCCGTTGGCGGCTTGCAGATTCATGCTTTCTGCCGGATGTACGAGCACGACGCGCCGCCCGCCGCGCAGCGAGGTAAATTGGATTTGATTAATCAGGCTGCGCACGGCGTCGATTTTGATTTGCAGAAGTTTGCGGCCGCTTGCCTCGCCTTCGGGTACTTCGGGCGTGAGTTCGTAAAAGTCGGGATGGCTGTTTTGTTCGAATAAGTGGCAAGAGGGGCAGCTGCCGCAGGCTTCGTGGTTGCCGGCGGGTGTTTCGCATAGTAATGCTTGCGCCAGATGGCGGGCGAATGCTGTTTTGCCGGTGTTTTCTTTGCCGCTGAACAGCCAAGCGTTGGGTTGGGTATACCAATGGGCGGTGATTTGCTGCCATGCGGCGGTATGCCAAGGATAAATCATGGTGTTGTTTCGTTTTCAGACAGGCATTATATTAACCGAAATGCTGCGTTAATGCGGCTTCAATGGCGTTTTTTACTAAATCGGGCGTGCGGTTGCTGTCGATGAGCGCGTAGCGCTTCGGTGCTTCGGCGGCGCGTTGCAGATAGGCGGCGCGCACGCGGGTGAAGAAGGCGGCTTCTTCTTGCTCGAAGCGGTCTTTTTCGCGCGTTTGGGCGATGCGTTGCATGGATACTTCCAGCGGCACGTCCAGTAGAATGGTTAAATTGGGTTGCAGGTTGCCTTGCACCCAGTTTTCCAGTGTTTCGATGTCTGCCAAGGGCACGCCGCGGCCGCCGCCTTGGTAGGCGAAGGTGGCATCGGTAAAACGGTCGGAAACGACATGAATGCCTTGATTGAGGGCGGGCAGAATCACTTCTTCGATATGTTGGCAGCGCGCGGCAAACATCATTAGTGTTTCGGTGCGCAGGCTGGCGCGGGTTGCGGGGTTTAACAAGATTTCGCGTAATGCTTCGCCCACCGGCGTGCCGCCGGGTTCGCGGGTGAAGAGTACGGGTAGGTTGCGGGCTTCAAACCAGCTTTTGATAACGGCCAGATTGGTGGATTTTCCGGCACCGTCTATGCCGTCGAGCGTGATGAATTGGGCTTGCATGTGTTGGTAGTGGGTTAATGGGACGTGAGTACAATAATACTATAAATTGATAAATGCCTGTCTGAAAGGTTTCAGACAGGCATTTGAGCTTAACTCGGCCAACAGAGGAAAAGCGTTATAAGATGGTGTCCAGCCAAGCTTTGATTTCTTGCCATACGGCTTCTTCGTTGCCGGCGCTGCCAATCACAACGCCTGCTTCTTCGGCGGTCAACGGCTCGAGAATGGCCAGTTGCGAATCCACCATGTTGGCCTTCATATAATGCCCTTGGCGCGCTGCCATGCGCTGGCGGTTGATTTCGACCGGCGGTGCAAGGTGGATGAAATAAACCTGGCCGTTTGCGCCGCGCAAAATATCGCGGTAGCTCTTTTTCAGGGCGGAGCAGGTAACGATGCTGTATGCCTCGCCTTTATCGGCTTGCTCGCTCATCCAGTCGCGCAGGTTTTCCAGCCAAGGCTGGCGGTCTTCGTCGGTCAGCGGTATGCCGGCGCCCATTTTGTCGCGGTTTTTTTGCGTATGAAAATCGTCTCCTTCGGCATAGGCGCAATCAAGATATTTTTGCAGGGAGAGCGCCGCGGTGGTTTTGCCGCAGCCGCAAATGCCCATAATAACGAAATGACGTGTATTCATGAAATACCTCTTTTCTAGTTGAATCGGTGGTTCGACCGAATATCACTTCTGCAGTTTGCAATTGTTTATGCCAGCAAAACCACGGCAATCGCAGAGAGCGTAAAACCAAGTATGGCAATCAGGGTTTGATTGACCGTCCATGTTTTCAGAGTGGTGGCTGTATCGATGTTGAGCAAACGGCCGACCAGCCAGAAGCCTGAATCGTTGACATGGCTGACGCCTACGGAGCCGGCCGCAGTGGCAAGCACAACGCCGGCAAGCTGCCATTCATTATAGCCTGCGGCGGCTACGGCGGTAGACATTAACGATGCCGCGGTGGTCAGCGCAACAGTGGCCGAACCTTGGGCAATTCTGAGCACCAGCGCAACCAAAAAGCAGCCGAGCAACACCGGAATATTCATATGCTGCATAGAATCGGCCAGCGCTTTGCCGATGCCGGAAGCCCGCAACACGCCACCAAACATACCGCCCGCGCCGGTAATCAGGATAACCGAGCAAACCGGAGCCAATGCGCCATCCAGCGTTTTTTCCAAAGCCGAGCCTTCAATGCCCCGTTTGCGACCGAGGAAAAACATGGCGGCCAGCACTGAAGTCAACAAAGCAACAGGGGTGGAACCAATCATCCGCAAAATCCTCACCCATTCGGCAGAGCCGTCTAACAGCTTGGCTGCGGTGGCCATATGCAATCCGGTATTCAGGAAAATGAGCAGCATGGGGATCAGCATCAGCCCGATAACCACTTTCGCGCTGGCGGGTTGCTGCGGTTGGTCGTTGTCTTGCGCGCCGCCGGCGATAAGGTCGGGCACCGGTATCGGAAACATTTTGCCGGCGGTCAATCCCCACCAATAGCCGCTGATCAGCCAAGTTACGAAAGCGATGGGCAAGCCTAAAATCAGGATGTGGCCGATATTGGCACCGTAAAATTCAGCGGCAGAAATAGGGCCCGGATGCGGCGGTAAGAAAACGTGCATCACGGAAAATGCGCCGATGGCGGGCAAGGCATAGCCCAAGACATTGGCTTTCATGCGGCGGGCGGTGGCAAACACGATGGGCAGCATCACTACCAGGCCGGCATCGAAAAAGATAGGGAAGCCGAAAATCAAAGATGCGATGCCGAGCGCGAAAGGTGCGCGTTTTTCGCCGCACAGCCGAATCAGAGCGTCGGCCAACGATTGTGCGCCACCGGAGGTTTCTACCAAACGGCCGAGCATGGCGCCCAAGCCAACCAGCAAGGCAACGCTGCCCAAGGTTCCGCCGAAATTTTTAACTAAAACGTCGTTAACCAAAACATCCGTCGGCAGCCCCGTGGCCAAGGCCGTGAATAAGCTAACGATAATCAGCGTGAGCAGGGCGTGTACGCGGAATCGGATGATTAATAAAAGAATCAGAATGATCGCGGTAACGGCAATCCCCAGCAAAGGGCCTGCGGTCATTGTTTGAGTCCATTTATCCATGATAGAGACCTCGTTTAGATGAAGAATTCATGGCTAAATTATCGCACAGGCTTTACTAAAAATAATGCTTTTTATCAATGTTTCCGAACTATTTTATTTTTATGTTATCAATATGCATACATCGGCTTTGCATATCGGGAAAAAAGATGCGGATTAAGCATTTTGGCAATGCCAGAAAACATCAATGCCTGTCTGAAAATGGTTTTCAGACAGGCATTGGTGCAGAATCAAACCAAGCGGAATATTATTTTCGCTTGTTTGCAGAAGAATTATTTAAGCAATGGCAAGCTATTCAGTAATTTTTTCAGTTTAATCACTTCTCTTGGCATCGGTTCGGCAATCGTGAGGCCTATTAAATCGCTTTGTTCGGCAATGTCGCAAATAATCCTAATTGTATTTTCAATGTTGATGCCGTCGGGATCATAAGCTACCGCGATTTTGAGATCTGTGGGTTCTAATACGTCTAGATCCAGATGAATCATGACTTTCTCTTTACCGGTTTGTTTTAACCATTCCAGAATCGCTTGGCTGGTATCGTTGACTTGTTCGGGGCTTAAAGATTTTACCCCGAGCGTTTTTTGGCGTTCTACCGCTCCGTCTGTGGTACGCAAGCCGACGATTAATGCGTTTTCAGGTTTTAAGGTTGCAGGAAGCATATTGATAATATCACTGTCGCCTTGTCCTAAAAGTTTTGCTAAAGACATAGCGTGATAGCCTGAATAGTCGGTATGGGGAATGGTTAGGTCTCGGTGTGCATCAAGCCAAACAACAGCCACGTTATCTTCATATTTTTGGGCAAGATAGGAAAAAGGAGGAACGCTTACCGAACATTCTCCTCCCAGAGTAACAATACGATCGGGTTGATATACGTCTAAAATAGACAAAGCCGCAGCCAATTGTTTTTTGATGATGTTGTAGGCAAAAATGCCGTTTTTTTCTGCAAGATCAGCGGGCTGGTCGGCTAATGATACGGGAACTGTTGCTACGGTTTGCTCCGTTTTAGGCGCAAGCCAAGCCAATAGTTGGCTGCCTAGATAATAGCCTTGATAAGCGTCTTGTTTATCTAATTCAGATACATAATCGGCAATATTGTCTGCTTGCCCGCCTTGCCATTGCGGAAAAATTAAGCGTAATGTGGAATGCATTGTTAGTTCTCCTTACTTGTTTGTTTTAAAGCGAAAATCTGATATTTAAAATTAATTTTTAAAGAATTAACATCAATTCTACGGCTTATTTTTTCAGAATATATTGTTTGACCGCGGCATTGTGCTCGTTCAAATCATGGCTGAATTTGCTTTTGCCGGAGCCGTCCATTTTTGAGACGAAATACAGGTATTTTTCGTTGCCGGGATGGGCGGCGGCTTCGAGGGCGGCCTTGCCGGGCAGGGAAATCGGCGTGGGCGGAAGGCCGTTGCGGGTATAGGTGTTGTAAGGGGTGTCGCGCTGGAGGTCGGCTTTGCGGATGTTGCCTTTGTAGGCGTCGCCCATGCCGTAGATAACGGTGGGGTCGGTTTGCAGCCGCATGCCGATGTTCAGGCGGTTGATGAATACGGAGGCAATGTGTTTGCGGTCTTCGGGGTGGGCCGTTTCTTTTTCGATGATACTGGCCATGGTCAGCAACTCGTATGGCGTGTGGTAGGGCAGGCCGCTTTGGCGCTCTTCCCATGCGCTTTTCAGATGGGCTTGCTGGGTTTTGTAGGCGAGCTTGTATAAGGCCAGATCGCTGCTTTCGGAATCGACTTCGTAACTGTCGGGGGCAAACAGGCCTTCGGGATGCTCGCTCAGGGCAGCGGGGTCGATTTTTTGCAATAGCTCGGTGTTGCTGAGGCTTTGGGTGTTGTGGCTTAAATCGGGAGATTGGTTGATGATGTTGCGCATCTGGCTGAATTTCATGCCTTCGATGATGCGGATGGTAATGGTATCGGGGTGGCCGCCTTTGAGGCGTTTGAGAATCTGCCAGGTCGATATTTTTTGCGGTAGTTTGTAGTTGCCGATGTGCAGTTTGTTTTGTACGCCGAGAATGTAGGCGCCGGCCAGCATGACGTTGCGGCTGTAGATGGTGTTGTTTTCGGCCAGTTTGAGGCTGACGGAGGAAACGCCTTGCCCTTTTTCAACGCGCAGGCGGTAGGTTTTGCCGTTGTCTTTTTCGGCGAAAAGCAGATAGCTGAAAATGCCGCCGCCGAGGGCGGCTAAGATGAGGGCGCTGAGGCAGGCGGTTTTGTAGGGGGGTTTTCTAATTTTTTGTTTTGCCATAGATTTTGCATGTTTTTAGGTCGATTCGGGCGTAAGTATAACAGGATATGCACGGAGGGTCGTGTTACAATATGTGCGGTTTTCAGACAGGCATTATCGGTTTGAAAATCGGATTGGGCAAAGCGCGGTATTGGATTCGGGAGGCGATGGTAATGTGGAAAAACGGCTGGTTGGCGCAGGCGCGGCGGGTGGATTCGCCGAATTTTTGCGTGCGCGAAGCGGGTGAGCGGGTTTCTTTGGTAGTGTTGCACAATATTTCGCTGCCGCCTTTTGAATACGGCAACGGTGCGATAGAGGCTTTGTTTACCAATCGCATCGAGCCGGCGGCGCACCCGTTTTTCAGCATTCTGACCGATTTGCGCGTATCCAGCCATTTTCTGATTACGCGCGAAGGCGAAGTTGTGCAGTTCGTATCGTGCGACGATATGGCTTACCATGCGGGCGTGTCGTCTTTTCGCGGGCGGGAAAAATGCAATGCGTTTTCGGTGGGAATCGAATTGGAAGGCTGCGATTTTGAACCTTTTACCGAAATTCAGTATCAGAGTTTAACGCGTTTGCTGCACGCACTGCGCGATGCGTATCCGATTGAAGCCGTAACCGGCCATCAGGATATTGCCCCCGGCCGCAAAAGTGATCCCGGCCATTTTTTCGATTGGACGCGCTTGTCGCAGGCGGGTTTTCCCGTGGTGCATTAAGCGGTTTTCAGACAGGCATGGATGATGCGGCGGCTGATTTTGGGTATAATTGCCGCCAAGTTCCGACTTGAATTCAAGCTCGAGAATATTTCCGGCCAAACCAGCTATGGCGAATAAACCCGATTGCATTGCTGCATCGTTTTATATTCGGTTTATCCGCTCTATTTCCAACCATGAGTAATGTTATGCTGATTTTTTTAGTTTTAAGCGCTATTGTGATTTTGGGCGTGATTGCCTTCAATATGTATCAGGAAAATAAATACCGCCAGCAAGTGCGCGCCCAATTCGGCCATTCCGATAAAGACGCCTTATTGGAAAAACAAACCCGTTCCGTGCGCGACGGTCGTTTGCCGGGTCATCAGGCAAAAAGCGCGCCGGCCAAGAAGCTGCGCGAAAAAGACATTTCCGAATTGCCTAACGAAGATATGTTTGATCAGATGGCTGCCGAAGCGGCCAAGGCCGAGCGCAAAGCGCATGCCGCGCGTTCGCGCAAGCTGATGGAAGCGCACGGCGACGAAGAAATCGAGATGGAAGAAGACGAATTCGGCGCTGCGTTCTCTTTGGATTTGGATAAAGAGCTGGAAAAAGAAAGCAAGGCAGGAAGCGGCTTTAAATTTCAAAAGGTCGCCGCACCCGCGCCGTCGCAAACCAAAGTGAAGAATAAAAAAGAGCTGCTGTTGGATTTAGACGATATGGTGCGCCAGCAGTTGCCTTGGTTTAACCACAATTTCGATTACATGGCTTATCTTTCTTTGAAAGAGCCGCAGGAATTGCATGTGTTGCCGCGCTTTGCCGGGCGCCATCGCTTTCAAGTGGCCGGCTGCACCATGGACGACAGATGGCAGATTGCCGAGCCGATTCCCAGCGTGTATTACCAAGGGTTTGTGGTTGGTTTGCAATCAATCAGCCGCAACGGCTTGGCGACCACGCAGGAACTTGAGCGTTTCGGCGAGCAAGTCAACCATTTTGCCGAACAGCTTGATGCCGGCTTGTTGCTGATGGATGTTAATGCCTTCCTGAAAAACGCCCGCCCGCTGGATGAATTGTGCGAACGCGTCGACCAAACCATCGCGATGCACTTGGTGTCGCGCGGCAGCGTAAGCGGCACCGAATTGCGGGCTGCCGTAGAGAAAGAAGGTTTTAGCTTGGGTCATGACGGTATGTTCCATTTGCCCGATGGCAAAGGAGAGCCTTTGTTCAGCATTGTTACGCTCGACAGCAACCCCTTTACCGCCAGCCTGTTGGCCAGTCAGGCTTACCGCGGCTTCAGCATGTTGTTTGACATCACCCGCGTGCCGGCGGGAGAGAAACACTTCAATCGCTTCATGGACATTGCCGTTAACCTTTCGGGCAGCTTAGGCTTGGATTTGGTTGACGATAATATGAACGAATTGTCGCCCGAATGGTTGAAAAACGTGCGCAGCTTCGTGTTGGCGCGGCAGGAAGAAATGAAAAAAGTGGGCATCGAGCCGGGCGGCGATTTAGCGGCGCGTTTGTTTGCCTGAGGTTTCCGTTATAATGCACGGGCGCTTGGATTCAAGCGTCCGTTTTCTTTTTCAGACAGGCATCCTGACACAGGATGGTAAACAGCCATGAACGATATTGCCCGCCGCATTCAAACCCTAACGGAACAGCTCAACCGTTATGCCTACGAATACTATACGCTGGATGCTCCCAGCGTGCCTGATGCGGAATACGACAAATTGTTTCGCGAATTGGAAGCGCTGGAAATCGCGCATCCCGATTTGCGGTTGCCCGAAAGCCCGACCCAGCGCGTTGGCGGCGAGCCGCTGGCGGGGTTTGAGAGCGTGCGCCATGAAGTGCCGATGCTGTCGCTTTCCAATGCGTTTTCGCCGCAAGACGAAACGGGCGCCTACGACCATACCGAGATGCTGGCGTTTGATGAGCGTGTGCGCGGCGGTTTGGGCGGAGTGCGCCCCGCTTATGTTATCGAGCCAAAATTCGACGGTTTGGCGGTCAGCTTGCTTTATCAAAACGGCGTATTGATACGCGGGGCAACGCGGGGCGATGGAGAAACCGGTGAAAACATCACTCAAAACGTGAAAACCGTCAACAACATTCCGTTGCGCCTGCATGGCGAGAAAATACCGGAGCGGATTGAAGTGCGCGGCGAAGTGTTGATGCTGAAAGCCGATTTTGAAGCATTGAACCGGCGGCAGGCGGAAAACGGCCAGAAAACGTTTGCCAACCCGCGTAATGCGGCGGCCGGCAGCTTGCGGCAATTGGATTCACGCATCACCGCCCAACGAAAACTGCATTTTTTTGCTTACGGTATTGCGCAGCAAGTAGGCGGAGCGCAAGCTGAAACGCATATGCAGGAGCTGGCTTATCTCGGCAACCTTGGTTTCAGCCTGCCCGAAGGCCATTTCGGGTGTTTCGGCAGCATCGGCGAGATTCTGGCTTTTTATGAGGCGATGCGGCAGAAGCGCCCCGAATTGCCGTATGAAATCGACGGCATGGTGGTGAAAGTAGACAGCTTGGCGCAGCAGCGCGAATTGGGTTTTATTTCCCGCGCGCCGCGTTGGGCGATTGCGCATAAATTCCCCGCCGAAGAGGCGTTGACCGTAGTGGAGGCGATAGACGTGCAAATCGGCCGTACCGGCGCGGTAACGCCCGTTGCGCGATTGCAGCCGGTGTTTGTCGGCGGCGTAACCGTAACCAACGCCACTTTGCACAATCAAGACGAAGTGAGCCGTAAAGACGTTAGGGTGGGTGATACTGTGGTAGTGCGGCGCGCGGGCGACGTGATTCCCGAAGTGGTGCGGGTGATATTCGAGCGGCGCCCGATGCGTGCGGTTTCAGATAGGCATTCCAACATTGAGGCACAGGCGGATTTGTTTGCCGCAGCCAAAGCCGATACGGTAATGCAGCCCGAGCATCCGTCATATCGCCTGCCGGCGCATTGCCCGATTTGCGGCAGTGCCATTGAGCGGGAAGCAGATGAAGCGGTGGCGCGTTGCAGCGGCGGCATGCTTTGCCGTGCGCAGCGTGCGCAAGGGCTGATTCATTTTGCATCACGCAAGGCGATGGACATCGACGGCTTGGGTCAAAAGCAGATTGAGGCATTGGTGGCTCAAGATTGGGTGCGTCATTTCGCCGATTTATATCGTTTAGACATTGCCACGTTGCAGAAAATGAAGGAAAACGCGGCGGAAGATGTGGTTGACGAAGGCAAAAACAAAAAACAGTCGCCCACCAAATGGGCGGAGAATATTTTGGCGGGTATTGCAGCCAGTAAAACGCCCGAGCTGCCCCGTTTTCTGTTTGCACTCGGCATCCGCCACGTCGGCGAACGTACGGCTAAGATTCTGGCACAGGCTTTCGGCTCGCTGGAAAACGTGCGCCGAGCACCCGAGCCGGTATTGGCCTGCTTGCCGGACATCGGCGCGGTCGTGGCGCATTCGGTGGCGCATTTCTTTGCCCAAGAAGCGCAAAGAGCGATGGTAGATGAATTGCTGGCCGCCGGCGTGATGCCGAAAACGCAGCCGGTCAGCCTGCCGCCGGCCGGCTATGCGCAACCGCAAAAATGGCTTGCCCGCTTACCCGGTTTTAAAATCAGCGAAACCAAAGCGGCGGCGTTGTGGGATTTGGCGGGCAAAAGCATAGACGGTTTGCTGGAAGATACGGCACTGAGCGCCGAGTGGCAGCAATGGCGCAGTCAAAGTGCCAATCGGGCTTTGTTGGCGCAAATGCAAGATTTTTTCAATCGTCTGACTTTTGTGGGAGAGGTTGCAAAACTGCATAAAGCTAATGGATTAAGGAAGGATAAGCTTTATAAAAATAAACAAAAGAGTAACCGATCATTTATGAGAACTAGTAGGGGAAATAATACAACTGGCAAGTTAAATAGTAAAGCAAGTAATATTAATTTAAATAAATATCGAATTGTTAAGTCACTTGTTCGCTATGCAATATTTGAAAGTAGACATAACGATATTAAGAATAGAAGTATCTGTAAACGAGAAGTTGCTAAATTATCTCGTGTAGAGATTCAAGGTATTATTAAGTTGTTTAATTTATTAAATAGTAGAATAAAATTTCTTGCATATGATTTTAATTGTCTGCCTGTGGCCGAAGTTCCGTTGGGTGAAGCCGGCAATCAGGCGGTTGCCGGCAAAACGTTTGTGTTGACCGGCACGCTGCCCTCGCTCAAACGCGACGAGGCGCAGGCCATGATTGAAGCGGCGGGCGGTAAGGTATCCGGCAGCGTGTCGAAAAAAACCGATTATGTGGTGGCGGGCGAAGCGGCCGGCAGCAAATTGGATAAGGCCAACGCATTGGGCGTGGCGGTGCTGGACGAAGCGGCGCTGCTGGCCTTGCTTTCGCCTGCGAAACCGTAATGCCTGTTTGAAAACAGAGGTTTTGCCTTTGCAGATAAGCATGTGTGATAAATCCTAAACTAAGGAAAGAAAATGAGCGTTGCCAAACCGATTAGAAAAGCCGTGTTTCCGGTAGCCGGAATGGGTACGCGGTTTTTACCCGCCACCAAAGCCAGCCCGAAAGAGATGTTGCCGATTGTGGATAAACCGCTGATTCAGTATGCGGTGGAAGAAGCGGTGGCGGCAGGCTGCACCGAAATCATTTTTGTTACCGGCCGCAATAAGCGCAGCATCGAAGACCACTTCGATAAAGCCTACGAGCTCGAATCGGAGCTGGCGTTGCGCAATAAAGACAGCCTGCTGGCGCATTTGCAAGACATCGTGCCGAAAAACGTGAGCTTTCTGTATACTCGCCAGCCCGAGGCGCTCGGCTTGGGGCATGCTGTTTTGTGCGCCCGCCCCGCGGTAGAGCAGGAGCCGTTTGCCGTATTGCTGGCCGACGATTTAATCGACGCTCCGCAGGGAGCGCTCAGCCAGATGGTGGCGGTCTACAATGAAACCGGCAACAGCGTGCTGGGCGTGGAAACCGTAGACCCTTCACAAACCGGCGCCTACGGTATCGTGGAAATCGAGCCGCATCAAAACCGCAGCCGTGTTAAAAGCATTGTGGAGAAGCCCAAGCCACAGGAGGCGCCGTCCAATCTGGCAGTGGTTGGCCGCTATATTTTAACGCCGCGCATTTTCGATTTGCTGGTCAACCTGCCGCGCGGCGCGGGCAACGAAATTCAGCTTACAGATGCCATTGCCCAGCTGCTGAAGCAGGAAACCGTATTGGCATATGCCTTCGAAGGTACCCGTTACGATTGCGGCAGCAAGCTAGGCTATCTGGAAGCCACGCTCGCTTATGGTCTGAAACATGCTGAAACCGGCACCGCATTTGCCGAATTGCTGCGGCGCTATGCACAGCAGCTTTAAATGAACACGGCTGCTTCCATGATTAACGCATAATCGGCAATAATTGCCCCAAAGCCTGTCTGAAACGGTTTTCAGACAGGCTTTTTATATGACGAAGCCGATTTCGATTTGCCGCCGCATCGTTCCCTTCCTATAATTCCGCCATCTTTCATTTATTTTTCAGACAGGCATTGTTATGTCCCCAACCCTTCTTCTCGTCGACGGCTCCTCTTATCTCTACCGCGCCTATCACGCCATGGCACCGCTTACCGCGCCCGACGGCACGCCCACCGGCGCGATGTACGGCGTGCTGAACATGCTGCGCCGCCTGCGTGCCGATTATGTGCACGACTATTGCGCCGTCATCTTCGATGCCAAAGGCAAAAATTTCCGCCACCATCTGTTCCCCGACTATAAAGCCACCCGCCCGCCGATGCCCGACGATTTGCGCCCGCAGGCGGAAATGCTGCCCGACTTGGTGCGGCTGATGGGCTGGCCGGTGCTGGTGGTGCCGGATGTGGAAGCCGACGACGTCATCGGCACGCTGGCGCGGCAAGGCGAGAGCGAGGGTTGGCAGGTGGTGATTTCCACCGGCGATAAAGATATGGCGCAACTGGTCAACGAGCATGTTTCGCTGGTCAACACCATGAGCGGCGAAACGCTGGATATCGAAGGCGTACAAACCAAATTCGGCGTGCGGCCGAACCAAATCCGCGATTATCTCGCGCTGATGGGTGACAAAGTCGACAACGTGCCCGGCGTGGAAAAATGCGGCCCCAAAACAGCGGTTAAATGGCTGGATCAATACGGCAGCCTGCAAAACGTGATGGCGCACGCCGCCGAAATCAAAGGCAAAGTGGGCGAGCATCTGCAAGCCGCGCTGCCTAAACTGCCGCTGTCTTACGAATTGGTTACGATTAAAACCGATGTCGATTTGCACGCCGATTTAGCCGAAGGCATCAACAGCTTGCGTCGTCGCTCGCCGCAATGGGCGCAGCTGGCAGTAGAATTCAAACGCCTCAATTTCCGCACTTGGCTCAAAGAAGCAGAAACGCGGATGCACGAAGAAGCGGGCGATTTATTCAGCGCGGCCGACATCGGCGAACAAGCCGCGCTGGCTGCGGAAAGGCCGTCTGAAAACCTGCCCAAGCTGCCTGAAAAAGCCCCCGCACCGGCCGCGTTGAATTACCAAGCCATCACTACCGAAGCGCAGCTCGCCACCTTGCTCGATAAACTCAAACAAGCCGACACCATCGCCATCGACACCGAAACCACCAGCCTCAACGCCTTGGAAGCGCAGTTGGTCGGTATCAGCATTGCCTTTCAGGCCGGCGAAGCCGTTTATATTCCGCTCGGCCACACGCCCACCGCCGCGCCGCAGCAACTTGATTTATCGGCTACGCTTAAACAATTACAACCGTATTTGGAAAATGCCTGTCTGAAAAAAATCGGCCAGAATCTGAAATACGACCAACATATCTTCGCCAACTACGGCATCGCCTTAAACGGCATTGCCGGCGATGCCATGCTGGCTTCATACATTATCGAAAGCCATCTGGGGCACGGCTTGGACGAGCTGGCCGAACGCTGGCTCGGCTTGCCCACCATTACCTACGAATCGCTGTGCGGTAAAGGCGCCAAGCAGATTTCCTTTGCCGATGTTGCGCTTGAACAAGCCACCGAATATGCCGCCCAAGACGCCGATTTCGCCCTGCGCATCGAAAGCCATCTGAAAGCGCAGATGGATGCCAAACAGCTTGAAATGTACGAGCAAATGGAATTGCCCGTTGCCCAAGTATTGTTTGAAATGGAGCGAAACGGCGTGCAGATTGATAAAAACGAGCTGGCCGCGCAAAGCCACGAACTCGGCAGCCGCCTGCTCGAATTAGAGCAACAGGCCTATGCCGTTGCCGGCCAGCCGTTCAACCTCAATTCGCCCAAGCAGCTGCAAGAAATCCTGTTCGATAAAATGGGCATACCCGTCAAAGGTCTGAAAAAAACCGCATCCGGCGGCATTTCCACCAACGAAGCCGTGCTTGAACAGCTTGCTGCCGACTATCCGCTGCCCAAAATCATTTTGCAAAACCGCAGTTTGGCCAAACTTAAATCCACCTATACCGACAAACTGCCCGAAATGATTTCGCCGCAAGACGGCCGCGTTCACACCACCTACGCCCAAGCCGTTGCCATTACCGGCCGCCTCGCCAGCAACAACCCCAATCTGCAAAACATCCCCATCCGCACCGAAGAAGGCCGTAAAGTGCGCCGCGCCTTTACCGCCCCGGCAGGCAGCAGCATCGTTTCCGCCGACTATTCCCAAATCGAATTGCGCATCATGGCGCACCTTTCCGGCGACAAAACCCTGCTGGAAGCCTTCAAGCACGGCGAAGACGTACACCGCCGAACCGCCGCTGAAGTGTTCGGCATCGCCCCCGAAAGCGTTAGCCCCGAGCAGCGCCGCTATGCCAAAACCATCAACTTCGGCCTGATTTACGGCATGGGCCAATACGGCCTCGCCAAATCGCTCGGCATCGACAACCTTTCCGCCAAAAACTTTATCGACCGCTATTTCGCCCGCTATCCCGGCGTGGCCGACTACATGCAGCGCACTAAAGAGCAGGCCGCTCAGCAAGGCTATGTCGAAACCCTGTTTGGTCGCCGCCTTTATTTGCCCGACATCCACAGCAAAAACGGCAACGCCCGCGCCGGCGCAGAGCGCGCCGCCATCAACGCCCCCATGCAAGGCACCGCATCCGACCTGATCAAACGCGCCATGATAGCCGTTTCCAACTGGCTCGCCGCAGACGGCCTCAACAGCCGCCTGATTATGCAGGTGCACGACGAATTGGTTTTGGAAGTGCCCGATGCCGAGCTGGATTTAGTGCGGCAAAAACTGCCCGAAATTATGGCTCAAGTCGGCAATGGCTTGTTAAACGTGCCGCTGCTGGCCGAAATCGGTGCAGGCAGTAATTGGGATGATGCGCATTGAGTTGGATAAGTGTGTTTGTAACGATATAAAAAAGGAAGGGAAAATGGATTTACTCGAACAGTTTAATAAATTGATAGATGAAGGCATAGAGCTCAACAATGATGAACAGTTTCCAGCAGCTATAGCGAAATTTCAAGCTGCTTTATACGTTGTGAAACATCTGGAACATGACCAGCAACGTACTAGAGAACTTTATAATGGAGAACATTGGCTGGGAAGATGTTATTTAGAACGGGCGAAGCGGATATCGGACGAAGAAGATGCACAGGAGAGTTTTAGACGGGCTCGCAAGCATTTTGAAGAGTCTTTGCTGTGGGCAGAGCAGCGGCAAGAAAAACAGCAGCGTATTTTGCTACTCTATAATGCTGAACATTGGTTGGGGCGCTGTTATTTGGAACAGGGAGAGCGGATATGGGATGAAGAAAATGCACGGGAAAGCCTTAAGCATGCTCGTGAGCATTTTGAGAAATCGTTGTTATGGGCAGAGCAGCGGCAAGGAGAACAGCAGCGTATTAGAGCACTTCATAATGCCGAACATTGGTTGGGGCGCTGTTATTTGGAACTGGGGAAGCGGATATCGAATGATCAAGTTGCGCGGAGAAGGTTGAAACAGGCTCGCAAGCATTTTAAGGAATCTTTGCTGTGGGCAGAGCAGCGGCAAGAAGAACAGCAGCGTACTAGAGCTCTTCATAATGCTAAACATTGGTTGGGGCGCTGTTATTTGGAACTGGGGAAGCGGATATCGAATGATCAAGTTGCACAGGGAAGGTTGAAACAGGTTGCACAGGGAAGGTTGAAACAGGCTCGCAAGCATTTTGAGGAGTCTTTGCTGTGGGCAAATCGGCAGCAAGAAGAACAGCAGCGTATTCAAATGTTGAGTAATGCTAGGTATTGGTTGGGCTCTTGTTACTTTGAAATGTTGAGATTAGAAAAATTAGAAAACAACAGAAAGTTATACCTTCAGTATTTTAGAATGAAAAGACGTGAGATTTTTTTTCAGTTGCCTAGTTGGAATTGCCACCTGAGACATTCTATTGCCACGATTCTAGCTGTGCTAAAAATTTCACCTGTTGAATTTGGTAAAACCCCTCTTGCGCATTACACTTCGCCTTCCGTATGCGAGCTATTACTAGGCTTAGGGAAACAAAATGCTTTTCAAGAGGATAAAGAGCCTTCTCAAAATAAAACACCCAGTAAGATGCGGCTTAACAGCTCTACTTATATGAACGATCCGCTTGAAGGAGGAATCTTGGCTGATTATCTCGGACAACAAGCATTATCCTTGGATAATAAAATCGAGCTGGCATCCCACAGCGCTTTTTTCACTTGCTTTTCCGCCCGAGTGAATGATTTGAATCAGTTTCGGCTATATGGAAAAGTTAATGGTGTGGAAGCATCAGGTTGTTGTCTGGTCGTTAATAGCAAGCAGTCTTGGATAAGAGAGGCTGATATTATCAATACTTATCAACATAATATAGATGACGGTGATAAGATGGCTTTGGAAACACTATCGTCTACTACAAAGAATCAAACAAAGCGATCTCTGCCGCTGTATCAAGTTGCTTATCTTTTTTATCGTGATGATTATCTGAAAATGGATGATTACGATATTTTTCAGGCTGATTTTAAAGAAAATCCAGCTAATTGCCCATTTGGCATCCGTTTAAAACCGATTAGCCAAGATATGACTTGGCATCAGTTTAGAACAGAGCAGTTAAAAACCGCGTTGGAAAAACTGAAAGAAGACATGCAAGAAATAGAAGAAGTGCAGATCAAAGAAGCTTTGGAATATATCCGCTTCTTGTTTAAGGATTATGCCTTTAGAGATGAAGAAGAGTTTCGAGTGATGAAAATCATGAACATTGATGATGAAGAGGTTCAGTATTGCAGTAAAACCAATACGCTTTATGTGGAATATGGCGAAATCGGCAATTTTTTGGATGAAGTGATTTTAGGCACCAATTATGAAAAAACCGATGATAAATACAAGATTGAAGTTTTCCGCCATTTGGCTAAGAAAAAATGGCCGAAATTGAAAGTCAGCCATTCTACCTTGCCGATTCGATAAATATTATTAAGTTTGGCTGGGCTTGCATATAGATAAAGCATAACGAAATTGATGGGTAACCATTTTCGTTATGCTTAAAAAATGAAATTTCATTTTCGCTTTGAGAAAAGCTTAATTCAATATGGATTTTGAATTTAACTTAGCATCTTCCCGCTGCTTTTAATAAGGCATTGCATTGTGCTGAATTGCCAGATTTAAGTTGGCTGCCGTCGGTTGTATTACATATTGCATCAGACGACATAGCGCCCATCAATGTTGTGATGTAACACTGATATCTCTTGCCTTTGAAAGTGGCATCGAATTTAATGGCATCAGCTTCGGATGGTCTTCGGTTGGAAATCTCAACGTTTTCTGCTGTAGTGCCAATGGCAAAAGCAGCTTTTTCTTTTAATGTGTTATCAGAAATAACTTTGTTGCCGATGACAGAACAGCCGGAAAGGATAAAGCCTAGCAATGCTACTGAGAAGATGGTTTTTTTCATTGATGATCCTTAATTTGGTAAATAAAAAAGGTAAGGTTGTAAAAACTGTGAATCTTAAAAAATCTACGTTATGAAATCTTAGAATTGTGCATCGCTTAAATTAATTCAGGCTGCCTTTAAGCACAACGCGGCTGTTCCATGTGCCGATATGGCATTCGTATTCGCTGCCGCCTTTGGTTTGTTTGTCGAAATAGCTAACCATGCGAACGGATCTGGCTTTTTTCTTAGCTGCGGTGCCTTGGAAGCGTTTTACTGCGCTTAGGAAGGCGCGCTGACAGGTTTCGTCGGGCGTTTTGTGAACGGCATTGGCGATTTGGCGGGACACTAAGGTTTGCGAGCCTACGCTGCCGTAGCTGACTTTAATGGAAGGATCCAAAACTTCTTTTGCTTCGGCTGAATTCAAAGCGGCGGCGGCGGAGCACATAAAGCCGTCGTTTTGGCCTTTGTTATTAAATTTGCGGCCTTCGCCGATGCTGCGGCATGCGGTGCCGCTGGCTTGTTTCGTGTGTTCGGTTTGTTTTTGCGCGTGTGCTGCCGGTGCTGCTTCGGTTTCGGCGGTTTCGGGTTGCTTTTTGGCAGCGCATGCCGAAAGAGAAAGAGCAATGGCGATGGTTAATAATGAGGCGGCAGAAGGTTTCATATAAGCTCCTTTGTAAGATTCAAACGGGGATTGCAGAGAAACGTATATTTTCATTCTAATGTATTTTACTAAAGTTTACAAATAAAAATGCCTGTCTGAAAAAGCCAAGGCAAGGAAGGGCAGGCGGTTGAAACTTGCCAAACAATCAAATAATCTTTAACATCGGCTGCCACACACTGTTTAACTTTACTGAGGAGCAAAACCTATGGCTTATACATTGCCCGAACTCGGCTATGCCTATGATGCGCTGGAGCCGCATTTCGATGAAATGACCATGAATATCCACCACACCAAACACCATCAGGCTTATGTTAATAATGCCAATGCTGCGCTGGAATCCTTGCCTGAATTTGCGAAATTGCCGGCTGAAGAACTGATTGCGCGTCTGGCCGAGCTGCCTGCCGATAAGCAAACCGTATTGCGCAATAATGCGGGCGGCCATGCCAACCATTCGTTTTTCTGGAAAAGCCTGAAGCAGGGCACGGAATTAAAAGGTGCGTTGAAAGCGGCGATTGAGCGTGATTTCGGCTCGGTTGATGAGTTCAAAGCAGAATTTGAAAAAGCGGCCGCCAGCCGTTTCGGCTCCGGTTGGGCATGGCTGGTGTTGGATGGCGGGCGTTTGAAAGTTGTTTCCACTGCCAACCAAGACAGCCCGCTGATGGGTGAAGCCGTAGCCGGTTGCAAAGGTTATCCTGTTATCGGTTTGGATGTTTGGGAACATGCTTATTATCTGAAATTCCAAAACCGTCGCCCCGATTATATTAAAACCTATTGGAATGTTGTGAATTGGGATGAGGCGGCTCGCCGTTTTGAATCTCAAGCGTAAAGCTTTTAGGTTTTAAGGTACAATGCCTGTCTGAAAAAATGTTCAGACAGGCATTGTTATTTTCTGATTTTTCGGCTGAATTTATGGCCGAGCATCTGCAATGGCGGCACCATAAAATAAGCCGATTCAACTCTGAATTAATTTGAATAAATTTAAGCGCATTCATATACGACACGAAATAACTCAACATCATTATGAAAAAAATACCTTCCGTTCTTCTTTCTCGCTCGAAGCGCATGTTTTCTTTGCTGCTGATGCTGGCCGTTTCGCAAACTGCCTGTTTTTCCCAGGCTTCATCGAATCCGGAGCAGATTCTTGAGAATGCCGCAGGCAAAACGGCAGCCCCAAAAGAAGGCGGCCTGATGCTGGATACGGCCCGCCATTTTTATCCTGTTCCCGTTATCAAAGATTTTATTGATACATTGTCTCACTCAGGAGGCAGTTTTCTGCATTTGCATTTTTCCGATAATGAAAACTACGCGTTGGAAAGCCGTATTCTTAATCAACGTGCGGAAGATGCCCGCGTGAATGAAGAAGGTCTTTATGTTAACCCCGTAACTGACAAGCCGTTTTTAAGTTTTGCCCAGCTTGACGAAATTAAGGCTTATGCCAAAGCCAGAAATATTGAATTGATTCCCGAGCTGGATAGCCCCAGCCATATGGATGCTATTTTTGCGCTGTTGGCGAATGCCCGCGGAAAAAGTTATGTTAATTCATTGAAATCAAAAGGTTCTGATGATGAAATTAACGTTAACAAACCGGAAAGCATTGCGTTTGTTAAGTCTTTAATCGGGGAAGTAGCCGATGCGTTTGGCGACGGCAGCCGCCATTTTCATATCGGCGGAGACGAATTCGGCTATGATGTTGAAAGCAATCATGAATTTATCCGTTATGCCAATTCGTTGGCCGGTTTTCTGAAGGCAAGGAAGTTAACCCCGCGCATGTGGAACGACGGCGTAATCAAAGCGACGGTCGATAAACTGGATCATGATATACAGATTACATACTGGAGCTATGATGGCGATACGGAGAATAAACAGGACGCCAAAACACGCAGAAATATCCGTGCCAGCTTGCCTGATTTGTTGGCAAAAGGTTTCGGCGTATTGAATTACAATTCCTATTACCTTTACATCACGCCGCAACAAAACTGGCGCACGTCGCATGACAGCGATTTTGCCATGCGCGACGTTGAAAACCGTTGGAACCTTGGCGTATGGGACGGCGAAAACAAGGCAAACGCGGTTAAAGACCCGAGTAAGATTCTAGGCGCGGCCTTGTCTATTTGGGGCGAGAATGCGGGTTCAATGAGCAGTCAAACAATTCAAAAATATACCAGCGGTCTGCTTGAATCGGTAATTAAAAAAACCCATGCGCAGACTGATAAAAAATAATGCACCGATAGATGAGAGATGCCTGTCTGAAAACATTTTTATTATTGATGATATGGGTTTCAGAAAGAAGCCGATAAAGGCAGATTTGAATCTTCGGTAAAGATAAAGCAGCGTATTTGATTTCTTTTGAGTTGCATTAAAAAAATTCATACGGCTATGCAAATTAATCGTTTGCAACCTTTAAGAAAACCGTTCATCATGCAACCATCGCAAACAAGCATCCGCAATGAATTCCCAAGGAGTTTTTATTATGAACACTTTTCATCTTTCAGGTTATCCGCGCATCGGCGCGAAGCGCGAACTGAAATTTGCCGTCGAAGCTTTCTGGAAAGGCGCCAAAAGCGAAACCGAATTACAAGCAACTGCCGCTGAAATCCGCCGTTTGAACTGGGCAGCGCAAAAAGCCGCCGGAGCCGATCTGCTGCCGGTAGGCGATTTTTCTTTTTACGACCATGTATTGGATACGCTTTGCACACTGGGTGCGATTCCGAAACGCTTCGGTTTTAATCCGGCCAGCCTGACGCTGCCCGAATACTTCCAATTGGCGCGCGGCAATGCAACTCAGTTTGCCATGGAAATGACCAAATGGTTCGATACCAACTATCACTATATCGTTCCTGAATGGCATGCAGATACTGAATTTTCCGTTAACGCTAAAAACCTGATTGCTCAAATTAAGGAAGCCAAAGCGCAAGGCTACGACATCAAGCCGACTTTGGTTGGCCCGATTACGCTGTTATGGCTAGGTAAATCTAAAGACGAAGGTTTCAAACGTTTGAGCCTGTTGCCGAAATTAGTGCCGGTTTATGCTCAGTTATTGCGTGAATTAGCCGCCGAAGGCGTGGATTGGATTCAGATTGACGAACCGATTCTGGCGGTGGATGTGGATCAAAACTGGCTCAATGCGTTTGCTGATACCTACAAAGAATTGGCCAATACAGGCGTACGCATCATCATCGGCACTTACTTTGCCTCTGTTGCCGAACATCTGAATCTGTTGAAAAACCTGCCGGTTAATGGCTTGCATATCGACGCCGTGCGTGCGCCCGAGCAGCTGGCGGTGTTCGCGGATGCTTGGCCGGAAAGCAAAGTTTTATCCGTTGGTTTGATTGACGGCCGCAACGTATGGCGCGCCAATCTGAGTAAAGTCATCGATACTTTGAAACCCGTTCAGGAAAAACGAGGCAACAATTTATGGATTGCACCTTCTTGCTCTTTGTTGCACAGCCCGCAGGATTTGGCTGTTGAAGAAAAACTGGATGGCGAGATTAAATCTTGGATGGCATTTGCTGCACAGAAACTGATTGAACTGGGCACCATCAAACAAGCGCTGGCTCATGGAAAAGACAGCGTGAAAGAGGCCATTGCCGCTTCCGATGCCGCTGCTGCCGACCGTGCTACCAATAAAAAAATCCATAACGAAGCTGTGCAAAAACGTGTGGCCGACCTGCCGAAAGGTGCCGATCAGCGCAAATCGCCATTTGCCGAACGCATTAAAGCCCAACAGGCATGGATGAATTTGCCGATATTGCCGACCACAACCATCGGTTCATTCCCTCAAACAACCGAAATCCGCCAAGCTCGCGCCGCCTTCAAGAAAGGCGAGTTGAGCGAGGCTGATTATGATGCGGCGATGAAAAAAGAAATCGCTTATTGCGTTGAAGTGCAAGAAAAATTGGAATTGGACGTGCCGGTACACGGTGAAGCCGAGCGTAACGACATGGTGGAATATTTCGGCGAACAACTGGCCGGATATTGCTTCAGCCAGTTTGGCTGGGTGCAGAGCTATGGCAGCCGCTGCGTAAAACCGCCGATTATTTTCGGTGACGTATCCCGTCCTGAACCGATGACGGTTTATTGGTCTACTTATGCCCAAAGCCTAACCAAACGCCCGATGAAGGGTATGTTGACCGGCCCGGTAACTATGTTTAAATGGTCGTTTGTGCGCGATGATATTCCGTTGAGCCAAGTGAGCAAGCAGATTGCATTGGCTTTGAACGACGAAGTGCTGGATTTGGAAAAAGCCGGCATCAAAGTGATTCAAATCGACGAACCTGCTATCCGCGAAGCAATGCCGCTGAAAAAATCACAATGGGATGAGTTCCTTGCTTGGGCATGCGAATCTTTCCGTTTGAGCAGCACCGGAGCAGAAGACAGCACTCAGATTCATACTCATATGTGTTATTCTGAGTTTAATGATATTTTGCCCGCCATCGCTTCAATGGATGCGGATGTGATTACCATTGAAACTTCACGTTCAGACATGGAATTGTTAAACGCATTCGGTGATTTCAAATACCCGAATGATATCGGACCGGGTGTGTATGACATCCACAGCCCGCGCGTGCCGACTGCTGCCGAGGTGGAAAAACTGTTGCGCAAAGCCATGGAAGTGGTGCCGGTTGAGCGCTTGTGGGTTAACCCTGATTGCGGTTTGAAAACTCGCGGCTGGAAAGAAACGATTGAGCAGCTTGAAGTGATGATGGAAGTAACCAAAAAGCTGCGTGCCGAGCTGGCGAAGTAATGCCTGTGAGAGCATAAACTAAAAAGCCTGTCTGAATATTTTCAGACAGGCTTTTTATCATCCTGAATATTTCAACTTAATAGCAGTGAATCATCGCTAACCTTTTCACCACGTGTTTTTTCAAACATATCCAGTAAATCGCGTACGGTCATGCCTTGGCGTTCGCTACCCGATACATCCAAAACCACTTTGCCCTGATGCAGCATTACCGTACGCTGGCCGTGATCAAGCGCTTGCTGCATGGAGTGCGTTACCATCATGGCGGTTAGTTTGTTTTCACGGATAATCTGATCGGTTAATTCCAAGACGAAGGCGGCGGTTTTAGGATCAAGTGCAGCCGTGTGTTCGTCGAGCAGTAGAATTTTAGAGGGTTGCAGGCTAGCCATTAACAAGCTGACGGCTTGCCGTTGACCGCCGGATAGCAAACCCATGCGGTCGGTTAACCGGTTTTCCAATCCTAGTTTCAATACGGCCAGTTTTTCGCGGAATAATTCTCGGTTTGCCTTGTTTAAAGCAGATTTGAGGCCGCGCCCTGAGCCGCGTTTGTAGGCTAGCGCCATGTTTTCTTCGATGCTCAGTTTCTCGCAAGTACCGGCCATAGGGTCTTGAAATACTCGGGCAACTAGGTTGGCACGTTTGTGAGCGGGCAGGCGGGTAACGTCGGAGCCGTCGATATGAATGCTACCGGAATCAATGCGTATATCACCGCTGATGGCGTTGAGAAACGTGGATTTTCCCGCACCGTTGCTGCCGATAACGGTAACAAACTCACCGTCTTGAATGTGCAGGCTCATCCCGCGCAAAGCTGGATTTTCAATCGGAGTGCCGGGGTTGAAAGTCAGTCGGAGGTCTTGTGCGCGCATCATAACGATTGTTTCCTTTGCTTCTGGAATTTGGCTTTGATTTTCGGCAGCATCAATACCACCACCACCAATATCGAAGTAACAAGATTGAGGTCTTGCGTTTGCAAGCCTAAGCCGGAGAGGATTTCGCTGCCCATCGCCACCATGATGAACAAACGGTAAATCACTGAGCCGAGCAATACGGAAAAGGTAATCAACCACATGTTTTTACTTGGTAAAAGCGCTTCGCCGAGAATAACTGCCGCCAAGCCGAAAACGATGGTACCCAAGCCAGCGCTGATATCGGCGCTGCCGGCCAGTTGAGCAAACAGGGCGCCTGCCATTGCGATCAAACCATTGGAGAGAGCCATGCCGAGCAATACCATGTTGCCGGTCGCAATACCTTGGGCCCGCGCCATGCGCGGGTTTGCGCCGGTTGCACGCATGGATAATCCCATTTCGGTTGAGAAAAACCAATCGAGCGCAAATTTAACTATTAAGGCAAACGCCAGTAAAATAGCTGAGTTTTGCCAGATACCGCGGCCAATCAGGGGGGCGAATAAGTCAAATACGGTATCGGTGCCCAGAAGCGGGATATTGGGCGCACCGCCTACGCGCAGGTTGATTGAATAAAGCGCGGTCATCACGATAATACCGGCCAAAAGCTGTAAGATGCCCAACCGTACATGCAGCCATGCAGTCATCAAACCGGCTGCTGCGCCGGAGAGAAAACCGATGCCTATGGCCGCTATGGGATTGAGGCCTGCCACCATGCATACGGCGCAAGTAAATGCACCCAAAGGGAAACTGCCGTCTGCTGTTAAATCGGGGAAATCAAGGATGCGGAAAGAAAGGAGCACGCCGAGTGCCACCAGCGCATAAACGAGGCCGGTTTCGAATGTGCCGAATAAAGCGAGTAGAGTCATGAAATTCCTTTAGCTAAAAAGTTTTCAGACAGGCATTCCGAAAACCCAAAACCGATGCCGCCATATTGGCCGCATCGGTATATATATTATATAACATCATTACCCTAACAATAGGGCTTATTCAATAATCTTGGCCGCCTGAGCTTTTAAGCTATTCGGTAAATCGATACCTTGGCTGGCAGCGTGTTTCGGGCTTAAATACAAATCGAATTTTTCAATGCGTTGTGAAGGGATGTCGCCCGGTTTTTCCCCTTTTAAAATGCGCGCTACGATTTTGCCGGTTTCTTTGCCCAAATCGGCATAACTGATGCCAAGCGCAGCTACTGCGCCTCGTTCTACGGATTCGGTGTTGGAAGCGACAAGCGGCACTTTGATTTCATTGGCCGCTTTATACATGGACTCATAAGACGAAACCACATTGTTATCAAGAGAAGTGTAAATAAGCTGCGCTTTGCCGTTTAAGCTGCGCGCGGCGGTAAGCACCTCGCTGGAGCGTTGCGCCGATGCGGCAGACAGGTTAATGCCTTGTTTTCCCAAATCGGCTTTGAGCTCATTCATTACGATGGTAGAGTTTACTTCGCCGGGGCTGTATACATAGCCGACACTTTTCAGATTGGGAACCAGTTTTTTCATCAAGTCGATTTGCGGGCCCAAAGGAATGCCGTCGGATGCGCCTGTAACATTAGTGCCGCTGGGTTTCCAGTTGGAAACCAATTTGGCTGAAATCGGGTCGGTAACGGCGGAATAGACGATTGGTATTTCCTTCGTAGCCGATACCATAGCTTGTGCGCTGGGCGTTGAAATAGCCACCACAACATCGGGTTTGTCTCCGGCGAATTTTTTAGCAATCTGGGCTGCCGTTGCCGGGTTGCCTTGCGCACTTTGGAAATCTACGGTTAGGTTTTTTCCTTCTTCAAATCCTTCCGTTTTCAGTTGCTCTAACATGCCTTTGCGTACGGAGTCTAGCGAGGGATGTTCCAGAATGGCGGTAACAGCCAGATGCTTGGTGTTGGAGGATGAGGTTGTATCGTTTGGCGCTGATGAAGTGGGCGCCGCATCTTGTTTGGCAGGCGAACAGGCAGCCAGTAAAGCAGCTGCCAATATGCCCATAGAAAGAATAGGGGCTTTGGCTGAAAGAGACATAATTCTGCTCCGGATAGCGGATAAAACAAATATCATAGCGGAAAGCTGTTTGCTTTGCTTAAATGGATTTAACAGAGTTCTGATATTTATTTGAGTTTTGCGATTGAATAGTGTTTTTATATGCTTATATCTTACGAGATATAGAAACTTTATTTTAAAAAGAAAATTTTTATCAGAATAAAAAAGCAATTTAAAGCATTGGATTTAATATATATGCCACTGCGATAAATTGCTTTTTTTAGATACTGTTAGTCCAATATTTTATCAGCCCGTTTTTTCAAGCTTTCTGGAAGCGTAACGCCTTGTGCAGAAGCGTGTTTTGGGTTGATATACAATTCAAATTTTTTCGGTCTGGTTGATGCGATGGCCCCTGGTTTTTCGCCGCGAAGAATCCGGGCAACCATTTCGCCGGTATCTTTGCCCAAGCTGTAATCGTCTTCACTTATGGCAGCAACCGCACCGCGCTGCACAGAATCGGCATCAACGGCAACCAAGGGGATTTTCATTTCAGTTGCCGCCTTGTACATGGAAGGGTAAGCGGATACAACATTATTGTCATGCCCTGTATAAATCAATTGTACTTTGCCTTTCAAGCTGCGTGCTGCAGCCAACACGTCGGCAGTCGTTTGAGCGGGCACATCAATAACTTTAATGCCATGCTTTTCGGTTTCTTCGCGTAACTGCTTTAAGATGGCGATGGAATTGATTTCTCCAGGGCTGTATACGTAGCCTATGGTTTTCAATTTAGGTACGATTTCTTGCATCAAAGCAACTCCGGGAGCCATTGGATACTGGCTCGACGTGCCGGTAACGTTGGTGCCGGAAGGCGCCCAGCTAGTAACAAGTTTGGCGCCGATCGGATCAGTTACTCCAGAATAAACCACAGGGATTGTTTGTGTTGCTGCGACAACAGCTTGCGCACTCGGTGTGGTAATCGGCACGATGACGTCGGGATTGTCTCCGGCAAATTTTTTAGCAATCTGTATTGCAGTGGAAGTGTTTCCATGAGCACTTTGGAAATCGATTTTTAGATTTTTCCATTCCTCGAACCCCTCGGATTGAAGTTGGTCAATAATGCCTTTGCGTATGGCATCCAACGAAGGGTGCTCTGTAATGGCTGTAATGGCAACGTAGCGTTTTTGTGTTGCAGAGTTTATACCGGATGATGAGATCGATTGTTGCGTCTCTGGTGAGCAAGCGCTGAGACAAGCGGCAATAATGCCGGCAGACAATAAGCGGATATTCATGGTGAGGGATTCCTTGGGATGAATCGTGAAAAAAGCGTCATAGGAGAGCTTTAATATAAATTTTTGGTACACATTTTTTTAATTATAGCGTAACGACACGGTTTAATTTTTAATTTCTATTGTTAATTGTACGCAATGGCAGATAACTTGATTTGGCGTTGTTATTTTTAAGGATAATTAAAGAATTAAAGACAGCCTGTCTGAAAACGTTTTCAGACAGGCTGTCTTTAGGATCCTTCTTTGTTATACACAGCTTTGTCAGTATTTATTTAAAGAAGGATGTTAAATGTAACCAATGCTCGGTGTTTGAAATTTGGGAAATATAGCTTTGAAAACAAAGTTTTTCTTGAAAGGTGCCTTGAGATGCGGTATAGTGCGCTGCTTGGTATTCCGCCAAGTATATTTTTGTAAATAACGGCTGATCAATCGTAATCAGCCCATTTGTTTAAAAAAAGGAAAATAATCATGACGTTAGGTCTGGTTGGACGCAAAGTCGGCATGACCCGCGTGTTTACCGAGCAGGGTGCTGCTATTCCGGTAACCGTGTTGGATATGTCTGCTAATCGTGTCACTCAAGTAAAATCCGAAGATGTTGATGGCTATACGGCTGTTCAAGTTACCTTCGGTCAGAAAAAAGCAAATCGAATTAATAAAGCTGAAGCCGGTCATTTTGCGAAAGCAGGAGTAGAGGCTGGTCGTGGTTTAGTTGAGTTTGCTTTGTCTGCAGAAAAATTAGGCGAGTTAAAATCTGGCGACGAAATTACTGTCACTATGTTTGAAGTTGGTCAGTTGGTTGACGTAACTGGAACTTCAAAAGGTAAAGGTTTTTCCGGTACGATTAAACGCCATAATTTCGGTGCGCAGCGTACTTCTCATGGTAACTCGCGTTCTCACCGTGTGCCTGGTTCTATCGGTATGGCTCAAGATCCGGGTCGTGTATTTCCTGGTAAGCGAATGGCTGGACAGTACGGTAACACCAAATCAACTACTCAAAATCTGGAAGTAGTGCGTGTAGACGCTGAACGCCAGTTGTTGTTGGTTAAAGGTGCTGTTCCTGGTGCTGTAAACAGCGATGTTGTGGTACGTCCGAGCGTGAAAGTAGGTGCGTAATGGAATTGAAAGTAATTGATGCTAAAGGGCAGGTGTCGGGTAGTTTGGCTGTTTCTGATGCTTTGTTTGCTCGCGAATATAATGAAGCATTGGTTCATCAGTTGGTTACTGCTTTCTTGGCAAATGCCCGTTTGGGTAACCGAGCTCAGAAAACCCGTGCTGAAGTAAATCATTCGACTAAAAAACCGTGGCGCCAAAAAGGTACTGGCCGCGCTCGTTCTGGTATGACCTCTTCTCCTTTATGGCGTAAAGGCGGTCGCTCATTCCCGAATAAACCGGATGAAAACTTTAGCCAAAAAGTAAACCGTAAAATGTATCGTGCCGGTATGGCGACCATTTTGTCGCAATTGGTGCGTGATGAACGTTTGTTTGTAATTGATGCATTGTCTGCTGATACACCCAAAACTAAAGTATTTGCCGAGCAAGTGAAAGATTTGGGTATGGAGCAAGTTTTATTTGTGACTAAGCAGTTGGATGAAAATGTTTATCTGGCCTCGCGTAACTTGCCAAATGTATTGGTATTGGAAGCCCAGCAAATCGATCCGTATAGTCTGCTGCGCTATAAAAAAGTGGTTGTAACTAAAGATGCAGTTGCACAGTTAGAGGAGCAGTGGGTATGAATCAGCAACGTTTGACACAAGTACTTCTGGCTCCTGTTGTTTCTGAAAAAAGCAACCTGTTGGCCGAGAAACGTAACCAAATGACCTTTAAAGTGTTGTCAAATGCAACCAAGCAAGAAATCAAAGCTGCTGTTGAGTTGTTGTTTGAGGTGAAAGTTGCTTCTGTGACGACAACTACTACCAAAGGTAAGACCAAACGTTTTGGTCGTACTATTGGTCGCCGTAGTGATGTTAAAAAGGCTTATGTGAGCTTGGCAGCTGGTCAAGAGTTGGATTTAGAAGCTGCAGCTGCAGCTGCTGATAAGGAATAAACATGGCTATTATCAAGATGAAACCTACTTCTGCGGGTCGTCGCGGCATGGTTCGCGTAACCACAGAAGGTCTGTATAAAGGTGCTCCGTTTTCTGCTTTAGTAGAGAAAAAAAATACTACTGCGGGTCGTAATAATAATGGTCATATTACTACTCGCCATAAAGGTGGCGGGCATAAACACCATTATCGCGTAGTGGATTTTAAACGTAATAAAGACGGTATATCCGCTAAAGTTGAACGTATTGAATATGATCCAAACCGTACAGCGCATATTGCCTTGCTATGCTATGTAGATGGAGAACGTCGTTACATTATCGCTCCTCGTGGTATCAAAGTTGGTGCTGTAGTGGTTTCTGGTGCTGAATCTGCTATTAAGGCGGGTAATGCTTTGCCTATCCGTAATATTCCTGTGGGTACGACAATTCATTGCATCGAAATGAAGCCTGGTAAGGGTGCTCAGATTGCGCGTTCAGCTGGTGCTTCAGCCGTATTGTTGGCTAAAGAGGGTGTTTATGCTCAAGTACGCTTAAGATCTGGTGAGGTGCGTAAAATCCATGTTGATTGCCGAGCAACTATCGGTGAAGTTGGCAATGAAGAGCAAAGCTTGAAGAAAATCGGTAAGGCCGGTGCAAATCGTTGGCGTGGTATTCGTCCGACAGTGCGTGGTGTGGTGATGAACCCTGTGGATCACCCGCATGGTGGTGGTGAAGGCCGTACAGGCGAAGCGCGTGAGCCAGTTAGTCCGTGGGGCACTCCTGCTAAAGGTTACCGTACTCGTAATAATAAACGTACGGACAATATGATTGTTCGTAGACGTTACTCAAATAAAGGTTAATTGATATGGCTCGTTCATTGAAAAAAGGACCGTATGTAGACCTGCATTTACTGAAAAAAGTAGATGCGGCTCGTGCAAATAACGACAAACGCCCTATTAAAACGTGGTCACGTCGTTCTACCATTTTGCCTGATTTTATTGGCTTGACTATTGCCGTGCATAATGGTCGTACCCATGTTCCTGTATTTATTAGTGATAATATGGTAGGTCACAAGCTGGGTGAGTTCTCATTGACACGTACTTTTAAAGGTCACTTGGCCGATAAAAAAGCTAAAAAGAAATAAGGTGAATTATGAGAGTATCTGCACAACATAAAAATGCACGAATTTCTGCTCAAAAAGCTCGTTTGGTGGCAGACATGATTCGTGGTAAAGATATTGCCCTTGCCCTGAATATTTTGACGTTTAGTCCTAAAAAAGGTGCTGAGTTAATTAAAAAAGTACTGGAATCTGCGATTGCTAATGCGGAGCATAATGAAGGTGCTGATATAGATGAATTAAAAGTCGTTACTATCTATGTTGACAAGGCTTCATCGCTAAAACGTTTTCAGGCCCGAGCAAAAGGTCGTGGTAACCGAATTGAAAAACAAACCTGTCATATTAATGTGACAGTGGGTAACTAAGGATAAAGCTATGGGACAAAAAATTCATCCAACTGGCTTTCGTCTTGCAGTCAATAAAGATTGGTCATCTAAATGGTTTGCTAAAAGTAATGAATTTGCAACCATCTTAAAACAAGACATTGATGTTCGAGAATATTTGCGTAAACGTTTAGCAGGTGCTTCGGTTGGTCGAGTTGTTATTGAACGACCTGCAAAATCTGCTCGTATTACTATTTATTCGGCTCGTCCGGGTGTGGTAATTGGTAAAAAAGGCGAAGATATCGAAATTCTGAAACATGATTTGCAAAATCTTTTGGGAGTGCCTGTTCATGTTAATATTGAAGAAATTCGTAAGCCTGAATTAGATGCGCAAATTATTGCGGATGGTATTGCGCAGCAATTGGAAAAACGTGTCCAGTTTCGCCGAGCCATGAAAAGAGCGATGCAAAATGCTATGCGAGTAGGCGCTAAAGGCATCAAAATCATGACTTCTGGTCGTTTGAATGGTGCGGATATTGCGCGTAGCGAGTGGTACCGCGAAGGGCGTGTACCATTGCATACATTGAGAGCTAATGTTGATTATGCTACTAGCGAGGCTCATACCACTTATGGGGTGATTGGCCTGAAAGTATGGGTATATACTGGTGAAGGCAAGCAAGAGGTTCAAGCTAAGCCGGGACAGGATAATAAACGCAGAAAGGTAGGTCGAAATGCTGCAGCCAACTAGACTGAAGTATCGTAAACAACACAAAGGGCGTAATACAGGTATTGCTACGCGTGGTAATGCTGTAAGTTTTGGTGATTTTGGGTTGAAGGCTATTGGTCGTGGTCGATTGACTGCCCGTCAGATTGAAGCTGCGCGTAGAGCGATGACTCGTCATATTAAACGTGGTGGTCGTATTTGGATTAGAGTGTTTCCAGATAAGCCAATTACAGAAAAGCCAATTCAAGTTCGTATGGGAGGCGGCAAAGGTTCGGTAGAGTACTATGTGGCTGAAATTAAGCCGGGCAAAGTATTATACGAAATGGATGGTGTGGTTGAGTCGTTAGCTCGTGAAGCTTTTGCTTTGGCTTCAGCTAAATTACCGATTCCGACTGTATTTGTAGTGAGACAGGTGGGTAAATAATGAAAGCCAATGAATTAAAAGATAAATCTGTCGAGCAGCTAGATTCTGTTTTGATTGATTTGCTGAAAAAACAATTTGGTTTACGTATGCAACATGCTACTGGCCAATTAAGTAAAACTAGTGAGTTAAAAGAAGTTCGTCGTTCTATTGCTCGTATAAAAACAATTTTAACTGAAAAAGGTGTTAAGTAATGAGTGAGGTTAAAAATGTTCGTTCCTTGCTAGGCAAGGTAGTTAGCGATAAAATGGATAAAACAGTAACCGTGCTTGTTGAGCGAAAAGTGAAACATCCTTTGTATGGTAAAGTTATCCGCCGTTCTTCAAAAATACATGCTCATGATGAACAGAATCAGTATAGCGTTGGAGATATTGTTTTGATTGAAGAGGCCCGTCCTTTATCTAAAACTAAATCTTGGGTTGTTACGCAACTGGTAGAAAAAGCCAGATCTGTTTAACCTTTTACAAATTTTCTATTTCTAAGCTAAAAAACGAAGCTTGCGATAAATGGTTTATTCCTGTAAACTTCGTTTTTTAGGCTTTCAATTTCTTTTGAGAGTTTCTCCCTTTGGGACCAAGACTGGTTTACTTGAACCAAAATAGGTTATGGATTTTAACAAATCTAAAGTGATAAATATTTCAGATTTGCTTTATCTGTAAGTGGTAAATTAAGTTGGCTTTATTAATTAAGGTAAGAATATGATTCAGATGCAGACCATCTTAGATGTGGCTGATAATTCTGGTGCGCGTCGCGTGATGTGCATTAAGGTATTGGGTGGATCTAAGCGACGCTATGCGAATGTAGGCGATATTATTAAGGTGGCGGTTAAGGATGCGGCTCCTAGAGGTCGTGTAAAAAAAGGTGATGTATATAATGCGGTTGTTGTTAGGACGGCGAAAGGTGTACGACGTCCTGATGGTGCATTAATTAAGTTTGATAATAATGCAGCTGTGTTGTTGAATAATAAGCTTGAGCCTATGGGGACGCGTATTTTTGGGCCGGTTACTCGTGAATTGCGTACGGAACGTTTTATGAAAATTGTTTCGTTGGCTCCGGAAGTATTGTAAGGAGAGAATAGTGAAAAAAATTATTACAGGCGATCAAGTTGTCATAGTTTCTGGAAAAGATAAAGGCAAGACTGGTAAGGTTGTTTCCGTTTTTGAGCGAAAAGTAGTTGTTGATGGTGTTAATTTAGTGAAGCGTCATCAAAAGCCTAACCAAATGAGAGGCGTGGAAGGTGGCGTGGTTGTGAAAAATATGCCCTTGGATATCTCAAATGTTGCAATCCTGAATCCTGAGACTCAAAAAGCTGATCGTGTAGGTATTAAAGTCGTTCAGACTGAAAGCGGAATTAAGCGCATTCGTGTGTTTAAATCGACGGGCACTGAGGTGGGTTAAGGAGCTTATTATGGCTAGATTAAAAGATTTTTATTTCAGTACGGTTGCTCCAGAATTGATGAAGCAATTTAATTATAAATCAATTATGGAAGTTCCTCGTATTGAGAAAATTACTTTAAATATGGGCGTTGGTGAAGCTGTTGCTGATAAAAAGATAATGGAGCATGCGGTTGCTGATTTGGAGAAAATTTCAGGTCAAAAACCAGTGGTAACAGTCGCTAGAAAATCAATTGCTGGGTTTAAAATTCGTGATAATTATCCGATTGGCTGTAAAGTAACTTTGCGCCGTGAACAGATGTTTGAGTTTTTAGATCGTCTGGTAACAATTGCTTTGCCTCGAGTGCGAGATTTCAGGGGTGTAAATGGTAAATCATTCGACGGTCGAGGTAATTACAATATGGGTGTTCGCGAGCAAATCATTTTTCCGGAAATTGAATATGATAAAATTGATGCTTTGCGTGGGTTGAATATCACTATTACAACTACTGCTAAAACTGATGAAGAAGCAAAAGCATTGTTAGCATTATTTAAGTTTCCATTTAAAGGATAATCATGGCAAAAAAAGCACTTATTAACCGTGAAGCAAAAAGAGTTGCTTTGGCTCGAAAGTATGCCGCAAAGCGTGCTGCTATTTTTGCAGTTATTCATGATGTTAATGTTACTGATGAAGAGCGTTTTGAAGCGAGATTGAAATTACAGGCTATTCCTAGAAATGCGGCTCCAGTTAGGCAGCGTCGTCGCTGTGCATTAACAGGGCGTCCCCGTGGAACTTTCCGCAAGTTTGGATTGGGTCGTATTAAAATCCGTGAGATTGCCATGCGTGGCGAAATTCCTGGTGTGATTAAGGCTAGTTGGTAAATAGGAGAGATAAAAAATGAGTATGCATGATCCTATTTCTGATATGTTGACTCGTATTCGTAATGCTCAGCGAGCACATAAGGCATTGGTTGGTATGCCGTCATCTAAGTTAAAATGTGCAATCGCAAAAGTCTTGAAAGAAGAAGGTTATATAGAAGACTTTTCAATTACTTCGGATGCGAAACCAATATTAGAAATTCAATTGAAATATTACGCAGGCCGTCCAGTTATAGAACAGATTAAGCGAGTGTCGCGCCCTGGTTTGAGGGTGTATAAGGCCTCTTCTGATATTCCTGTTGTGATGAATGGGTTAGGAGTTGCTATTGTTAGTACTTCTAAAGGCGTTATGACTGATCGTAAAGCTCGGGCTGTTGGGGTTGGCGGTGAGTTGCTATGTGTGGTTGCCTAGGAGGAACATTTTAAGATGTCTCGAGTTGCTAAAAATCCAGTAAATGTTCCTGCTGGAGTTGAAGTTAAGTTTGGAACAGATAAATTGGTTGTCAAAGGGAAAAATGGTGAGTTGTCATTGCCTTTGTCTTCTGAGGTGAAAATTGAATTGGTTGATGAGCAATTGGTTTTTTCTACGGAAGCTAAGACTAAGAAAGCTAATGCTATGTCCGGTACAGTACGGGCTTTAGTTGCTAACATGATTAAAGGCGTTTCAGAAGGATTTGAGAAGAAATTGCAATTAATCGGAGTTGGTTACAGAGCTCAGGCTCAGGGTACAACTTTAAATCTGTCTTTGGGTTTCTCTCATCCTGTGGTTTATCAACTACCAAAAAATGTATCTGTGCAAACTCCTTCTCAAACAGAAATCGTATTGAGTAGTGCAGATAAACAAGCTTTGGGTCAAGTGGCTGCTGAAATTCGTGGCTTTAGACCTCCAGAGCCTTATAAAGGCAAAGGAGTGCGCTATTCTGATGAAGTGGTTGTAATGAAAGAAGCTAAGAAAAAATAATTGAGGTGTTGAACGTATTATGGATAAGCATGAAAAAAGATTTCGCCGTGCTCAAAAAACTCGCGCACGTATTGCGGACTTAAAGATGATTAGACTGTGTGTTTTTCGCACAAATAACCACATTTACGCCCAAGTCATTAATGCAGACGGTGATAAGATTTTAGCTTCTGCTTCTACTTTAGAAGTAGATGTTCGTAAAGAGTTGAAATCAAGCTCTAATATTGAAGCAGCTGCTTTTGTTGGTAAGAGAATTGCAGAAAAAGCTAAAGCTGTTGGTGTTACGACAGTTGCTTTTGATCGCTCGGGCTTTCAATATCATGGTCGTGTAAAAGCGGTAGCCGAAGCTGCGCGTGAAAATGGCTTGAGCTTCTAATTTTAAAGATTTCGGAGATGTTACTAACATGGCAAAACATGAAGAAGAACGTAGTGATGGTTTAATCGAAAAAATGGTAGCTGTTAATCGTGTCACTAAAGTTGTAAAAGGTGGCCGTATTATGGCTTTCTCTGCGCTAACTGTTGTTGGCGATGGTGACGGTCGTATTGGCATGGGCAAAGGGAAATCAAGAGAAGTCCCTGTTGCTGTTCAAAAGGCTATGGATCAAGCACGTCGTTGTATGATTAAAGTGCCTTTGAAAGAAGGTACCATACATCATGAAGTAATTGGAAAACATGGAGCAACACGAGTCTTTATGCAACCTGCTAAAGAAGGTAGTGGTGTTAAAGCTGGCGGTCCTATGCGTTTAATTTTTGATGCAATGGGCATTCACAATATTTCAGCGAAGGTACATGGTTCCACTAATCCATATAATATTGTGCGAGCTACTTTGGATGGTTTGTCGAAGTTATATACTCCGTCTGAAATTGCGGCAAAACGTGGATTGACAGTAGACGAAATTTCAAGGTAAGAAATAATGGTTGAGCAAAAAAAACTTAAAGTGACTTTGGTAAAAAGTCTAATTGGTACAGTTGACACTCATCGTCAGTGTGCTCGAGGTCTTGGCCTTCGCCATCGTGAACATACAGTTGAAGTTCTGGATACTCCAGAGAATCGTGGTATGATTAATAAAATTAGCTACCTTTTGAAAGTGGAGTCGTAATATGTTGTTAAACACTATTCAGCCTATAGATGGTGCTACTCACGCTAAACGTCGCGTTGGTCGCGGCATTGGCAGTGGTTTAGGGAAAACTTGTGGTCGTGGACATAAAGGTCAAAAAAGTAGAGCTGGTGGATTTCATAAAGTAGGCTTTGAGGGTGGACAAATGCCGTTACAACGGCGCTTGCCTAAGCGTGGTTTTAAATCATTAAGTGCTGGTTTGTCAGCCCAGATTCGCTTGTGTGAATTGCAGAATTTAGCTGTTCAAGATATTGATTTGCTGGTTTTGAAGCAAGCAGGTTTAATTTCGTCAAAAACTGAAACAGTCAAAGTAATTTTGAGTGGTGAATTAAACAAGGCAGTTCATTTGAAAGGTATTAAAGCAACTAAGGGTGCGAAAGCCATTATTGAGGCAGCTGGCGGTAAAATTGAGGAATAAGGTTGAGTAAATTGGCTCATCAACAATTTAAAAAAGGATTGGCAAAATCTAATGATTTAAAGAATAGATTATTATTTTTGCTTATGGCCTTAATTGTTTATCGAATTGGTACCCATATACCTGTGCCAGGTGTGGATGCAACTGCTTTGGCTAAGGCATATCAAGATCAAAGTAGCGGAATACTTGGCATGCTCAATATGTTTTCAGGTGGTTCATTAGAGCGATTTAGTATCCTAGCAATTGGTATTATGCCTTATATTTCAGCATCAATTGTGATGCAATTGGCATCTGAAATGCTCCCTTCTTTAAAGTCGCTTAAAAAAGAAGGGGATGCTGGACGTAGAATTGTTACTAAATATACACGAATCGGTACTGTTCTGCTTGCTACATTGCAAAGTTTTGGTGTGGCTAGTTTAGTTTTTGGTCAAGAAAAATTAGTAGTTGTGCCGAAGTTTGAATTTTACGTTTCAACGATAGTTTGTTTAGTTGGCGGAACAATGTTCTTAATGTGGCTTGGAGAGCAGATTACAGAAAGAGGGATTGGTAACGGTATCTCTTTAATCATTACCTCTGGTATTGCTGCCGGTGTACCGTCTGGTTTTACTAAACTAATTGCTTTGATGAATAGTGACTCTGGTGGGTTGTTAAAGGTTTTTGGCATAATATTCGGAGTAATGCTTTTAGTATATATTGTTGTATGTTTTGAAAGTGCTTTAAGAAAAGTACCGATTCACTACGCTAAAAGGCAAATAATTAAAGAGCAAAGTACGCATATACCTTTTAAATTGAATATGGCAGGGGTAATACCTCCTATCTTTGCTTCTAGCCTCATCCTTTTCCCTGCTACTTTGGGAAGTTGGTTTGGTGCTTCGCATGATGACTCAAGATTTTCCCAGCTTGTCGCAATGTTAAGTCATGGCCAGCCTATCTATATGGTCTTGTTTTCTTTGCTGATTATATTTTTCTGTTATTTTTATACATCCTTGGTCTTTTCTCCAAAAGAAATAGCAGAAAATTTGAAAAAAAGTGGGGCTGTCATTCCTAATATTAGGCCGGGAGAATATACCGCAAATTATTTGGAAAAGCTTGTTATGAGGCTAACCTTTTTTGGCGCACTGTATATAACAGGAATTTGTTTGTTGCCTGAAATATTGACTTCAACATTTAATATTCCATTTTATTTAGGCGGTACATCCCTATTAATTCTTGTAGTCGTAACAATGGATTTTAGTACTCAAATCGCTTCTTACAAAATGACTGAGCGGTATGATTATTTCTCCATGAAATCTTTATCTCGTAAATAACAATGGCTAAAGAAGACATTATACAAATGCAAGGAGAGATTCTTGAAACCTTGCCCAATGCTACATTTAAAGTAAAACTTGAAAATGATCACGTCGTGTTAGGTCACATTTCTGGGAAAATGCGCATGCATTATATCCGTATTTCTCCCGGAGATAAGGTAACGGTTGAGCTGACTCCTTATGATTTGAGTCGTGCTCGTATCGTTTTCAGAACACGATAATTTTTGATGAAAGGAACTAATGATGCGCGTTCAGCCGTCTATTAAGAAGATTTGCCGACACTGCAAGATTATTCGTCGTAATCGCGTGGTTCGTGTGATTTGTGTTGATCCTCGTCACAAACAACGCCAAGGTTAATTTGATTAACCTGAAATTTATGTTATAGTGATGAGCTTTTTACCTTAGAAGGAAGTAAATATGGCTCGTATTGCGGGGGTTAATATCCCTAATAATTCCCATATCGTTATTGGCTTACAAGCTATTTATGGTATTGGTGCTACTCGTGCTAAATTGATTTGCGAGGCTGCTGGTGTAATAGCCAGTACTAAAGTCAAAGATTTAGACGAATCCCAACTGGAAGCTTTACGCGAACAAGTTGGGAAGTATGAAATTGAAGGCGACTTGCGTCGCGAAGTAACAATGAGTATCAAACGATTGATGGATATGGGCTGCTACCGGGGCTTTAGACATCGTCGTGGTTTGCCGTGTCGTGGGCAGCGTACGCGTACTAATGCACGTACTCGAAAAGGTCCGCGTAAGGCTATTGCCGGTAAGAAATAATTTTTAAGGATTAATATAGATGGCTAAAGCAAACACAGCCTCGCGTGTGCGTAAAAAAGTACGTAAAACTGTGAGTGAAGGTATCGTGCATGTCCATGCATCTTTTAATAATACCATCATTACTATCACCGACCGCCAAGGAAATGCATTATCTTGGGCTACCTCTGGGGGCGCTGGTTTTAAAGGTTCGCGTAAAAGTACACCGTTTGCTGCACAAGTAGCAGCAGAAGCAGCTGGTAAAGTTGCCCAAGAGTATGGCGTAAAGAATTTAGAAGTTCGTATTAAAGGCCCTGGCCCTGGTCGTGAATCTTCTGTGCGCGCTCTTAATGCTCTTGGTTTCAAGATTACCAGTATCACTGACGTTACTCCGTTGCCACACAACGGTTGCCGTCCGCCTAAAAAACGTCGTATTTAATTTTGGAGTGATTGAGAGATGGCACGTTATACTGGCCCTAAATGTAAATTAGCTCGTCGAGAGGGCACTGATTTATTTCTGAAGAGCGCGCGTCGTTCTTTGGAATCTAAATGTAAAATAGATTCTGCTCCTGGTCAGCATGGAGCTAAAAAACCGCGATTGTCTGATTATGGTCTTCAATTGCGTGAAAAACAAAAAATTCGTCGTATTTATGGTGTTTTAGAACGTCAATTTCGTCGTTATTTTGCTGAAGCAGTGCGTCGCAAAGGTTCTACAGGAGAGCTGTTACTTCAGTTGTTGGAATCTCGTTTAGACAATGTTGTTTATCGTATGGGTTTTGGTTCGACTCGAGCAGAAGCGCGTCAATTGGTATCACATAAAACAGTTACTGTGAACGGACAAGTCGTTAATATCCCATCATATCAGGTTAAATCCGGCGATGTAGTGGCAATCCGTGAAAAAGCGAAAAAACAAGTTCGGATTCAGGAATCTTTAGGTTTGGCAGAACAAATCGGTTTGCCAAGTTGGGTTTCTGTAGATACAGGCAAAATGGAAGGTATTTTCAAAAATATGCCAGATCGCTCGGAATTGTACAGTGATATTAATGAACAGCTAGTGGTCGAGTTCTATTCGAAATAATACTAGCTCAGTGAGGGACAGTTAAATGCAAAATAGCACTTCCGAATTTTTGAAGCCTCGTCAAATTGATGTAGATACTTTATCTGCTACTCGCGCTAAGGTATCCATGCAACCATTTGAGCGTGGTTTCGGCCATACTTTAGGTAATGCTTTGCGCCGTATCTTACTGTCATCCATGAATGGCTTTGCTCCTACTGAAGTGACCATTGCTGGTGTTTTGCATGAATATTCTACTTTAGATGGTGTTCAAGAGGATGTTGTTGATATTCTTTTGAATATTAAAGGTATTGTATTTAAGTTGCATAGCCGGAATGAAGTTGTACTAACTTTGAAAAAATCTGGTACAGGAGTGGTATTGGCAAGTGATATTGATTTACCACATGATGTGGAAATCATTAATCCGGATCATGTCATTTGCCATTTAGCCAACGCTGGCCACATTGATATGGAAATCAAAGTTGAGCAGGGCCGAGGTTATCAGTCTGTTTCAGGCCGCAGGGTAGGTCGTGACGATAATAGAATTGGTTCTATTCAATTGGATGCAAGCTTTTCTCCTATTAATCGAGTGAGTTTCGATGTGGAGGCAGCTAGGGTTGAACAACGTACAGACTTGGATCGTCTGGTTTTAGATATTGAGACCAATGGTTCTTTGGATCCTGAAGAAGCAATTCGTAGTGCAGCGCGTATTTTGATTGATCAAATGTCGATTTTTGCCGATTTGCAAGGTACTTCGGTGGAAGAGATTGAGGAAAAAGCGCCGCCAATTGATCCTGTTTTACTCAGACCGGTTGATGATTTGGAATTGACGGTACGTTCGGCTAATTGCTTAAAAGCTGAAGATATTTATTATATTGGTGATTTAATTCAACGGACAGAAACCGAATTGTTGAAAACGCCGAATTTAGGCCGGAAATCTTTAAATGAAATTAAAGAGGTTTTGGCAACAAAAGGACTAACGTTGGGTTCTAAACTGGAAGCTTGGCCGCCTGCAGGGCTGGAAAAGCCGTAAGTTTAAAGACAAAAGGATAATGACATGCGTCATCGTAATGGTAACCGTAAATTGAATCGTAGCAGTAGCCACAGAGCTGCGATGCTACGTAATATGGCGAATTCTTTATTGGCTCACGAAACAATTGTGACTACTTTGCCAAAAGCTAAAGAATTACGCCGTGTTGTTGAACCTTTGATTACTTTAGGTAAAAAGCCTTCTTTGGCAAATCGCCGTTTAGCGTTTAATCGCACTCGTGATCGTGATGTGGTCGTTAAATTGTTTGATGATTTAGGCCCGCGTTTTTCGTCTCGTAACGGTGGTTATGTGCGTATTCTGAAATACGGTTTCCGCAAAGGGGATAATGCACCTTTGGCATTGATTGAGTTGGTTGAAAAATCAGCACAAGCTTCTGAGTAATTTTAATGTTATAGCAAAAGTTGTTTGTTTCTAAATATATTATTTGGAAGTGAATGTACTTGATTAAAGGCTGAAACCTGCCATCGGGATTCAGCCTTTATTGTTATGATATTTTATTGAGCAAATAGATGGGTTTTTTGACATTGTTACGCTTATAAAACTATTGTTGTTAATGCATAAAGATACTATATTGAAAATGCAGTACATTGTGATATCTAAAAATATCAGCCCCGCAATTACGGGTAACCTGAAGAAAGAGAACCATTTACTATGAAAAAAGTATTTATTCGTACCTTCGGCTGTCAAATGAATGAGTATGACAGTGAAAAAATGTTGTCTGTTTTGGCTGAAGGAGAGGATTTAGAACAAATTGATAATGCGGATGAAGCAGATATTATTTTATTCAATACTTGTTCGGTGCGCGAAAAGGCGCAGGAAAAAGTGTTTTCAGATTTGGGACGGGTTCGCCCTTTAAAAGAAAAAAATCCTAATTTAATTATCGGCGTAGGGGGGTGTGTAGCTTCTCAGGAAGGTGAGGCTATTGTAAAGCGTGCTCCATTCGTGGATGTTGTGTTCGGGCCGCAAACTTTACATCGCTTGCCTCAAATGATTGATGAAAAAAGGGAGACTGGCAGAGCTCAGGTAGATATTTCTTTTCCGGAAATTGAAAAATTCGACCATTTGCCGCCGGCTCGGGTGGAAGGTGGTTCTGCGTTTGTGTCTATCATGGAAGGTTGTTCGAAATATTGTTCTTTTTGCGTTGTACCCTATACGCGAGGAGAGGAGTTTTCGCGCCCATTGAGTGACGTTTTGACGGAAATTGCTAATTTGGCACAACAGGGAGTGAAGGAGATCAATTTACTGGGGCAGAATGTTAATGCTTACCGAGGGCTAATGGATGACGGTGATATCTGTGATTTTGCTATGTTATTGAGGATTGTGCATGAAATTCCGGGTATTGAACGGATGCGCTTCACCACCAGTCATCCGCGCGAATTTAATGATTGGATTATTGAGTGCTATCGCGATTTGCCTAAATTGGTTTCGCATCTCCATTTACCTATCCAAAGCGGTTCTGACCGAGTATTAAGTGCGATGAAAAGAGGTTATACAGCCTTGGAATATAAATCGATTATCCGTAAATTGAGGTCGATTCGGCCGGATTTGTGTTTAAGCTCTGATTTTATTGTGGGCTTCCCCGGTGAAACCGAGCGAGAATTTGAACAGACCTTGAAATTAGTTAAAGATATTGCTTTTGATTTAAGCTTTGTGTTTATTTATAGCCCTCGCCCAGGTACGCCGGCGGCTAATTTGCCGGACGATACGCCTTATGAGGAGAAGGTGCGGCGTTTGGAAGCGCTGAATGAAGTGATTGAGCAGGAAACCGCGCGTATTAATCAAACCATGCTGGGTACGGTGCAACGCTGCCTTGTAGAGAGCGTGTCGAAAAAAGATCCGGATCAATTGCAGGCGCGTACGGCTAATAATCGGATTGTCAATTTTACCGGTGATCCGATATTGATTAACCAAATGGTAGAGCTTGAGATTACTGAAGCATTTACTTTTTCTCTAAGAGGAAAAAGGGTGCCGGCTTGAGGTATCATATTCAGACAGGCATTATTCTTTATAAACCTGTTTTGTAATCAAAAATTCAATTTATGAAATGCTGAAGCTGGTTAATCAAGCCATTAAATGGCCTAAATAAATGCCTGTCTGAATATTTTCAGACAGGCATTGTAGCTTTTAAACGGTTTTATTTTTTCAATTCAGCCAGAATCTCATCCACTGTAGCTTTGGCGTCACCGAAACACATAACGCTGTTTTCGTTGAAGAAGAGTGGGTTTTGCACGCCGGCATAGCCTGTGTTCATCGAGCGCTTGAATACCACCACTTCTTTGGCTTTCCATACTTCCAATACCGGCATACCGGCGATTGGCGAGTTCGGATCGGTTTGGGCGGCAGGATTAACGGTATCATTTGCACCGATAACCAATACGACATCAGTTTCGGGGAAGTCGTCGTTAATCTCATCCATTTCCAGAACGATATCGTAAGGTACTTTGGCTTCGGCCAATAATACATTCATATGACCGGGTAACCGGCCGGCTACGGGGTGAATGCCGAAACGAACTTCGGCGCCATTTTTGCGCAGGAATTCGGTAATCTCTGCAACAGGGTATTGTGCTTGGGCCACAGCCATGCCGTAGCCGGGCGTAATGATAACACTGTGGGCGTTTCTCAGCATTTCTGCAACTTCTGCCGGCTTGGCTTCGCGGTATTCACCGACTTCTTCGCTACCTGAGCTGGCAGAAGATCCGTCGGTGCCAAAGCCGCCGGCAATGACGGAAATAAATGAACGGTTCATGGCTTTACACATGATGTACGACAGAATCGCACCGCTGGAACCCACCAATGCGCCTGTTACAATCAGCAAGTCGTTGGAAAGCATAAAACCTGCCGCAGCAGCGGCCCAACCTGAATAGGAGTTGAGCATGGAAACGACCACCGGCATATCTGCGCCGCCGATGGAAGCCACCAAATGCCAGCCAAAAGCCAATGCGATTGCAGTCATCAGAATTAGAGCAAACCAGCTGCCGCCAGCGGAAACGAATACCAACAGTAGAATAAACGACACCACAAGCGCTAACAGATTGAGTTTGTGTTTCATGGGCAGTTGCAAGGGTGCGCTGCTGATTTTACCGTTCAGTTTGCCGAAAGCTACAATCGAACCGGTAAACGTTACCGCGCCGATGAAGATGCCTAAAAATACTTCCACTAAATGAATCGTGTGCATATCCGAGGCAATGTCGCCTGGTTCGATAAAACTGTTGAAGCCCACCAATACAGCAGCCAGGCCAACAAAGCTGTGCAATAGCGCAATCAGCTCGGGCATTTCGGTCATTTCTACTTTGCGGGCTTTATACACGCCGATAGCGCCGCCAATAGCCATGGCAATGATTACCCAGCCAAGCCCGGCGGTGTTTTCGGAAAATATGGTGGCAAATAGGGCAATGGCCATCCCCGTTATACCTGAATAACAACCTTGCTTGGCGGTTTCCTGCTTGGAAAGCCCCGCCAGTGAGAAAATAAACAGAATGGCGGCAACGATATAGGCCGCTGTAACTAATCCTGAAGACATTTTGATTTTTCCAAAGTTAACTAAAATATATTGTGCTTGTTAGGTCATGCGAAGAGGATTTGAAAACCTCTGACATCATGCTATTCCGTTTTCAGACAGCCTTTTGCTTCTCAAACACCAGATTGACAAATTCGCGCCGTATCAAGGCTCCGGTTTTGCTAACTGCCCAATCTCTGCTACGCTGCTCGGTGACGCAATAAAGAGGCATTTGTTGCGTCATTTGTTTGATTTCGCTGGCATCGTAAAGAGTGAAACCGTATTGTGCGAACGGCAATTGGGTCATAAAGTCTTTTTCGCAAAAGTTCAGACACAGCCGCCCGGCTGGTTTTAACACACGGCAGATTTCAGACAGCATTTGCGGTGCGTTTTGCCAGAAGTACACCGTATTTACCGAAACCACTTTATCGAATGCTTGGTCGCCGAAGAGCAGCAAGCCTCCGTCATAAAGCACGTATTCAGCTTGTTGTGCAGCGATAAACGGTGCATTGAATGTTTGAGCCTGTTGCTGCATCAGCGGCGAGATTTCCAAGCCGGTGTAATGCATATTGTCGGTCAGCGAAAGAATATAGCTCAATAATCCGCCGTTGCCGCAGCCAATCTCCAGAATGCAATCGGAATCGTTGAGCGCCACAGCGTGAAACGCACTAACCGTTTGAGTCAGGTTGCGTAAATTCATAACCTGACCAAACATGGTGCCTTCCTCACCATGCGGGCAACGCAGTTGGACGGCGGTTTGTTCGTCGGATTGTTGCATGATTATTGGCTCCTGTTGAAAACGGGGTATTGTGTTTCAGCCCTTTTCGGCATGTCGCTAATGGCTTTAGCCTCTGCGGAACATATTCAACATACGGCGGGTAACGAAGAAGCCGCCGAAAATATTGATGCCGGCAATCAAGATGGCAATGAAGGCCAACAATGATACCCAACCATTACCTTGGCCGATTTGCAGCAGTGCGCCAACCACGATAATGCCTGAAATCGCATTGGTTACCGACATCAGCGGTGTGTGCAGCGAATGGCTCACATTCCACACGACGTAATAGCCGATAACACAAGACAATACGAATACGATAAAGTGGTTTAGAAAGGCTTCGGGGGCAACCGCGCCGACCCACAATACCAAAACTGCGGCAATGGCGGCCGGTGCGAGTTTTTTCCACGTGGCAACCGGTTTGGGTGCGGGCTTGGCCGCTGCCGTTTTTTCAGGCTGAGATTGTTGGGGTGCGGCGGAAACCTGAATGGCGGGGGGCGGGAAGGTGATTTCGCCGTCGCGTGTTACCGTCATGTTGCGAATAACCACGTCATCAAAATCCAGTGCAATTTCGCCGTCTTTATTCGGGCTGAGCAGTTTGCTCAAATTAACCAGATTGGTGGCGTAAAGTTGGGAAGACTGGCCGGCCAAACGGTTGGCCATATCTGTGTAACCAATGATTTTCACGCCGTTGTCAGTCGTATAAAGCTCGCCCGGTCGGGTCAGCTCGCAGTTGCCGCCGGTTGCCGCCGCCAAATCGACGATGACTGAACCGGGTTTCATGCTTTCAACCATTGCTTTGGTAATCAGCTTGGGCGCAGGCTTGCCCGGAATGGCGGCGGTGGTAATGATGATGTCTACTTCTTTGGCTTGCTCTGCAAACAGTTTCATTTCCGCCGCGATAAATTCATCGCTCATCACTTTGGCATAGCCATCACCGCTGCCTCCCGCTTCTTGCGGAAAATCTAGTTTAAGAAACTGACCGCCCATCGATTCGATTTGTTCGGCAACTTCCAAGCGCGTATCAAACGCTTTGACTACCGCGCCGAGTGAATTGGCCGTTCCAATCGCGGCCAGTCCGGCAACCCCTGCGCCGATAACCAACACTTGCGCCGGCGGCACTTTACCCGCAGCGGTAATCTGGCCGGTAAAGAACCGGCCGAAGGCATTGGCTGCCTCGATGACAGCGCGGTAACCGCTGATATTGGCCATAGAAGATAAGGCATCCAGCGCTTGCGCACGTGAAATGCGCGGAACCATGTCCATCGCCAATACGTTTACTTTCTTGTCGGTCAGCTTTTGCACGAGCTCCGGATTTTGTGCCGGCCATAAAAAGCTTACTAAAGTCTGCCCGGCTGTTAAAGCGGCGATTTCTGAATCAGACGGTGCGTTAACTTTATAAATTAAAGGACAGGCCCATACTTCGGTGGTATCCGCCACCGTTGCGCCTGCCGCTTCGTAGGCTGCATCACTCAGGCTTGCTGCCAAACCTGCGTCGTGCGCCACAACCACTTCAAAGCCTAATTTTTTCAACTGGGCTACAGTCGAGGGCGTACAGGCCACTCGGGTTTCCAGCGCCGCCGTTTCCTTCGGTATGCCGATTCTCATAGCTACATCCTCATGCTTATTTAATTTACAATTAGACAAATAAACTTACTTCCTTTGGGTTATAACGAATTTAACCTTGTCTGACAACATTTAATTAATAAAAAAATGCCTGTCTGAAAACGATTCAGACAGGCATTTTTATCCTAAGCAACAGGTTTTCAGGCGCCTAGAAACCAGAATTTAGTCGCCCAAGCCAATGCAACAATCCAAACCATGGGCGGCACTTCTTTGGTTCGACCACAGGCTAATTTGATTACCGCATAGCTGATAAACCCCATCGCAATCCCGTCGGCAATAGAATAAGAAAACGGCATAAAGATAATGGTGATAAAAGCGGGAGCGGCTTCCGTCATGTCGCTCCAGTCAATTTCCGTTGCACTGCGCAGCATATGCACGCCGATGTAAAGTAATGCAGGAGCAGTGGCAAAAGCAGGAACCGCTTTGGCCAACGGGGAAAACCACAAACAAGCCAGCATCAGAATGCCTACCGTAACGGCAGTCAATCCAGTACGGCCGCCGGCGGCCACGCCGGAAGCACTTTCAATGTAAGGCGTAGTAGATGAGGTTCCCAAAGCGGCGCCGGCAATAATTGCCGTTGAGTCGGCAAACAAGGCTTTTTTCAAACGCGGCAGTTTGCCGTCTACTAGAAGCCCTGCGCGGTGAGATACGCCAACCAATGTTCCGGTACTGTCGAACAAGTCGACCAGAAAGAACACGAAAATCACCGCAATCATACTGCCGCTAAACAAACCGTTAAAATCCATTTGCATCAAGGTTGGTTCAATGCTGGGAACATGAGAGATTATACCGTCTTCAAACTTAGTTAACCCCAGTGCAGCCGCAATCAGCGTAATGATCAGAATGCTCAAAATAATCGCCCCTTTTACGCGGAAACGATCTAGCGTTATCACCAGAAAGAAACCCAGTAGTGCCAACACAGGCGGCCAATTGATCAGTTGTACCGAAGGGTTGTCCGGCGAAGGAATGCGAAATTGCCCCATGCCCACAAGCGTGGCCGGATTACTGACTATCACTCCGGAGCCTTTCAATGCAATCAAGGCCAGAAATATGCCGATACCCGCTGCAATCGCCATCTTCAAACTCATCGGCAAAGCATTAACCAACATCTCGCGCACTTTGAAAAAGCTGAACAGAATAAAAATAATTCCAGATACAAATACGGCGGCCAAAGCCACCTGCCATGGTACGCCCATGCCGCCGACAACAGCGTAAGTAAAGTAAGCGTTCAATCCCATACCAGGTGCCAGCGCAATCGGATAATTGGCCAGCATCCCCATGATAAAGCAGCCGATTGCCGCCGATATGCAGGTGGCGACAAACACTGCGCCGAAATCCATGCCGGTATTAGAAAGCGTGAGCGGGTTCACGATCACGATATAACACATGGTTAAGAAAGTGGTTACCCCAGCCAAAACCTCAGTGCGCACGTTGGTTCCGTTTTCTTTCAACCGAAAAATCTTTTCAAGCAAACTGTTTTGTGAAATAGCCATAATGATTTTAAAGAGATAAAGTCAAATGAAAGCGCATTATACGGTGTAATTATTGTTTTTGTAACCAAGTTACAATTTTTGTAAATGCTTAAATAAACAAACGATGTTTTTCAAAAGCAACAAAGGGCTGCTCATTCAGCGGTTTGAGTTGATGATGGTTTGTTTTGCCATAAACCAATGATTAACGGAAAAGGTATGGCGGCGCTTTCGGCAGCGTCGATGGAAACAATTAGGAAAAAGCAAAATATGTTTAAACTATGGTTTTGCAGGCGATTTTTTGAGTGGTTATGATGGAACAGGTAGGGGCGATGTCGGGCTGTTATCAAATGAGTTAAAGTTTTGTTGTACGCCGTATAGAACAAAGCCTGTCTGAAAATATTTCAGACAGGCTTTGATTGATAAAGTTACCAGATTCTGTTTAACACGGATTGGATTCGGCTGGAAATCTGTGCGCCTAAGTTTCGGCTGAGGATTTGATTAAAGTCTTCCTGCGGCGTGTAGTCAACCAACTCGGGTGCTTTGATAACATCACGCGAGACGCTGTAGATGTTGCCGAAGCCGTCGATTAATCCGACGGTTTTGGCTTCTGTACCGGAATAAACGCGGGCGCTGAAAATATCGCTCAAGTCTTTTGCTTTCAAACGATTGCCGCGACCGGTTTTGACCGCTTGGATAAATTCGCGTTGGGTGTTTTCCAAAAGCTTGCGCCAGATGGCTTGCTGCTCCGGCGTTTCAGGCGAAAACGGATCACTCAAAACCTTATTCTGGCCGGCGGTATGGGTGCGGCGTTTGACGCCGAGCTTGTCCATCAGACCGGTCAGGTCGAAGCTGCTGCTGATAACGCCGATGCTGCCGACGATGCTGGAGGGGTCGGCATAGATTTTGTCGGCCGCGGCAGCGATGTAGTAGCAGCCGGAAGCGCACACATCTTCGGCCACAACATATAACGGTATGTCTTTGTGTTCGGCTTTCAGGTGGCGGATTTCGTTGAATGCAGTGCTGGATACGACGGGTGAACCGCCGGGGCTGTTGGCGCGGATAATGATGCCTTTGACATTGGGATTTTTATAGGCGGCTTCCAAGCCGTCGCGCAGCATGGCGACTTGGTCGCGGGATTCGTTGCCGATGGTGCCTTCCAGATTGATGACGGCGGTATGCGGGCTGTGTTCGCCGCGGATGCCGCTTTTTTTGTCGCTGCATGAGGCGGCAATCACTGAAATCAGTAGCAGCGTCCATATGCAGCGCCAGAAATTGCGCCAGAATCGGGCGCGGCGTTGTTCTTTATAAGATTCAAGCAGGGCGGAGCGTAAGGTGTTGCGCTCCCAGCTTTCTTGAGGGTTGTCGGGGTTGGCTGCAACCGTTTCGTGGTCGCGCTGGATTTTGTAAGACATAACGTGGTTTTCTGAAGATGGGGGAATTGGCGTTATTTTAGGGGCTTTGCGCCAGTTTGCAAACTGTGTTTTTCAGACAGGCATCATGCTTGCCTGAAAACCGGCTTTATGGGTTTGCTCAGAGTGTTTCCAAGAATGCGGGCAAGCCGGTCAGCTTCGGAAGCAGGGCTAAACAGGGTGCTTGTCGCAGTTGCTCTGCTGAATGGGCGCCGGTGGTTACGGCCACGGCGCGGCAGCGGGCATTGGCCGCCATTTCCAAATCGAAAGCTGTATCGCCGACCACTAAGGCGTCGGCCGTGCTGAGGCCGAGTTCGCCGCAGATTTCCAGCACCATATCGGGTGCTGGCTTGGGCGGGCATTCGCTGGCGCAACGGGTCGACAGCCAATAGTCTGTCGTGTGGGTTTGTGCAATGGCTTGATTCAGCCCCGAGCGGCCTTTGCCGGTGGCAACGGCCAGCCAATAGCCTTGCTGTTGCAGGGTGTTCAAGCAGGTTAGGGCGTCGTCGAATAGTTTCATGTTGCGGTTGTTCGGATTGAGCGTGCTGTGGCTGTAGGCGTGTGCAATGCGTTCTTGTTGCTCGGCGGTAAGTTTGGGCGCGAGGGCGTGGATGATACCGGCCAAGCTTTTGCCGATAAGCGGGCGTATGGTGTCGTCTGCCGGCGCGTCGTGACCACATTCGGTAAAAGCGTGTTGCATGGTGCGGATGATGGGTAAGGTGGTATCGGCCAAGGTGCCGTCCCAGTCGAAGATGATGAGTTTGGGTTTCATGGCGATTCTCAAATTAACGGGGGTTTCGGTTTATAAGCCTGTCTGAAAAAGTGGTTTCAGACAGGCATTAAGCTGAGACGGGCTGCAGGCTGGACAAAAATGCCGTCAATTCTTGCGGTAACGGTGCTTGTAATATTAAAGGTTCGCCCGTTATGGGGTGGTCGAGGCGCAATTCGGCTGCGTGCAGAAACATGCGTTTTAACCCCAGCTTTTGCAAACGTTTGTTGGCTTGATAATCGCCATACCGTTCGTCGCCGGCGATTGGGCAATTTTGCGCTTGCATATGAACACGAATTTGGTGGGTTCGGCCGGTTTTTAAAACGGCTTCGACCAGCGTTAGTTCAGACAGGCCTGCTTGGTGCAGCAAGCTGCCGTTAAAACGTTGCAAGGTATGTAATATGGTATGTGCGGATTGGCCGTCTTCGCTGACTCGCACCATTTTTTCGCCTTGCGCGCCGGTGTATTTAAAGAGCGGCAGCTTGACATGCAGTTTGTTTGCCGCCAACTTGCCGACGCCCAACGCCAGATAGCTTTTTTTCGGATGGTCGTTGCGAATGGCTTCATGCAACTTTACCAGCGCGCTGCGTTTCTTGGCAATCATCAGCAGACCGCTGGTGTCTTTATCAAGACGATGCACCAGCTCCAGATATTTCGCTTGCGGGCGGGCGCGGCGGATTTGCTCGATAACGCCGAAACTGACGCCGCTGCCGCCGTGCACCGCAATGCCGGCAGGTTTGTTAATTACCAGCAGTACATCGTCTTCATATACGATTTCAAACTCACGCACCGGAATCTGCGCGGCAGACGGCATCGGTTTTTCCGCCGTACGCACCGGCGGAACGCGCAAAACGTCACCCGCCGCAATACGTTCCGAAGGCTTGCAGCGCTTTTTGTTCAAACGAACCTCGCCTGCGCGGATAATGCGCAGAACATGGCTTTTGGGCACGCCCTTTAAAACTTTAAACAGATAGTTATCAAGGCGTTGCCCGGCATCGTTTTCCGAAATGTTCAAATGGTTGACTAAGTCTTTGCTAATTGCCGGCATTTTCTCTATAATCCATTGGCTTGCTTTGCAGAAGCGGGGCAAGTTAATTGATTGATACCAAACTGGGAAATTGTGTTCTAGCCTGATTTATCGAAGCTAGCCGGCGGTAATCCGCCTTGTTTGGTATGGAATATTTTATATTAAAAACGCACTCTACAAAGCATTTCTTCCGATTTGCCGCAAAGCCCGCCAAATCGGAACAGTAGTTAAGTTTGACTTGAAAAGTTTGGACAAGTCAGCCGCCACAGCCGTAAGACGTTAAATATAACGCTGCTTCGGGCGAGCAAACCGGCCAAACGATAATTAAGAAGTTGATGGCTCTATTTCCGGCGTTGCCGCCCGTTTTATTTCAACCGGCGACAATACCTTACCCGCCCGCAACAGCAGGGCAACGCGCCGCTACCCGTGCGTATCGTTCTTTTTTCCTTCTTTAATTAGCCGCTCCGCAGAAGTCGTCGGCTGTTGTTGCAGAATAAAAACAAACGGCAGATATGTTTCAGACAGGCATTCATAACCTGCGGAACCAAAGTCTAAAAACTGATTACGCGCTTCGTAAAGTGCCTTTCGGGTTTTTAAATGTGATTAAAAACCAAGAGGTTATTGAAAAATGAAACGCATGTTATTCAATGCTACGCAAGCCGAAGAGCTGCGCGTAGCGATTGTTGATGGACAGACCTTACTGGATCTGGACATCGAAACGCTGGGCAAAGAACAGCGTAAAGGCAATATCTACAAGGGTGTCATTACCCGCATCGAACCATCGTTGGAGGCCTGTTTTGTTGATTACGGCACCGACCGTCACGGTTTCCTCCCATTCAAAGAAGTTTCTCGATCCTATTTCCAAGATTACGAAGGTGGCCGCGCGCGCATTCAGGATGTGCTGAAAGAAGGCATGCAAGTCATCGTTCAGGTGGAGAAAGACGAACGCGGCAACAAAGGCGCGGCGCTGACCACGTTTATCAGCTTGGCCGGACGCTATCTGGTTTTGATGCCCAACAACCCGCGCGGCGGCGGTGTATCGCGCCGCATCGAAGGCGATGATAGGCAGGAGCTGAAAGCCGCTATGGCCGAATTGGAAGTGCCGCGCGGCATGAGTCTGATTGCCCGTACCGCGGGTATCGGCCGAAGCGTTGAAGAATTGCAGTGGGATTTTAATTACTTGCTGCAACTGTGGCATGCCATCGAAGAGGCGGGTAACGCGCATCAAGAACCATATTTGCTGTTTATGGAAAGCTCGCTGCTGATTCGGGCTATCCGCGATTATTTCCGCCCCGATATCGGCGAAATTCTGGTTGATAACCAAGAAGTTTACGAGCAGGTTTCCGAGTTTATGAGCTATGTGATGCCGGGTAATGTCGGTCGGCTCAAGCTCTATCAAGACCATACGCCGCTGTTTTCCCGTTTCCAGATTGAGCATCAGATTGAGAGTGCGTTTTCCCGTAGCGTCAGCCTGCCCGGCGGCGGAGCGATTGTTATCGACCACACTGAGGCGCTGGTTTCCATCGATGTGAACTCAGCCCGTGCCACACGCGGCGCCGATATTGAAGATACGGCGTTCAAAACCAATATGGAAGCGGCGGAAGAGGTGGCACGCCAAATGCGCTTGCGCGATTTGGGCGGCTTGGTGGTAATCGATTTTATCGATATGGAAAATCCCAAGCATCAGCGCGATGTGGAAAACGTATTGCGTGATGCGCTGAAAAAAGACCGCGCCCGTGTTCAAATGGGCAAACTTTCCCGTTTCGGTTTGCTGGAGCTTTCGCGCCAGCGCCTAAAACCGGCTTTGGGCGAGAGCAGCCACGTGGCTTGCCCGCGTTGTGCCGGTACCGGTGTTATCCGCGGCATTGAATCTACCGCGCTGCACGTGTTGCGCATTGTGCAAGAAGAGGCGATGAAAGACAATACGGGCGAAGTGCATGCTCAAGTTCCCGTTGATGTGGCAACGTTTTTGCTGAACGAAAAGCGCGCCGAATTGTTTGGTATGGAAGAGCGCCTTGATGTTTCCGTGGTGTTGATTCCCAACATGCATCTGGAAAACCCGCATTATGAAGTGACCCGCGTGCGCATTGATGATGTGGAAGAAGATGTGGTGCCCAGCTACAAACGCGTGGCCGAGCCTGAAAAAGACGAAGCCGCCGTACCTTTCTCGTCAACCAAGTCGACTAAGGCCGCCCGCCCTGAACCGGCAGTAAAAGGCGTTCGGCATGATCAGCCCGCTCCGGTGGTGGAGGAGAAAAAAGCGTCGTGGTGGGATAATTTCAAGGCTTGGTTTAAAGGTTTGTTCGGTGCGGCCAAGAAAGAAGAGGCCAAACCGGAGGCGCCGCGTAAAAATGCCAACGGCCGCCGCAATTTGAAAAACAACCGTAACGGCAGTCGGCGCAACAGCAACCGGCGCAATAATAGCAATCGGAGCGGTTCGAACGATAAAACCGTTGAAACCGGCGATAATGCGCCTGGGCAGGAAAATCAAGTAGCAAACCGCGGTAACAGACAAAACCGACAGGAAGAGCGAGCCCAAGAACGGCGCAATAACCGTCAGGAGCGCAATGAAGCGAAGGAGCTGCCGACAGCGGAAGAGAATGTGAAAGCCGCCGGCGAGCAGCAGAATAACCGCCGCCGCAACCGCAAAGAAGCGGCTGCTGAGAATAAACCGGCTAAGCCGGTAGTGCAGAATGCGGCTCAAGATGGTAATAATGCGCTTGAGCCAGCGAAGGCGGCAGTTGGTACGGAAAAAGCGGTCGGGCTGGTAGAGAAGCCTGCTAAGTCAACGAAGAAGCAGGATAAACCAGCCAATTCCGAGCCGGTTGAAGCAGCGGAAAAACCACGGCGCAATAACCGTGATCGTAATCGTCAGAACGACCGACGGGGCGGACGGAATGATAAAAAGCGCAATATTCCTTCCGCTGAAAAAATCGAACGCAATCTGATGATTGTTGAAGTGGGCGACCGCGTACGCGATGCGGTGGCGCATGTGTTCGGCGAAGACAAGGCTGCGCCGGTCGTGGTGGCGTTAAAAGGCTTTGAAGATGATGCCGCGGCACAAGCGCCGTTGATTATTACCATTCCCGAGCCGGCGGCTGAAGCGCCTGCGCAAGAAACGGTTTTATTCGCCATTGAAAATGATGAAGCGACGGTGGTGGCGCAAAGCAGTGCCAAAGTGAAAGAAGCCGTAGCCGATATCGTAGGCACTTTGCCGGTTGAAACCGAAGAATCTGCGGCTACGCCTGATGTGTTGCGAGGAATTGAGGCGGATGAGCCGGTGGTCGAGGCTAAAGCAACGCCGACGGCTTCCGAGCCGGATTGGGATTTGGGCGGTTTGGTGCTGGTGCAGACGCGTAGCGAGGCGCTGGCGACGGTTGTTGAGCAGCCAGAATTGCCTAAAGGCCCGCGCAGATCGGATGTACCGCGCGTGACTGATAGTGCGGAAAGCAATGAGCCCTTGGTGCAGGTGGAAACGCATAGCGCTTCCTGAAACGTGTAAATCTTAAAATCATTTGAACTGAAATGCCTGTCTGAAAAGTTTTCAGACAGGCATTCGGTCTTTGAGCATGCTGAAACTATGTCTTTAAAATATTGGCTGGTCGCAGCACGGTTGCGGACCTTGCCATTGGCTGCCGCATCGGTGTTGTGCGGCGCTTTGTCGGCAAAATTGACGGGGCAATATCATGCGACAGTAATGCTGTTGTGCTTGGTAACGGCGGTGGCGTTACAGGTGTTTAGCAATTTGGCCAATGATTACGGCGATGCCTGTCATTGTGCGGATACAGCGGATAAGCAACCGCCACGCATGGTAAGTGGCGGGTTTATTAGTCGGGCAGCTATGAAGCGTGCTTTGCTGCTAACCGGAATAGTGTGTTGCGTATGCGGCATTGGCTTGTTGGCGCAAGCGCTGCCGTTGGTTCAGGCAGACGGTTGGGGCGGCTGGTTGTTGTGGTTGGCTTTGGGCTGTGCTGCGATAGCCGCGGCATTTGCTTATACGGCGGGTAACAAGCCTTACGGCTATGCCGGCTTCGGTGATTTGGCGGTGCTGGTGTTTTTCGGCTGGCTCGGGGTGTTGGGGAGCGAATATTTGCAAACCGGAGCTTTGGCCGCTCGTTCATGGTTGCCGGCAACGGCTTTGGGGTTGTGGTGCGTTATGGTTTTGAATTTGAACAATATGCGCGATATTGAGAGCGATGGGGCGGCTGGGAAAATGACGGTTGTCGTTCGTTTGGGCTTGCCGAGGGCGAAGTTTTACCATCTTGCGTTGACCGGATCGGCGTGGGGTTTGTGGTTGGTTTGGTTGGCGTGCCGATTGGCCGACAGTGCTGTCTATATGGGTCTGAACGTGATATTGACGGTAGCTTCCTTGAGCCATGCCTGCCAAGTATGGCGCGCGTGCGATGCGGATTTGGATAGGCTGCTGCCGCAATGGAGCGGCTGGATTTTGATGTGGGTGCTCTGCTTGTGGCTGGCTGTTTGGTATTGACGGTTCGTATCACAGATGATGTATAGACATTTGTTTTGCTGATATAAAATGCCTGTCTGAAAAGTGTTCAGACAGGCATTGGTCGTTTTGCAGGGATGATTGGGTTATAGCCCGGCGGCGGTTTTCAGTGCGGCGGCTTTGTCGGTACGCTCCCATGTGAATTCCGGCTCTTCACGGCCGAAATGACCGTAGGCGGCGGTTTTGCTGTAAATCGGGCGCATCAGATCGAGCATCTGGATGATGCCTTTCGGGCGCAGGTCGAAGTGCTGGCGTACCAGGTTAATCAGCTTGGTTTCTTCCAGTTTGCCGGTGCCAAAGGTGTCAATGGAGATGGAGGTCGGCTCGGCTACGCCGATAGCGTAGGAAACCTGGATCTGGCATTGCCGTGCCAAGCCGGCGGCCACGATGTTTTTGGCAACATAGCGGCAGGCGTAGGCGGCGGAACGGTCGACTTTGGTCGGATCTTTACCGGAAAAGGCACCGCCACCATGCGGCGCTGCGCCGCCGTAAGTGTCGACGATGATTTTGCGACCGGTTACGCCGCAATCGCCCTGCGGGCCGCCGATAACGAAGCTGCCGGTCGGATTAATCAGGTATTTTGTGTCGTCGGTCAGCATGTCGCGCGGTAATACGGGGAAGATGATGTGCTCTTTGACGGCGGCAATCAAATCTTCACGGCTGATTTCCGGATCGTGCTGGGTAGAGAGAACGACGGTGTCGATGCGCTTTACCTTGCCGGTTTTGCTGTCGTAAACGCAGGTTAGCTGAGATTTGGCGTCGGGGCGAAGCCAAGGCAGAAGGCCGCTTCTGCGTACTTCGCTTTGACGCTGCATCAGGCGGTGGCTGTAATAAATGGGGAAGGGCATCAGGGTGGGGGTTTCGTCGCAGGCGTAGCCGAACATCAGGCCTTGGTCGCCGGCGCCTTGCTCCAAATCAACGCCTTCGCCTTCGTTGACACCGCAAGCGATGTCGGGCGATTGTTCGCCGTAGTTTTGGATGACTTTGCAGGAATCGGCGGAGAAACCCCAGTCGGGATTGTTATAGCCGATGCGCTTGATGGTGTTGCGTGCGACTTGTTCGTAATCGACTTGGGCACGGGTGGTGATTTCTCCGGCCAGTACGCATAAATCGGTGGCCACCAAGGTTTCCGCCGCAACGCGGGCGGCGGGGTCTTGCGTTAATATGGCATCGAGAACGGCATCGGAAATCTGGTCGGCCACTTTGTCGGGATGGCCTTCGGAGACGGATTCGGACGTGAATAGATATTCGCTCATAATGGAGGCTTTCTGATGAAAGGCAGATTAGGTGCTCTGTTGGGATGGGAATAAATGCTGCCGATTATAGCAGAAAATGGCGCGGCAATGCCTGTCTGAAAAGCGGAATTGGGGTGGCGCAGGGTTTTCAGACAGGCATGGTGTCGTGCGGCGGCAGGGGCGCGCCGGCAGGGTGTTTATAACGGTTGTAGGCAAATAGATATTGTGTGGGGAAGCGGCGTACCCAGTATTCGACGTTGTTGTTGATGATTTGCGCGTCGTGTGCTTTGTCGCCGTTCAGTTGGCCTTGCAGCGGCTTGATATGCAAGACAAACCCTGAGCCACCGGCTAAACGTTCGCCGCAGAAGAATAAGGTTTTTACGCCTTTGACCTGTGCCAGCTTGCCTGCCAGTGTCATGGTATAGGCATCGCGTCCGAAAAATTTGGCCCATACGCCGCCGCCTTCTTCAGGAGAGGGAACGTGATCGGGCAGGATGATGGTGGCTTCGCCCGCCCGCAATGCCTGAATGATTTGTTTGACGCCTTGGATGTTGGTGGGGGCGGTTTTGCCTTTGCCGCGTACGCGGCCGGCCTGCATAACCGCATCGAATGCTTTTATTTTCGGCGGTTTGTACATGGCGGTAAGGGGAAAAGGCAGCCGTTGGCTGAGGTAGCGTCCGGCTAAATCGTAGCTGCCGATGTGCGGTGTGATAAACAATAAACCTTCGCCGGCATCCAGCGCGGCTTGAACATGCTCCCAGCCGTGTACGTGTTGAAAGAGGGTTTCGATGTCTTGGGGTTGTCTGAAAAACGCTACGGGTAATTCCAATCCGCTTTTTGCGGTTTCTTGTAATACGGCTTTGACGGTTTGGTTGTCAGTAGGCAAGCCGGCTGTTTGTAAATGGGTAAGGATGCGCCGGCGGTCAGACGGCGCAAGATAAAAGGCGAGATTGCCTAATAAGGTGCCCAAGCGGTGTAACAGCGGCAAGGGTATGGCGGCAAGGCAGCGGAAAAGGAAAAAAACAAGAGTTTGCATCATGTCGGTTTCAAGAGTGAACGGAAGGATTGTAATGGAAAACAGCAGGAGCGCCCATAGACTTTCAAGAGAGAAGCCTGTCTGAAAAGGTGCGGGTAAGTAGAAATTTTATTCGCTTGTTATCTAATACATACCGTTTATCACAATATGATAAAACCATTTTTTAATGATAATAGAATGAACTTATGTGAGGTAATGAGAAAAAAAGCTAAATAAACATACTGTTGTGTAAATGGTAGTGAACTAAAAAGGGATGTCGGGCGTCTGTGATTATGACGGTAACAATTCATAATTGTTGACAATTTTTAAGAACTACTAGGATCTAAGAGATATATATGAGTGATAACCAAAACATTTTGACTGCAACCTCTACTGCTTTTTCCGATGGCAATGAAACGGTAACTGCAACCGGAAACAAGCTGAGTGGTAATGTATTGAGTAATGCTGTCAATGCCAGCTCTCCTGAGGTGGAAAGCTATTCCATTAACGGTATGAAATATAAATCAGGTGAGACTGCAGGCATTTTCGGCGTGGGCACTTTTAAACTGGAAAGCAATGGTAATTATGCTTTTTCAGTGGAAGGGCAGCGTGTTTCGTCGGCAAAAATGCCAGAAGTGAGCTATACCGTCAAAAGCGGCAGCCAAACGGATACTTCCACGCTCAATATTGCGATAGGCAGCAAAGTGGCTGCAGCTCCGTATGCCGAAGCAGATGCCAAAGCCAGTGTCGCCGCTACTAACACGATTAACGTGTTGAATAATGGTTCTGCCAGTGGCAATGTACTGGCTGCTTATGAGGGTAGTAGCGACAAGCCTTATATTTCTGGCTTTCGTATAGACGACGCTTATTATGCTTCCGGTCAGACTGTAAAGGTGGATAATCTTGGTGAAATAACGGTTAATCGCGACGGTTCTTATTCTGTGAAAAGCAGCGGTCTGGCGGCCGATGCCTCGTTGCCGGTTATTGCGATGACTGTAAGCAACGGTTCTCAAGCTTCCTCGGTCAAGCTGACGCTGCATATGCCGGCCAATGCCAATAGTGTGCTAACCGATGAGAGTGAAAACTTGGCGGGCATTAGTGGTAATGTTTTGGATAATGCGCGCAGCACGTTGAATGGCACGCCAGTTGGTAGTTTGGGCGTAACCAGCATCAAAGCAGACGGCTTGAGCTATGATCCTGGCGATACCATTCAGTTTGACGGCGGTACTTTGCAAGTTAAAGCCAATGGCGAGTACGAGTTTATTGCCAACGGCGCCTATACGGTGTATGACGTGCCCGACGTAACCTATACCGTGAGCAACGGAGCTAAAACCGATACCTCGACCCTGAAAGTTTCTTATGATTGGGGCCATCTGGAAGGTGATTTCGGCATGTTGACGAACGATAACGGCCAAGTGATTTCAGGTGATAATTACGACGGGGCTACTGAGTCTAAATTGATTGGTCAAGCAGATAATTCCGACCTTTTGGTGGGAGATGCCTACAATAAGACCGCTACTTCGGATCTACTGATTGCGGGCGCCCGCACAGGCGCTTCTGCATCTGACGTGTTGGTGGGCGATCGTTTGAACATCGATCATCTGAGTTGGAAATCAAACGGCAGTACCGTGCAGGGAAGCAGTTATGACAATACCGTAACCGGTATCCGCGATTACTTAAAGGCTACAACAAATTCCTCCACTGATGAAGATGTGATCCAGTATGTACGTGATAATTATGCGAAACTGATGGATGCTAAAGCACAAGGTGGCGATGATACCTTAGTCGGCAGCTTCAAAGATGATATTTTAATCGGCGGAGCAGGTAACGATACGCTCAGCGGTGCTGCCGGTAAGGATACGTTTGTCTTTAAGGCTAATAGCAACAGCGGACATGACGTGATTACCGATTTTACGAAAGGCTACGATAAAATCGTATTTACCGATTTGGTTGATACTTCCAAACTGAATTGGAATGCCGATAGCGGTATTTTAAGTTTTACCGGTGTGCAAGACGGCCATACTTATCAAAACACCATCACCATTCAAAATGCTTCCGGTGATTTGAAGCTGGAAGATTTGGTGGCGATTACGGCTACGGCTTAATATTATTGGTAATAGAGTTTCAAGGTAATACCTGAATAAAAGCCTGTCTGAAAACGTTCAGACAGGCTTTTTTTGTATTGAATGGGTTTTCTTAGTTGGGCTGATAGTGCTGAATATCATTTTCGAGGCCATATATCCGATAATGGCCCTGTGGAAATAAACCAAGCTGATATTCTCAGGCCTGTTGATGAAACCCATCGGATAATCAATCTTAGCGCTTAAATCTCAATGTATTTTCATTGTATTTAGGAAGGATTATTTTATGACTAAAGATCGGGTGTACTCGTCTGAATCTCATTCATTTGGTTGCTTATGACATGATATAAAAAAATAAAAAACCGCTTCTGGAAAAGCGGTTTTGCTTGTGTGTTGGTGCCCGGAGCCGGAATCGAACCGGCACGACCGTATTAGGGCCGACGGATTTTAAGTCCGTTGTGTCTACCAATTTCACCACCCGGGCGAATCAAAAATAGTATTATGGCTGCTTTGCCAGCAGCCATAATAAATATGGAGGCGGGGGCGCGGATTTTAACCGGCCTATGTGAAGGTTGCACCCCTCACAGCATAAACACTCTGCCACCCCGCCGTAAACTTGGATGTATTATAACAAATTCTGGAGGCGAGAGTCGGAATCGAACCGGCGTCCACGGCTTTGCAGGCCGCTGCATAACCACTCTGCCATCTCGCCATTTTGACAAATCGCCTCGCCGGGCAATTTGTAATCTGGAGCGGGAAACGAGTCTCGAACTCGCGACCTCAACCTTGGCAAGGTTGCGCTCTACCAACTGAGCTATTCCCGCTTGGGCTTTGTTTCGATAATTATGGAAATCTGGAGCGGGAAACGAGTCTCGAACTCGCGACCTCAACCTTGGCAAGGTTGCGCTCTACCAACTGAGCTATTCCCGCTTGGGCTTTGTTTCGATAATTATGGAAATCTGGAGCGGGAAACGAGTCTCGAACTCGCGACCTCAACCTTGGCAAGGTTGCGCTCTACCAACTGAGCTATTCCCGCTTAAGTTTGCCTTGCTTCAGCTTGGCAAATGAAGCCGCTATTATAAATATTTTAAAATGAGTGTCAAGAGATTGACATGATTTTTTTAACGGATTTCTTTCCACGCCATTTTTAGGTAATACAGCATTGACCAAATGGTTAAGACGGAAGCGATGAGCATGAGTATGTTGCCGATGATAAGGAAGTTGATTCCGTAAAAATCGGAGGTTCCGATTAGCAGGAGTAAGATGGCAAGCATTTGGGCGGTGGTTTTGAGCTTGCCTATGGTAGCAACTGCTACGCTGCCGCGCTTGCCCATTTGTGCCATCCATTCGCGTAAAGCCGAGATGGTAATTTCCCGTCCGATGATAATCATGGCGAATAAAGCCAGTGTTCTATCTAGTTTGACCAGTAGGATTAAGGATACGGCAACCATCAGTTTGTCTGCGACGGGATCGAGAAATGCGCCGAAGTCGGAAGTTTGTTGCCAACGGCGGGCGAGAAAGCCGTCGAACCAGTCGGTTACGGCTGCGGTAATGAAAATGCATGCTGCGGCCCAGTTTACCGTTTGCGGTTCTATCCAGCTATGGGGCAGATAAAACAGGGCGGTAAAAACTGGAATCAGCAGGATGCGCATCCAGGTCAGCAAGATGGGTATGTTGCACGGCATATAGGGATAATCTCAGGCGGGTTTTTCAGACAGGCATTTATTTGGCTTGCGCTTGGCCTGTGTGTTTCTGAAATATATTTGAACATATTATAACGGATTGGATGTCATTTGTTGTCAGTGTATGAAGTCGGCTGTTGTTCTTTGGTGTTATGCGTGCAGGATATTTGGTGGGCAGATTTGATTTTACAATGTTTTTTCAGATAAGCATATCAGCAAGGGAAGCGAAAATCGGATATAATAGGCAGTCCTTATTTGTATTGACCGCAGTATTTGCAGATAATGAAAAACCTTTTTAAAATTCAAAGAATTATTTGTTATGACCGACCAGCAACGAGAAGAATACGGCGCGGAGAGCATCCAGGTGTTGGAAGGCTTGGAAGCAGTGCGCAAACGCCCGGGAATGTATATCGGCGATACGCAAGACGGCTCCGGCCTGCATCATATGGTGTTTGAAGTATTGGATAATGCTATCGACGAGGCGCTTGCAGGCCATTGCGATAAAATTACCGTTACCATTCATGCCGATAATTCGGTTAGTGTGGAAGATAACGGCCGAGGCATGCCTACCGGTATCCATCCCAAGGAAGGGCGCTCGGCTGCTGAAGTGATTATGACCGTTTTGCATGCCGGAGGAAAGTTTGACAATAACAGTTATAAAATTTCCGGCGGCTTGCATGGCGTTGGCGTTTCGGTAGTCAATGCGTTGTCTGATTGGGTAACCTTAACCATTTATCGCGACGGTAAAGAGCATTTTGTGAAGTTTGCCTGCGGCGAAGCGGTAGAGCCTTTGAAAGTAGTCGGTACGTCCGATAAAAAAGGTACTACGGTTCGTTTTTTAGCCAGCGAAACGACTTTTGGCAATGTGGAATACAGCTTTGATATTCTTGCCAAGCGCATTCGTGAATTGTCTTTTTTGAACAATGGCGTTGATATCGAATTATTCGACTTGCGCGACGGCAAACATGAAAGCTTTGCTTTTTCAGGCGGCGTGGCCGGTTTTGTGCAATATATGAACCGCAAGAAAACACCGTTGCACGAGAAAGTTTTTTACGCATCCGGCGAGCGCGACGGAATGGGTGTCGAAGTGGCGATGCAATGGAACGACAGCTACCAAGAATCGGTGCAGTGTTTTACCAATAATATTCCGCAACGCGACGGCGGAACGCATTTAACAGCTTTGCGGCAAGTGATGACCCGCACCATTAACCAATATATAGAATCCAACGAAATCGCCAAAAAAGCTAAAGTAGATACGGCTGGCGATGATATGCGGGAAGGGCTGACTTGTGTGCTGTCGGTTAAATTGCCGGATCCGAAATTTTCGTCACAAACTAAAGACAAGCTGGTTTCCAGTGAAATCGGACCGGTGGTGAACGAGGTTATCGGGCAAGCCCTGACCGATTTTCTGGAAGAAAACCCGGTTGAGGCCAAAACCATTTGCAGCAAAATTGTGGATGCCGCGCGCGCGCGCGAGGCTGCCCGAAAAGCCCGTGAGATTACCCGTAGAAAAGGGGTGATGGATGGTTTGGGCCTGCCCGGTAAGCTGGCAGATTGTCAGGAAAAAGACCCGGCTTTGTCGGAGCTTTATCTGGTCGAGGGTGATTCGGCCGGCGGATCGGCCAAACAGGGGCGAGACCGCAAATTCCAAGCCATTTTGCCGTTGAAGGGCAAAATTTTGAATGTGGAAAAAGCCCGTTTCGAAAAAATGCTGGCCAGCCAGGAAGTGGCCACGCTGATTACCGCTTTGGGTGCCGGTATCGGCAAGGAAGAATTCAATCCGGAGAAATTGCGTTACCACCGCATCATTATTATGACTGATGCCGACGTAGACGGTGCGCACATCCGCACGCTGTTGCTCACTTTCTTCTATCGCCAAATGCCGGAATTGGTTGAGCGCGGTTATGTTTACATCGCCCAGCCGCCGTTATACAAAGCCAAGCATGGTAAGCAAGAACGCTATTTGAAAGATGAATTTGAAAAAGACCAATTTTTGCTCGGGTTGGCTTTAGATAAGGCTAAAATTGTTTCCGATGGCCGTGTCATCGAAGGAGAAGAGCTGGAAACAACGGCCAAACAATTTATGCTGGCGAAAAATGCCATTGTGCAGGAAAGCCGCGTCATTGATGATTCTGTGTTGCATGCGATGCTATATGCTAATGTTATCGATTTGTCTACCCGGCAAAGCGTTGATGCTGCGATTGCCGAACTGATGACGCAGCTAGATGAAAAAGAAGTGGCATTGGAGCGTATTGCCGGTAGCGATGGCAGTTTCTTCATCAAAATTACCCGCAAATTGCATGGCAATGTGGCGGTCAGTTACATCGAATCCAAGTTTCTTAATGGGAAATCGTATCAAACCATCAGTCAGACGGCTGCTTTGTTGAAAGGTTTGGTGGGCAATGACGCTAAACTTTACAAGGGTGATAACGAATACGATATTGATGGATTTGAAGATGCTCTGGAGATTTTGCTGCAAAGTGCGCAAAAAGGTATGGCTATTCAACGCTATAAAGGGTTGGGCGAGATGAATCCGGAGCAGCTTTGGGAAACCACAATGGATCCGGCTGTGCGTCGGCTTTTAAAAGTGCGTATCGAAGATGCGATTGCTGCGGATGAGGTGTTTGTTACCCTGATGGGCGATGAAGTTGAGCCGCGGCGTGCATTTATTGAGAATAATGCATTGATTGCTCAGAATATTGATGCTTAAGATTAAAAAGCCTGTCTGATTTCTTTTCAGACAGGCTTTTTTATTTCGCGTTGGTTTTCTCTGGTAGTGATGAGGATTTTTATTATTTAAGCGAATCGTTTTTCAGTGAGATTGATTCAATGAAAAGCAGCTCGAAAGCTGCTTTTTATTTTTATCATAGAGAGCAGATTAAAACTTACGATGCGTTTGCCAGTTTGGTGTCGAAAAAAGTAGCAATAGACTCTAATGCCACAGGAACATCTTTATCGTATAAGCTGACATGGGTTGCGCCGTCAATCCATGTCAATTGTTTATCGTTGTGCGAGATTTTCTCAAAAACATTTTCACTGAAATAAGCGGTGTCTGCTTGTTTTCCTACGATAAGCAGCGTGGGTCGAGTGAGCAAATCGGCAACCTGGCTAAATGCGTCGAATGCAAAAATTTTGGCAACGCTGGTAAATAATAACTGATTGCTCGCTCTTTCGTGCTGGGCGCGAGGCGTACGATAATAGTCGTATGCTTCTTTCGCGTATTCGGGGGTGTGTTCGTTGAATTCGGCGGGGGAATTAGGAACAAAAGGGATGTACGCACGTTCACCGTCTTTGGCTTCTTGGCTGCGTTGTGCGCCGGCATTATTCAGCAATTCTAATAATGTGGGAATCGGATTGGCGCCGAAGCCTGCACGGAACAGACCGTTGATATCCACTGCGCTCACGGTTGCCAGCGCTTTGATTCTTTTATCGAATAATGTTGCGTTGATGGCATATCCACCGCCGGCGCAAATACCTAACAAACCGATTTTTTCGTTCGCGACGCCTTCTAAATTGACCAGATAATCGATTGCCAAGCTGATATCTTCAACACGTTGGGCGGGGTCTTCCAAGCCTCGGGGTTCGCCTGAGCTTTCTCCTTGGTATGCGGCATCGAAAGCCAATGTGATGAAGCCTTTTTCGGCAAGTAGCTCGGCATATAAGCCTGACGTTTGCTCTTTTACGCCGCCGCCCGGGTGTACGCAAACGATGGCGGGATAAGATTGCTGAGCGTTGAAATCGGTCGGAAGATAAAGATGGGCGGCAAGTGTGAAGCCTTTACCGGTGATTTGAACGGGTTTCATGAGTTTCCTTTCTTGTTAGTATGTGTGTTGTTGAACTGTTATTTTAGCAGTTTATTGATAAGTTTTAGCAGAGCTGATGCGTGCTTTGTGACAATAACGAAATACGATTGCGGATTTTACTTTGATGCAAGCGGTTTAAATGCCTGTCTGAAAATTTTCAGGCAGGCATTTTGTTTTGTCAGGTCGCTTATTTCTGACGTTCACGAATAACGGCTTGCTGCGCCGCGGTTAGTCGGGTATGGAATGCCCGTTTGGCAGCTTGGAAAATTGCCTGTCTTCTGCGATGTTGCATGTGTGACTCCTTTCTTTATTTTTAGTTTTGATGAGTTTCTTCCTAGAGATTTATCCAGTATGCCAGCATTCGGAGAAAAAGATAAGTTATTTTACAACAAGCTACTTTTGTAATTTTAAATATATGCGGGTTAAGGCCATAGCCAAGCCCATACGCGGCGGCCCTCACCTTGGAGAATCATGAAGGTACGGCAGGCTGCTGCGGTAGACATGCTTTCTAAACCGATGCCGCGCGAGGCCAGTTTGGCGGTTATTTTGGGGTGGAGGAAGCTATGCCGATTGCCTGTGCCTACCAAAATAACTTCCGGTGGTGTGGAATCTCCGATTTGGGATAAAAAAGATTCGGCATCGAGCGTTTGGGGTGATTCGGCTTCAATGGCGTGTAATCCGCTGTCTGTGAGGCAAAACGGATGGCGGTATTGCTGGGCGTCAACTTCAATAACGCCTTCTTCGTAGGCGGTAACGGAAAGTTTGCCGTGCGGCTTGTTTTCTTCAATTTGCATGGAGTTTTCTTTCTTGGTTTTTCGGCCAAAATCGGTTAGCATTAGCAGTTTGTTTTGTAAGAGTTTATACCAACGCATCAAGGCTTAACAAGGAGATACGATGAAGCCAGTCAATATCGGTATTTTGGGTTTGGGTACAGTGGGGAAGGGTACGGTGGATGTTTTGAACCGTAATGCCGAAGAAATCAGCCGCCGTTTGGGGCGCGACGTGAATGTGTTTATGGTTTCTACCCGCAACACGGAAAATGCGCGCCGTATTTGCCCGCCTCAGACAGTGATTACCGATCAGCCGTTTGAGGTGGTGCGGCATCCTGAAGTGGATATTGTGGTGGAATTGTTCGGCGGTACCGACATTGCTAAAGATTTGGTGCTGGAAGCCATTAATCAGGGCAAGCATGTGGTAACGGCCAATAAGAAGCTGCTGGCTGAATATGGCAATGAAATTTTTGCCAAGGCCGAAGAGAAAAACGTGATGGTGCAGTTTGAAGCGGCCGTGGCCGGTGGTATTCCGATTATCAAAGCATTACGCGAGGGCTTGGCGGCCAATAATATCCGTAGCATCGCGGGCATTATCAACGGTACCAGCAATTTCATTTTGACTGAGATGCGTGAAAAAGGCAGCGCGTTTGCCGATGTGCTGAAAGAAGCGCAAAAATTGGGCTATGCGGAAGCGGATCCCACCTTTGATATCGAAGGCCATGATGCGGGGCACAAAATTACCATTATGTCGGCATTGGCATTCGGTACGCCGGTTAATTTCGACGCCTGCTATCTGGAAGGCATTAGCAAATTGGAAAGCCGCGATATCAAATATGCTGAAGAACTGGGCTATCGCATCAAATTGTTGGGCATTACCCGTAAAACGGATAAAGGCATCGAATTGCGCGTTCATCCTACGCTTATTCCAGAAGTGCGTCTGATTGCCAATGTAAATGGCGTGATGAATGCAGTACGCGTGAATGCCGATATGGTGGGTGAAACTTTGTATTACGGCGCCGGCGCGGGCTCGTTGCCTACGGCGAGTGCGGTGGTGGCGGATATTATCGATGTGAGCCGTTTGATTACGGCAGATACCGGTAATCGCGTGCCGCCGTTGGCATTCCAATCCGAAGAGGTTAAGGCGCAGGTCATATTGCCGATGGATGAAATCGTGAGCAGCTATTATCTGCGGGTACAGGCGGATGACGAACCGGGCGTGTTGGCGCAGATTACCAAATTGCTGGCGGATGAGGGCGTGTCTATCGAAGCGTTGATTCAGAAAGGTGTGTTTGATCAATCGATTGCAGAAATCGTGATTTTGACCCACAGCACGGTTGAGAAACACATCAAGACGGCGATTGCGGAAATTGAAAGCCTACCTTGTGTGCGCGGCTCGGTAACAATGATTCGTATGGAGAGCTTGCATGGCCGCAACGGATAAAGACGAGGCGGCGCAAAAAGAGGCGGAGCAAGCTTTCAGAGCGGCGGAATTGAAAAAAGGCAAAGCCAAAATCCGCACCATCCGCATCTGGCTTTGGGTCATCGCCGGGTTGTTTGCCGCATTATTTTTTCTTTCACAGTGCGCGATGTCTAAGCCCAAGGCCAAATCCGCCATTATCGAATCATGTGTGAAAAACGTGCCGTTCACTGAAAAATGGCAAGCGGATTTGAACGCGGCGGGTTTGGGCGGCAAATCGGATGAGGTGATTCAGGATTACTGCCTGTGCATGTGGAACGAACCGCTGGATAAACTGACCGACAAGCAAATCCACTCGATGAGCAGTATGGATGCCCGGAAGCAGTTGGAATTGTTGGGCGGCGTGGAAGCGTTTAACCGGCGGGATGCGCAATGTATCGCCGGTTTGAAAACAAAATGAATTAAGGCCGCCAGATTGGATTATCGGGCGGTTTTTTTATAATCGGAGGGCGATGATGAAAATATGGAAAATCTATTGTGCCGGCGGCGATGTGTTTTTGCCGGAATCCAAACGCAGCCCAATTTTTGCGCAGATGGAAAAGCTGGCTGATGAGCTTTCAGACAGGCATTGTTGCTTTCAGCTATTGCTCCCGTTGGATAACGAAATCGATTTGTCGCCCGGCTTTTCTTTGGAAATCAAACGAGATAATGCTTTGAAAATCCGTTTGGCTAATGAGCGGATGATTCAAGAATGCGATGCGGTAATAGCCAATTTGTCGCCGTTTCGTGGCGCGGAACCGGATTGCGGCACGGCTTATGAATGCGGCTTTGCCCGAGCGTTGGGTAAGCGGGTGTTGGCCTATAGTGATAATTTGGCCGAACAAACGGTAAAATACGACGGCTTTGATTTTATGCAAACCGCACCGGATGGCCGGTTTGCTTATACGGAAATCGAGGATTTTGCTTTGCCGTTCAATTTAATGTTGTATGATGTTGGCATGACGATATTTAAGGACTTTGCAGCAGCATTGGATTTTTATGCCGACCAATGCAAAAGGGCGGATGATGGTCATCATGGATAAGGTGTTAATAGGTTTGAGCGTTATACGAAAAACCGTCGTGATATTGAATGATTGAGAAGGCTGTCTGAAAATCGCATTTAAGCAGCGAAAGGTTAGGTGGCTGGGTGTAGAGGAGAGGCAATGGCATTTACAGAGGAACAGAAACAGGGATTGCTTGCTCAGAAAGGCATTGGCAAAACCGTTGTTGCCCGCCTTGAGGCAATGGGGTTTGATGATATAGAAAAATTAGCACATGCTGATGTTCAAGACGTGCTGGCGCTGGGGGCGCAAATGACGCATTCGACTTGTTGGAAAAACAGCCCGCAAGCCAGAAAGGCGATTGAAGCGGCGGTTTTATGGGCGAAAACGCAATTGCCTTGATTTTTTAGGCTAATGTATTCGAATGCTTTTATTTATGATGGTGTTGTAATAGTTTGGTAAGCAGAGGGAAACATGAAATGCCTGTCTGAAAATATTTTCAGACAGGCATTCTTATATAGGATTGATTAGTGCAGGCTGTCGTAAATTTTTTGTGCCAGAGATTTGCTGATGCCTTCGGTTTGCGCCAATTCTTCCACGCCGGCAGCCTGTATGCCGCGCAGGCCGCCAAAGCGAGTAAGCAGGGCTTGTCGCCTTTTGCTGCCTATGCCGGGTATATTGTTGAGAGAAGAGGTAACGCGGGCTTTGTCGCGCTTTTTACGGTGGCCGGTAATGGCGAAGCGGTGCGATTCGTCGCGCACGGTTTGCAGCAAGTGCAAAGCGGGGCTGTTGGGCGGCATGCGGAACGTTTGGCCGGTAAAAGGCAGAATCAATTCTTCCAAGCCGGCTTTGCGCTCGGGGCCTTTGGCAATGCCGATAATCGGAATGTGCAGGCCGAGTTCCGCCCAGACGTCAACTGCCATGCCGACTTGGCCTTTCCCGCCGTCAATGAGCACGGCATCCGGCCATTTGACGGTTTCTCCGTTGGCTTCTGCTTCGGCCAGCTTGCCATAGCGGCGCGTCAGCACTTCGCGCATTGCCGCATAGTCGTCTCCCGCTTTGGCGGTGGTGATGTTATAGCGGCGGTATTGGGAGGGCTGGATGTTTTGTTCGTCGTAAACAACGCACGAAGCAATGGTGGCTTCACCTTGGGTATGGCTGATATCGAAGCATTCGAGGCGGTTTAAATCGCTGGGCTCCAAACCGAGCAAGCGCGCCAATTCATCGATACGGTGCTGCTGACCGGTGTGTTGCATGATATGCTGATTGATGGCCAGAGCGGCGTTGCGTTCGGCCATTTTCAGCCAGATTTTTCGCTCGCCTATGGTTTTGGTTATGAATTGAATTTGTTTGCCGTGCTCGGCAACGAGGGCTTCTTGCAGGCCGGCGGGCAGGGTAAAGTTGCTGATGATGATGTCGGGTTTGCTTTTACCCAGATAATGCTGGGCGACAAAGGCTTCCGCATAATCTTGAATTTCAGGGTCGGGATCATGGCGAGTATCGGGAAAGAAATTTTTATCGCCGACATGGCGCCCGCCGCGTATGCTGACCCAATGCAGGCAAACAGTGCCGCTCATTGCGGCTACGGCCAGAATATCAATGTCGCTTGGGTTTTTGCTGTCGATAAACTGCTGGCTTTGTACCAAACCAAGCGCTTGAATTTGGTCGCGGTAACGGGCGGCTTCTTCAAAATCAAGCCGGTCGGCAGCTTGTTGCATTTTATAGTGCAGTCTTTGGGTTAGTTCGCCGGTTTTGCCGTTTAAAAAGGTAACCGCCTCGCGGATGCTCGCTTGATAATCTTCGTAGGAAATGTGACCCACACACGGGCCTGAGCAGCGTTTGATTTGATAGAGCAGGCAGGCGCGGTCACGATGTTCAAAGACACTGTCTTCACACGTGCGCAACCGAAATACTTTTTGCAATATCTGAATGCTGTCGCGTACGGCATAGCTGTTGGGATAAGGGCCGAAATATTGATTGGGCTTTTTCAGAGTGCCTCTGTAATAAGCCATTTGCGGAAATTCATGGCCGCTGAGCATGAGATAAGGGTAGCTTTTATCGTCACGAAACAAGATATTGTATTTCGGCGATAAGGCTTTAATCAGATTGTTTTCGAGAATCAGAGCTTCGGCTTCCGAGCGGGTAACCGTTGTTTCCACCGTATATATTTGCTTGACCATCAGCATGATGCGCGGCGAATGGTCGTTTTTTTGAAAATAGCTGGTTACGCGCCGCTTGAGGTTGACTGCTTTGCCAACATACAAAACCTGCCCGTTTTTATCGAGCATACGATAAACCCCGGGCAGGTTAGGCAGGTTTTTCAGGAAAACGGTTAAATTGAAATGATCTGACACTGTAACAATAGTATTAATGAGCCTCTGGCGCCGGTGCGGAGCAGAATTTGCTGATGTCGTTATCATAGCGTGCCATCAGGGCATCACGGTTGGCGGTGCGGGCGGATTCTGCAAAAGTGCGGTTCATTCGGGCAGTTTTACAGTTGGCCTCCTGCATTTTTTGGTTTTCTTCTGCGATTTTTTTGTTTTGTTCTTCTACTTTTTTATTGTTTTCAGCCATTTGGTCGTTTAATTGTTTTTGTTGGTCGGCCAAAGAACCGGGCGCTGCGTTTTTCTCAACCGGCGCGGTTACGGTGCGGGTGCGCACGTTTAATGTGCTGACGCCGGTGCTTTTCAGATTGCGCGGCACGTCGGAATAGGTGTTGGTACCGTTGGCGCCTTTCCAGTTGTACACTTCTTTAGCGTAAAGGGTGGAAGAAGTCAGAATGAGACCGATGGCGGCGAATCGTGCAAAGGAAGTAATGTGCATAATGGTTCTTTCAAAAATTATGGATTGCTGTTTGTTTTTAATTGGTAAAAAGATGGCTTTATTTTACCGATTTCCTTTTGGGCTGTCATGGAAACGGCTAAAAAAATAAGCTTTTTTCCGTTTGGTCGCTTACTAAAGCGCGTCGGATTTGCTACAATATCGTGCATCTTGCACAAACTGAAAGTTTCAAAGCATCATGCGTATCGTAGAAAAAGCCTATACTTTTGATGACGTTTTGTTGGTTCCCGCACATTCAAACGTGCTGCCGCGCGACGTTTCCCTGAAAACCCCGCTTACCCGTCAAATCTCCCTTAATCTCCCTTTTCTTTCTGCCGCGATGGATACCGTTACCGAAGCCCGCTTGGCCATTTCAATGGCGCAGGAAGGCGGAATTGGCATTATTCATAAAAATATGACGCCCGAGCGGCAGGCTTATGCGGTTGCGAAAGTAAAACGTCATGAAAGCGGTATTGTGAAAGACCCGGTAACCATTTCTCCCGATATGCTGATTCGCGATTTGCTGGTGATGCTTGCTCAGCGCAAACGCAAAATGTCGGGTTTGCCGGTTGTGGAAAATGGTAAAGTGGTCGGCTTGGTAACCAATCGCGATTTGCGCTTTGAAAAACGCCTTGACCAGCCGGTTTCTGCGATTATGACGCCGCGAGAAAAACTGGTTACCGTGTCTGAAGGTACGTCTATCGAAGATGCGCGCGATGTGATGCATGAACATAAAGTCGAGCGGGTGTTGGTGGTAAACGGCGATTGGGAGCTGAAAGGCCTGATTACGGTTAAAGACATTCTGAAAACCACGGAATTCCCGAATGCAAATAAAGATGCCGACGGTCGTTTGCGTGTGGGTGCGGCGGTTGGTGTGGGTGCCGATACCGATGAGCGGGTCAAGGCTTTGGTTGAGGCGGGTGTGGATGTGATTGTAGTTGACACTGCGCACGGGCACAGCCAAGGTGTGCTGGATCGGGTGAAGTGGGTGAAAACGAATTTTCCGCACGTGCAGGTTATCGGAGGAAATATCGCAACCGCTCAGGCAGCGCGCGATTTGGTAGCCGCAGGCGCCGATGCGGTGAAAGTCGGCATCGGGCCTGGTTCTATTTGTACTACCCGTATTGTGGCTGGTGTGGGTGTGCCGCAGTTGACGGCCATTCATAATGTGGCTGAAGCGCTGAAGGATACGGGCGTGCCGTTGATCGCCGACGGTGGCATCCGTTTTTCGGGCGATGTGGCCAAGGCTTTGGCGGCAGGTGCTTCTTGTGTGATGCTGGGCGGTATGTTTGCCGGTACCGACGAGGCGCCGGGTGAGATTGAGTTGTATCAGGGGCGTTCTTATAAGTCTTATCGCGGCATGGGTTCGTTGGGTGCGATGAGCCAAGGATCGTCAGACCGTTATTTCCAAGACAAGCAGGAAAGTGCCGACAAATATGTTCCTGAAGGCATCGAAGGGCGTGTACCGTATAAAGGCCCGATTGTGCAGATTATTCATCAGTTGGTGGGCGGATTGCGCTCCAGCATGGGTTATTTGGGATGCGCCAACATTACCGAAATGCATGAAAAAGCGGAATTCGTTGAGATTACGGCAGCAGGTATGAATGAATCACATGTGCATGATGTGCAAATTACCAAAGAGGCGCCTAATTATCATGTCCGTTAATCGGGCTGACTAAGGTGTTTTGAAGTTTTGCTTCATATTGATTTGAGGCGTTGGAAATCATGTTTGCCGTATCGGAAAGTACGGGTATGATAAATTAACGGCTTTACCTTAAATGTTTAAAAATTGATACGAAACAATTTTTACTTAAATCGCCGGTTAAGCGCTCGTTTCATTGGGGCTTAATCGGTATAATCTTAAAAATGTAATATTCTTTCAGATAGGCATTGTCTGCATCTGATGCCTGTCTGAAAATTATTTAATCCTGAATATGAATAACTATGGAGAATGCTGCAATGAGCGCTATTATTGATATTTTTGCCCGTGAAATTCTGGATTCGCGCGGTAATCCTACTGTGGAATGTGATGTTTTGCTGGAATCTGGCGTGATGGGTCGTGCCGCGGTGCCTTCCGGTGCGTCTACCGGCCAGAAAGAGGCTTTGGAATTGCGTGATGGCGATAAAAGCCGCTATCTGGGTAAAGGTGTGTTGCAGGCGGTGGAGCATGTAAATAATGAAATCGCTCAAGCTTTAATCGGTGTGGATGCTTCCGAGCAAAGTTATATCGACAAAATCATGATTGATTTGGACGGCACTGAAAATAAAGGCCGTTTGGGCGCCAATGCGACTTTGGCCGTTTCTCTGGCCGTTGCGCGCGCCGCCGCCGAAGATGCTGGTTTGCCGCTTTACCGCTATTTGGGCGGTGCCGGTCCGATGGCTTTGCCCGTGCCGATGATGAACGTTATCAATGGCGGCGAGCATGCCAACAACAGCCTGAACATCCAAGAGTTCATGATTATGCCGGTGGGTGCGAAAAGCTTCCGCGAAGCCTTGCGTTGCGGCGCCGAGATTTTCCATGCGCTGAAAAAATTGTGTGATGGCAAAGGCTTCCCTACTACCGTTGGTGACGAAGGTGGTTTTGCGCCTAACCTGAAAAGCCATGAAGAGGCTTTGCAGCTGATTGTTGAAGCTGTGAATGCCGCCGGTTACAAAGCGGGCGAAGATGTTTTACTGGCTTTGGATTGCGCGTCGAGCGAATTCTACAAAGACGGCAAATATCATCTGGAAGCGGAAGGCGTGGCGTTGAGCAGCGCTGAGTTTGCCGATTACCTGGCCGGTTTGGTTGCGAAATATCCGATTATTTCGATCGAAGACGGCATGGACGAAAACGATTGGGATGGTTGGAAACTGTTGACCGACAAATTAGGCAGCAAAGTGCAACTGGTTGGCGACGATTTGTTTGTAACCAATCCGAAAATCTTGGCCGAGGGCATTGAAAAAGGTTTGGCCAATGCATTGTTGGTTAAAGTGAACCAAATCGGTACTTTAAGCGAGACCTTGAGCGCGGTGGATTTGGCTAAACGCAACCGTTATGCGAGCGTGATGAGCCACCGTTCGGGCGAAACTGAAGACAACACCATTGCCGATCTGGCGGTTGCAACCAATTGCATGCAGATTAAAACCGGTTCTTTGAGCCGCTCCGACCGCATGGCCAAATACAATCAGCTTCTGCGCATTGAAGAAGAATTGGGCGAAGCCGCTTACTATCCGGGTAAAAGCGCGTTTTACCAATTGAATAAATAAGGCCATATCAAATATGAGATGGGTAACGGTTTTTTTGAGCATTTGCATCGTTGGCTCGCAATACGACCTCTGGCTATCGAAAGGTGGCTGGCGGGATATGTGGCGGCTGCAAAGCGAAGTAACCTCGCAAGAAACGGAAAACAGCATGCTTACCTTGCGCAACAATGCGCTGGCAGCGGAAGTGAATGATTTGGCCAATGGTAAAGACGCCATTGCCGAAATCGCCCGGGTCGATTTAGGTTATATCAAAAACGGTGAAATCTATTACCGTATGGTTGATCAGCGAAACCGTTAATCCTTCTTGATAAGACAATGCCTGTCTGAAAACGGCGAAGCGATTTGCTCAACCGTTTTCAGACAGGCATTCTGTTTTATCTCAAGATATTGGGAAGAACCCAATCTACCTGGATTGCCGATAAAGCAAGATGCTTCGCTTGAGAGGTGGGCAGAATATGGCAAGATAAACAAACCGTTGCGCCAGATGTTATATAATGAGAACCGATTGATTGAAAATTTAAAGATAAAAAGCGTGGCAACAGAAAAAAATATACAGGAACACAAAAAATGAACATGCAAAGCATCGAACGCGAAAGCATGCAATACGATGTGGTTATTGTTGGTGCTGGGCCTTCGGGCTTAAGCGCGGCCATACGCTTCAAGCAATTGGCACAACAAGCAGGGCGGGAAGTAAGCGTTTGCGTGGTGGAAAAAGGCTCGGAAGTCGGCGCCAATATTTTATCGGGTGCCGTTATCGATCCCAAGGCATTGAGCGAATTGTTGCCGGATTGGCAGAAAAACGGCGCGCCGTTAACCCGAAGCGTTACCGAAGACCGCGTATTATTCCTCACCAAAAACAAAGCCTACAAGCTGCCGACCGCACCCAGTTTTAAAAATCACGGCAATTATATCATCAGCTTGGGCATGCTGGTTCGCTGGCTGGCCGAGCAGGCGGAAAACCTTGGTGTCGAAATCTACCCCGGGTTTGCCGCGGCCGAAGTGCTTTACCATCCAGATGGTTCGGTCAAGGGCATCGCCACGGGCGACATGGGGCGGGATAAAAACGGCGAGCCGACCGATATGTTTCAGCCCGGCATGGCATTATTGGGGCAGCAAACCCTGTTTGCCGAAGGTTGCCGCGGCTCTTTGGCCAAGCAAGTTATCAAGCAATTTCAGCTAGACAAACACAGCCAGCCGCAAACTTATGGCATCGGCATCAAAGAAATCTGGGAAGTGCCCGAAGGGCAATGCCAGCCCGGCTTGGTAGTGCACAGCACCGGCTGGCCGCTCGATAGCAAAACTTATGGCGGCTCGTTTATCTATCATCTGGATAATAATCAAATCGCCACCGGCTTTGTTGTCGGCTTGGACTACCAAAACCCGTATCTCTCTCCGTTTGAAGAATTTCAGCGTTTCAAAACCCATCCTGAAATCCGCAAAACGTTTGCAGGCGGCCGCCGCATTGCCTATGGCGCGCGCGCGCTGGTAGAAGGCGGTTGGCAAAGCCTGCCGCGCTTAAGTTTTCCCGGCGGGCTGCTTATCGGGGATGCTGCCGGTTTTTTGAACGTGCCGCGCATCAAAGGCATTCATACCGCCATGAAATCCGCCATGCTGGCCGCCGAAGCCGCATTTCCCTTGTTGGAAGAAAACGGATTCGAGCCGGAAAGCGGCAAGGAAGTGGCATCGGTGCAAGGCTTGTTGGAGCAAAGCTGGCTGGGCCAAGAGCTTTATGCCGTACGCAATATCCGCCCTTCGTTCAAATGGGGCATGTGGGTGGCGTTTGCTTATACCGGATTGGAGCAATATGTGTTTAAAGGCCGCGTGCCGTGGACGCTAAAACACCATGCGCCTGATTACAGCACGCTGAAGAAAGCCTCGGATTGCCGCCCGATTGATTATCCGAAGCCCGATAACGTGCTCACATTCGATCGCCTCAGCAGCGTTTTCCTGACCTCTACCAGCCATGAAGAAAACCAGCCTTCCCATTTGGTGCTGCGCCATCCCGAGGCGATGATTGAGGTCAACTACCGCGAATATGCTTCGCCCGAAACCCGTTACTGCCCTGCCGCGGTTTATGAAATCACGCAGCAAGACGGCGCGCCGAAGTTGCAAATCAACGCCGCCAACTGTATCCATTGCAAAACCTGCGACATTAAAGACCCAACGCAGAATATCCAATGGGTTTGCCCCGAAGGCGGCAGCGGCCCCAATTACGGTGCGATGTAATCGTGTATAAAAAAGCCTGTCTGAAACATTTTCAGACAGGCTTTTTTATACTTTTCGGTTAAGAAACAGGCGGGAAAAAACAGAGTAGAGATGGTTTGTTCATCCCCAAATAGCTTAAATTTAGGTAGAAATTTAACAAAAAATTGATGCGATTGTTATATGATAGACACTACCCATTTAAAAGAAACTCTGTATGAGATATCTAGTCATCACATGTAAACTGCGCTTGATTGCCTTGTGCTTACTGCCTTTAACGCTGGCGGCCTGCCCGCAGGCGCAGAGGAATGCGGCGGGTTCGGCATCGCAACAACAAGCGGAGAACTGGCCGACAGCCGATGATGGGGTGGGTAGTTGGGGTGGAATCCCTATTCGTTTCTCGGGGCATATTACACATGGCCCAGTTTCGTACAAAGATACGCCGACGATATTTTCGCCGGACTGGGAAAACTATAAAAGTCCGCCACGAACGCTGAAGTCGCCGATTGATAGCTTTGGGATAGAGGTGAATCTGGATACGGGGAAGGTATTCAATAACCGCACGGATTCGATTTCCGGTTTTTTTGATGAAAATGAAATAAAGAATTCGCCGTGGGCTTCCGTCAGTTTTTATACTACGGCTGTGTTAGATTTTTTAAATAGTTATTTAGACGATGATTTGAGGGAGAAACCCGGCTTAAAGAGCTTTACTTTCAAAAAAATAGGGAAGATGGAGTATGGTCTGGAAGTGTATGAGCAGCTTAAACCAGAGCCTAATACGGGTTCGACAGATACGCTGTTTATTGCCCGAGATAAGAAAGGCAATGTTAGCAGCTATATCAAGTGTTCCAATAATAATGTGCTGAATCCGCCCTGTACGCATAAGTTTCTATCGCAGATGAGTCCGTATGCCTATTTTAGTGTGGGATACAGTCGTTATCGTCTGAAAGACTGGCAGAAGATAGAGGCGCGGGTGCAAGAAATATTGGCGGAGTTTGCCGATAATGCCAAACACCCCGAACGTAAACTTTAATGCTGCCTTTAAGAAGAAAGGAAATGCTATGCCTTATAGATTGATGAACAACAAGCTGCGCTTGATTGCCTTGTGCTTGCTGCCTTTAACGCTGGCGGCCTGCCCGCAGGCGCAGAGGAATGCGGCGGGTTCGGCGTCGCAACAACAAGCGGAAAACCAACCGGCAGCCGATGATGGAGTAGATGGCATAGGTAGTTTGGGCGGAATCCCCATCCGTTTCTCAGGATATATCACCCCAGGCCCGATGTCGTACGAGGATACGCCGACGATATTTTCGCCGGATTGGGAAAACTATAAAAGCCCGCCGCGTACGCTGAAGTCGCCGATTCGGGATTTTGGGATAGAGGTAAATCTGGATACGGGGAAGGTATTCGACAACCGCACGGATTCGTTTTCCGATCGTTCGGAGGAGAGGAAAATAAAGAATTCGCCATGGGCTTCCGTCAATTTTTATACTACGGCTGTGTTAGATTTTTTAAATAGCTATTTAGACGATGATGTGAGGGCTAAACCCAAACTTCCGGAATATACTTTTAAGAAGACGGGAGAAGTGCAGTATGGCTTGGAAGTGTATGAGCAGCTTGAGCCGGACTCTAATACTGGTTCAACAAATACGCTGTTTATTGCCCGAGATAAGAAAGGCGACGTCAGCAGCTATATCAAGTGTTCCAATAATAATGTGCCGAATCCACCCTGTACGCATAAGTTTCTATCGCAGATGAGTCCGTATGCCTATTTTAGTGTGGGATACAGTCGTTATCGTCTGAAAGACTGGCAGAAGATAGAGGCGCGGGTGCAAGAGATATTGGCGGAGTTTGCAGATAATGCCAAACACCCCGAACGTAAACTTTAAAATTTAGATGAGAGGACAATAAGATGCCGGCAATGATTAACAAAAGCGATATTGATCGCTATCGTGAAGATATTAAGCAACATGGCGTGGAAGGCGCCATCCGAGTTTACAGCGAGCTGTTGGGTAAGGGTTATAACTATGCCGGCTGGGCAAAAGGCGTGGCCAAGGGCGATACGCCTACCGGAGAGACGGCGATTTTGTTTATGCAGGATTCTTCAGGCAGGCATTTCAGCGAAAGCGAGCTGAACCCAATTCGCGTTGATATGGCGGGGGGCTATCTGGATGCCTTGGAAGCCAATATGAAGGAAACGGGGGGGAAGACCAACACCGATGTTACATTTTTTCAAGCTCGTGAGTTCCATAAAAGCGTTTTTGAAAAACACGAATTACGTATTGAAAACTGGACACTGGAAGAGCCGATGAAGCTGGCCGGCAAATACGGCTATGGCAAGCAATCACAGGATCAGGCTTGGCAAAGACTGATGGAAACGAAAGGTGAGGGTGCGGCTGCGATTGTGGAAAGTTTAGCGCTTTATGGAATGGTTTCGGATTTTACAGATGGTGTAATCAGCGTTGATAAAAATGGTCGTTATAATGGCCCCTTTTTAGGCCCGCAGACTTCTTACCAAATACCCATTTACGGCGAGCGTGGCGATATACGTTCTGTTGACGAACAGGATCGTAAAGATGCACAACTCTGGATTAAGCATGCCACGCAGATAAGAGCCGTTCTTCATGCTGAAGCGCAACGGATATCGGGAGAAGACATCGCGCTGGCGCAAGCGGCGCCTGCGCAGCAGATTTCGTTGGAAAGCCTGCCTGAAAATGCGCAAAGAATTTATCATTCGGGCAAGGCGCATCTGGAAGCCTTCTATCAGAAAAACAATCAATCTTATAGCGAAGAGAGTTTGAACAATGCGGCAATGGCGCTGACTGCTTTGGGCTATGAAAAGGGTATGAGTGATATTCCTTTGTTTAATTTTAAGAACAGGCAGTTTTTGATTGGCGAGCGTAATCCGGGTTTGATAACGGCCTCGATGGAGGTAGATAGAGCGATAACTATGCCGGTGGAGGAGAGTGTCAACCGTATTCAGCAAACGGAGCTGGAAGAGCAGAATCGGCAAATGGTACAAAGCCAATCGCGCGGGATGAGCTTGTCGTAAGCATGTTATAAGAAATTGAAAAGCCTGTCTGAAATATTTCAGACAGGCTTTTTTCTTTTGCCAGCGTTATTTCAATCCGAATCGTGTGTTGATTAAAATGTTTTACGATACTGGTTTTTGCTTGGGGCGGAAGGCTTGGCAGACGGATTCATCGGTTTCGATAAAGGCACCACCGATGAGGTCGATGCAATAGGGAATGGCGCTGAATAAGCCGTGCACTTGGATGTTGCCTTGTTCGTCGCGCACGCCGCCTAAGGTTTCGGCGATGGATTGCGGGCGGCCGGGCAGGTTGACAATCAGGCTTGTGCCGCGGATGCCTGCGGTTTGGCGCGACAGGATGGCGGTGGGAACGTAATAGAGGCTAATCTGGCGCATTTGTTCGCCGAAGCCGGGCATTTCTTTGTCGATAACCGCCAGCGTGGCTTCGGGGGTAACGTCGCGCGGGGCGGGGCCGGTGCCGCCGGTGGTGAAGATGAGGTCGCAGTGCGCTTCATCGGCCATCTGCTTTAAGGTGTTTTCGATGGCTTGTTGCTCGTCGGGAACCAGTGCTTCGCTGAAGCGGATGGGATTTTTAACGGCGTTTTGCAGCCAAGTTTTGAGTGCGGGAATGCCTTCGTCGGCATAGATGCCGCTGCTGGCGCGGTCGCTGGTGGAAACCAGACCGATTTTGATTTCAGGCAGGCATGACATGGGCGGCCTTTCGGTTTACATATTGACCAGAAGCTGGCGGATGTTTTGGATGGCGTGGTGCTCTTGTGTGCCGAGGAAATCCGGCGAGTCGCTAGCACAGCCGGCTTTGCCGATAACGCCGCACAGGTGGGCGTAGGGCAGGTTGAGTTCGCGCGCCAAGACGGCTTCGGGCATGCCGGTCATGCCCAGAATGTCGACGCCGTCTCGTTTGTAGCGGCGAACTTCGGCGCAAGTCGGCAGGCGCGGGCCTTGAATGCAGCCGTAAACGGCTTGGCTGTGGATGACAGTGTTGCGCTCTTTGGCGTGTTGCAGCAGGCGTTGGCGCAGGGCGTCGTCGTAGGGTTGTGCAAAATCGATGTGGACGACTTCGCAGTCTTCTCCTTCGAAAAAGGTTTGCGCGCGGCCGTAAGTGTAGTCGATTAAATCGTTGGGCAGCACCAATTCGCCGACGTTCAGGCCGTTGAGGGTGGAAACGGCGGAAACGGAGATGATTTCTTCTGCTTGCAGCGAATGGAGCGCCCAGATGTTGGCGCGGTAATTGATTTCGTGCGGCGCCAGCGTATGGTTGAGGCCGTGGCGCGCGAGAAACAGGATTTCCCGATTGCCGAGTTTGCCGGTAATAATGGATGAGCTGGGCAGACCGTAGGGTGTGCGTACGATCTGACGGTGGGTGATGCTCAGTTCTGGCAGGCGGGTCAGGCCGCTGCCGCCGATAATCGCTATCATGTTGTGCCTTTGTGTGAGCGTGGAAGGGGGTATTGTAACGGATTTGCGGTTAGCGGGTATTCCGGTCATGCGGTTGGCGGTATGAACGGGATGAAATGAGTGTTTGTGGAAATGTGAGACTGAATGCGGATGCCTGTCTGAAAGAATGTTAGCTGTTTTTCAGACAGGCATCAGGGTTTTAGCGGCTGTGCTCGGCGATGATTTTCAGCATTTGCGCCAGCACTTTGGGATTGGCGGCGACGATGTTGCCGGTTTCCAGCCAGCTTTGTTCGCCTTGCATGTCGGTTACGATGGCGCCGGCTTCGCGGGCAATCAGTGCGCCGGCGGCGATGTCCCACGGTTTGAGGTTGAATTCGAAGAAGCCGTCGAAGCGGCCGCAGGCCAATGCGCATAAATCAAGCGCGGCGGCACCTTCGCGACGGGCGCCTGCGGTGCGTTCCAGAAAAGCGCGCAGGATGGCGAGATAGCTGTCCATCATGCTTTGGTCGACCACGGGAAAGCCGGTGCCGATGAGGCATTGGTTGAGATCGATGCGGTTGGAAACGCGGATGCGGCGGTCGTTCAATAAAGCACCTTGGCCGCGTGAGGCCATGTAGAGGTCGTTGCGCTCGGGGGCGAAAACGAGGGCTTCTTGGGGCTGGCCTTTGTGCAGCAGCGCCATTGAAATGGCATATTGCGGGTGGCCGTGGAGGTAGTTGGTGGTGCCGTCGAGCGGGTCGATAATCCACTCGTATTCGGCCCGTGCGTTGCCGTGGGAGCCGGTTTCTTCGGTGGTGATTTTGTGATGAGGGTAGGCTTCTTTTAACGTTTCGATGATGATGCGCTCGGATTCGCGGTCGATGTCGGAAACGAAATCGTTAAACGCTTTGCTGTCGACTTTGACGGCGGAGAGGTTGTTGGCGGAGCGAACCATCATGCTGCCGGCTTTGCGGGCGGCTTTCAGGGCGGTGTTGAGAATGGGGTTCATGGGGATATCCTATGTAAAATGTCGCGACAAGCCGTTACAATGGCGGCTTGCGCAAAGCGTTTCGTGATTTTAAAGAGCGCATCCGGCGTGGGCTTTTGCTTGAAGCGGCCGGAGAGGCCGTATTATACGCCCTTGTTTTGGCGCTGCAAGCCGCTGTTTTGGAAAACCGATTTTTAAGATTTTATGATTAAGCCAACCATTCCTGATTATCTCGAGCACATTCGTATTGTGCTGACCCGCACCAGCCATCCTGCCAACATCGGTGCGGCGGCCCGAGCGATGAAAACCATGGGTTTGCACCGTTTGGATATTGTTGCCCCCAATTTGATGCAAACGCCGATGACCGCCGCGCCGCCGCTATTCGACCCCGACAATCCGCAAGATTTCCGCTTGCCGGAGGAGAGTTTTATTTTGGCTTCGGGTGCGGCGGATGTGTTGGAAAACGCGCGCATTTTTGCGAAGTTGGAAGATGCGGTGGCCGATACGGTTTTGAGCTGTGCGCTGACCAGTAGAAAGCGCGAGCTGACGGCGCCGCTGCAAACGCCGCGGGAAATGGTGCCCGAATTGTTGCGCGAAGCGGCGGCGGGGCGGCCGGTGGCGCTGGTGTTCGGTAATGAAACGTTTGGTTTGAGCATTGAGGAAGTGCAGTGTTGCAACCGGTTGATGACCATCAACGGTAATCCTGATTATTTTTCGCTTAATCTGGCGCAGGCGGTGCAGGTGGTGAGTTATGAAATTTTCAGCCAAGTTGGTATGCCGATGGATTATCTGGCGGCGCAAACGCATCCGGCAACCCATGAGCAGATTGTTGGTATGGTGCGGCATATGGAAAGTCTGATGACTGATATCGGCTTTTTCAACCGCCGTAACGGCGAACGGATGATGCGCCGGATGCAAAGCCTGTTTGCTCGTGCCGGCACGGAAGTGGAAGACATCGATTTGCTGCGCGGTTTTTTCAATACGGTTAAACGCAAATTAAAATAACCGTATGAGCGTATGGGCAATGCCTGTCTGAAACCATTTTTTCAGACAGGCTTCTAAGAGAAAGAAATCTTTTTGAATGGAACGTGTTTATGAATAACCGCTTAAAACTGCTTCTTCCGATTTTTATCTTGCATTTGCTGCCGATGGCAGCCATTTGGAGCGTGGCTTTGTCGATGGATTTGTTTCCGCATCCTTCGGATTATCTGAAGGTTTCCTATCTGGCCGGCGGCTTGTTGACCACGCTGTACAGCCTTATTTGGTTGGTATGGAACCCACGGGTCGTGGTGCGTAATTACTGGCTGTTGAACATCGGTGCGCTTTTGTTTTACGGTTTGGCCGCGACTGTGGGTTTGTTTTACGGCGGCATACCGGCGCCGGATTTGGGCTTTTTGTTTGGCGGTGTGATGCTGGTGCTTTGGTTGCCGGTAAGTTATTTGTTTTGGTATCGCAGCGCGGCGCGTAGGCGTGATGTTGCGGCGAATTAAGTCGCCGTTCGGTTTGAAAATGCCTGTCTGAAAGCGTTCAGACAGGCATTTTTTGCAATTAGGTTGACGGATTATAGTTTTGGCTTTTTTCTGCAATGAAATCGATAAAGCTGCGCACTTTGGCACTGAGGAAGTCGCGGCTGGTGTATACGGCATAAAGCGAAATTTTGGGGATTTGGTAGTTGTCTAATAAACGGATGAGTTGTCGGTTTTGCAAGTCTTCTTGAATCAGCCATTCCGGCAGAAAGCCGATGCCGGCGCCTGCTTTGGTCATGTGGTAGGTCATTAAGGTATTGTTGGTGCGGGTTTTGGCTTTCAGGTTGAGCGTTTCGGTGTGGCCGTTGAGCGTGAGCGGGGTTTGCAGGATGTCGGTATAGTTGGGAAGTATGCCGTTGTGTTTGGGGAGGTCGGCGGGCGTTTGGGGCATGCCGTGTTTTTCAAGATAGGCCGGTGCGGCAACCAGATAAAAAGAAAGAGACGCCAGCGGTTTGGCAATCACATTTTCCGCTAATTGGTTGGTCATGCGCAGGGCGAGGTCTTCGCCGTCGCTGTTGAGGTCAACGCTGCGGTTGGTTAGCGTAAGCATCAATTCAACTTCGGGATAACGCGCTTGGTATTCGGCCAGCCAGCCGGCGAAAACCGGATTGGAAAACCATACCGGTGCGGTCAGCCGCAGCAAACCGCGCGGCTGGCTGGTGCCCGCGCCCGCTTGATTGGCGGCTTGTTCGAGAATATCCAGAGCCAATAAGCAATCTTGGTAATAACGTTCGCCCTGTTCGGTGAGCTTGAGGTTGCGTTTGTTGCGGTAGAGCAGGCGCGCTTGTATGCTGCTTTCCAAATGACTGACATGCTTGCTGGCCATCGGCAGCGAGATGTCGAGATGCTCCGCCGCGCGGGTAAAACTGCCGCTTTGTACGACTTGGCAGAATACTTTCATGCTTAAGAGCGTATCCATTATGTTTCCTTTTAAGAAAATTTGTATTGATTGATAGGGTATATATTTCTTACAAAGCAAATACTATACTCTTGCACATCGAATATAAAACACTTGAATGAGAGATTGTAAAATGAACAGCAACAAATGGGCAGATTGCCAAGCCATCGTTTTATCCATTTTGCGGATTGCTACGGCATATATGTTTATGCTGCACGGCAGCTCCAAACTATTGGGCATGCCGCACTCGCCGATGTTTGACGGCTTGCAAATCTTTTCGCTTTACGGGTTTGCCGGTATTTTGGAATTGGTAGGCGGCATTTTATTATTGCTTGGCTTGTTTACGCGACCTGTGGCGTTTATTTTATCAGGCCAGATGGCCGTCGCCTATTTTATCGGGCATGTGGCCTCGGGCGGTAATTTTGCGGTACCGTTTTTAAACAAAGGCGAATCGGCAGTGTTATTCTGTTTCGTTTTTCTTTACTTGTCGGTTGCAGGCGGCGGTAAATGGGCGCTGGATTGCAAGCGCAGTAAATAAGCGGCGATTTTATAAGTTAATCTTGATTTAAATTTGGCGCCGAAAGGTTTTCAGACAGGCATTTGATTATAATGCCTGTCTGAAAACCTTTTTTACATGAGGCAGGTAAATATGAATTACGCTTTGGATGCTTTATGGTGGCGGCTGGTGGATAAAGACGTGCGAGCCTTGGCTTCGTTGCTGACCGCGCCTGCCTTGTGGGAAACGGGTTGCGAATTACCCGTTCGCCTGTTGTTGGGAGAGGAAGGTTTCCGCTACCTGCTCAGGTTAGACCAAAGCCCCGAGCCGCTGCATCGGCATTTAGCCGACGAAGCACCGTTCGGCAATCGCCTCGGGCGTTATGCGGAAAGCCTATTGGCATTCTGGTTTCACAATGCGCCGCATGCCGAATTGTTGACCCGCAATCTGCCGGTTACCGAAAACGGGCAAAGGGCGGGCGAGCTGGATCTTGTTGTGCGGCTCGGTGGGGTTTTGTATCACATTGAATTAACTTGTAAATATTACGGCGCCGCAACGGCCTCTCCTGATGAAATGGTCGGGTTGAACCGTTCCGACCGTCTGGCAGACAAAGCCGCCAAATTGGCCGTTCAACTGGCATTGCCGTATACGCCAGCAGGCACCGCCGCGCTGCAAGCGGTCGGAATCCCTATGGCCGGAATGCAATCGGCGTCGATTGTGCACGGTATCGGTTTTGCAGGGCCGAATCAGACGTTTAATGCCAAACCACTCAATCCTTACGGCTGGCACGGCCGCTATCTTGCGGCGGGAGAACCGCTGCCTTTCGAAGACGATGTGGTGTTTTATATCTTGCCCCGCATGGATTTGCTGGCGCCGGCCAGAGTGGAGCTGGCACAATGCTGCGGCAAGGCGTCGATTGACGCGGCGGAAAATATCCTGTTCGCCGTGATGGAAAAGCGGCCGGACGGCCTGTGGCACGAAAATTTTCGGCTGATGAAACCAGCTATGCAATTGTGATTCGAATGCCTGTCTGAAAGCGGCGCTCGGCCGCCGTGCGGCATATCATTCTTCCCGATATTGTGATACAATCGCCGCTTTAAATTTTGCCCCGCTGTTTGGCGGCATACGGATATTGCCCGGGCGGCCGTGACGGCCGCTGGCTTGTTAACACAACGAAAATTTAAGGGTTTACGATGAGCGTAACTGTTGAAACATTAGAAAATCTGGAACGCAAAGCCATTCTTTCGCTGGCTTGGAGCGAAGTGAACGCGGAAGTAGAGAAGCGTTTGAAACAAACCGCCCGCCGCGTGCGCATTGATGGCTTCCGCCCTGGCAAAGCGCCGTTGAAAATGGTGGAGTCTATGTACGGCGCCGGCATTCAGAACGAAGTGCTGAACGAAATGGCACAAAAAGCGTTTTATGATGCCGTTGTGGCACAAGGCTTGAAAGTGGCCGGTTTCCCGCGTTTGGAGCCGGTTGAGGAACAAAACGATGCGGATGCGCTGAAAGTAGCGGCCGTATTTGAAGTGTTCCCTGAAGTGAAAGTGGGCGATTTGTCGGCACACGAAGTGGAAAAAGTAAGCGCTCAAGTTGGCGACGAAGAAGTTGAAAAAACCGTAGACATTCTGCGCAAACAGCGTACCCGCTACAACCATACCGAACGCGCTGCGCAAAACGAAGATCGCGTGATTATTGATTTTGAAGGTAAAATCGACGGTACGCCTTTCGAAGGCGGCACTTCGCAAAATTATCCTTTCGTTTTGGGTGCCGGTCAGATGTTGCCTGAATTCGAAGCAGGCATTCTGGGTATGAAAGAAAACGAAGTAAAAGACGTGGAAGTGAAATTCCCGGAAGATTACCACGGCAAAGAAGTGGCCGGTAAAACCGCCGTTTTCACGATTACGTTGAGAAATGTTTCCGAGCCGGTATTGCCCGAAGTTAACGAAGAATTTGCCAAAGCCTTGGGTATTGCCGACGGCGACGTAACCAAAATGCGTGAAGAAGTGAAGAAAAACGTCGAGCGCGAAGTGAAACGCCGCGTAGATGCACAAACCAAAGATGCTGTGATGGACGCGCTGTTGGCCGCAACCGAAGGCTTGCAAGTGCCTAAAGTATTGGTAAACGAAGAAGCTGCCCGTTTGGCCGACGAAATGAAGCAAAACTTCATCAATCAAGGCATGGCGGATGCTTCCAAGCTGGATCTGCCTACCGATATGTTTGCAGAGCAGGCCGAGCGCCGCGTGAAGCTGGGTCTGATTTTGGCTGCTTTGGTAGAAGAAAACAAACTGGAGCCGACCGAAGAGCAGATTAAAGCCATTGTCAGCGACTTCTCCGAGAGCTATGAAGATCCGCAGGAAGTGGTTGAATGGTATTTTGAAGACCGCTCTCGCCTGCAAGGCCCGACTTCGTTGGCAGTAGAAGCCAATGTGGTTGATTATGTATTGGGTAAAGCCAAAGTCAACGAAAAAACCTTATCGTTTGACGAAGTAATGGGGGCGCAAGCCTAAGCGGCCCGAGCGGCTGAACAACAAAGCACTGAAGTGGCGACGCTTTGGTGCTTTTCAACTGAAAAAAGGAGTTTTTATGATTCCCGAAATTACCGCCAACACCCTGATTCCTACCGTTATCGAACAAAGCGGCCGCGGTGAGCGCGCTTTCGACATTTATTCGCGCTTGCTGAAAGAACGCATTATTTTTCTGGTCGGCCCGGTTACCGACCATACCGCCAATCTGGTGGTTGCCCAAATGCTGTTTTTGGAAAGCGAAAACCCGGATAAAGACATTTATTTTTATATCAATTCGCCCGGCGGCTCCGTTACCGCTGGCATGTCGGTTTTCGATACCATGAATTTTATCAAGCCCGATATTTCCACGCTTTGCCTCGGGCAGGCGGCCAGTATGGGGGCGTTTTTGCTGTCGGCAGGCACAAAGGGCAAGCGTTTTGCCTTGCCTAACAGCCGTATCATGATTCACCAGCCGTTAATCAGCGGCGGCTTGGGCGGGCAGGCTTCGGATATCGAAATTCACGCCCGCGAATTGATCAAAATAAAAGAAAAGCTGAACTATTTCTTGTCCAAACATACCGGGCAGCCGTTGGAAAAAATTGAACGCGATACCGATCGGGATAATTTCATGTCGGCCGAAGCAGCCAAAGAATACGGTTTGGTTGACGAAGTGATTGAAACTCGCGAAGATGCGGCTAAAATCATTGCCAAATAAGCTGTTATAGTAATTCAATGCCTGTCTGAAATTTGTTTTCAGACAGGCATTTTCTTGATGCGATAGTTTAACGGTTTGGCAAAAACTGCGCTGCGCCTCGGTTGGCCAGTTCGTCTGCCTTTTCGTTTTCAGGGTGGCCTGCGTGGCCTTTAATCCATTTCCATGAAACATCGTGTTGGGCGACAAGGTTATCGAGCTCGCGCCATAGTTCTTCGTTTTTCACCGGTTTCTTAGCGGCGGTTTTCCAGCCGTTTTTTTTCCAGCCGTGTATCCAGCTTTCCATGCCGTTTTTAACATATTGCGAATCAGTACAGATAACAACGCTGCAGCGGCGCTTGAGGGCTTTGAGGCCCTCAATCACGGCGGTTAATTCCATACGGTTGTTGGTGGTGTCGGCCGAACCGCCGGAAAGTTCTTTTTCATGGTTGCCGTAACGCATGAGCACGCCCCAGCCGCCGGCACCCGGATTGCCTTTGCAGGCGCCGTCGGTGAAAAGATAGACTTTGGTATCCATTAGTATGGCCTTGTTTATTCGGAAACCGGTTCGACGGTGTAGCCGTGCCGGCGAAGTTGGAGAATCAGGCCACTGTCGTCAACCAGATGAGCCGTGCCGACCGCAATAAGCGTTTTTTGTTTGGGTAGCAGGCTCAGCAGTTTGAGCAGCCATTGCTGGTTGCGCGCTACCAGTAAATCTTGCTCCAGCCAGTTTTGCCAGTAGCGGATGCTTGTCTCTGAAACGTCGGGCATATCGGCGTAACGGGAGCGGTCGGTGCTGATGCGTATCAGTTCGTTATATCGGCCGCTATAATATAAATCTATCATTTTTTTAAGGAAGTCTTGGCTTTCTTTCTGGTAGCGGTTTGAAAAGCCGATTTGTTCGATAATGCGGGCAAGCGGCAATTTTTTGAAAGGTATGGGGAGGTCGCTGTAACGCTCCAGCCCTGATCGCTTGATGCCGTATCGTACAGCGGCTTGGCTCAGTAGATAATCCAAGCCGTATTGGCTATCGTAGCCTTCGGGGCGGGCGGAAACTTCCAGCATCACGGCCGCCCACGGTTCGGTTTGCAGCAGTTTTTCGGCAAAAGGCCGTGTGTTTGGATTGCTGCGCAGGCGTTCGGCTAGTTTGGCGACATTTTCTGCGCCAATCTTGTCAGACAGGGTTTGGCCGCTTGTTAAATCAAGCATCTGGCTTTGCATGTTTCGGATGTCTTGCACGACGGCACGGCTGGGGTTGACGGGCGGAATCACTTCAGAGACCAACAGGTCGCTTTGTTTTAAGATGTGATTAAGCTTGGCGGGAAGGGTGCTGTCGGGTTTGCCTAGATGGAAGGTGCCGACCAGATAGGAATCGGGTTGATCAGGCTTGCTGATTTTCCACAAGCGGCTGCTTATTTCGGGGTGTTGCCAGTCGAAAGCCGATGAGAAGGCGCTGCAAACGAGTAAGGTAAGCAGGAAAGCCGTTTTTTTCAACATATCTTAATAATGCCTGTCTGAAGAATTAAGGCAGCAGTTTGCCGGGGTTTAGCAGATTATGCGGATCGAGCTGAGTTTTAATGGCGCGCATCAGAGCGATTTCGGCTTCGTTTCTTACCTGCGGCAGCCAGTGGTTTTTGACTTGGCCGACACCATGCTCGGCGGCAATGGTACCGGAATAAGCCAAAACGTGTTGGTAGACGACGGCGTTGACAGAGGCTTCATGGTGATAAACATCGTTGCTTAAAACATCGGGCAGAAAGGTGTTGTAATGCAGGCTGCCATCGCCTAAATGGCCGAACACGACAATCTGGATGTTAGGATGGGCTGATTCGAGTGCGGCGGCACAGTTGTCGATGAAAGCGGCGACGCTTTCGATAGGCAGGGCGATATCATGTTTTATGCTGGCGCCGAGGTTGCGTTGGGCGGCGGAAATGTTTTCGCGCAGTGCCCAGAGATGGTTGCGTTCTGTGTCGGATTGGGCCATAACGGCATTTTCAAAACCGTTGTCGTACAGGAAAACGGCCAGATCATCTTCGAGGCTTTGCTGGGGCAGCGAATCCGCCAGTTCGATTAATATGTGCCAATGAGCATCGACAGGCTGAGGAATATCGCTGAAGCGGGAAGAGAGATTAAGCGCGAATCGGCTGATTAACTCGTAACTGGTCAACCGTTCGGCAAAGCGGCCTTGTAACAGCGAGAGCAGGCCGACCGCATCTTTTATATCGCTCAGGCCGACCCATGCGGTGGCATGGCTTTGCGGCTGAGCAAACAGTTTTAAGGTGGCGCCGGTAATAACGCCCAGCGTCCCTTCGCTGCCGATGAATAAATGGCGCAGATCATAGCCAGTGGTGTTTTTATGCAAAGGGGCGAGGTGTTGGATCAGGCTGCCGTCTGCCAGCACGACCTCTAGACCGATAACCAAATCGCGCATGCTTCCGTAGCGCACAACGTTCAGGCCGCCGGCGTTGCAGGCGATGTTGCCGCCGATTTGGCAGGAGCCTTCACTGGCCAGACTGAGCGGAAATAGGCGACCGGCTTGCTCGGCGGCTTGTTGCACGTTTTGGAGGATGCAGCCGGCATCAACGGTTATTGCGTTGTCGGCGATGCTGATGTTACGGATGCGGTTGAGTTTGCTTAAATTCAGCAAGATGCCGCCGTTGGGAACAGCGCCGCCGCATAAGCCGGTATTGCCACCTTGAGGGGTAACCGGAATTTTGTGTTTGCTGCAAAAACGCATAATCCGCTGTACGCTGTCGACACTTTTCGGCTGCAGTACCAGTTCGGCCGAGCCGGTGTAGCGGCGGCGCTGGTCGGTGAGCAGTGTATCGGGGGATGTAACGATTTCGGATGCGTCCAATATGGCTTGAAAAGCAGAGATTATTTCGGTGGTAGACATAGCGCGGATTCTCTAAGGGAAAGTCGCCATGGTAATAAGAGACGGGGGCGGGTTCAAGTGTTTTCAGACAGGCATTGCGGATGTATGCGGTAATGCCTGTCTGAAAATGAAAAACAGGATATCGTAATATCCTGTTTTTGAAAGGAAAGTCTATCTGCTTATTATTTAGAAGCAGCAGAGGCAGCGGCGCCTTCAACTTTAGAAGCAGCAGCATCCATTGCAGAAGCGGCAGAAGCGGCAGCGCCTTCAACTTTAGCAGTAGCGGCATCAGCAGTAGAAGCGGCAGAAGCAGCAGCGGCATCAGCAGTAGAAGCGGCGGAAGCAGCAGCAGAAGCGGCAACATCCATAGCGGCGCTAGCAGAGCTTGCAGCAGAAGCAGCAGCATTTTGAGCGGGTTTGCTATCACAGGCAGCCAAAGCCAAAGACATCAGGGCAGCAGCGAACAAAGCTTTTTTCATTTTAATGTACCTTCTCTTATTTGATCAATTAAGGGATATTCGAACTAATCAAAAGATTAAACATTTAAGTTTAACTACATTTGATTACAAATTCATTACTGAATTTTCCGTAATTATGCACGAGCAAAGATTGCAATGCAATCAAATTAAGCCTCTGCGCCTAATTGCAGGATATGGCACCTTAGTCAGCGCTAAAGTGCAAAGAGTTCCCTGACCAAGTGAAATAATTTCAGATTTATTTATCGATTGTTTATTTTTTTATGTTTTTCAAATACTTATATAAATGCAATAAAAAGTAAAATTATACCATCATAAAATAAAAAACACGGGGTCATGCCGGTATGTGTTGCTGAACGGCAACATGAGTTTGCAGTGTTGGTTGGTTGGATGAAATTAATATTGACAAGGTTTTGCGGGATAACTGTTTTGCTGAGAAGATTGTTGTGGGTGCCGAGGGCTGCGATGACTTGAAGGGCATCTTTATGATGGCGGCTGTGTTACAATGCCAACCCAAATCTATTGACTCCGAAGGAATATAAAACGATGAGCATTGTTAAAGATACCGTAGTAACCTTGCATTATGAAATGTTTGATGCCAACGACCAGTTGCTGGATAAAACAGAGGAACCGATTGTTTACCTGCACGGCGGTTATGATGGCATTTTTCCTTTGGTGGAAGAAGCGCTGCACGAAAAAAACGTGGGCGATGTGGTGGATGTGGTGTTGCAGCCGGATGATGCGTTCGGCGAGCATGAAACCGATTTGATTCGGGTGGAAGAGGTAAGCAAGCTGCCGGCAACGCCGGAAGTGGGCATGATGTTTGAGGCGGATGATCCTGAGTTCGGCGTGTTGGTGTTCCGAGTGACCGATGTGGCCGACGGCAAAGCGATAATGGACGGCAACCATCCGCTGGCCGGCATGAAAATCCGCTTTAAGGCGACTGTTGAAGACATTCGCCCGGCTACGGCGGAAGAAATCGACCACGGTCATGCCCATGGCGCGCACGGTCATCATCATTAATACTGCATACAGAGATTTCTGATTTTGATGCCTGTCTGAATATTTTCAGACAGGCATTTTAATTTTCTTCTTTCTGCCAAGCGGTTTTCATGGCGCGGTTGATGGTATCCATATCGAAACCGCGGTAGGCGAGGAAGCGCATTTGTTTTTGTTTTTCGGATAAGTCGGCCGCGGGCCGTTTGAATTTTTTGAGCAGCACGGCTTGTGCGGTTGCGCATTCTTGCGTTTGGCTCGGCAGCGATGCGCGGGCAGTTTCCGGGTCGATGCCTTTTTCTGCTAAGGCGTGTTTCAGACGCAAAGTGCCGTAGCGGCGGCTTTTGCTGTGGATGAAGGCTTCGGTGAAACGCTGGTCGGATTGCCAGTTGCGCTCGGCAAATTCTGCCAACACGCGTTCGACTTCTTCTTCGCTTTCGGCATAAGGCGCCAATTTGCGCTTGAGCTCGCTGCGGCTGACTTCACGGCGGGCGAGGATATCAAGTGCGCGGGCGCGCAGGGATTTCGGCGTTTTCATGGTTTGCGGGTCAGGGGCGTAAAGGGCGATGCCTGTCTGAAAACAGGTTCAGACAGGCATCGAGATTTTTATGCGTCGTCTTGCGGTTTTTGCAGCCGCAAATGCTCGTAAATTTCGGGCAGCGAACCGATTATCCAATCGGGACGGGTAGCCTGATTTTTCGACAAGGCAGTCATATCGCCGTAGCCGAAGCTGACGCCGACCGAAAGGCAGCCTGCGGCTTTTGCCGCCAAAATGTCGTTATGGGAATCGCCGACCATCAGCATGTTTTCAACGCTGATGCCCAATACTTCGGCGGTGTGTTGCAACGGCAGGGGGCTGGGTTTTTTTTCAGACAGGCTGTCGCCGCCGAGAATCAGGCTGAAATAATCGGCCAAACCGAGTTGTTTGAGTAATTCGGTGGCCAGCAATTCGTTTTTGTTGGTAATGACGGCCAGCGGAATGCCTAATGATTTGAGCAGACCCAAGCCGGTTTCGGTGCCGGGATAGGCGCGGGTAAAAACGCTGAGGTGGTCGCGATAATAGGTAATGAAAAAGGTAAAGGCGGTTTCCCATTTTTCTTGCGAGGCCGACTCTTCGCGGCTGTCGGTCAGCACGCGGTGCACCAATTTGGCAATGCCGTCGCCCACGTAGCTTTCCACAGTTTTTTCCGGCAATTCGGGCAAGCCCATGTGGCGGCGCGTGGCGTTGGCGGCAGCGGCCAAGTCGGCAACGGAATCGCAGAGGGTGCCGTCTAAATCGAAGGCGACAGCTTGTACGTGAGACAAGGTGGTTTGTTGGGTCATTTGGCAACGGGTTAAGGTGGTTGGAGGAGCGTTTATTGTAGCATTTTTTTGCACGCGGCCGTTTCAGCCTTCTTTGCCGGTATCCATCAGCCGGATGCTTTTCAGACAGGCATGTTGGGGGCGGTATTCAATCAGGCCGATAAACTCGTTTTGCAGACTGTAAACACGAACGGGTGTGGCTTCGGGCAGCTCGTTTTGCTTATGATAGGCGGGTTGCTGGCCGAAACGCAGCAGGCGGATGTCGGCATTGCTCAAATGAATTTGCGGCAGGTGCTGCACCAGCACGTCGCAAGGCAGCAGCAGGGCGTCGCGTTCGGTTTCTGCGAGCGCCTCCAGCGTTTCGAGGGTATGTGTTTGGCTGATGTCGAAACCGGCGGTTCGGGTGCGGCGCAATGCGGTTAGATGGGCGAAGGTGGCGCAGTGTTTGGCGATGTCTTCGCTTAAAGTGCGGATGTAGGTGCCTTTGCTGCAGCTTACGTTAATTACGGCTTGCGGCGGATTGAATGCGGTGATTTCGATGGAATGAATGGTAATTTCACGCGGCTTGCGTTCGATAGTGATGCCTTTGCGGGCGTATTCGTAGAGCGGGCGGCCTTCGTGTTTGAGGGCGGAAAACATCGGCGGCACTTGGCGCTGGCGGCCGGTTAGTGCGGCACAGGCGGCCTCAAAATCGGCAAGGCCGACGGCTTCGGCGGAGGACGCGATGATTTCGCCTTCGGCATCGCCCGTGGTGGTGGCTTCGCCGAGTTTGAGCGTGGCGGTGTAGGCTTTGTCGGCGTCCAGTAGGTATTGGGCGAACTTGGTTGCTTCGCCGAAACAAATCGGCAGCAAGCCGGTGGCCAATGGGTCGAGCACGCCGGTATGGCCTGCTTTGGCGGCGTTGAACAGGCGGCGGGCTTTTTGCAGTGCGGTATTGCTGGAGAGGCCGGCGGGTTTGTCGAGCAGCAATACGCCGTTGAGCTTGCGTTTGTTTTTAGAGTGGTTCATAGGGCGGGTGTTTTTGGAAAGGAAGACGGATTATAGCGTTAAACCGCCCGATACCATACTGAATCCGGCCGGCGGCAAACGTTTTCAGACAGGCATTATGGATAAAGTTTTCAGGCGTTTTGCCGTTTTTTAGGTTAGAATACGCAGCTATTTGGTTTTAATACCAAAAGCCTGTCTGAATCTTTTTTCAGGCAGGCATTTCAACCGCTCCATTATGATAAATATGAAAAATATTCGGAATTTCTCTATTATCGCCCACATCGACCACGGCAAATCCACTTTGGCCGACCGCTTTATCCAATATTGCGGCGGTTTGGAAATGCGTGAGATGAGCACACAGGTGCTCGATTCGATGGACATTGAAAAAGAACGCGGCATTACCATCAAGGCGCAAACTGCTGCGCTGAACTACAAAGCACGCGACGGGCAAACCTATCTTTTAAACCTAATCGACACGCCCGGGCACGTCGATTTTTCTTACGAAGTTTCGCGTTCGCTCTCAGCCTGCGAAGGCGCGCTGCTGGTGGTGGACGCCTCGCAGGGCGTGGAAGCGCAGACGGTGGCCAACTGCTACACCGCGATTGATCTGGGCGTAGAAGTGGTGCCGGTGCTGAATAAAATCGACTTGCCCGCTGCCGAACCTGAGCGTGTTTCGCAGGAAATCGAAGACATCATCGGAATTGATGCGGTAGGTGCGGTGCAGTGTTCGGCCAAAAGCGGCCTGGGCATCGAAGATGTGCTGGAAGAAATCGTGGCTAAAATTCCGGCACCGCAAGGCGATGCGGCTGCGCCGTTGCAAGCCATGATTATCGATTCTTGGTTTGATAATTATGTTGGCGTGGTAATGCTGATTCGTGTGAAGCAGGGCTGTCTGAAATTAAAAGACAAAGTGCTGTTTATGAGCACGAAAGCCGAAACGCAGGTGGAGCAGCTGGGTGTGTTTACGCCCAAGTCGGTGCAGAAACCGGAATTGTCGGCAGGGGAAGTGGGTTTTCTGATTACCGGCATTAAAGAATTGGGCTCGGCTAAAGTGGGCGATACGGTTACTTTGGCGGCCAATCCGGCCGCCGAGCCGCTGCCGGGTTTCCAAGAAGTTCAATCGCAGGTGTTTGCCGGGCTGTATCCGGTGGAAAGCCATGATTACGAAGCCTTGCGCGATGCGCTGGAAAAGCTGCAATTAAATGATGCGTCGTTGAAATTCGAACCCGAAGTATCGCAAGCGTTGGGTTTCGGTTTCCGTTGCGGTTTCTTGGGCTTGCTGCATCTGGAGATTGTGCAGGAGCGCTTGGAGCGCGAATTCGATATGGACTTGATTACCACTGCGCCGACGGTGGTATATGAAGTTATCATGAAAAACGGCGAAAAAATGGAAGTGGAAAACCCTTCCAAATTGCCGGATATCGGCAGCATCGAAACCATACTCGAGCCGATTATTACCGCTACCATTTTGGTGCCGCAGGAATATGTGGGCAATGTGATGACGCTGTGCAACCAGAAAAGGGGCGTGCAGGTCAACATGCAATACATGGGTCGGCAGGTAATGCTGACTTATGATTTGCCGATGAACGAAGTAGTGATGGATTTCTTCGATAAGCTCAAATCCACCTCTCGCGGTTATGCTTCGCTTGATTACGAATTTAAAGAATTCCAGCCTTCCGATTTGATTAAGCTGGATATTATGGTCAACGGCGAAAAAGTGGATGCTTTGAGCCTGATTGTGCACCGTCAAAGCGCGGTACACCGCGGGCGCGAGCTGGCGGCGAAAATGCGCGAGTTGATTCCGCGCCAGATGTTTGATATTGCGGTGCAGGCGGCCATTGGCAGCCAAATTATCGCACGCGAGAATGTTAAAGCGTTGCGCAAAAACGTGTTGGCCAAATGTTATGGTGGCGATATTACGCGTAAGAAAAAATTGTTGGAAAAACAAAAAGCCGGTAAACGCAGAATGAAGCAGGTGGGTAATGTGGAAATTCCGCAAAGTGCGTTTTTGGCAATTTTACAAGTGGGAGATAAATAACCATGTTAAACCAATGGATGGTTATGGCCGTGCTGGCGCTGGTTGCCGGCGGCGTATTGTATGCGGCCAGCAATAAAGAACGAAACGGCAGCGGCGAATGGAGCAACGGCCTGCAATGGGGTTATCTGCTTATGATGGTCGGCGTGTTCGGGCTGCTTTCCGCCGTGATGAGTTTTACTGCCGTGCTGTTGATTTTTGTTTTGTTTACCGGCGCAGTTTGGGGCTGGCACAAATATCATTCGAAATGGGTGCCGGAAGTGGCGGAGAAAAGACACGACGACAATCATTTCCGCGATTATATGAGCGGCTTTTTTCCGATTATTTTTGTGGTGTTCGTGTTGCGCACGTTTATCGTTGAGCCGTTTCAGATTCCTTCCAGCTCGATGCGTCCGGGCTTGGTGGTAGGCGATTTTATTTTAGTGAAAAAATCGTCTTACGGCATCCGCGTGCCGGTGCTCAACAGTGTGCTGTTTCCTACCGGCCAAGTGGAGCGCGGTGATGTTGTGGTGTTCAATTATCCTGAAAAACCCGATATCAATTACATTAAACGTGCCATCGGCCTGCCGGGCGATGTGGTCGAATACCGCAATAAAACGTTATTTGTGAATGGCGAGAAAGTGGTCGACCAGCCGGACGGATTGTATAACTATCAGGAAACTACGCCTTCCGGTTTGCAGGAAATGCAGGCCGACCAATATAAAGAAAGCCTGAATGGCCGGCAATATGATGTGTTGCGCATTAACGGCGTACCGGCGTTTTCGCCCAATTATGTGCGCGCCGGCGTGGCTAATGGCGGCAGCTGCGAGTATTCGCGCGATGGCTCGTGGTTTCGCTGCACCGTGCCGGAAGGCAAGTATTTCATGATGGGCGATAATCGTGATGCGAGTGAGGATTCACGCTACTGGGGCTTTGTCGATGATCGCCTGCTGGTAGGCAAGGCTTTTCTTATCTGGCTTAATTTTAATGACTTTTCCCGTGTGGGAACCGCCATCAAATAGGTTTGTGGGATTTACAAATAAAATGCCTGTCTGAAATTTTTCAGACAGGCATTTGTGTATAATATCGGCCTTCCGGCGCGGTTCGAAATCCTCCCGCGACAACAAAACTAGGAAATTCTTATGCAAAATGAAAAAGCTTTGGTCATTTTTTCCGGCGGCCAAGATTCCACCACCTGCCTGTTGCAGGCAATCGAGCAATACGGCGCAGGTAATGTCGAAGCCATTACCTTTCACTATGGTCAGCGCCATGCCATTGAATTGGAACGCGCGGCTTGGATTGCCAATGATTTAAACGTTCCCCAAACCGTGCTCGATTTGAGCCTGATGCAGCAAATCACCCATAATGCCTTGATGGACGATGAGGCGCAAATTCGCGCCGGCAGCAACGGCATTCCCAATACTTTTGTCGACGGGCGTAACGCTTTGTTTTTGCTTTATGCCGCCATTTATGCCAAAAGCCGCCATATCAAACACATCATCACCGGCGTGTGCGAAACCGATTTTTCCGGCTACCCCGACTGTCGCGACGTGTTCATCAAATCGATGAACGTGACCCTGAATTTGGCAATGGATTACCCTTTTCAAATCCATACGCCGCTCATGTATCTTACGAAAGCGCAAACGTGGGCGCTTTCCGATGAAATGGGCCGTTTGGACTATATCCGCGAGCATACCCACACCTGCTACAAAGGCGTGGCAGGCGGTTGCGGCGAGTGCCCCAGCTGTGTGTTGCGCGAACGCGGACTGGCGGAGTATTTATCGGCGAAATAACCCTTGCTCAATTACCATCAACCATCCGGCAGCATAATTCGTCTGCCGGCTCGAACCGATACAAACCATGAAAATCACCAAAATATTTACTTTTGACTCATCTCATATGCTTGATGGGCACGACGGCAAATGCCAGAATTTGCACGGCCACACTTACCGGCTGGAGGTTACCGTGAGCGGCAGCCTGATTGAAGAAGGTGCGAAAGCCGGTATGGTTATGGACTTTACCGATTTGAAAAGCATCGTAAGGCAAACGGTTACCGAACCTTTTGACCATGCTTTCCTCTATCATGGTGCCAATCCGAGAGAATGCCAGATTGCCGCGTTGCTCGAAGGCTGGAAAATGAAAACGCTGCGCCTTGATGCACGAACTACTGCTGAGAATATGGCGGTTGAAATTTATCGGCGTTTGCGCGAGGGCGGATTGGACGTGTGCCGCATTAAATTATGGGAAACGCCCGAATCGTGCGCCGAGTATGAAGGTTGAACGGCGGCCAATAATGCCTGTCTGAAAAACGGAAGATTATGCAAACTTTATCCACCATTTTGGCTTTACTCGTGGCCGCCGAGCATATTTACATCATGTATCTGGAAATGTTTCGGATTCCCAGCGCGCAGGCAGCCCGAATTTTCGGGCTGCCCGATGAATTCATGCAGCAAAAACGCGTGCAGGTTATGTTTAGCAATCAGGGCCTGTATAACGGCTTTCTGGCGGCGGGCATCGTATGGGCGCAGTTTTTTGCGCCGGACGATGCGAAAACCGGCGCCACCATGCTGTTTCTCTGTTTTGTGCTGACTGCCGCAGTGTGGGGCGCTTTGACTTCCAATAAAGGTATTTTGTTGAAACAAGGTTTGCCTGCCGCTTTGGCACTGGCTTTCGCGTGGGGTGCAAAATGAAGGAAATCCGCCCGGAAAACCCGGAATACCGCATTGTTGAGATTTTTGAAAGTTTGCAAGGCGAAGGCTGGAATACCGGCATGCCGGCCGTATTCATCCGCTTGGGCAAATGCAACCTTGCCTGCTCTTGGTGCGATACCGATTATCTGACTTTCAAATTAATGAGTTTGCATGATATTCATGCCTGTCTGAAAAACTATGCCTCCCGTAATATTATTATCACGGGGGGCGAGCCGACCATTCAGCCTCATCTGGCGATTTTGCTCGATTCGCTCAAAGCGGCAGGCTATCGCCTCTGCATGGAAACCAACGGCCTTAATCCTGCGCCGCCGCAGATCGATTATGTGGCGACCAGTCCGAAGGCCTGCTATGCGGCGAAATATGAAAAGCAGTGCATCGCCGAAGCAGACGAGGTGCGCATCGTGGCCGACGGCGATATATTGGCTTTTTGCGCGCAAATGGAGCGTAAAATCCGCGCCGACCATTATTACCTTTCGCCTTGCGAGCAAAATGGCGTGATGAATATTTATGAAACCATCCGCCAGATTGGCCAGTTAAACGACCGCTCCGATGCGCCCGTGCATTGGCAATTGAGCGTGCAAACGCACAAATGGGCCGGTATCGAATGATTTTGTCGGTTGAGCGGCAGATATGTTGAGGCGCTAAACGGTTTGTTATGCACAAGGCTGCGTTTTCGGCTTGGAATAGCGGTTGTAATAGAAAAAGCCTGTCTGAAAAGATTTTCAGACAGGCTTTTTATTGGGCGTTTAAGGGTTGACCGGTCGTGAGCTGGTAACCGTTTCAACCCAGCCGTTGTCACGTACGCGGGTTTGGCCGGCTTCCAATCGCGGTGTTGCGGCGCTACCCTGCGGGGCGTTGACGTGTACCGGTATTTGAGGTTGTGCGGCGGGTTCAATGCGTTCGACCAAGCCATCGGGTCGGGTAACGGTTTGCACTTGTTGTGATTTGGGTGGTTCAGGTTGATAGCGTTTGCTGTCAATCATAACGGGAACACCGGCTTGGCGGGCAATACCGATAACGGAAATTTCAACCCTGCGGTTGGGTTTGTTGCATTCGTTGCGTTCGGCCTTGTTTTTAGCAAAGCGCTCGGTGCAATCGTCTACCAGCAGTTTGCTGCTGCCTGCGCCTTCGGTTTTAATCAGTTTGGCGGGTACGCCGCTGCTTTCAAGCACCTGCGCTACCGCTCTGGCACGGGCAAGAGAAAGGGCACGGTTGGCTTCGTCGTTGCCGGTCGGGTCGGTATAGCCGACGACATCGATGCCGCGTACATAAGGCAGGTTGTTGCTGATCTCTCCGGCGATGCTTTGGGTTTGCGCCGTGCCTTTTACCGAAATGTCGGCTTTATTGAAATCGAACAGAGAAGCGGCGTCTAGGGTGAATTTTTTCAGTTCCTGCGGTTTGGGCTGCACAACCGGCTGCGGCGCTTGATATTTGATTGGCACATATTCCCATGCTTGAGGCGTGTCGCGATTGAAGGCTTTAACGTAAGTATGCTCGCAAGCGGCAAGTAAAAGCAAAGAAGCGGAAAGGGCGAGTGCTCTTGTATTCATCGTCAGGCTCCTGAAAGAGATTGATTGCGTCGATAATAAAGGGTAATGCGTTGCCCGTGTGATGCCGAAGTTTTTATCAACCTTGTGTCAATAATGCTCCGGTTTGTGTAAAATTCTTTCTTATATCCGTATGATACCTGAAAACGAAAGGCCTATGTAAACGCAATAGCGTTGCCGGCGGCTGCGGTATCGATTAGCCTGATTATGCCTGTCTGAAAGGATGATGCCTTGAAGCTCAAAACATTTTTAAAACAAGCGGCCTCGGTGTTGAACCGCTTGGATGCCGTTTTGCCTCCCGAAGCGAAAGAGCCAGATTGGCACGCGCTGGCCTATCGTTGGCAGAGCATCGGCAAGAAGGGCGTGCTTGAGTGCTTGCCACGCCCGCACACTTTTCCTTTGAGCCGTCTTGCCGCAGTTGGCACGCAAACCGAACGGTTGGTGCGCAATACCGAGCAGTTTTTAGCGGGTCGGCCGGCGAATAATGTGTTGATGACCGGTGCGCGCGGCACGGGTAAATCTTCGCTGGTTAAAGCATTGCTGCATGAATATGCGGAACACGGGCTGCGCCTGATTGAAGTGGACAAAAGCGATCTGGCAACCTTGCCTGCGTTGTTGGCGATGTTGCAAAAGCGTAGCGAGAAATTTATTGTGTTTTGCGACGATTTGTCGTTTGAAGACGGCGAAGAAGGCTATAAAGCCCTGAAAACTGCATTAGACGGCGGCTTGTCGCTGCGTTGCGACAATGTTTTGGTTTATGCCACCTCAAACCGCCGCCACCTTATGCCCGAATACATGGATGAAAACCTAGGCGGCACCAGCCATCGCGGCGAAATCCACCCGAAAGAAGCGGTTGAGGAGAAGGTGTCGTTATCCGACCGTTTCGGGTTGTGGCTGAGCTTTTATCCGTTTGATCAGGAAGAATATCTGCAGGCTGTGGCCAACTGGCTGGATGAATATTGCCTGCCGCTGGATGAAACGGCTCGTCATGCCGCATTATTGTGGGCACAAACCCGCGGCAGCCGCTCCGGCCGCACGGCATGGCAGTTTGCGTGCGACTGGGCGGGCCGTCTGCCGGAACAGCGGGTTGTAGATTAAATCGGTTGTACCAAAATATTTTTGTAAGAATTGGCGAACTCAATCGTCTAAGCATCCATACGTTTTTTTAAAGGAGCTTGGAAATGGCTGCAAGTTTGAAAAATTTAAAAATAGTGGCGCTCTTGGGTGCGGTTGTGGCGGCAGGTTGGTTGGCGCTGACCTATCTGCCGCGCGCAGATGCAGACGGAGGCAATCCGGCAAAAGATGTGGCTGCCGCGCTGGCAAAATTGCACGATCCGGCAGGCAAACCGGCTACGGATTATCTGAAAAAAGACAAACCTACCTTGGTAAAATTCTGGGCGAGCTGGTGTCCGCTTTGCTTGTCTGAACTTCAGCCGACCGAAGAATGGGTAAAAAGCGGTCATTTCAAAAACGCTAATCTGGTTACGGTGGCATCGCCCGGTTTTCTCGGCGAAAAAGCCGCCGGCGATTTTGAAACATGGTATAAAGGTTTGAATTATCCCGCTCTGCCCGTGCTGACCGATGCCGGCGGGCAGATAGCCAAAACGCTGAACATCGGCGTTTACCCTTCTTGGGTTTTATTGGATAAAAAAGGCGATGTCAGCCGCATTGTAAAAGGCGGGTTGAATGAAAAACAAGCGCTTGCCTTGTTAGACAATCCTGAAGCGGATTTAGGTAAGTTGCAAGACACTTTTTATAAATCTGAAAAGCATAAGGAGTCTGTACCGATGCACACGAAAACCATTTATCTTGCAGGCGGTTGTTTCTGGGGCTTGGAGGCTTACTTCCAGCGTATTCCCGGCGTGGTTGACGCAGTTTCCGGTTATGCCAACGGCAAAACCGAGAAACCCTCTTATGAAGATGTGTCGCACCGCAACAGCGGCCATGCCGAAACCGTAAAAGTGGTTTACGATTCAGACAAACTGAGCTTGGCCGATATTCTGCAATATTATTTCCGCGTGGTGGATCCTACCAGTTTGAACCAACAGGGCAACGACCGCGGTACACAATACCGCACCGGTATCTATTACACCGATGAAGCAGAGCGCAAAACCATTAGCGCTTCATTAGCTGCCGAGCAGAAAAAATACCAACAGCCGATAGTGGTGGAAAATCTGCCGTTGTCGCAATTTTACGAAGCGGAAGAATACCATCAGGATTATCTGATTAAAAATCCGAACGGCTATTGCCATATCGACATCCATAAAGCCGACGAACCTCTGCCGGGCAAAAGCAGCGCAGTTAAAAAGTTTGATGCCGACAGCTACCGCAAGCCTTCCGACAGCGAGCTGCGCAGCCGCCTGACAGACGAGCAATATCGCGTTACTCAAGAAAGCGGCACCGAATATGCTTTCAGCCATGAATACGACCATTTGTTCAAACCCGGCATTTATGTAGACGTGGTTAGCGGCGAACCTTTGTTCAGCTCTGCCGACAAATATAATTCCGGTTGCGGCTGGCCGAGCTTCACCCGCCCGATTGATCCGAAAGCGGTAACCAACCACGATGACAACAGCTATAACATGCACCGCGTTGAAGTACGCAGCCGCGCAGCCAATTCCCATTTGGGCCATGTGTTCCCCGACGGCCCGAGCGACAAAGGCGGTTTGCGCTATTGCATCAACGGCGCCAGCCTGCGCTTCGTACCGTTGGAAAAAATGGACGCAGAGGGTTACGGCAATTTGAAACATCTGGTGAAATAAGTCGAAATCATAGGCGACACAACAAAGCCTGTCTGAAAATATTCAGACAGGCTTTCTGTTTGCCAACCGGTTTTAGTTTTAGTTACGTTTCGGATCATTCGGGCGCAGTTGGGCGGCGAGTTTGTCGAGAATGCCGTTGATGAATTTGTGGCTGTCGGTGCCGCCGAAGGTTTTGGTCACTTCGATGGCTTCGTTGATAACCACGGGGTAGGGCGTTTCGGGCATTTCCGCCAGCTCGTAGCAGGCCATCAGCAAAACGGCGAGCTCAACGGGGTTGACGTCTTTTTCATCGCGGTCAAGCAGAGGGCGGATGATTTGCAGATATTCGCCTTGTTTGCCAAAAGCACCAAAAAAAACGGCGGTAAACAAGGCGTCGTCGGCTTTGGTGAAATCTGAGGTTTCGCGGATGTTTCGGGCGGTTTCGGGCGCGTCGGTTTGGTTGAGCGCGGCTTGATACAGGGCTTGTACCACGAATTCGCGAGCACGGCGGCGTGGGGTTTTCATGCGGTTTCCTTCTGGGTTAGTCTTCTTGTTCGGATAAAAGCCGGTTGACCAGATTGCCGCATTCTACGGCAACGATAGCGGCGTCGGTGGCTTTTTCGACGATGCGCGCGTGTGCCTGCTCGTCGTTTTCGGTGGTCAGGATGGCGTTGGCAATCGGGATGTTGTAATCCAAACCGACGCGGGTTACGGCAGCGCCGGATTCGTTAGCGACTAGCTCGAAATGATAGGTTTCGCCGCGGATAATGGCGCCGATGGCAATCAGTGCGTCAAAGCGTTGCGAGCTGGCCAGATTCATCAAAACAATCGGCACTTCTAAAGCGCCGGGCACGGTGGCAACGGTGATGTTGTCCGGCGATACGCCCAAGTCTTGCAGTTTTTTAACGGCCACGTCAACCATAGCGCTGCCCACTTCGTTGGTAAAGCGCGCTTGCACAATGCCGATGCGCAGGTCTTGGCCGTTGAGGTTCGGTTCGATGATATTCATGGGAATGCTTTCGTTGATAATCAATAAATAGTATTGGAATGATGTATTCAGACAGGCATAAAAATGTGGAATGCCTGTCTGAATAGGGTTATTCGATAGGTTGCCAGTCGGCAACGGGAATGAAATTGCCGCTGTCATCGATTTCCCATGCACCTTCGGCTTCTTGCAACAAGGGCAGCAAGGCGGGGTTGAGGGAAGTGATGTCGTTGAGCGTGTGTATGGCGAAATTTTCGGGATTGCCGGTGTATTCGTCGGATTCTTCGCCGCTGAAAAAGCGCCAACCGCTATCGTTTTCGAATACAGGTGTTTCGCGGTAGGCAAAGCCGACGGGTTCGTTATTTTCGGTAACGGTTTTGCTGACGATGCAGCGACCAAGCGCGGCGGTCAGGGCGTTGGCGAATGTGTTCATGCTTTTGCGGTGGTTAATATTGGCGGGAAAAGCGCGATTTTATCATGCTTCTAGGGGTTTCGGCTTGAGGGAACCGAGATAAATCGCCAACATGGTCAGCAGGGCGCCGGCCCATTGCAGGCCGTTAATCGGTTTGCCGAGGAAAAAGTAATCAATCAGCAATGCTGCCACCGGTTCGCTTAACAGTAAGAGGCCGGTTAAGGCCAGCGAAAGCAGCGGCACGGCGTAGGCAATCAAGCCCCATGCGAAGCACTGCATGACGGCGCCGTAAATCAGAATCAGCCCGATATCGCGCAGGGTGGCGGGGTAGAGATTATGGGCATTGAAAAACAGGGCGGGCAGGCACACGGCAGCCATGCCGCCGAGGCTGATCAGCATCATCAGCGGGAAAATGGGCGCAGGTTCCGCGTCGTGTGTTTTGCGTACATAAACCATCGAGCAGGCCAGCATGGCGCCGGAAACGATGCCGCTGACAAATCCCCACGCGGCGTTTTGGTTGTGGTTGAATTCGGGGCTGGCAATCAGGGCAACGCCGGTAATGGCCAGCGCAAGGCTGAGCATCTGCAGCCGGCTTTGTTTTTCGCCGAACCAGAAAAAGCCGATGGCGGCCAAAAAGAAAATCTGCAAGCTGTTGAGCAAGGTGGAGATGCCGGGCCCGACGGCATAGATGCTTTCGTGCCATAGTGCCAAATCCAGCCCGAGAAAAGCGCCGGCTGCCAAACCGTAGCATATGGCTTTTTGGGATTTTGGGAATTTTTGCCCCGACCAACGGGTCAGCAGCCAGAAAATGGCTGCGGCTACAAACAAACGCCAGAACGCAATCGCATAAGCACCGACCGGTACGGTGGCGACGATGATGCTGCCCAAACCGAACACGACGCAGCCGATAATCAGGCCGGGTGCGGCAAATTTCTGCGCGTTCATGGAAACTTAAAGTATGTGATTTTTTGAAAAAAAATGATTATACAGATAGAATGTGCTTTCGCAATGCCTGTCTGAAAAGGCGTTTGAGCAGGCATTCAAGCGCGGCGAAGCGACCATGTTTTGTAAAGGGAAGAATGAACATCCGTACTAAAATCTGCGGGCTGACCCGCCCCGAAGATGCGGTAACCGCCGCTGCGTTGGGCGCTGATGCCATCGGGCTGGTTTTTTTTGAAGGCAGCAAACGCCATGTTGATGTGGCGCAGGCGCAGGCAATCGTGCGCGCGTTGCCGCCGTTTGTGAGCGTGGTGGCATTGTTTGTGAATGAAACAGAAAGTGCCGTGCGCCGTATTCTGGCGCAGGTGCCGGTCGACATATTGCAGTTTCACGGCGATGAAACGGCTGAATTCTGCCGTCGCTTCGACCGCCCTTATCTGAAAGCCGTGCGCGTACGCTCAACCGACGATATGCTGGCCGCAGCCAATCATTATCCCGATGCGCGCGCGGTTTTGTTTGACGCGCATATTGAGGGTGAATACGGCGGCACGGGTCATAGCTTTGATTGGAATATGCTGCCCAGCAATCTGACGGGCAACTGGGTGCTGTCGGGCGGTTTGGATGCAGAGAATATCCGACGGGCTTTGGTCATAACGGGCGCTCGCGCGGTAGATGTATCCAGCGGTGTGGAAAGCGCACCGGGGATTAAGTCTGCCGAGAAAATGGCCGCGTTTCTGGCGGCAGTCAGGCAGGCCGAGGCTGGCGAGGCATGAGCGTAAAATCACGGATAAAGGAAAATCAATGACGGATACCCGAAAAATAAAACAACCTCATATTGATGCCATATTCCGTGAATATTATTTGGAAGAACTGGCGAAAAACCCGCTCTACCGCCACCTGCTGGCTGCCATGCAGAATAAGCCGCAATGGTCGCAGGAAGCTTGGTTTGAGGCATTGGGCGACTTGCACGATTACGAATATGCTTGTTTCCAAAATGCGTTTGAGCGCATACAGGAAATCAACGGCCAAGGAGAACAAGGCGCCGTGCGGTTAAATGAATTCGTGTTTTACCGCAGCGCGTTTTAAGCTTTTCAGACAGGCATTGCCTGTCTGAAATATAATGGAACCAACATAATTGAGCGGGCAGGCATAGAAAAGTGGCCTGTCTGAAAAATGCATTCCGAGCAAATTAAAAGGAACATCCGATGAAAAATTACCAAGCGCCCGATCAACAAGGTTTTTTCGGCGAACACGGTGGCGTGTATGCGGCCGAAACTTTGATTCCTGCCCTGCAAGAATTGGCGGCAGCCTATGACGAAGCCAAAAAAGATCCTGCTTTCTGGGAAGCGTTTCATCAAGACTTAAAACATTATGTCGGCCGCCCCAGCCCCGTTTACCATGCCGAACGCCTGTCTGAAAAATTAGGCGGCGCGCAAATCTGGTTGAAGCGCGAAGACCTGAATCACACCGGTGCGCATAAAATCAACAACACCATCGGCCAAGCGCTGCTGGCCAAGCGCATGGGTAAAAAGCGCGTGATTGCCGAAACCGGCGCCGGTCAGCATGGCGTGGCGTCGGCAACTGTGGCCGCTCGGTTCGGCATGGAATGCCATGTTTATATGGGTGCGGATGATATTCAGCGCCAGGCGCCCAATGTGTTTCGCATGAAGTTGCTGGGTGCCGATGTGGTGAGCGTGGCCAGCGGCAGCCGCACGCTGAAAGATGCGATGAACGAAGCCATGCGCGAATGGGTTGCCCGGGTGGACGATACGTTTTACATCATCGGCACTGCCGCCGGCCCTGCGCCGTATCCTGAGATGGTGCGCGATTTCCAATGCGTGATTGGCAACGAAGCCAAAGCGCAGATGCTTGAAGCGATAGGCCGCCAGCCCGATGTTGCCGTGGCATGCGTCGGCGGCGGTTCTAACGCCATCGGTTTGTTTTATCCTTATATCAGCGAAGAAAACGTGCGCTTGATCGGAGTGGAAGCAGGCGGTTTGGGCATCGATACGCCCCAACATGCGGCACCCATCAGCAGCAAGGCGCCTATAGGCGTGTTGCATGGCTTCCGCAGTTATTTAATGCAGGATGAAAACGGCCAAGTGCTGAGCACCCATTCGGTTTCAGCCGGTTTGGATTACCCCGGCATCGGCCCGGAGCACAGCCATCTGGCTGACGTCGGCCGCGTTGAATATACCGTGGCTAACGACGATGCCGCCTTACAGGCTTTTGATTTGCTATGCCAATACGAAGGCATTATTCCGGCTCTCGAATCCAGCCACGCGCTGGCTTGGGCGGTGGCTAATGCGCCGTCTATGGGCAAAGACCAAGTGATCCTGGTCAACCTTTCTGGTCGCGGCGATAAAGACATCAATACCGTAGCAAAATTAAAGGGGATTGAGTTGTAATATTCCTCGCCCGTGCAGCCGGCTGAAGGTAAGCTGCGTGCCGGCTCGGCAAACGGAAAAGGTTGTTCCATTTTTGGAGGAGTATCCCATGAGTACGATTGATTCATCCCGGATTTTTCCCGAATTTTTCGACCAAGCGCCTGTTTTACAAGTGCGTGATCCGTTGGCCGAATTTCTGGGCGCCGCCCAAGGCGGTTTGTTGACCTACCGTTATGAGGATGCCGTAAAACTGGCCGGTCATTCCTGCCCGACGGTGGCCAGCGCTTATCTGATGGTTATCCGCGGTCTGAAGGCTTTATACGGAAGCGAAATTCCGGAACGCGGCGGAATCGAAGTGTTGGTGAAAAAAGGGCGCGAGGAAGGAACGACCGGCGTTGTGGCGTCGATGGCAACGCTGTTGACCGGCGCCGCAACCGAAACCGGCTTTGGCGGTATGGGGCCGGCGGGGCGGTTTGCCCGACGTAATTTGCTCTCTTTCGACAATCCTATCGATTGCACGTTGTTGTTGCGTCGCCGCGATACGGGTCGGGCAGTAGAAGTTACCGCGCATGAAGAAGCGGTGCCTTGGCCGGAAGAAATGAAGGCCTTATTGCCGCTAGCGGTAAGCGGCAAGGCCAATGAGGAAGAGTTAAACCGTTTCCGAGAATTATGGCAGGGGCGGGTGCGTAAAATGCTGGTGGAATTTGCGGAAGACGACCGTTTGGTAGAAGTCCGCCTGGTTTGATAGATGCGGTTTTATTTTCGTGATGCCGTTGGTGCGTTTCTGGGGTGGCCGAATGGTTGCTCTTAGATTAGAAATGAGTAGCCAAGGAAAGCTTAATGCCTGTCTGAAAAATGTTCAGACAGGCATTTTTTGTTGTTAAGAGCAGAATGGCATTATTCCTGCGCTTCGGCTAAGGTTTTTTCGATGGCATCGGCGTCAAACGATTTGGCTATCAGTTCGAAACGGCTGTCGCGGCGCCAGGCAACTTGGCTGGCGCCCCAGTGCCCGTCGACCCAGTTGAGCCAAACCCATGTGCCCAAAACGCGAAAAATGCCTTTGGCTCGAACCAATCCTTCGGTGATTTGCGGCAGCTCGTTGAAAAAACGGGTAATTTTTTCGCCGTCAAAATCGCGTTCGGCCGAGAAGGTATAGCCTTGAGATTGAAAGCCCATGGTGTTGTCGGGAAGGGCTTTGAGGCGGTAGCGCGGCTTTTCGATAACCGGTGTGTCGAGCCAGCTTATGTCCATTTGCGCGTTTTCCACTTCGGCTATGCGGGCTTTGGGCGGAAAGAGCTTGGCGGCTTGATCCCGAAAAGCGGTCATTTGCTCGGGCGTGCATAAATCGGTTTTGCTGGCGACCAAAACGTCGCATACGCTGATTTGGTCTTTATATAGGGCTTGCTGCGCATAATCGGGGTCGATGAATTGGCGCGGATCGACAATGGTAAATACGGCGCCGATGTCGAGCAATTGGTCGAACGGCGAAGCTTTGAGCTCGTCTATCACGCTGGCGGCATGGGCGAGCCCGCTGGCTTCTATTAGTATGCGGTCGGGTTTGTTACCGCTGATCATACGGTTGATGGTGTTGCCCATCTGGGGGCCGGCGATGCAGCAGAGGCAGCCGCCGGCAATCTCGGCTACGGGAATACCGTTGTCGCTCAATACGGCGCCGTCGATGCCGATTTCGCCGAATTCGTTAACCAGAATCACCCATTTTTCGGCCGGGTCTTTTTGCGCCATCAGGCTTTTTAAGGCAGTGGTTTTTCCGGTTCCGAGAAAGCCGGAAATTAAGTGTACTTTGGCTTTTTTTATTTTTGACATTGTTTGCATATTCCTGTGAGGACCAGATGCTCTTCTTTGAGCAGGAATCCGCTGGCGGCGACGCCTTGTTGCAGTGCCGCCCATTCTTTGCTGAGGGTTTGTTCGTCGACCGTACCGCATTCTGTGCAGACGAGGATAAACGCGCTGTGATGGTGGGCGTTGGATTCCTCTTCATGGCAGTGGCTGTTGCATTCGTGTTGCGCATGGCTGCATAAAACGTAGCCGTTGACTGCGGCCACTTTGTGCAGTATGCCTTGTTCCACCCAGAAATCGAGCGCCCGGTAGGCGGTGGGTGGGGCAACGGGGCTATCGCTTTGCTGCTGCATAAGCGATAACACGGTATAGGCTTTGATGACGCCGCTTTGCTGCAAAACCAAGTCGAGCACTTGTTCTCGCAGGGCGGTAATTTGCGCGCCGTTTTCACGGCAGCGCTCAAGGATTGTTTGTTTTGGGTTCATCCTGAAGTTCCTGCAAGCTTGGTTGGCGTGGACTTTCATTATAACCGAAATGCCTGTCTGAAAGCGGCTATGGATGTTTTCAGACAGGCATTTTGCTTGCTTGGCAAGGCGAATTAGCCGCGAGTTACGGGCAGGGCGCCGAAAGCTTGGGCGGTGGGCATGATTTCGATGGAGTTGACGTTCATGTGTTTAGGCCGCTGATAGAGCCATAGTGCGGTGTCGGCAATGTCTTGGGCGCTGATGTAGGCAACGTTTTCGTAAAGTTTTTCCGCGCGTTCGTCGTCTCCTTTAAAGCGGACATTGGAGAATTCGGTGCCGCCGCACAGGCCGGGTTCGATATTGGTCACGCGTACGCCGCTGCCTTGCAAATCGGCGCGCAGATTGAGGGAAAACTGGCGGACAAAGGCTTTGGTTGCGCCGTAGACATTACCGCCCGGGTAGGGGTAGGTGCCGGCGATGGAGCCGATATTGATGACATAGCCCTCTTGCCGCGCCACCATTTCGGGCAATATTTTACGGGTCAGGTAAGTTAGGCCGATGACGTTGGTCTGAATCATGGTTTGCCAATCGTTAAAATCAGCGTTATGGGCCGGCTCCAACCCCAGCGCCAAGCCGGCGTTGTTAATCAGGCAGTCGATGGCGGCAAACGGCTCGGGTAGGTTTTGCAGGGCGGCATCGATGGCGGCGGTATCGGTCATATCCATGGCAACAGGATGGAACAGTTCGCCTAAAGCGGTTTGCATCGATTCCAGTTTGCTTAGCCTGCGCGCGGCGCCGACAACCGGATAGCCGGCTGCTACAAATGTTTCACACATTGCCCGGCCGAAGCCGGCAGATGCGCCTGTAATTAAGATGGCCATATTATTTCTCCTTTCGTTTTGGATGGTGTTTCGGGTATTATAACAAACGGATTGACTCAATCCGCTTAATAAAATAAGTGCCTGCGAAGCGGGCTATAAATACTAACAATATTCAAGGAATATCAAATGACTAACAAAATCTTATTGGCTGCTGCGGTAGCCGTGTTGATGAGTGCGTGCGGCGGAAGCGGCAGCGCTCAGGAAAAAGGGCCGATTTCAGAAGCCAGAACGGCTGCGTTTAAAGCCATGATGCCCGAATATGTGGGCATGGGAAAAGTATTGAACGGCGATGAAGCATTTGATGCGGAGCAATTTAAAAAATCCGCCGCAACGTTTGCACAAAATGCGCGCAAACCGTTTGAGCATTTTCAAAATGACACGGCCGGTAACGGCCATGCCTTGCCTGAAATTTGGAGCAAGCCGGCCGAATATCAGGCAAGGCACGAAAAATTTATCGCAGCGGTAGACGAGTTGAATGCGAAAGCGCAAACAGGCAAGATGGATGAAATTAAAGCGGCCTACGGGCAGGTAAGCGCCAGCTGCAAATCTTGCCACAGCAGCTTCAGAAGCAATTGATGCCTGTCTGAAAAATAGAAAACCGCCCGCATAAAACGGGCGGTTTTTTTTTAAGGCAGCCTTATTCGTAGGTTGTGTTCAAATCGGTATTTAATTTGCCATCCAATGCCGCATTAAGCTGATCTTTATCCAGAGCGTTTTCCCAGCGTGCAACAACAATGGTGGCACATGCGTTGCCAACCAGATTGGTCAGCGCGCGGCATTCCGACATGAAGCGGTCGATACCCAGAATCAGCGCCATGCCTTCTACCGGTACGGACGGTACGACCGACAAAGTAGCCGCCAGCGTGATAAAGCCTGCGCCTGTAACGCCGGCAGCGCCTTTTGAGCTCAGCATGGCAACCAGCAGCAGCGTGATCTGATCGGAAATGCTCAAATCAATATTCATGGCTTGGGCGATGAATAGCGCCGCCATCGTCATATAGATGTTGGTACCGTCGAGATTGAACGAATAACCGGTTGGGATAACCAAGCCGACAACTGATTTTTCGCAGCCCGCACGTTGCATTTTTTGCATCAGAGTAGGCAATGCGGCTTCGGATGAAGAGGTGCCCAATACCAGCCAGAGTTCTTCTTTGATGTAACGTATCATTTTCAGAATGGAAAAGCCGTTATATTTGGCAACCGAACCCAACACGATTAAGACGAACAAAAACGAGGTAATGTAGAAGGTGGCGACCAGAAAAAACAGGCTGCTAACCGATTGGATGCCATACTTGCCGATGGTAAAAGCCATGGCGCCAAAAGCACCAATCGGCGCGGCTTTCATCAAGATAGCCACCATTTTGAATACCGGTGCCGAGAATTCTTGCAGCAGATTGGTAATCGGGCGCGCTTTTTCACCGATGGAGGCAAGCGAAATACCGAATAAAACGGCCACAAATAAAACCTGCAGGATATTGCCTTCCGCCAGCGGGCTGACGATGGTGGTCGGAATAATGTTGAGCAAGAAGCCGACTATGGAAGATTCCTTCGCTTTGCCGGTATATTCCGCCACTTTGCTGAGGTCTTTGCTGTTTAGCGTGGCTGGGTCGATATTCAGACCGGAGCCGGGGTGGATGACATTGGCAACGATAATGCCGATGATGAGGGCTAAGGTGGAGAAGGTTAGGAAATAAGCAAACGATTTGCCGACAACCCGGCCCATGGTTTTCAAATTGCTCATGCCGGCGATGCCGGTTACCACGGTAAGGAAAATCACCGGTGCGATAATCATTTTAACCAACTTGATAAAGCCGTCGCCCAGCGGTTTCATTTTAGTGCCCAAATCAGGCATGAAATGGCCGAGCAGAATGCCGACAATGATGGCGAAAATCACTTGTACATACAAAATTTGGTAGAATTTTTGTTTGCGTAGCGGTTGTGAGTCTTGCAACTCAGAAGGGTCGATATTCAACATTCTGAAATCCTCTGTAACTTATTTTTCTTAAATGAATGTTGCACTACATCGTGCAACATTCGTGTGAATTTACAAGCTAGCGCAAATTAATGCAAACTCAATTTGTTTAAAATTCAAAAAAATTTAATATATAAATGATTTTAAAGGGTAATAAAATTCATGCCTGTCTGAAAAAGAGGTTTTCAGACAGGCATGAATTAGTTTGTTAAACGCTGAAATGGTTTTATGGATGGCGTGGTTTTATAACATCTGATTACAATGAGTGCCATCTGTTGCCATAAATATCGGCATCGTGATTTAAAAAAGGTTGCCCGTAGGCAACCTTGATTAATTTTTAAGCGACTGAACCGGTGCGGGGATGCGGCCGCCGCGATTAACAAACACTTCGCAGCTTCCTTCTTTTACCGGCATGATAGGCGCATAGCCAAGCAAACCGCCGAATTCTACGCTCTCGCCCACATCTTTGCCGGGTACAGGAATGATGCGCACGGCGGTGGTTTTGCTGTTAATCATGCCGATGGCAGCCTCGTCGGCGATGATGCCGCTGATGGTGGCCGCGCTGGTTCGGCCGGGCACGGCAATCATGTCTAATCCGACGGAGCAAACCGCGGTCATTGCTTCGAGTTTGTCGAGCGTGAGCACGCCCGCTTCGGCGGCGGCAATCATGCCTTCGTCTTCGGATACGGGAATAAACGCGCCGCTCAAACCGCCGACAGCAGAAGAGGCCATCATGCCGCCTTTTTTGACGGCATCGTTCAACAGCGCTAAGGCGGCGGTGGTGCCGTGGGTGCCGCAGACGCTCAGACCCATGGCTTCTAGAATGCGGGCAACCGAATCGCCGACGGCTGGCGTGGGAGCGAGTGATAAATCGAGAATGCCAAATGGAATATTCAGCCGTTGCGCGGCTTCCTGACCGATAAGCTCGCCGACGCGGGTGATTTTAAAGGCGGTTTTTTTTACGATTTCGGCGATTTCGGTCAGATTTTCGCTTGTGCAGCCGGCCAATGCGGCTTGTACAACGCCGGGGCCGGATACGCCGACGTTCAACATCACGTCGCCTTCACCCGAGCCGTGGAAGGCGCCGGCCATAAAAGGGTTATCGTCTACTGCGTTGCAGAAAACAACGATTTTGGCGCAGCCGAAGCCTTCGGGCGTGGTTTCGGCGGTGCGTTTGATGGTTTCGCCCATGAGCTTGACGGCATCCATGTTGATACCGGCGCGGGTGCTGCCGATGTTGACCGAGCTGCAAACGATATCGGTGGTGCGCATGGCTTCGGGTATGGAGCGGATGAGCACTTCGCCGGAAGGCGTCAGCCCTTTGGGTGCCAGCGTGGAGAACCCGCCGATGAAGGATACGCCGATGGCTTTGGCCGCTTTGTCTAAAGTTTGGGCTATGGAAACGTAGCTGTCGGCGCCGGTGGCGGCGGCAATTTGGGCGATGGGCGTAACGGAAATGCGCTGGTTGACAATCGGAATGCCGTATTTGGCGGAAAGGTAATGGGCGGTGGAGACCAGATCTTTGCCGATACGGGTGATTTTGTTATAGATGTTTTGATTGAGCGTGTCGATGTCGGGGCTGATGCAATCGTGCAGGTCTATGCCTATGGTCAGCGTTCGCACGTCGAAATTCTGATCGGAAACCATGCGTATGGTTTCCAAAATCTCGCTTGATTGGATACTCATTCGGCGGCCTTTCTGGGTCAGATGCGGTGCATGGCGTTGAACAGGTCTTCGTTTTGCATGCGGATGTCCAACGCAAGTTTTTTACCTTCTGCAGCAAACAAATCGAGAATTTCCTGGCGGGATTTTGGGCATTTTGAGGTGTCGGCCAAAATAATCATGGTAAAGAAATCATCCATTAATTGCTGGCTGATGTTGAGAATGTTCAACTGGTTTTCGGCGAGTAGCTTGGATACGTCGTACACGATGCCGATGCGGTCTTTGCCGATAACGGTAATCACTGAATTGCTCATGGCGGTATTTTCCTGAAGGTTGAGTTTTTCAGACAGGCATTTTGTAATCGAAATGCCTGTCTGAAAACATAGGAAGGGCGTGACGCTATTATAACCGAATCGTGCTGGCGACTGAAAAATCTTGAAAACCGCGGGAACCACTTCTCCTATCCGGCTATCTTAGCCATATCTTGCAGATTGTCTCGATGATTAAAACAGAAAGAAAAGAGAATATACATGACCAAGCTTTTTACTGCCTTACTGGCCATGCCGGCCATTGTGTTGGCAAGCCCTTACGTACAGGCTGCGCCGGCGGAGCATCCGGCTCAGGTGCAGTTTAAACAGAATATGGACGCGGTGCTGGTTGCCGCACGCAACAAAAGCCTGAGCGAAGAGCAGAAAATCCGGCAGATTACCGGCTATGCCGACCATTATCTGGATTACCAGCGTATCTCGGCGCTGGCGGTGGGTTTGCCTTGGCGCCAGTTTGACGACAAACAGAAGAGTGATTTTATTCAGGCGTTTAAAGATATGGTGGTGGGGATTTACGCCCATTCCGCGCTGATGGGTGCGGCGGAAGCGCAGGTAGTGCTGCTGCCTAAAATCAAAGAGGAAAAAAACAATCGGGTAACCGTGTATACCGAAATCAAAACCGGCAGCGGCAAAAAATACGAGGTGGGTTACCGCCTGTATCCTGAAAACTCGGTTTATAAGATTTATGATATTCAGGTTGATGGCTCCAGCTTGGTTACGGTTTACCGCAATCAGTTTAACGAGCTCATCAAGCAAAAAGGCATCGACGGTGCTATTGCTACCGTACGCGCGAAAGGTTTGAAAAAAGTAGAGTAAACCTGCCGTGATTGAAAAAGCCTGTCTGAAAAGCGTTCAGACAGGCTTTTTTATGCGAGGCGGCGCGCCTCGATGTTTCAGACTAGCAATATGTTAAAATCGCCTTTTCCAAACACACCGCCAAGCCAATGCCGTCATCACTTGTCCGTCTGACCGAACTTGTCCGCCTGTTGCAGGAACGTGCTTATATTTTTGCCGCCGACCCGCAACCGATTACCGACGCGTTACGGCACGCCGCCGGCAGCGCAGAAGAAAAACTCGGCCGCCGCGCGGAAATGATTGATAGCGATCGCAAGCTGCAAGAAGCGCTGGGGAGAACGGAACAGGCTTCCCGCTGGCTGCTGGCCGCAGCCACGCTGATATGGCTGGCCGTCGGTTTTTCAGGAACATTCGGCCTGATGCAGCAAAGCGCCTTGAATTTCTTTTTCGTCGCCGCCGGTATTCTCGGTTTGCATACCGTGATGCTGCTGGGCTGGCTGCTGTTTACCTTTTTGTCTCGTCGCGGATCTGTCGGATTTTTCATCAACCCGGCCACCTGGATTCGCGGTAAAGACCCGGTCAGCCAAGCGGTATTGCGGCTGTATCTTAACGAATGGCAGCAGCCGTCTACCCGTTGGTTTGTCAGCAAAATTTTGCACCGTTTGTGGCTGGCCGCGTTGTTCGGCATGTTGGCTGCCGTTATTTTGCTGTTGTTGGTGCGGCAATATACGTTTAACTGGGAAAGCACGTTGTTGAGCGATGATGCGTCGGTAAGATTGGTGGCGTTGCTTTCATGGTTGCCCGCCAAGTTGGGCTTCCCGACGCCAGATGCAACGGTGGTACTTGCCAGCCGTTTGAATAACGATGCCGCCACCGCGCAGCAGTGGGGCGGCTTGTTGATTGGCAGCATCGTATGCTACGGCATGTTGCCGCGCTTGGCAGCATGGTTCGCTTGCCATTTATTGTCGCGCCGTCAGCGCAGTGCTGTGTTGCCGCTTAATCTGCCTTATTACCAAAACATCATTCAGCATTGGCAAACGAGGGTGGTGGATGCCGATACCCAAACCGAAAGCGTTGCCACCGTCAGCCCGAAAATCAGCCTCGGCCATGCGCCCAAATGGGCGGTGATGCTGGAAACCGAGTGGTTCGACAAACAATGGTACCGTTATGTTTTAGGTCAGGACTGGCTTGATCAAGGCTGTGCGAGTAATCGCGAACAGGTGGCGGCCTTAACAAACCGCTTGCAGCAAGAGCCGGCTCAGTTGCTGATTGGCGTGCGGGCGCAAGCCATGCCGGATCGGGGTGTTTTACGCCAGCTTGTCGGGTTGGCCGAAGCAGCGGAAGGCGGAGCGGTGGTGCAGCTTTTAAGCGATGGCAACAATGCGGCAAATATTCAGGAATATTTGAGCCGTTGGCACGAAGCGCTGAACGAGCGCGGTTTGCCGTGGCTGGATCCGCCCGGCGTTAGTCAGCAAGAGCGGCAGGCGCGGCAGAGTTCGGTATAAAGGCCGATTTTTATTCTCTAATTTATGCCTGTCTGAAAAACGGCAGCCGGTCGGTTGCGGTTTGTTTAACCTATCTGATAACTTGTGATGATGAAACAAGATACTTCTTTATCTTTGGCCGTAGTCGGCCATACCAATACCGGTAAGACCTCATTACTGCGCACCTTGCTACGCGACAGCACCTTTGGCGAAGTGAAAAATGCCCCGTCAACTACGCGGCATGTCGAAGAAGCATTGATTAACGACGGCAGCACAACTCTGGTGCGTCTGTATGATACGCCCGGTTTGGAAGATGCAGGCGGCGTGTTGGATTGGCTGGAGAGCCACACTTCATCGCGCGCCGACGGTATCGAGCGGTTGCAGCAGTTTCTCGAAAGCCTGGAAGCGCAAGGCGATTTCAATCAAGAAGCCAAAGTTTTGCGCCAGTTGCTGCAGAGCGACATGGCCTTGTATGTCATTGATGCCCGCGAACCGGTGTTAAACAAATATAAAGACGAATTAACCATATTGTCTTGGTGCGCCAAGCCGGTGATGCCGGTTTTCAATTTCACGGAAGGGCACAGCCTCGACGAATGGGCTGCTATGCTGGCACGGCGCGGTTTGCACATATACAGCGGCTTTGACACCGTCGCTTTTGATTTCGAAGGCGAGCTGCGATTGTGGGACAACCTTGCCACCATGTTGCCCGAACGCGACATCCTCGACCGCTTGATGGCGATGCGTCGTCGAGAGTGGCAAGCATTGGATGCCGATGCCAGGCGCGAAATCGCACATTTTTTGCTGGAAGTGGCAGCGTACCGTCAGGAAATCGAAGAAAACGATCCGCCCGAACCAGTGCTGCAGAAAATGCAATCGGCGGTGCGCCAGCAGGAGCGGGCGCTACAGCAGCAATTATTCCAAAATTATCGTTTTTACCACAACGAAATCGATACCGGCGAATGGGCGCTGAAGGCGTTTAAACAAGATCCGTTTGATGCCGAACTGTTGAAAACCTACGGCATCCGCACCGGCACGGGCGCCGCCACCGGAGCGTTAATCGGATTGGGCGTGGATATGGTAACGTTAGGCGGATCGCTCGGGCTGGGAACCGCTATCGGCGGTATTTTAGGCGGCGTCTTGCCGAATATGCAGGATATTTCGGATAAATTAACCGGTAGGCAAACCTTATATATCGATCCCGAAAACCTGACTTTACTGGCAGCGCGCGCATTGGATTTGCTCGCGGCTCTGCAAAAGAGGGGGCATGCGGCGCAAAATGAAATTCAAGTCATCAGCGGCAAAGCGCCGTGGCGGCCTTCGCACCTGCCGGAGGAATTGGTTAAAGCCAGAAGCCGATCGAAGTGGTCGTCTTTGAATACCGGATTGCCCGAAAACAGCCGAAGAGAAAGGATGGAAGCGGCCGAGGGTTTGGCAAGCAAGCTGAGCCTCCTGTCTGAAAAATAGACCTGTAAGGTGTTGCGATAGCGTAACAAAATCGATGCGATTGAATTATTTGAAACAAAACAACATTGACGTAATAAAAAGATTTGTAGAAAATAACGGCAGTCGGGCGGGGAAGCCCTTCCGACTTGTTTCTCCTCTATTTCTCCTTTGTAGACTTGGCACACATTTTTTAATGTGTGCATTTTTTTATGTATCGGTCTGGTCAACAGGGCTTTGATTCAGTTTTGCGCCATCAAATTTCTTTTGTCGGCCTATTTTTTATAGGAAAAATTAAAAATTATTGTAAATATAGTAGATTTTAATTGACAACGATTTTGATGCACGCCATAATAGAAGGTATTAGATGGTACAAGGTGCTGTCTATTGTTTCTCCTCTATTTCTCCTTTGTAGACTTGGCACACATTATTTTTTAATGTGTGCATTTTTTTGCTTAATAATAAATTGTTTGCTTGAAGTTTTGTTTCAGGTAAGCATCGCTTCTGCTCTATACATGAAATACATGTTTAAATCATTTTTTGCAAACGCGTGCCCTCATTATCGGCTAAAATGCCAGCTTCTCACTATAGCCGCCATTTAAATTTCACGACGGCCTTTCTGCTTTTTGCCGTACCGTTCCGGCTTGTCGCCTTATATCAAGAATCGTTTATTCCAAAGGATTTTACATATGGATACTCCGCTTACCGTTGCTTTTTCTATCAAAGACAAACAGCCGATTGAGCTGATTGGCAAAATGGCCAACCGGCACGGTTTGATTGCCGGCGCCACCGGTACCGGCAAAACCGTTACTTTGCGCAAAATGGCGGAAATGTTCAGTAATCAAGGCGTGCCGGTGTTTATGGCTGATGTTAAAGGCGATTTATCCGGTATCTGTCATGCTGGCGACGGCAGCGGCAAAATAGGCGAACGCATGGCCGAATATGGTTTGGAAGCAGCTTATCTGAGCGGTTTTCCGGTGCGTTTCTGGGATGTGTATGGCGATACGGGTATTCCGGTGCGCGTAACCATTTCGGAAATGGGGCCGATGCTTTTGGCTCGTTTGATGAATTTGAACGATACGCAGGAAGGTTTGCTCAATTTGGTTTTCAAAGTAGCCGATGATAACGGCTGGCACTTGATAGACCTGAAGGATCTGCGCGGCATTTTGCAACATGTGTCCGACCATGCCAAAGAGTATCGTACGCAATACGGTAACGTTTCTGCGGCCAGTGTGGGTGCCATTCAGCGCCAGCTGTTGACGATGGAAAACGAAGGCGCGGAGCATTTTTTCGGTGAGCCGGCATTGAACCTGCAAGATTGGATGCAAACCGAAAACGGTAAGGGCGTTATCAATATTCTCAATTCGGAAAAGCTGATGCGCAGCCCGCGCCTGTATAGTGCGTTTTTATTATGGTTTTTGGCCGAGCTGTTTGAGATGTTGCCGGAAGTGGGTGATTTGGCGTTGCCGAAATTCGTGATGTTTTTCGATGAGGCGCATTTGATTTTCGATAATGCGGCGCCTGCTCTGATAGAGCAGATTGAGCAGGTGGTGCGCCTGATTCGTTCCAAAGGCGTGGGTGTCTATTTCGTGACACAAAATCCGCTGGATTTGCCGGATAGCATTCTTGGGCAGCTCGGTAATCGGGTGCAGCATGCTTTGCGTGCTTTTACTCCGCGAGACCAAAAAGCCGTGCGTGCCGCCGCTGATACGTTTCGCAGTAATCCCGATTTGAAAGTGGCCGAAGTAATTACGGAATTGGGCGTCGGTGAGGCGTTGGTGTCTTTTTTGGATGAAAAAGGCATGCCCGGCATTGTGCAGCGCGCCAACATCATGCCGCCCCAATCGCAGCTTGCGCCTTTGGCTGCAGAAGAGCGCAATGCTATCTTTCAAAAAGATGCGCTTTATGCCAGCTATAAAGATGCGGTCGACAATTATTCCGCTTATGAAGCCTTGCAGGAATTAAGCGCGCAGCAGTCTGCCGAAGGCGAGCGTCAAGCTCAGGCAAAGGCAGAGGAGAAAAGTGAAAAAGCGGCGGAAAAAGCCAAAGCCAATGAAAAAGACGGTATGCTCGGCGGTTTTCTGGGCGGTTTGTTTGGCAGCCGTAAAAAATCCAACCAAGGTATTGCTTACGATTTGGCCGATTCGGTCGGCAGCCAGTTGAACCGGCAGGTAACCAATGCGATTTCGCGCAGCATTATGGGCGTGATTAAAAATATGATGAAATAATCTTAATGCCTGTCTGAAAACCGTTTTTCAGACAGGCATAGTAGGTTTGATGCTTCTAAAGATAATAATCTATATTGTGATAATATAGGCAAGTCAGGCGGATGATGTTTATTTGAATAAGTATGCCTGTCTGAAACAAAAAAAATCAGGAATTTTCATGAATAGAATACAAACCGCTTTTTCCGCCCTCGACGGTAAAAAAGCTCTGATTACTTACATTACCGCTGGCGATCCGAGCTTAGAGGCCACCTTGGATTTGATGCACAGTCTTGCCGAAAACGGTGCCGACATTATTGAATTGGGCATTCCTTTTTCCGATCCGATGGCAGACGGGCCGACTATCCAGCGAGCCGCCGAGCGCGCGTTGGCCGAAGGCGTTTCGTTGAAAGACGTGTTGTCTTTAGTGGCGCAGTTTCGCCAAACCAACCAAACCACGCCCGTTGTGTTGATGGGTTATCTTAATCCCGTTCATAAAATGGGTTATGAAACTTTTGCTCGCGCTGCTGCCCAAGCCAGCGTTGACGGCGTGTTAACGGTGGATAATCCGGTCGAAACCATTGCCCCGTTGCAACAAGCGCTGAAAAACGAGGGGATAGACTGTATTTTCCTCATCGCGCCGACGACTGGCGAGGAGCGCATCCAAACCATCGCAAAACATGCCGGTGGTTTCGTTTACTATGTTTCGCTCAAAGGTGTAACCGGTTCGGCCGCCTTGGATACGCAAGAAGTGGCTGATAAAATTGCTTTGCTGCGAAAATATATTTCCATTCCCATTGGCGTCGGCTTCGGTATCAGCGATGCCGAAAGCGCTAAGCAAATCAGCCGAGCGGCCGATGCGGTGATTATCGGCAGCCGGATTGTGAAAGAAATCGAAAGCAATCCCGGCAATGAAGCCCAAGCAGTGGGCGTTTTGGTTAAAACGCTGAAAAATGCCATCTGACGAGGCGGATAAAAACATTGCCAATCTGACGCTTGCTGGCTATATTGCGCGCTGCGATTCAGAATTAGGCATTTTCATTTTCAAATACCGACGGGCGATAAAGCATCATGCCTGTCTGAAAACATTTTTAAGGAGTCAACCATGAGCTGGCTAGACAAAATCCTTCCTCCGAAAATCAAAAAAGACGAAGGCAGCAAATCCGGCGTTCCCGAAGGTCTGTGGCATAAATGCCCTTCATGCTCTGCCACCCTCTATACGACCGATTTAGCCCAAAACCATAATGTTTGCCCGAAATGTAACCATCATAATGCCATGACTGCACGCGAGCGCTTGGATTTATTACTGGATGCGGAAGGGCGGGAAGAAATCGCAGCCAACATCAAACCGACCGACATCCTGAAATTCAAAGACAGCAAAAAATATCCGGATCGCCTGAGTGCTGCGAAAAAAGCCACTAACGAAGACGATGCGCTGGTTGTGATGAAAGGCACCATCAACGGATTGCCCGCCGTGGTTGCTGCTTTTGAGTTCCGCTTTATCGGCGGGTCGATGGGCTCGGTTGTGGGCGAGCGTTTCGTGCAAGGGGTGCGTCGCGCCGTGGCTGATAATTGTAGCTTTATCTGTGTTGCAGCCAGCGGCGGTGCCCGTATGCAGGAAGGTTTGAATTCATTGATGCAGATGACGAAAACCAGCGCTTCTTTGCATCTTTTGAGCGAAAACGGCCTGCCGTTTATTTCTGTACTGACCGACCCGACCATGGGCGGCGTATCCGCCAGCTTTGCATTCTTGGGCGACATCGTATTGGCCGAGCCGGGCGCATTAATCGGGTTCGCCGGCCCGCGCGTTATCGAACAAACCGTACGCGAAACGCTTCCGGAAGGCTTCCAGCGAGCTGAGTTTTTATTGGAAAAAGGCGCCATCGACCAAATTGTCGACCGTCGCCAAATGAAACAGCGCATCTGCGATTTGATTACATTGTTGCGTCGCGAAGAGGCGGTTAACGCCGCGTAACGCTTGTTTTTAACAAAAGCCTGTCTGAAAACTGTATGATAAATAAATCACAACGGTTTTCAGACAGGCTTATTTTCTTTTCCTTATCTGGAAACTGTATTGGACTTTTTGGGCTTCCAAAGAGTGGAGAGTGTTCGCGCCGAAGGCACTTCACCAGATGTTTTGGGCACTGAAGCCGCTGCAAAGAAAGCTTGTGCGGAAATTGATGCTATTTGGGCCGATTTCTCGGCAGAATAGGCTTATTATGGTTATTCAATACGGCATCGAATCTGCAAGGTGAAAACGGATTTTCAGACAGGCATTGAGTTGATAGTCAAATAAAGGAGGGGCGGTTTTCCCTCCTTTTGTTTTGGGCGCAGTTTATGGTAGCCTAACGCAACGGTTGATAAGCAATATCAGATTATCAATCGTTATAAATAAAATAAACTTGTCTACAAGGAGCATCGGAAAATGAATCAACGTGAAACCGCCCGCCTGCTGGCTGAAACCATGATGGCCGGTTTTAACCGACATTACACCCTTTACCGCGAAGCATCGGCGCAGGCGAAGGGGCTGTTTGAGGCGGCGGATTGGAAGGGCATACAGGAATTGGTGGCGCTGCGTATTCAAATGTACGACAGCAGGGTGGCGGAAGCGGTGGAAGCCTTGCGCAGCCAATTCGATGCAGGCAATCTGCCCGATGAAGTTTGGGCTGTGGTCAAGAAAGACTACATCGCGTTGTTAATCGACCACAAGCAGCCTGAGCTGGCGGAAACGTTTTTCAATTCCGTATCAACCAAGCTGCTGGCCAAAGAGTATTTCAACAACCAGTTTATTTTTGTCAAACCCGCCACAAGCACCGAATTCATTGATTCGGAAGAACGCATTTTCCAGTCTTTCTACCCTGATATGCAGGGCTTGCGCGGCTGCTTGCGCAAGATTCTGCAGCATTTCGGCTGGCGCGTTCCGTTTGAAAACATGAGGGAAGACGTTATCGGTATTCTGCATGCGGCAAAGAATTATTTGAAAGAAGAATGGCCGCCAAGGGAATTGAACTTGCATATCCAAGTGCTCAATTCGGCTTTTTACCGCAATAAATCGGCTTATGTTTTCGGACAGATGATTAACGGCAGCAGCAAATATCCGTTTGCGCTGGCTGTGGTGCACAACGAGGGCGGTTTGCAGATTGACGCGGCTTTGTTTGATCCGAAGCAGATTTCCGTATTGTTTTCGTTTGCCCGGGCTTATTTTTTGGTTGATATGCCGGTGCCCAGCGGCTATGTGCGTTTTCTGCGCGAGATGCTGCCGATGCGTTCCGACGGCGACTTTTATACTTTGCTGGGATTGCATAAGCAGGGCAAGAATATTTTCTGGCGCGAGTTTGCCCGGCATTTGGATCATTCGCAGGATAAATTTATTTTGGCGCCGGGCATTAAAGGCTTGGTTATGAGCGTCTTTACCCTGCCTTCGTTTCCTTACGTGTTTAAAGTGATTAAAGATACTTTCGGGCCGAATAAGGATTTCGACCGGGAATATGTGCGCCAGAAATATCTGCTGGTCAAAAAACACGATAGAGTGGGGCGCATGGCGGATACGCTGGAATTTTCCGATGTGGCGTTGCCGAAAAGCCGTTGCGACGAAGCTTTTCTGCAAGAAATGCGAACATTGGCGCCAAGCCAGATTGAGGAAACCGATGACAGGGTGGTTATTAAACACGTTTATATCGAATATCGCCTGAAGCCGCTGAATCTCTTTATGCAGAGGGCAACGCCGGAAGAAAAGGCGGCGGCGGTTGTCGATTATGGGTTTGCTTTGAAAGAATTGGCCAGCGCCAATATTTTCCCAGGCGATATGCTGTATAAAAATTTCGGTATGACGCGCTTCGGACGGGTGATTTTTTATGATTACGATGAAATCGAGTACATGACCGACTGTAATTTCCGAAAAATCCCGCCCGCGCCGAATCCTGAAATGGAAATGTCGGACGAGGTTTGGTATCCGGTGCATAAAGGCGATGTGTTTCCCGAAGAATTCGGCCCTTTTCTGCTCGGCGAGCCCGATGTGCGGCAGACGTTTCTGAAGCATCATAAAGAGCTGCTTACGCCTGAATTTTGGCAGGCAAAAAAAGAGCGGCTGATGCAGGGCTTATTGGATGATTTTTATCCTTATCCGCAATCTTTGCGTTTCAGGCCGGAAAAAACAGCGGCGGGATTGGTGGACGAATCGGATGTTTGACGAGCTGGACGAATGCCTGTCTGAAATATTTTCAGGCAGGCATTTTTCAGTGTTTTTATTTAAACAAACGCCCTTGTGCCAATAGGGATTTGACCGGTGCGAAATCGCGGCGGTGTTCGGGGAGCACACCGAATTTTTGTAAGGCGGCCAGATGAGCCGCGGTGCCGTAGCCTTTGTGTCGCTCGAACCCGTATTGCGGGTAGCGCTCGGCCAAAGCATACATTTCGGCATCGCGAGCGGTTTTGGCCAGCACGGATGCGGCGGAAATCTGAATGATTTTGCTGTCGCCTTTTACAATCGCTTCTGCGGCAACGCCCAAATCGGGTGGAATGCGGTTGCCGTCAATCAACACTTGGTTTGGACGAACGTTTAAGCCTTGCACGGCACGGGTCATGGCCAGCATGGTGGCGTGTAGGATGTTGAGGCGTTCGATTTCTTCAACGCCGGCCGAGGCTACGCACCATGCCAAAGCCTGTTGTTTGATAATGATACTAAGCTCGTCCCGCTTTTTTTCACTTAGCTTTTTAGAGTCGGTCAGGCCGGGTGTGTGGCAGTCGACCGGCAAAATAACGGCGGCAGCAAATACGCTGCCAACCAGAGGGCCTCTTCCGGCTTCGTCTACGCCGGCAATGATGTTGTGCATGGTTTTCCTGAATGGCTGTGAATGCTGGTTGAATTATAACGAAGATTGTCTTGCAAACCGAATAGGCGTAACAGCCGAACGATGCGCTATTTTATACAGCGGCGTGAGCCAAACGAAAATGCCTGTCTGAAATTTCAGGCAGGCATTTGTTTATTATGCACGGTATAGATCGTGAGCAGACGTTTTATCGATGAGGGGAAAACCGTTTCACCGCAAATCTTAAGCGCAGCAGGCTTGGCTTTGTGCCTGAATCTGGTCTTGTACGGATGCGGTCAAATCGGAGTCGCCGCAAGAGTAGCAGTGAACGGCATCGGCGATTTGTTTCGCATCCCAAGTCACTTTGCTTTCGGTAAATACGAATTGCTCGATTTGGTATTCGCTGCCTTTAAACCAGTTGTTAACCGTGATGCTGTCTTCCGAAGTTCTGCCGCCGTCTTCTGCTTGGCTGGCGATGTTGATCAGCAAATCGTTGCCGCAGCGCTCGAAGCATAAGTCAGAAGCTTTAATTTCACCGTTGAACTGCAAAATGTCGGTGTGGGAAGAATCGCAGTCGAAATCGTAAATCACGTCGTGGTCGTAGCCGCGCGCGAATACATAAGTATCGCAACCTTCGCCGCCGTTCAGGATGTCGTTGCCTGTACCGCCGTCTAGGAAGTCGTTACCTCTGCCGCCAACCAAAATATCGTTGCCTGCGTGACCGTATAAGTTGTCGTTGCCGTCTAGCGAGCTCAGGAAGTTTTTGCCGTCGTTACCGTGTAACACGTTGTTTAAATGGTTGCCGATGGCGTTGAGATCGTGGTCGGTTAACAGTGTGATGTTTTCAACGTGATTGGGCGCAGTGATGTTGACGCTGCTTAGAATGGTATCGTCGCCTTCGCCGGCTTTTTCAATAACTTTGTCGTGGTGGTTGTCAACGTAGTAAGTATCGTTGCCCGGGCCGCCGATCATGATGTCGCATCCGGATTCGCCGTCTAAAATGTCGTTACCGCCTTTGGAAATGATGATGTCGTTACCCGGACCGGTAGAAATATCATCGTTGTGATCCGTGCCGTAAACGATATCGTTTTGGGAAGGGTCGGAATGACACCAGCCTTTTTGGTCGTCCCAACACCAATTGCCGTGATTGCCGCCTTTATCATGATGATGTTTGTCATAACCAGGATTGCAACCCCAGTCTTTACCGCCCCAGCCGTGACCATGGCCATGGCCGAAGTCTTTGCCGTAACCGCAGCCGTCGTGCCCCCAACCGGGTGCGCAACCGAATCCTTTAGCGTGGCCGTGTCCCCAACCATGGCCGTGGCCGAACTCTTTACCGTAGCCACAGTCGTTATGACCCCAACCGCCCCAGCCGTGGCCATGACCGAAACCTTTGTGATGGCCGTTATCCCAACCGTGGTTGTGCGGGGCGAATGATTGACCACAGTTCCATTGTGGAACGCCTCTCGGCGCGCAGTGGCCGAAAGAACCTTTAAAACCGTATGCAGACATTTGTTAACCTCCGAAATTACTGTTGTTAGTTACCTTAAATATAATAAACAGGAGATGCCGTTTAAATAATCGTGTGTTAAGGCGGTATGTATATTAATTAACTTACAAAAAATAAATGTTTTTTTACGAAAATCGGCGGTTAAATAAAACAAATGGCGTATGGGTAATGATATTTCATTATTTTTATGTGTCTGTATGGTATTTTTTGTTAAATTTTATGTTTTTATGTTTTTGTCATTATTGGTGGCGGATGGTAAGTGTTTGACATAGTCGCTTTTTGATTAGATATATGTTTAATGCCTGTCTGAAAAAACAAACCGGATTCTAACTAAATAGAATCCGGTTTGTTTTTTCAGACAGGCATCAGTCCATTTCGACAATCACTTTTATTGCTTTTTCGTCGGCCGCATGTTTGAACACGTCATAAGCTTTTTCCATGTCGGCAAATTTCAAATGATGGCTTGCCAGTTTTTCTAAAGGCAGTTTGCCCGATTCGCAAGATTTGAGCAGCATGCCGGTGGTATTTGTGTTAACCAAGCCGGTGGTAATGGTCAGGTTTTTAATCCACAATTTTTCTAACTCAAAGTTAACAGATTTGCCGTGTACACCTACGTTGGCAATATGACCGCCTACCTTAACAATTTTTTGGCAGATATCCCAGGTCGGTTCGACACCCACCGCTTCCATAGCACAATCTACGCCTTTACCGCCGGTAATTTCCAATACTCTGGCAATCGCATCTTCTTTGGCAGAGTTGATGATATGGGTCGCTCCCATTTCTTTTGCCATTGCCAAGCGGCTTTCATCCATATCGATTGCAATAATATTGGCAGGGGAGTAGAACTGAGAAGTGAGCAAGCAACCCATACCAATCGGGCCGACACCGACAATAGCAATCGAGTCGCCGGGTCTGACGTTGCCGTATTGCACGCCGATTTCGTGGGAAGTGGGTAGAACGTCCGACAGGAATACGGCCACATCGGTGTTCAGGTTATCGGGAAGATGATAGAGCGAATTGTCGGCAAAAGGTGTGCGAACGTATTCGGCTTGGGTGCCGTCTATCATATAGCCCATAATCCAACCGCCGTCTTTTTCGCAGTGAGCATAGAGTTGCTTCTGGCAATTTTCGCAAGAGCCGCAACGGCTGACGCAAGAAACAATTACCTTGTCGCCTTTTTTGAAGTTTTTTACGGCAGAACCGACTTCTTCAACGATGCCGATGCCTTCGTGCCCTAAAATGCGCCCCGTCCACTCGCCTGTTTTTTCACGGGCAACAGCTTCGATTTCCGGATTTTTACCTTTCCAGATACCCAAGTCGGTACCGCAGATAGTGGTTTTGGTAATGCGAATGACCGCGTCGGTTGCATCGATGATCTGAGGTACGGGACGGTCTTCAAAACGGATGTCGTTGGCGCCATAATAAACCATGGCTTTCATTGAATTGTTCATAGTTATGCTCCTAGTAGAAAACGGTTGGCACTAAAGAAATAGAAATCAATATTTTTCCTTTGGTGGAAATTTGTTAATAGTGATTTCTATTATTATCGAATACTTAAATAAAAGCCAATATTTATATTAATAAATACCATTTATTCAAATTAGAATAACCGACAGGTGTTTCAGATAGGATTTTAAAATCATAAGATTAAAAAATTTCATGGCATTATATAAATTCTGACTGTTATTGTTTTCATTATATAGTTGTTTTGATTTTATATGCAAATACGAAATTTTAATCCCTTAGTTAGAAAAATAAAATGTTATGTTATAACAAAATATTTTATTTGTTCTTATAGAGAAATAGAAAACCCGCCTTTATATTATTGAGAAAATATTCCAATAATATAAAGGCGGGTTTTTAAAATAATTAAAACAGAGGATTACACTTTGGCTGCAGCAGCAACTTCCGCAGCATAGTCCACTTCTTTTTTCTCAATGCCGTCACCCACTTTATAGCGAACGAAAGAAACAACTTCCGCACCGTTTTCTTTCAAGAATTGGGCAACGGTTTGATCAGGGTTCATCACAAACGCTTGGCCGTTTAAGGTAACCTCTGCCAAGAATTTTTTGATGCGGCCTTCAACCATTTTAGCTGCAATATCGGCCGGTTTGCCGGATTCGATGGCTTGCTGGGTGTAGATGTGGCGCTCTTTTTCAACGGTTTCCGCGTCAACTTGGCTTTCAGACACGCATTGGGGTTTGGCGGCAACGATGTGCATACCCACTTTACGGGCGACGTCTTCTGCACCTTTGAATTCAACCAAAACGCCTTCCGTTGCCAATGCACCGTGGATGTAAGCGGTTAGGTTGTTGGCGGTTTCGATGATTTCGAAACGGCGAACCGACATGTTTTCACCCAATTTGGCGATGATGGCTTTACGTTCTTCTTCAACCAATGCGCTTAATTCTTCCAGTGTTGCCGGTTTTTTCTCGGCGGCAGTTTTGGCGACGAAATTGGCGAAGCTAACAAAACCGGTGTCTTTCGCAACGAAGTCGGTTTCGCAGTTAACTTCAACCAGTGCGCCGACATTGCCTTCGATGGCGTAAGCCAATACACCTTCAGCGGCGGTACGGCCAGCCAGTTTGCCGGCTTTGGCGCCGGATTTAATGCGCAGGATTTCTTCGGCTTTTGCCATATCGCCGTCGGCTTCAACCAAGGCTTTTTTGCATTCCATCATACCCAAGCCGGTAGCGGCGCGCAGATCGGCAACCATTTTTGCGGTAATTGCAGACATTTTTGTCTCCTAGAGATAATTTTAAAAACGATAAACACAACGGCTTGTTGTGTTTGAGGAACTTATACAGCCGACAGGGCAGAATTGAACGGCCAGCCTGCCTCTGTTGGATATTGACGGCGGGTTCCCCAATGAAAAATGAACGGAGTTTGCCAGAATGAATTTTCAGACAGGCATTTCATGAGCAACAAAGGGGCGGAAGCCCCTTTGTTAACAGCAGATGATTAAACGGCTGCAGCTTCTTGAGCGGCGGCAACGGTTTCGGCAACGGCTTGGTTTTTACCTTCCAATACGGCATCGGCAATACCGCGGCAATACAAGCGGATGGCTTTGGCAGAGTCGTCGTTGCCCGGGATAACGTGTTTCACGCCGTCGGGGCTGTTGTTGGTATCGACTACGGCGATAACGGGAATGCCCAATTTAGCGGCTTCCACCAAGGTACCGTGTTGGTAGCCGGTGTCGATAACGAAGATAGCATCTGGCAAGCCTTTCATGTCTTTGATACCGCCCAGCGAGCGCTCCAGTTTTTCTACTTCGCGGGTCATATCCAGCAATTCTTTTTTGTTGTAGCCGCTTTCTTCCGCGTTTTCCAGAATCGCTCTTTTTTCTTCCAAGCGTTTGATGGATTGTTTAACGGTTTTGTAGTTGGTCAGCATGCCGCCCAACCAGCGGAAATCAACGTAGGGCATGCCGGCGCGGACGGCTTCTTCGCGCACGATTTCACGAGCCTGACGCTTAGTGCCGACAAACAGAATGGTGCCTTTGTTGGCAACCAAACGGCGAACCACTTCTTGTGCCTCTTGGAACAGGGGCAGGGTTTTTTCCAGATTGATGATGTGGATTTTGTTGCGGGCGCCGAAAATGTATTCTGCCATTTTCGGGTTCCAGTAACGGGTTTGGTGGCCGAAGTGTACGCCGGCTTCAAGCATTTGGCGCATGGTAATCTGAGACATATTAAATTCCTTATAAAGGGTTAATGCAAACACCCGCGCATAGAACTTGGCGAAGGCCGGTTATTAAAGGCATAGCGGCGGTTTCGGCAAGCACCCTTATAGCGCAGAGTGCGGGCGTTATTAAAAATAAACGGTTAAAATAAACATTCCCGAATTCGGGAACCGAGTAATTATATAGATAATGCCTTAATCAGGCAAGGTTTTGTCTTCCTGCGGGGGTTGCTGCATCAACCGTTTGTTACGCCGCCGTGTTTTGACTACCCAAAACATGAAAAGCGTGGGCAGGATGGTCCAGAACACTAAATAAATGAGTATTCTGGCGATGCCGGGTTGGGCCAGAGAAAACATTAATGTGGTGAAAATATAGCCGATGGCGATGATATGCCACATGTGTGTTGCCTTTAAAAAGTGTTTTTCAGACAGGCATTATAATCATGCGAAAGAATATTTGCTTGGTTGGCGATGCGATGATTATATGCCTGTCTGAAAACATGAAATTTGCTATAATCGGCGCTTTATCCCCCAATCTGAAAAAGGAACTTCCCAAATGGCAGACTTTAATAAAATTCTGGATGCTGGAAATGTGGATGGCGGCATTATCAATGTGGTTATCGAGATTCCTGCCGGCTCTAATCATAAAATCGAGTGGAACCGCGAATTGGCCGTGATGCAGCTTGACCGCGTGGAGCCGATTGCATTTGCAAAGCCGACGAACTACGGCTTTATTCCGCAAACGCTGGATGAAGACGGCGATGAGCTGGATGCTTTAATTATTACTGAAACGCCGTTGCCAACCGGTATCTTTATGGAAGCCAAAGTCATCGGCGTGATGAAGTTTGTGGACGACGGCGAGGTGGATGATAAAGTTGTGGTGGTTCCTGCCGACGACCGCAACAATGGCAATGCCTACAATACATTGGCCGATTTACCGCAACAATTGATCAAGCAAATCGAGTTTCACTTCAATCATTACAAAGACCTGAAAAAACCGGGTACCACTCAGGTAACCAAATGGGGCGATATTGAGGAAGCCAAAGAGGTTATCCGTGAATCTCAGGCGCGTTGGAAAACCCTGTAATAGTTTGTAATAAAAATCATGATGGCGCTGCTTTTATGCCTGTAAAAGCAGCGTTTTTCTTTTTCAGACAGGCATTGTTGATGCTTTTGAAATGCAGATAATTAATATCGGAATAAGCTGCTAAGCCAATGTTTATGGCACATTTGAACCGATTATTCTTAAACGGTTTCTTTTTATAAAAAATCAAACTATAATCGGTCTGGCTTTATTTATTACATTTAATTACAAAACAGGAGACTCCTCAATGGCTCTCGTATCCATGCGTCAACTTCTCGACCACGCCGCCGAAAACAGCTATGGCCTGCCTGCCTTTAATGTGAATAATCTTGAACAGATGCGCGCCATTATGGAAGCCGCAGACCAAACCGGTGCCCCCGTTATCGTTCAGGCCAGTGCCGGCGCCCGCAAATATGCCGGTGCACCTTTTTTACGCCACCTGATTCTGGCTGCGGTGGAAGAATTTCCGCATATTCCCGTGGTGATGCACCAAGATCACGGCGCATCGCCTGATGTGTGTCAACGTTCCATTCAGCTGGGTTTTTCGTCTGTGATGATGGACGGCTCGCTGTTGGAAGACGGTAAAACGCCATCAACCTATGAATATAATGTCGACGTAACCCGCCGCGTGGTGGAATTTTCTCATGCTTGCGGGGTGTCGGTTGAAGGTGAGATTGGCGTGCTGGGCAATCTAGAAACCGGCGAGGCAGGAGAAGAAGACGGCGTAGGTGCTGTGGGTAAGCTTTCTCATGATCAAATGCTGACCAGCGTGGAGGATGCCACCCGTTTTGTGAAAGATACCGGTGTGGATGCGCTGGCGATTGCCATCGGCACCAGCCATGGCGCCTATAAATTCAGCCGTAAGCCTACCGGCGACGTGCTGCGTATCGACCGTATCAAAGAAATTCATGAAGCCTTGCCGAACACGCATTTGGTGATGCACGGTTCCAGCTCCGTGCCGCAAGAATGGTTGAAAATCATCAATGAATACGGCGGTGCCATTGGCGAAACCTACGGCGTGCCGGTGGAAGAAATTGTGGAAGGCATCAAGCACGGCGTGCGCAAAGTGAATATTGATACCGACTTGCGCTTGGCTTCAACCGGTGCAATCCGCAGATTTATGGCGGAAAATCCGGCTGAGTTCGACCCGCGCAAATATCTGGCGAAAACGGTGGAAGCGATGAAACAAGTGTGTATCGACCGTTATCTCGCCTTCGGCTGCGAAGGCCAAGGCGCTAAAATCAAGCCGGTTTCGTTGGAGAAAATGGCCAATCGTTACGCTAAAGGCGAATTGAACCAAATCGTTAAATAAACCTTTAAAGCAACCTTTCGATTGCAATAAAATGCCTGTCTGAACTTTTTCAGACAGGCATTTGAATATAAGCGTTAACATAAAAGACAAGATAAAATATCAGGAAGCCTTTGCAAACAGGCATGTTTAGATTGAAAATACCGTATCAGCCTTTAACAGGAATATTTATGAACAAATCTTTATTGGCGTTGGCCGCCGCACTGTGGTTGAGCGCTTGCAGCCAAGGTGAAACTCAAACCGCCGCCTCTGCCGCCTCTGCTGTTTCTTCCGCTGCCTCCGCGCCGAAACCGGTAGCTGCGGCTGCTTCTGCGGCATCGGCCGCTTCCGACAGTTGGGTTACCGATAACGGCGAAAAAACCAATGCGATACCCCAATCGACTTCGGCATCCCAAGCTTCTGCCCCGGTTGCCGCGGCCAGCAGCGCCGCACCGAAAATGCCGGCACCAGCTGCAAAACCGACGGACACCAAACTGACGGCCGCCTGTGAAAAATTGGTTGATCGGATGAGCCGTTGCTATGACCGTTTGCCTGCCGAATCGGCAGGCGAGATGAAAGCCACGTTAGCCGAAGTGCGTACTTCTTTGGCAGGAACCGACGAGAATACGTGCAAAAATATGTCGGAAGAATTCAACGGGACCGCCGCTGCTTTGGGTTGCGAATAAGCAAGACCCAATGCCTGTCTGAAAATGTTCAGACAGGCATTCTCGTAAGGAAATCAACCGAGCTGCCAAGTGCTATAATAGCCGGCGTTTTGCCAATAAATTCAGAGAAATAATATGTCCATCATTATCAAAACACCCGAAGAAATCGAGAAAATGCGCGAACTCGGCCGCTTGGCCGCCGAAGCACTGGATTATATCGGCCAGTTTGTCCGCCCCGGCGTTACAACAAATGAAATCGACAAACTGATTTATGATTACCATGTCAACGAGCAAGGCGGTTATCCGGCGCCCCTGAATTACGGTAACCCGCCATACCCGAAATCTTGCTGTACTTCGATTAACCACGTTATCTGCCATGGCATCCCCGATGATAAGCCTTTAAAAAACGGTGATATTCTCAATATCGACGTGACCATCAAAAAAGACGGTTTTCATGGCGACTCAAGCCGCATGTTTGCCGTAGGCAAAATCAGCCCTCAGGCACAGCGCCTGATTGATGTTACCCATCAATCCATGATGGCCGGCATCGAGGCCGTTCGCCCCGGCGCTACGCTGGGCGATGTCGGTTATGCCTGTCAGCAGGTGGCGGAAAACGCCGGTTATTCGGTGGTGCAGGAGTTTTGCGGCCACGGTATCGGCCGCGGTTTTCATGAGGAACCGCAGGTGCTGCATTATGGCAAGAAAGGTCAAGGCACGGTGCTCAAACCGGGCATGATTTTCACTATAGAACCGATGATAAACCAAGGTAAACGCCATTTGCGGATTCTGGCCGACGGCTGGACAGTGGTCACGAAAGACCGCTCGCTTTCCGCTCAATGGGAGCATGAAGTGCTGGTTACCAATACCGGTTATGAGATTTTAACCGTCAGTCCGGCCTCCGGTAAGCCTTAAATAGGCTGAAAATGCTAAAAACGCTGCCCGTATTATCTGGCAGCGTTTATTTATTTGTCGTAATAAAATGCTAAAAAAATGCTATTTGCATTATCAATGTGCCATTTGATTTACAATCTTGCAGTTTGTTCCATTTCTCACACAACTTTATCTGTGTTTGCGTTAAGTATCTATAATTTTATTCGATTACTGTTGAAATTATTTGGCAAGACCCTATACTGCATACGCATAATTCGCATCACAAATAAAAACGACTTTCTACAATAATAAAGAATTGCCAATCACATAGTTAAATAAGGAAACGTATCAAATGGCTAATTTTGAAAAAATAGATAATATACGCGACATTCGTCGCAGTTTGGGCATGAACCAAGTGGAATTCTGGAGCAAACTGGGGGTAACTCAGTCTGGCGGTTCCCGTTATGAATCAGGCAGAAATATGCCTAAACCCGTGCGTGAGCTTTTGCGCTTGGTCCATATTGAAAAAGTGGATTTGGGTAAAGTTAACAGCGATGATTTGGCTGTGGCTTCTATGTTGAAGGAGAGAAATCCTGAGCTTTACGAGCAATTGCTTGTGGAAGCTCGCTCTAGAAAATCATAGTTTGCACTTTATCTTTAAGTATTCAGACAGGCATTTCCGTTTTGGAAATCCTGTCTGAATTTTTTTGTAAAACCGGCGGAGTGCTTTTGCAAACCTTGTCGGCATAAGGGGCAAACCTATATAATTATTCGTTAAATTTTTTACTGGATTTACAGCGAAACCCGCCATGTTAAACAAATACAATCCCGCCGAAATCGAAGCCAAGCATTATCAAAATTGGCAAGCCCAAGGTTATTTTCAGCCCGATATGGCTGCCGAAGAATCTTTTTCCATTCAATTGCCGCCACCCAATGTAACCGGTACGTTGCACATGGGCCATGCGTTCAACCAAACCATTATGGACGGCCTTACCCGCTATTATCGCATGAAGGGCCGCAACACCTGCTGGATTCCCGGCACCGACCATGCGGGCATTGCGACGCAGATTGTGGTTGAGCGCCAGTTGGCCGCGCAGGGCGTCAGCCGTCATGATTTGGGGCGGGCAGCCTTTCTGGATAAGGTTTGGGAATGGAAAAACGTATCCGGCGGCACCATCACAGAGCAGATGCGCCGCATGGGCTGCTCGGCCGATTGGCAACGCGAATACTTCACGATGGATGATACGCGCGCGAAAGTGGTTACCGAAGTGTTCGTTCGCCTGTTTGAACAAGGTTTGATTTACCGCGGAAAACGCTTGGTAAACTGGGATCCCGTGCTTGGCACCGCCGTTTCCGATTTGGAAGTGGAAAGTGTGGAAGAGCAGGGCTCGATGTGGCATATCCGTTATCCTTTGGCTGATTGCCCGGATGAGGCCATGATTGTGGCAACAACCCGTCCGGAAACATTATTGGGCGATGTGGCGGTAGCCGTTAATCCCGAAGATGAACGTTACGCCCGTTTCATCGGCAAAGAGCTGTTGTTGCCGTTGACGGGGCGCAGAATTCCCGTGATTGCGGATGAATATGTGGAAAAAGATTTCGGCACCGGCTGCGTCAAAATCACGCCGGCGCATGATTTTAACGATTATGAAGTCGGCAAACGTCATGATACGAAGTTAATCAACGTATTCGATTTGGAAGCAAAAATATTGGGTGAAGCCGAAGTATTCGATTACAAAGGCGAAATTCAGACAGGCATTGCTTTGCCGGCGGCTTATGTTGGCTTGGATCGCTTCGCCGCCCGTAAGCAGATGGTGGCCGATTTGGAAGCGCAGGGGCTTTTGGTTGAAGTAAAGCCGCATACCTTGATGACGCCGAAAGGCGACCGCACCGGCTCGGTAATTGAGCCTATGCTGACCAGCCAGTGGTTCGTTGCTATGTCTGCCGCACCGAACGGCGGCGAGCCGGAAAGCGAATTCAAGGGCATGAGTTTGGCTCAGAAAGCGAAACATGCGGTAGACAGCGGCCAGGTGCGTTTTATTCCTGAAAACTGGGTTAATACATACAACCAATGGATGAACAATATCCAAGACTGGTGCATTTCGCGCCAGCTTTGGTGGGGTCATCAGATTCCTGCTTGGTATGATGTGGAAGGCAATTGTTACGTTGCCCGCAGTCAGCATGAAGCGGAGCAACTGGCAGGCAAAAACGGCCTTACCCGCGATGAAGACGTTTTGGATACTTGGTTTTCTTCTGCGCTTGTGCCGTTTTCCACCTTGGGCTGGCCTGCCGAAACGCCTGAGCTAAAAGCCTTTTTGCCAAGTAACGTTTTGGTTACCGGCTACGAAATCATCTTTTTCTGGGTGGCCAGAATGATTATGATGACTACCCATTTTACCGGCAAAGTGCCGTTTAAAGACGTTTATATCCACGGCATGGTGCGCGACCATGAAGGCAAAAAAATGTCGAAATCCGAGGGCAATGTGATTGATCCGGTGGATTTGATTGACGGAATCGATCTCGAAAGCCTGTTGGTAAAACGCACCACGGGTTTACGCCGGCCGGAAAAAGCGCCGCAAGTGAAGAAGGCTACGGAGAAGCTGTTTCCGGAAGGCATTCCGGTGTTTGGCACCGATGCTTTGCGTTTTACCATGGCGAGCTATGCAAGTCTTGGCCGCAGCATTAATTTTGATTTCAAACGGGCCGAGGGTTATCGCAATTTCTGCAATAAATTGTGGAATGCCACCAATTTCGTGCTGATGAATACGGAAGGGCAGGATTGCGGTACCGACGAAACTTTGCCGCGTGCGTATACTTTTGTCGATCAATGGATGATTGGCCGCTTACAGCAAGTGGAAGCCGCCGTTACCGAGGCTTTCGATACTTACCGCTTTGATTTGGCGGCGCAAACGCTGTATGAATTTGTGTGGAACGAATATTGCGATTGGTATATCGAATTGGCCAAGGTGCAATTGCAAACCGGTTGCCCGACCACGCAGCGTACCACCCGAGCTACGTTGCTGCGTGTGTTGGAAGCTGCGCTGCGGCTGTTGCATCCGATTATTCCGTTTATTACCGAGGAATTGTGGCAAACGGTTGCGCCTTTATGCGGTCGGAAAATCGCCGACAGCATTATGTTGGCTAAATTCCCGCAAGCCGATGCCGAGAAGATTGCACCTGCCGCTTTTGAAAAAATGGACGTTTTGAAAGGTTTGGTCGAATCGGTGCGCAACCTGAGAGGCGAGATGGGTTTGGGCCCGGGGGTAAAAGCACCGTTGTTTATCGAAGGCGGTAAAGATTTGGAGGCATTTTTAAAATATTTGCCCGCGCTTACCCGCTTGACCGAAGCCACGCTGGTAGAGAAATTACCGGAAGGGGAAGATGCGCCGGTATCGGTATGCAAAGAAGCCCGAAACGCCCGTTTGATGTTGAAGGTGGAAATCGACAAGGCCGCGGAAACCGCCCGTTTAAGCAAAGAGGCGGAAAAGCTACAAAAAGCATTGGATAAAATCAACGCCAAATTGAGTAAACCGGGTTATATCGAAAAGGCGCCTGCGCATTTGGTGGAAAAAGACCAAGCGGAGCTGGCTGATTTGCAGGATAAAATGGCCAAGGTTACGGCGCAGTTGGCGAAGTTGGGCTGATTGCTGTTGCATTAAAAATGCCTATCTGAAATATTCAGACAGGCATTTTGTTTGCCGGTTAAGTTTAAGCGTTTAACAGGCGCTCATCCAGTGTCAAATCTTCGTTTTTATTGACTTGGATTTTGCGTGTCAGCACGTTGCGGGCGATGTCTTGCGCTTCGGCGAGCGAGTGCATGTGGTAGGTACCGCATTGGTATTCGTTGAGCTCGGGAATGCGCGTTTGGTCTTGCACATTTAATACGTCTTGCATCGAAGCAAGCCATGCGGCGGCAACGGTTTGCTCGTCGGGCGTGCCGATTAGGCTCATGTAAAAGCCGGTGCGGCAGCCCATCGGCGAAATATCGATGATTTCGACATCGCTGCCGTTTAGGTGGTCGCGCATGAAACCTGCAAACAGGTGTTCCAGCGTGTGAATGCCTTTTTCGGGCAGGATTTCCTGATTCGGAATACAAAAGCGCAAATCGTAAACGGTAATGCTATCGCCTTTCGGGGTACGCATGGTTTTGGCAATGCGCACGGCAGGCGCGTGCATGCGGGTATGGTCGACTTTGAAGCTATCGAGTAAAGGCATGATATGTCCTTTTTTGGGGTGGTATTTGAAAAACGGATACTGAAGCCTGCCTGAAAATCTTGTGCGTGCTTTTCAGACAGGCATTATGCAAGAGGCAGGCTATTTTACCAGTTTGAGGCCTTTTTTCTTGGTTTCGCCGCTTTCGGGTTCGGCGGGCTTGTCGGCAGGCGGATTTTTTTCTGCCGCTGGCTGCCAAGGCTCAACTTCAAACCCCATGCCTTCGCCGCTTTCCCTCCCGAAAATGCTGATTACATGACCTACCGGTATCCAGATTTCATGCGCTACGCCGCCGAAGCGGGCGGAAAAGTTGATCCATTCGTTATCAATGTGAACATCTGGGCTGGCGGTGGGGCCGATGTTTAAAACGATTTCATTGTCGCGCACATATTGCATCGGCACGCGCGTATGTTCGTTTACCCATGCAACGATATGGGGCGTTTGGCTGTTGTCGAGACACCATTCATAGAGGGCGCGCAACAGATAGGGTTTGGTGCTGGCGGTCATGGCGGTTGCTCCTTGGCGGGCAAGCGGGGCTGGCCCGAGGGTTTGGGTTAACGGCGCATTGCTTTTTCGGCAGGGGTAAGCGCTTCGATAAAGGCTTCCCGTTGGAAAATTCGCTCTGCATATTTGAGCAGAGGTGCGGCGGATTTGCCCAGTTTGATTTCATAGTGGTTCAGGCGCCACAACAAGGGGGCAAGGGCAACGTCGATCATTGAAAATTCATCGCCCAATATGTATTTGTTTTTACTGAAAGCCGGCGCGAGAATGGTCAGGCCGTTTGCAATTGCTTCGCGTGCTTTGGTATGCTCTTTGGGGTGGGTTTCCGGGTCTTCCAATACATGAACGTGGTTGAATAGCTCTTTTTCCATGCGAAACAGCACCAAACGGCCGCGGCCGCGCATCACCGGATCGCCCGGCATCAATTGCGGGTGGGGAAAGCGTTCGTCTATGTATTCGTTGATGATGTTGGATTCGTGCAGAATCAGGTCGCGCTCCACCAATACCGGCACTTCGTTGTAAGGGTTCATAACGGCAAGGTCTTCGGGCTTGTTAAATACGTCGACATCTTTGATTTCGAAATCCATGCCTTTTTCATATAAAACAAAGCGGCAGCGGTGGCTGAACGGGCAGGTAATGCCGGAATATAAAATCATCATGGCAAGAAGCTCCTGAAATGGTTTGGCTATGACGGGCAAACCCATCAGTAGTATGGGTTTGCCCGTCAGTGCAGAAAGGAAAATATAAGTAAGTATAATATTTTTACGTGAAAAAACCAACAAATTGATTATAAGTTAATATTTTTATTAGGTATTTCTTGATTTTTTGAATTTTGGTTTTCGTGCGGACACGTTTTCACGCTGGCATTGTTTTCTATTTTTGCCACCAGAAAAGTGCGGCATAACACCAGCCGACAACGTCGGCCAGCCACAGGATGAGGTGAAAAACGGGAAAGCGCAGCATGCTGAGGCCGAGGCGGTCGGCGGCGCTCTTGGCTTTTTCGCCAAGGAAGTTGCCTTTATCGCTTTGATCTAGGGTAATCAGATTCAGCCAGATGCTGCCCCATATGATGGTAATCAAAAACCAGACAAACAAAAGGGCGGCGGTGGCGAGTGATAAAAGTGAGAAGTGCATGATGTATTTGTGGATTTAAGTGAGTTGCCTGTTTTGATGCCTGTCTGAAAGCAAGGCGCGGTTTTTTCAGGCAGGCATCGTGGTTTATGCGGTTTTCGGTGCTTCGCCGAACACTTCGGCCCATAGGGTTTTTACTGCAGCGTAATGGGCAAGCAGCTCGGCTCCGGCTTCGATTTTTTCGGCGTCGCGCAGCTTTTTATCATGTTGGCATTTGCGGAAAAAACGGTAGGCACGGCGGCTGGCGCGGGCGGATTCGGCATCAATCAGGCCGTGCTCGGCAGCCATGCGCAACAGGGCGATGTTGCCGTAGTTTTCCAGCAGGGCGGGGCAATGCTGCGATTGCGAAAGAATCAGATATTGTACGATAAATTCAACATCTACCACGCCGCCGCGCGCGTATTTTACGTCGGTATCGAGCGGCGGGTGGGTGGGGAACATTTTTTCGCGCATGTCGATGATTTCGTGGCGCAGGCTTTCGGTGTCGCGCGTTCCGGTTAGGATGTCGCGGCGGATTTTTTCAAATGCTCGGCCGATGTCGGGCGAGCCGGTAATGTAGCGGGCACGGGTGAGCGATTGGTGCTCCCAAGTCCATGCGCTTTCGTGCTGGTATTTTTCAAATGCGGTTACGGTGTGGGCAAGAAAGCCGCTGTCGCCGTTCGGGCGCAGACGCAGGTCGACTTCGTATAGGGTACCGGCGCCGGTGTTGCCCGAGAGCCAAGTGGTCAGACGACGGGCGAGGCGGGTGTAAGTATCGGGCGCGTCGGGATGAGGATCGTCATACAGATAAACGAGGTCAAGATCGGAAGTGTAGCCTAATTCTTTGCCGCCCAATTTGCCATAGCCGATGATAGCGAAATTGGGCGTTTCGCAATGGGTTTTCGGCATGTCGCGCCAAGCGTGAATCAGCGTTTGTTCCAGAATGATGTCGGTTATGATGGAAAGCTCGTCGCTGAGCGCTTCGACCGTCCACAAACCGGCCAAGTCTTGCACGGCGAGGCGGAAGGTTTGCGCGTGTTGAAAGTGGCGCAAGGCATCCATCTTGCTTTCCGTATCTTCGCAGGCTTCGAGCGTAGCGGCCAGATCGGCGGCGACTTTGGGCCAATCTTGTTCTTTTTCCATCAGTTGGGCGGAAAGCAGGCTGTCGAGCAGTAAGGGGTGGCGTTGCAGATAGCCTGCAACCCAAGAGCTTTGGCTCATGATTTCGGCGAGCTGCTTTAATTGGTTGGGATATTCTTGCAAAAAGGCCAGATAAGATGAGCGGGTGCTGACGGTTTCAAGAAAATCCAACAGACGCAGCAGGGTTTGCGTGGGGTGATGGCAATCGCCCGCTGCGCCGATGATTTGCGGAACAATGGCATCAAAACGCTGCAGGGCGCGTTGGGACAGGCGGCGGTATTTGCTGCTGTGTCTGATTTGAGCCAGCCGTTTGATAATGGCGGCGGCATCGAAACCGAGCTGTTCAAGCAAGGCGGTTTGCGTGGTTTGGTCGCCGTCTTCCTGCCAAAGTAGCGCCAGATCGTGCGGGCTTTCGCTCGGTGCTTCTTCAGGGTCGGCAAGCACTTGTTCGAATATCTGGTTGACTGTTTTGCGGTGTTGGTTAAGCTTGTCTGAAAAAGCCGGGTAGTGTTCGAAGCCCATGCTTTCGGCCAGTCGCTGTTGCTGTTCGGGATTTTCAGGCAGGGTTTGGGTTTGCTGGTCGTCCCAGTATTGCAGCCGGTGTTCGACGTCGCGCAAAAACCGATAGGCTTCTAAAAGTTCGGCAACGGTATGGGCGGGCAGAATTTCCAATTCTTCAAGTTTGTGCAGGGTTTCCTGCGTGCCTTTCAGTTGCAGCGCGCGATTTTGTCCGCCGCGTATCATTTGAAATATCTGGGCGATAAATTCGATTTCGCGGATGCCGCCGGCGCCGAGTTTGATGTTGTCGGTCATGCCTTTTTTCTGCACTTCGCGCCGGATTTGCCGGTGTAAGCCGCGCATGGCTTCATAGGAGTTGAAATCAAGGTATTTTCGGAATACGAAGGGGCGCACGAGCGCGGGGATGTCGTTGGTATACGGTGTGACGACCCGACCTTTGCACCATGCGTAGCGCTCCCATTCGCGGCCTTGCGTAATCAGGTATTGCTCGAGCGCGGTTTCGCTGAGTACGAGCGCGCCGCTGTCGCCGTCTGGCCTCAGACGCATGTCGACGCGGAATACTTGGCCGTCGGCGGTGATGTCGTTGAGTAGGGTTATGAGTTTTTGGCCGGTTTTGGTAAAGAATTCTTGATTGGTACGTTCGCGTTTGCCGTTTGTATTGCCATTTTCCGGGTAAACGAAAATCAGGTCGATGTCGGATGACACGTTTAGTTCGTAGCCGCCGGCTTTGCCCATCGCAACCACGCTCAGGTATTGCGGCTCGCCGCTGTAGCGGCCTATCGGCGTGCCGTACATATCTTGATAGTAGGCGTAGGCGTAATCGAGTGCGGTATTAACGGCGAAGTCGGCGAAGCGGGTAATGGTGCCGGTCACTTCTTCCAATGTGCTGATGCGATTGATGTCGCGGATGATGATGTGTGCCATCACGTAGCGGCGCAACAGGCGCAGCTGGCGGGCAAGCTCGGCTTCGTTTTCATCGTGTTGCAATTTCTGCCAGTCGGCAAACTGCTGAAAATCGGCGTCGGTCAGGGCTCGGGATAGCAAGGGCTCGAGTACGGTAGGATTAAGATTGCCGTTATCAAGATGGCGGGCAAGGTATTGGGAATGGAGGCGGGCGTTGGCAATGGCAGACATGGTTTCGTGTTTTCAGACAGGCATTGGAAAAGGCGGCATTCCCAGATAAAGCGGGAAATGAAGCGTGTTTGCTATAGTATCAAATGCCTGTCTGAAAAACCACTTTGGTTTTATAATGGCGTTTGCTAATGAAGCAAATAACAAAAGATTGTCGAGCGATGAAGCAAAAACAACGATTTTTATTGATTCAGTTGATGCACCACGGCGACGTGTTGCTCACTACGGCGGTAGCCGATGCCTTAAAGGCCGCACTACCCGATTGCAGCATCGATATGCTGGTTTATAAGGGGATGGAAGACGTTGTGACAGACAACCCTCTGATTGCGCGTATCCATACCATAGATCGAAACTGGAAAAAACAAGGGAAATTGTTTCAGGTCAGGCAGGAAATTGCCTTGGCGCGCTGGATACAGTTTCAGGATTATGATGTCGTATTGAATTTTTCCAACCGCTGGCGTGCCGGCGCGCTTGCTAAATATAGCGGCGCAAAGCGTGTGCTGACGTTTAATTGGCATAACCGGCGCAATGTGCTCTGGCGCAAATTCCATACCGATTTTGTCGAACCGGGCGGCATGGATATTCATACGGTAGACGACTACCTAAGCCTGCTTGAGCCGTTAAAGCTGGATTTGAAAGGTTATCGACCGCAAGTGCGCATGGGCATTTCCGAGGCTTCGCGCCATAGTCTCGGGCTGAAGCTGGCAGAAAGAGGTTGGAAGGGCGAGGATTATGTCTTGGTGCATCCCGGCTCGCGTTGGTTTTTCAAATGCTGGGATGACGATAAAACTGCCGAGTTGCTGAAGAAACTGCTTGCTGCCGGACACAATGTGATATTGACCGCTGCGCCCGATGCACGTGAACATGCCATGCTGGAAAAGTTGCAATCGCAAATTCATATTGCGATGCCACAGAAATTATGGGTGCTCGACGGTGTGTTGAGTTTGCGCGAGTTGGCCGCCGCGATTGACGGCGCGAAATTGTTTATCGGCGTTGATTCCGTGCCCATGCACATTGCTGCCGCGCTTGATAAGCCGCAGGTCGCGCTGTTCGGCCCGAGTTGGGTCAGCCGCTGGCGGCCTTATTCCGATAAGGCCGAAGTGGTGTGGGCGGGCGATTTTGGTGAGCTGCCTCATCCCAACAGCATTGATGTGAATACGACCGAGCGCTATTTGAGCAACATTCCGGTTGATGCTGTTTGGGCTGCCGTCGAGCAGAAATTATCTTCGTAAAGCACATTTTCAGACAGGCTTTTTGCCTCTCTTTAAAAGGAATTTTATGAATCCGACCATCTACCAAAAGCGCCGAAAACAGCTGTTAGACAAAATCGGCGATGGCATTGCCGTATTGTTCAGCGCGCCCGAACAGCGTCGAAGCAACGATACCCAATACCCTTATCGTCAAGACAGCTATCTGTATTACCTCAGCGGCTTTCCTGAACCCGAATCGGTATTACTGCTGGATGGTAAAACCGGCCGTAGCACCTTGTTTTGCCGGGAAAAAGACCCTTTGCGCGAAACATGGGATGGTTTCCGTTATGGTCCGGAGGCAGCGCAGGCGGTGTTCGGGGTGGATGAAGCCTATCCTTTGTCTGAATGGCAAAGCAGATTGTCAGAAGCGATTAAGGGCAGTAGTGGCCTTTATGCTTTATGGGGGCTTTATCCTGAATACGACCAAGAGCTGATGCGGCTTTGGTATCCTGTTAAGCAAGCGGCGGTTCAGCGTGCGGTAACCGGATTTGTGCAAGCGCCCGAGGTTTTAAACGATCTGAGCCGCATTCTGGATCCGATGCGCCAAATCAAAGATGCGAGCGAAATTGATTTGCTGCGCCGTGCGGGCAGCATCAGTGCGCAAGCGCATATCCGAGCCATGCGCTACACGCGCCCGGGTCTGTATGAATATCAAGTCGAAGCGGAATTGTTGCACCATTTTATGCAAAACGGCGCCCGCTATGCGGCTTATAACAGCATTGTCGGCGGCGGAAAAAATGCGTGCTGCCTGCACTATGTTGATAATAACAATATGCTTCAAGATGGTGATTTGCTGCTGATTGATGCCGGAGGCGAATTTGAAAACTATGCCGGAGACATTACTCGTACTTTCCCTGTAAATGGCATATTCAGCTCGGCACAGAAGGAAGTGTATGAAATCGTACTGGCTGCCAACGAAACAGCTATCCAACAAACTCTGCCCGGTGCTTATTGGAAAGACATTCAGAAAAAAGCGTTAGAAACTCTAGTTCAAGGCCTGATTGACCTTAAGCTGCTCTCAGGCAGTTTGGATGAAAATATTGAAAGCCAAGCGTACCGCCGTTTTTATATGCACGGGCTGGGCCATTGGATCGGATTGGACGTGCATGATGTTGGTGGCCGTTATCATGCCGACGGAAGCCTGTTGCCATTGTGCCCGGGTATGTGCACAACCATTGAACCGGGGCTCTACATTAGTGCAGCACCTGATATTCCGGCTGAGTTTCACGATATCGGCATCCGTATCGAAGACAATGTATTGATTACTGAAAACGGAAATGATGTCTATACTTCGGAGGTGCCGAAAACGGTGGCTGAAATCGAGGCTTTGATGCAGCGTTGTTAATATTTTAAGTGAGTGGTAGCAGCTTCTCAGGGTTATACAAAGTTAAAGATGATCAAAAATAGAATAATACACAAGTTTAATGTCTTAATTAAAACCTAGTTGATATTAAATAAATTGATTATCCGTAACGATGTTTGAAGTCGGCCATAAACTTGGTTAACTCTTCTACCCCAGATAGGGGCATGGCATTGTAAATGCTGGCACGCATGCCGCCAATGCTTTTATAGCCGCTGAGTGATTTTAAGCCGTAAAAAGCGGCTTCTTGGGCAAATAGTTTGTCTAAAGCGGCATTTCCAGTCGTGAAAATCACGTTCATGTAAGAACGAGCGTTGGGTTGGATGGGGTTGGTGTAAAAACCGCTGCTGCCATCAATAGCCTCATAAAGCATTTGAGCTTTTAAATTGTTCAGTTTTTCGATTTTCTCTACGCCCCCTTGCGTCTGCAGCCACCGGAAAGTCAATCCGGCAATGTAGATGGGGTAAGTGGCAGGGGTGTTGTACATGCCTTGTTTGTCAATGTGAGTTTTGTAGTTCCATACGTTGGGTATGCGTTCTGAGCAACGTTCCAGCAGATCTTCTCGTATGATAACTACAGTGGCGCCGGCAGGGCCTATATTTTTTTGTGCGCCGGCATAAATGACGCCGAAATCGTCAACTTGGATTCGGCGCGATAAAATCTCGCTCGACATGTCACAAACCAAAGGCGGCATTCCCTCGGGCAATTTAGGCATCTCGCGGTATTGCAAGCCGTTGGCTGTTTCATTGCTTACAAAATGAACGAAAGCCGAGCCTGCGTCAATATCCCAATCTTCTGCCGGCGGCAAATCGGTATAGTCGTATTGTTCACCACCGTGTGCGGCCAGATGGATATCAACGTCAGACAGTTTGCCCATTTGCGAATGTGCAGTTGCAGACCAGTTGCCGGTTACGACCGAATCGACCTGTTTGAAACCATTGGCAAAGTTCATTACAACCATATTGAATTGGGCGTTGGCACCGCCTTGCAGAAATAATACTTTGTAGTGTTCCGGAATAGCTAGAAGCTGTCGCAAATCTTGTTCCGCATGATGGAGAATGCTCATAAACATATCGGAACGATGGCTCATTGTCATGACCGAAAGGCCGGTGCCGTTGTAATCAAGCATTTCATTTTGTGCTGTGCGTAAAACAGCTTCCGGCAGGGTGCCGGGGCCGGAAGAGAAATTATAAACGGTGGGTTCGGACATGACGAAAACCTATCTGGGCTAAGCCGATTTAATCGGAAGTTATTGCTATGATTAAGAAATAGGCGATGATTTTAGCGGTAGTGAGACCTTCGCGCAAGGTTGCTGCTGAGCGGGATGTTTGCTTGCCTGAATGGTAGAACAAATACTTTTCTTTTAGGAATAAAAGGTTTATAATCCGTAAAATTTTTCATTTATATTGAAGAATGGCCAGAAGGCCATTTTTTGTTTTTTTGCGGAGCAGAATTTGGATATCCAAAATATTCTTGAGAAAACTTTACCTGGGATGGGTTATGAATTGGTTGATTTTGAACTGACGGCCCAAGGCACATTGCGCATCTTTATCGATAAGGATGGTGGAATTACGGTGGAAGACTGTGCAACCGTGAGCAACCATTTGAGCCGTGTGTTTATGGTGGAGGATATCGATTATAAAAATCTGGAAATCTCAAGTCCCGGCCTGGATCGGCTTTTGAAAAAGGCTGATGATTTTATGCGTTTTACCGGGCAGCAAACTAAAGTGAAAACCCGGTTGCCGGTTGACGGACAGAAAAATTTTATCGGTCGTATCGAAGGTTGTGAAAACAACATTGTAAAGATTTCTTTCGATGGGAAAACAGTTGAGTTGGAATTAGCCAATATTGACAAAGCCCGTCTGAAACCCGAATTTAAATTTTAAAATTAATAAATCCTTAGGAGTTTGAGCATGAGTCGTGAAATGTTGCAGTTGGCCGAAGCATTGGCCAGCGAAAAAAACGTAGACCCTGATGTGGTATTTGATGCGCTGGAATTTGCTTTGGGCACTGCCGCTAAGAAAAAATCTGAACGCGAGCATATGGATGTGCGTGTCGAAATCGATCGTGAAACTGGTGAATATGCTACTTACCGCCGTTGGCTGATTGTGGCGGATGAAGATTATACCTATCCGGATACAGAAAAAACCATTGAAGAAATTCAAGAAGAAATCCCGGATACGCTGCTTCAAATCGGGGAGTATTACGAAGAAAAACTGCCGAATGAAGCATTTGGTCGCCAAGCAGCGCAAACGGCTAAGCAAATTATTTTGCAACGCATCCGTGATGCGGAGCGTGAGAAAATTCTTAATGAATTTTTGCAGCGAAAAGATGATATTGTGCTGGGTACTGTGAAACGCGTTGAGCGTCACGGCATTATTGTGGAAATCGGTAAATTGGACGCCTTGATTCCTCGAGATCAAATGATTCCGCGTGAAAATTATCGAAACGGTGACCGCATCCGTGCGCTGTTTTTACGAGTGGACGAGCAAGGCGCGCGTAAGCAGGTTATTTTAAGCCGTACTTCACGAGAATTTTTAGTGAAACTGTTCGAGCAAGAAGTGCCTGAAATTGCAGACGGTTTGTTGGAAATCAAAGAAGCTGCACGTGACCCGGGTCAACGCGCTAAAATTGCTGTTAAATCAAATGATCAGCGTATTGATCCGCAAGGTACCTGTATCGGTGTGCGAGGTTCGCGTATTAATGCTGTAAGTAATGAGATCAGCGGAGAGCGTATTGATGTGGTTTTGTGGTCGACTGAAACGGCGCAATTTGTGATTAATGCGCTTTCTCCGGCAGAAGTAACCCGCATTTTGATCGATGAAGACAAGCACGCGGTGGATGTGGTTGTGGCGGAAGATCAGTTGGCGCTGGCTATTGGTCGTGGTGGTCAGAACGTGCGTTTGGCTGCGGATCTGACGAACTGGCAATTGAATATTATGACAGTGCAGGAAGCTGAAGAGCGTCATGCTGCGGAAGATGCAGCCATCCGCAGTTTGTTTGTCGAACATTTGAACGTAGATGAAGAAACCGCAAATGTTCTGGTACAAGAGGGCTTTGCATCGCTGGAAGAAGTGGCTTATGTGCCGGCGGATGAATTGGTGGAAATCGGATTTGACGAAGCGACGGTTGAAACGCTGCGTAACCGTGCTCGAGATGCCATTCTGACCTTAGCCATCGCATCGGAAGAGAAGTTGGATGAAGTGGCCGACGATTTGAAGTCGCTTGAGGGCGTGGATCAGGATATGTTGCGTGATTTGGTTCAGGCAGGCATTAATGATCGTGACGGTTTGGCGGAATTGGCTATTGATGAATTAATCGAAATTACCGGCGTGAGCAAAGAAGAAGCTGAAAAAGTGATTATGGCTGCCCGTGCCCACTGGTTCGAAGAAGATAAATGAGAGGTAAGGCATGACTAAGAGTACCGTAGAACAATTTGCCGCCGACCTGAACAAGCCGGTCGACGAACTGTTAAACCAATTAAAAAGCGCGGGTGTGGCGACAACATCCGCCAGTGATGAAATTACTGCTGATGATAAAGCACTTTTGTTAGCCTATCTGAAACAAGGTCATGATACATCAGGCGGAACCATCAGTATTGCTCGTAAGAAAACCGAGCGCAGTACGATAGCGGGCGTGCAAGTGGAGACCCGTCGTCGTAGCCGTCAAGTGGTTGTGCCTTCTCCGGAGGAGTTGGCAGCACAGGCTAAAGCCAAAGCAGAGCAGGAACAAGCGTTGCAAGCGGCAGCAGAGGCCGAAAAACAGGCCAAAGAGGCTGCTGAAGCAGATGCCAGGGCTCAAGCCGAAGCGCAAAAACAAGCGGAAGAAGCCTTGCAGCAAAAAGCAGCGGCAGAGCAAGAAAAAGCGCCTGAGCCACAGGCAGCAGATAAAGAGCTGCAAGCGGAAAAAACTGCTGAAAAATCACCTCGTGCCGAAAAAACCGGCGGTAAGAAAAACAAAGAGAAGAAAAAAGAAGCAGCCGGCCCGGTAGAAGTGGTTAGTGCGGTTGAGCAGGCAACGCGTGATGAAGAAGCGCGGCGTTCCGCTGCTTTACGTGCGCATCAAGAAGCGCTGTTGCGTGAAAAACAGGAGCGTCAAGAACGTCAACAACGTCGTGAAGAAGCAAAAAAACAGGCTCAGGAAGAAGCGCGTGCAGCGCAAAAAGCGCGGGCTAATGAGCAGCGCTCTGCCAAACCGACTGAGAAGAAACCTTTGGCTGCTGCCGGTAAACCGGTTGCGAAAGATGATGGCCGTGTGAACGAAGAATCAAACGCAAACGGTGGCGGACGCAAAAAAGAAGACCGCCGTAAACGCGATGATATGGATGTTCAAACACGCGGTGCTAAAGGTAAAGGAGGCAAAGGTCGTGACCGTAACTCGGGACATAGCGACGAAGATCGCGTGCGCGGCAGCGGTAAAAAAGGCAAAAAACTCAAGCTCGAACCTAATCAGCATGCTTTCCAAGCACCGACTGAGCCGGTAGTGCATGAAGTATTGGTGCCGGAAACCATTACCGTGGCCGATTTGGCGCACAAGATGGCGGTTAAGGGCGTGGAAGTGGTCAAAACCCTGATGAAAATGGGGATGATGGTTACCATCAACCAATCGCTTGATCAAGAAACCGCATTGATTGTGGTGGAAGAAATGGGCCATGTCGGTAAGCCTGCCGCCGTCGACGATCCTGAAGCCTTCTTGGAAGAAGGCGTGGAAATTGTGGAAGCGGAAAAATTGCCGCGTCCGCCGGTGGTTACCGTGATGGGTCACGTTGACCATGGTAAAACTTCTCTGCTCGATTACATTCGACGTGCCAAAGTGGTGCAGGGAGAAGCCGGCGGGATTACGCAGCATATCGGTGCTTACCATGTGGAAACGCCGCGTGGCGTGATTACCTTCCTCGACACGCCGGGCCACGAAGCATTTACTGCCATGCGCGCGCGCGGTGCACAAGCGACTGATATTGTGATTCTGGTGGTGGCGGCTGACGACGGCGTTATGCCGCAAACGATTGAGGCGATCGCCCACGCGAAAGCGGCCGGTGTGCCGATGGTGGTGGCGGTTAACAAGATTGATAAAGAAGCCGCTAATCCTGAGCGTATCCGCCAAGAATTGACTAATTATGAAGTGATTCCCGATTCATGGGGCGGTACCACCCAGTTTATCGATGTATCCGCTAAACAGGGAACTAACATTGATGCTTTGCTGGAAGCCGTGTTGCTGGAAGCTGAGGTTCTTGAATTGATCGCTCCGGCTGATGCGCCTGCGAAAGGCATTATTGTAGAAGCCCGTTTGGATAAAGGTCGTGGTGCGGTAGCGACGTTGTTGGTACAAAGCGGTACGCTACGCAAAGGCGATATGTTGTTGGCCGGCACTGCCTTCGGTAAGGTGCGTGCGATGATGGACGAGAATGGTAAGCTGATTGAAGCGGCCGGGCCTTCTATTCCGGTCGAGATTCTGGGCCTGTCGGATGTGCCTAATGCCGGAGAAGATGCCATGGTGCTGGCCGACGAGAAAAAAGCACGTGAGATTGCTTTGTTCCGTCAGGGTAAGTATCGCGACGTGCGTTTGGCCAAGCAACAAGCGGCCAAGCTGGAAAACATGTTCAACAACATGGGCGAGGGCCAGGCGCAGAATTTGTCTGTCATTATCAAAGCGGACGTTCAAGGCTCTTACGAAGCCTTGTCTGGCAGCCTGCAAAAACTTTCCACCGAAGAGGTGAAAGTGAATGTATTGCACAGCGGAGTGGGCGGTATTACCGAGAGCGATGTGAATTTGGCCATTGCGTCGGGTGCGTTCATTATCGGCTTTAACGTGCGTGCGGATGCGTCTGCCCGTAAGCTGGCGGAAAATGAAGATGTGGAAATTCGCTACTACAACATCATTTACGATGCTATTGATGATGTGAAAGCGGCTATGAGCGGTATGTTGGCGCCGGAACAGAAAGAGCAAGTAACCGGCACGGTGGAAATCCGTCAGGTTATCAGCGTATCGAAAGTGGGCAATATTGCCGGCTGTATGGTAACTGATGGTCTGGTTAAACGTGATTCGCATGTTCGCTTGATTCGTAATAATGTGGTTATCCACACCGGTGAGTTGGCCTCGCTCAAGCGCTTTAAAGACGATGTGAAAGAAGTTCGCATGGGTTTTGAGTGCGGCTTGATGCTGAAAAACTATAATGAAATCATGGAAGGCGACCAGCTGGAAGTGTTTGATATTGTAGAAGTGGCGCGTACGCTGTAAGCGCTGAAAACTGTAAAAGCCTGTCTGAAAACATTTCAGACAGGCTTTTTGTTTTTGAACTCGGCTTTGATATGAATTGTATATCAATGTGGTTTATCAATCTTTTTGAGAGATACACGAGTTTATGATTGTGTTGTCTATGCCGTGGTTTTGTGACATTGTTGCTGTTTACTTCGTTTGAACGGTAATGAAAAAGATTAAACGGTATCGATGGGTAATATCGTGTTAAAGAAACTTTTTGAGAGCTGTTTTGTCAGATATAGTTAGCCCCGATATATAGCGGAGTGCTTAAATCATCTTTTTTATCTGTATGTTGCAGATTGCATCCGCTTATCCGTATATCCTATTGAAAGGACTTTTTGAAATGAAATTCATCAAAACATTAACTATTCTTGCAACGGCTTCAGCGATGGCATTGTCTGGTTGCGTTACCGACCCGACAACCGGGCAGCAAAAAATGAGTAAAACCGCTATGTACGGTTTGGGCGGCGCTGCTGCTTGTGGCGCGATTGGTGCGCTGACTCATGGCAGCAAAGGAGCACGCAACTCGGCTCTGGCTTGTGGTGCTATTGGTGCGGGCGTTGGCGGATATATGGATTATCAGGAAGCGAAATTACGTGAGAGTCTGAAAAATACCGACGTACAAGTTTCCCGCGAAGGTAACCAGATTAAATTGACCATGCCTAGCGCAGTAACGTTTGCGACCAACAGCGCGACTTTGAGTTCTGCTGCGATGGATTCGCTGAATAAAGCCGCGGAAACGCTGGTGCAATACCCTGAAACAACCGTAACCGTAGCCGGCCATACCGACAGCACGGGGAACGACAGTATTAATCAGCCCCTGTCTGAGCGCCGCGCCCGTTCTGTGGCCGATTATTTGGTTCAGCGTGGCGTTACCGGTTCACGCTTGAGCACTATTGGTTATGGTTCGCGTCAACCGGTTGCCAGCAATGACACGGAATCTGGAAAAGCGCAAAACCGCCGTGTGGAAATTTTGATTAATCCGACAGCCAATGCCGGTAAATAAACGTCATTAGTTGAACTTCAACTTAATGTGAATAAAATGCCTGTCTGAACATGTTTTCAGACAGGCATTTCTTTGAGGATAAGCAGGTCTCATTCACGACAAGATAAATGAAACCGTTGTAAATTCTAAGAGTTATTGATTATTCTCAATCGCTTGTTGCAGTTGCGCTTTGGGCGAGTAGCCGGCTTGCACTTTGCCGTTGGGGAAAATGATGGCGGGTGTGCCGGTAAATCCGAGCTGTTCGCCAAGCGAAGTGGTTTGTGCCACGGGATTGTCGCATTCCGGAACATGGGTAGGCGCTTCGCCTTTCCTCATCCACTTGGTCCATGCGGCAGTACGGTCTTTCTGGCACCAGATTTGAATGGCTTTCTGGTTTGCTTGCGGGTGCAGGCTGGTAATAGGCATCAGGAAGCTATAAATCGTGATGTCGGTCATCTGATCGAATTCGCCTTCCAAGCGTTTGCAAAATGGGCAGTCCGGATCGGAGAATACGGCCACTTTCAGCTTACCGTTGCCGCGCACTTCTTTAATCGCCATATTGAAAGGCAGGCTGGCGTAATCAACTTTGCTCAAATCGGCGGAGCGCTCTTCCGTCAGGCTTTTCTGGTTTTTCACGTCGATTAAATCACCGACAAACATGTAATCCGCATTGGCATCGGTGTAGACAACTTGATTGCCCGAGACCACGACTTCAAACAAGCCGGCTACCGGCGTGCTTTGCACGCTTTGTACTTTCAGCTTTTGTTGTCCGTAGGTTTGCTGGAGTTTTTCGGTAATGCTTTTGATGACATCGTCGGGCGCTTTGCTTTGAGCTGTTGGCGCGGCCGTTGCCTGATTTTTGGCGGTTTTCGGCGGCTGATTATTGCTGACTGTGGTTTGACCGCAGGCAATCAAGGGCAGAATGGTAAGTGAGAGCAGGGATTTGGATAGTTTCATGCTTAAGACTTTCAGAAATGTTTTCACTTTTCATTTTAAAATGTGCCACATTATGCCGAAACCTTCGCTGCAGACCAAGTAGATTTAAGTAATTTAGCAAAGGGCCGGTGCCGCTTGGCGGGTTTGTCAAAGCCCGTAACTTCATGCACAATGCCACAACTGCCTTACGGAAAATGTGTTATGACCCCGATTCTTGCTTTTGATATTGAAACCATTCCGGATGTGCGCGGCATCCGTTTGCTTTACGAATTGCCGGAAAACATTTCCGATGCCGAAGTGGTGGCTTTTGCACAACAGAAGCGGCGCGCGCAGACCGGCGGTGATTTTATGCAGCATCATCTGCATCAAGTGGTGGCAATTTCCTGCTGCATGCGCTGGGGTGCTGAAAAAATCCATATTGGCACCATAGGTGAAGCGCATGACAGCGAAGAAACCATGATTGCCAAGTTTTTTGATTTGATCGAAACGCACACGCCTCAATTGGTCAGTTGGAACGGAGGCGGTTTCGATCTGCCGGTGCTGCATTACCGCGCGCTGATTCACGGCATTACCGCCGCCCGTTATTGGGATATGGGAGAGGGCGATTTCGGTGATAGTCGAGATTTCAAATGGAACAACTATATTAGCCGTTACCATAATCGCCATTGCGATTTAATGGATTTGCTCGCTTTATATCAACCGAGAGCCAGCGTTCCGCTTGATGATATGGCTAAGCTTTGCGGTCTTCCCGGTAAATTGGGTATGGACGGCAGCAAGGTCTGGGAAGCCTACCACGCAGGTAAAATAACAGAAATCCGCGATTACTGTGAAACCGATGCTGCTAATACTTATTTAATGTATCTGCGCTTCTGCCTGATGAGCGGGGCGCTGGACGGTGACGAATACGAGCAGGAAATCCGCCGCATACGCCAATATCTGAAAACGCAGGAAGAAGCAGAGCATTGGCGGGAATTTATGGCAGCTTGGCACTAACGGATTTTGCTAGAGGGGCTTTCAAAATGGAATTAATTTTATTAAATTCAGTACATAAACCAAATAATCGACTTGGTTTTAATTAAAAGCTTATTTTTAATTATTTTGGTTGTTTCTAATTATCATTTTATTTTGGATATGCTATATAAAATATAAATCAAGCTGCCTGAATCAATCATCTCAAGCAGCTTGATTACGAGATTTATATCATTTATAAAATGAAATATAAAAATGACAGTATTATGCCAAATGCCGTATTAATGATAAGTATAGATAATACCAAATAAAAGCGGCAAGAATACTTCTAAGATAATATTAATAAGCTGGTGGTGCGTTGTATACCTCTAAAGCGACAACAGCCGCAACAGCTATGAGTGCAGGAATGAAACCGCCAGAAACCTGATTTAACTCATTTGAATTTAAAACTTGCATAGTAAACTCCTTTAAAGAAAAAATTTAGGGGCTGTCCTAGATAACTAGGGAAATTCAAATTTAAGTTAGAATTATC